>CAWUST010000011.1:0-30700 GCA_963925495.1 uncultured Flavobacteriales bacterium | reverse complement strand
AAGGGTACAACGGTTTATCCTCCTGCAATATATGATATCCTTAATCGTATAAAAGGAGTAGAAAACTTTGTGGTTGAAGCTTACACTAACGATATTGGAACGGATGAATTATTGATTCATATTGGAAGTAAAACCCATTCTGATATGTTTGAGCACGAATTAAAAACAGCTCTTCGCGCTAAGTTGCGAGTAACGCCTAAAATTGCGTTTTTACCTATTGATAAAATTAATCAAATGCAGTTTCCAGAAATGAGCCGCAAGCCTGTTTTATTTGTAGATAATCGGACGTGAGAGTTTTAATACTGTCTAGTCGTAACTATTCTAGAAAAATGATTTTAATTTAAGAATCCATCGTAGAAAAAGTATGCAGAAAGAATAAAAAATTGGTACACAATACATGAACTTTGTCACACACTTTTCTGTATTGAAAATCTAAATTTGCAAATACTCATTATTAATTCATCAATAAATATAACATTGCACAAAACCCTTTGTTACTTTGAAGAGCTGAAAATATTCAGGCAACTATTAATATTATTAAGCGTCTTTACTAAAAACTCAATAATTATGTGTTTAACAAAAAGTACTAGAATTTTAGACCTTAGAATTTCTTTGTTAATCCTAGCATTACTACCCTTTCTTCAATTATTGGCGCAGGTTACTGTTTCCGATTACGGACGATACGATTCAATTGTTGTTATAGAAAGAGGAGATACCATGACAAATCCATGGGCAGGCGGACTCAATAACGCACAATTTACCGAATGGGATATTAATAAAGATGGATGGATGGATCTTTTTATTTTTGACAAAGACCATGCTTCGCCAAGAGTTTTTATGAACACCGGCAAAAAAGGAATAAGAGCTTATAAACATGTACCAGAATATGAAAGTAGGTTTCCGAAAATGACCAATTGGGCATTAATGGTAGATTTTAATAAAGATGGAAAAGAAGATTTGTTCTCGACTTCAGATTTAGGTGATATTAGAGTATTAAAGAATACTTCAACTGGCACACTTCCAAAAGACATTTCATTTGAACCAATATTATTTAAAAGCCCATACGATAGCGCTAAACGAGTGGATTATATTACTACAAAATTCAATTTAAACCCCGGGTTTATTTATACCAATGTTTTCAATTTATCGAGTGACATACCCGGATTAGTAGATGTGGATCATGATGGTGACATGGACATCATAGCCTACGGTAGTTCTTCGAATTCATTGTTTTTGTATAAAAATTCGAGTAAAAATAAGTATGGGCATAACGATAGTTTACTTTTTGACCTGACTGACTTGTGTTGGGGCGGATTTGCAGAAAACTATTTTGATTTTCATTTAGAATTTGGGGTTTGTAAAGGAAAGGCTCCAAAACTGAATCAAAGAGGCCGAAGTGTTGTCAGGCATGAGGGATCGACTCTACTTATGCGCGATTTTGATTGCAATGGACAAATTGACATTTTAATAGGAGATGTATCTTTTAATAAATTGGTAATGGGATACAATACTGGTTTTACGGGATCGGCAAAAATCACTAAACAGGATACTTCTTTTCCTTCTTATGATGTGCCTGCTGATGTCAGCTATTTTCCTGGGGCGTTTTATATTGATGCAGATAATGACAGCACTAAAAATTTAATTGTAGCTCCTAATGCCGTTTCGCAATTCAGCAATTACGACAACATTCATATGTATGGAAACAAAGGAACTACCCAATGCCCAAATTTTGAGCTAGAAAAAAAGAACTTTTTAGTTGGCGAAATGATTGAAGTTGGAAGCAACGCCTTTCCATTACTAATTGATATTAATGGAGATTCCTTGAACGATATTTTAGTTGGTAGTTTTGGTGTTTGGACACAATCAATGGTTCATGAAAGTAGATTGAGCTATTATCAAAATATTGGAACAAAAACGAATCCTAAATTCGAATTTATTACTCGAGATTATTTACTTCTTCCTCAAAGTCAAGACACTGGATTGTATCCTACTTCTGGTGATGTAGATGGTGATGGCGATTTAGACTTATTTATTGGAACGGATAGAGGTAAAATTCTTTATTATGAAAATATAGCAGCTTCTCCAGGCGATTCAATGAAACTGGTTCATAAATCTACTTCTTTTGATTCTTTATCCTTTGGAAAAAGCATTCGCCCTTTCCTTTTTGATACGGACAATGATGGGAAATTAGATTTACTTATTGGCTCTCAAATGTCCTATATAAAACTGGTGAAAAATATTGGCACCAAAACTAAACCTCATTATGACCCGAGCAAAGCAATTTTAGATTGGGCAGAAATTTCTCACTTCAATGAATTAGGATTTGGAAATATGTCTATTGTAATTGCAGATTTAGACAGCAATGGAAAACCGTTGGATAGCATTACGGATGTGAAAACTCAAAGAAAAATATTTGTAGGCACCTCTAATGGCTACCTTTTTCAGTATACCGGCATAGACTCTACTGGAATTAACCCTGTTAATAAAGCAGGTAGCGTATACCATTATACAACTGACCTGGCCATTACTTTAGGAGACATTACGGGTGATAATAAATTAGATTTTATGATTGGTCAAAAAAGTGGTGGAATTAGTGTTCTCTTAAAAGATGGAGGAAATATTGTTGCTCCTCCTAAGCCAAAAGATACAACAGATGTAGTTGAAATTAAATCCAATAATATTGGGATTAAAGTATACCCGAATCCAAGTTCTGCCCTTATAAATCTCGAAATAGATGGAGATAAAGAATTGGATGCTCCTGCTAAAATTCGCGATTTAGTGGGTCGAGTTGTTTTCACTGGTGAATCTAATAAATCTCTTATTTTTGATTTATCTGATCTTCCGTCTGGAATGTATTGGTTAGAACTATCTATAGAAAACAAAAAAATGTACCAGCAATTTCTGAAGGTGGAGCAATAGAAGGTCTAGTTTTGTGGGCTAAATAGTTGCCTTGAAAAAAGTTGAGTTAAATAAGTTAGCCAAACCCATTTTAATTGCCGGACCTTGCAGTGCAGAGTCAAAGGAGCAATTAAGAACTGTAGCGGCTTCCCTTAAAAAAGCTAATGCCGTTTCTTTGTTAAGAGCGGGAATTTGGAAACCAAGAACTCGCCCGAACTCTTTTGAAGGCATTGGCGAAAAAGGCTTACAATGGTTAAGCGAAATCCAAAATGAATTTGATTTACCTGTAATAACTGAAGTTGCTACGGTACAACATGCCCAAAAAGCATTAGAACACGGCATTCAAAATATTTGGATTGGTGCTCGAACAACGGTTAATCCATTCTCAATTCAAGAAATTGTTGAAGTACTACAAGCTGAAGATGTAGCGGTATTAATTAAAAACCCAATTCATGCTGATATTGATTTATGGCAAGGTAGTATTGAACGTTTCTTAAAAGCAGGCATTACCAATATTGCCGGAGTGCATCGTGGTTTTTCTTCGTTTATGAGTTCCGAATACCGCAATTTGCCCATGTGGAACATTCCTATAGAACTTCAGAGAAGGTTTCCGGATTTACCAATTATTTGCGACCCCAGTCATATTGCTGGTAAAAGAAGTTTGGTTCCCATTGTTGCCCAAAAAGCTCTTGATTTAAACATGGCTGGTTTAATGATTGAAGTTCATCCCGACCCTAGTAGTGCCCTTAGCGACCCAAAACAACAGCTTACTCCAGAAGATTATATTGCTCTTGTTTCAAACTTGGTAGTCCGCAAAGCCACCCCCAAAAATCAGCTGGTAATAAGCCAGTTAGAGGAGTTAAGGTCCCAAATGGATAAAATAGATGAGGATTTATTAAGTACACTTGCTTCGAGGTTGGACCTTGTCAAGCAAATAGGTGAATACAAGCTAAGTGAAAATATTTCTGTTTTTCAATTGGAACGCTGGAACGAAATTTTAGCTTCTAGAAACAAATTGGGAGAAAAACTGAATATCGATAAAATATTTATTGCTGAGTTTTTAGAATTGGTTCACCAAGAGTCCATTCGGATACAGACGAATATAAATTCTTCTCAAAAAGAAGAAGATATTGCGGCATCCGACCAATCTTCTTCTAAATAACTATTAGCCAAAACTGGTTTTACTCCATTTTGCAGCAACTCCATTTCAGTACTTTTTCCTATGGCTATTGCCTTTTGAAAAGAGGAAGATGTGTTTCCAGAATTAAAAAATGCCCTAACGTTTGAGGGGCTGGTGAACACAACCGAATAAAATGTTTCCTGAAAAACAAGATCTTTTAATTGTGTTTCGTAAATGGGTAAATCAATTACTTGGCTTTCTTGAAGTATTTTCTGCACACTTCGTTTGCCATTTTTTGCTCCTGGGAAAAGAACCTTTTCTTCCCCTATGACTTCCGCGAATTCTTTTGCAACTCGTCCAATTTCCTTTTTGCCCATAAAATCAGAATCAACATTAAATTTCTTCAAAGCATTTGCAGTGCCAACACCCAAACATGCAATTTTCTTTTTACCTAATTCAGGCAGATTTATTAATGAAAAAAATTGGTTAACCGCATTTGGAGAAGTGAAGAAAACCCATTTATAATAAAGAGGTAAAGAAAATGAAACAGGAACAAAATCTATGAGCGGAATTCCGCTAACTTCATATCCGTTTTGGATTAAAGTACGGCAAAAAACTCCTTTAGAATCAAGTTCACGGGTTATTAAAACTTTTTTTTTTCGCCCTTTATTATATTCATTGCTTCATTAATCAGTTTCCCGGAATCGTTTCCGTTTAAATGAAAACGTTTGAGCTCAGAGTTTAAATCTGTAGCATGAGACACCCACAAATCAAAATCATTCTTTCCCTCACAAAACACACCAAGTGGAAGTTGACAACCGCCATTGCAGGCTTTTAAAATTCCACGTTCTATTTCAATGCGTTTGGCCACATCTTCGTTGTTTAATTCCTGAACAATTCTTATGATTTCGGTATCTTCTTTTCGTGTTTGCCAAGCTAAAACTCCTTGAGCTGCCGCTGGTATAAACTCTTTTGGGTCTTGTTTTTCGGAGTGCAAATCACTAACATCCAATTTAAGCCTTTCAACTCCGGCACTAGCAAGCATTATTGCGTCGTAGTTTTCGGTTCTTAGTTTGTTAATTCTGGTTGGCACATTGCCACGCAGATCTATTATTTGTAAATCGGGTCTAAAAAAAAGTAGCTGTGATTTTCTCCGCGCGGAAGAAGTTCCCACAACGGCATTCTTTTTCAAGTTGAAAATTTGGCCTTCATCTACATTACTCCGTTTAATTAACAAAATATCAGATGGGTCTTTCCTTTCAGAAACGGCTACAATACTTAATCCATCTGGCTGCTGTGTTTCTAAATCTTTATGAGAATGTACGGCTAAATCAATTTCGCAATTAAGGAGTTTTTCTTCAATTTCTTTCGTGAAAAATCCTTTGCCCTCCATTTTATCAAAACTCAAATGCTGGATTTTGTCTCCCTGGGTTTTAATGATGATTATTTCAACCTCTACGCCGAGGTTTTGAAGCCTTTCTCTAGTTTCATTCGCTTGCCAAAGAGCTAATTTGCTTCCACGGGTACCAATTTTTATTTTCAATGGTGTAAATTTTAATCTTGAAGCAAAATTTCTTTTGCCATACGCATTGGAGCGCTCACGTATTTCTTTTCTACAAAAGAAAGAACCTTTTCCAAAGTTTCTCGTGAAGTAGCATCCAATTTTGCTACTTCTTTTGCGTAAACTACTTCTATGGCACGTTTGCGAATTTCTTTAACCTCTTGTGGTACTTTTCGCATTGCAATTTCAACTTGTCTAGCCTTATGTAGGCTCTCAAATTCGCTAAGCCCATTATCAATAATTGCCTCACATTTTTCTAAGTCGCCTTTTCGTGCTTCTATATTTTTAGCTGCAATTTCTTTAAGGTCTTCTATCGCAATGTATTTTATTCTTTTATCCTTCTGAACTTCTTTAGAAACATCAGCAGGGACGGCTAAATCAATAACAGTTATTTTTCGAGCTCCTTTAGACTTGATTAAATTATCTACCATAGAAGAATCTATAATGGCATTCTCAGAGCTCGTGCAAGTAACCAAAACATCAACATTTGAATCGTGGTTTTTCAAATCTTTCAAGTCGAAAGCTTTACCACCATAAAGTTCAGATAATTTTATAGCGTTGCTATATGTTCTGTTATAAATAGAGAAATTATTATAACCAACTTTAGCCAATTTTTTAATCATGGCTTGGTTTGTTTTACCAGAACCTACTACAAGAACATTTGCATGTTCAAGAGGGTTATTTAATCTCAAAAGTTGGTAAGCTAAATTAACTACGGAAACTGGCCTTGTGGCAATATTGGTATCGGTGTACACTCGTTTGGCTACTTCTACAGTTTTCTTGTACAATAGGCGTATAAAGTCTCCTGTAAAACCAGCGTCACGGCAAAAGTGATAGGCATCTCTAAACTGGTTTAAAATTTCACGTTCTCCAATAACTAACGACTCTAAGGAAGACGTTACTCGAAATGCATGATTAACTCCTCCAATGTGAGAATGTACAATTGCTTGTTTTACGCCAAATTCTAATTGTTCAGCAGTAAATTTTGGGTAAAGGCTGTAAAGAATCTCCTTTATAAATTCTTTAGTCCCTTTTTTTTCAGTCCTAATCCACAATTCCACACGATTGCAAGTACTTAAAAAAAGAAGTTCACTTATACCTATTTTTTTTAATACAGAAAGCCTATTCTCTTGGTTTTCAAGAGCTATATGAAAATCACCAATGCGGTCAATTCCGATGTTTTTATGAGTGAGTGTTATACAATGGAATGCTTTCATGTGCGCGCAAAGATGATTTGTAAGCCTATTTGTATTGTCACAGAATTGTCATCGTTTTATTATATAGAATGTTTCTAAATAATAAATTGAATATGCTATGCCTTAGTTTCGAATCTTCAGTATTAGTTTAAAACTATGAAATGTTCTATTCTAAGTGCTTAAGCGCATAGTGGAGTCGCAGTCATTAACCATCCAACCAGCCTTATGATAAAGTCATACACTTGATTTATAGTAGTTTATATAGGGTTTGTCTAGAATTGTTCTATCTAAGGCCATTCTAATTGCCACCCTTTGTTTAAGTCATTTTAACCATGTAATCTGAATGAAAATTAACCTTTACTTTGAAAAAGCGTTAGAGCGATTAAAAAATTTATAATTTTATTGTTTAATAAAAACTAAAAAATATGAAAAAGTTATTAATGTTTATGGTTGCGGGAAACATAGTTTTTGGAGCTTGTAAAAAAGATGAAGATCCAGTTCCAACTCCTACTTCTGATACAACAAAACCTATTGCAACTATTTCCTCCCCAGTTGGTGGTTCTAGTTTAAAAGCTGGTGATAATTTTGTAATTACCGCTAAAGTAACAGATGAAACTAATTTGAAATCGTATAATTTAAAACTAATGAGTGGTGCTAATGCCGTTAGAGATACAACTATTGTTGTTTCTGGAAAAGAAGCTGCTGTGAATATGACAATGAATACTACTGGCATGGCTGGTGCTCATTCTGTTTCTCTTACTGCTACGGATGCCGCTGGAAATGTTTCTACTGAAGTTACTTCTGCTGTAACAATTGTTGCTGGAGATACTGAGAAGCCTAAGATTAAAGCTATAGTTGTTAAATTACCCTTTGGTACTAAACTTGACAAAGGGTTTCCAAACCAGTTAGAGGTTGAAGCTTCTGATAACGAAGGGCTAAGCTCATATACAATTGAACTTTGGAATAAAGAAGGTGGAAAAGAAATGATAAAGACAATTACTGTTTTGAAAAAAGACATGTCAGATTCAAAATTGTACAAGGACTCAAAATTAATTTTTGAATTCCCTGATAATTCTTTTAGTTTAAATAATGCTGCAGAATTTCGTATTAAAGCTATTGATGATGCTGGAAATGAAGCTACTTTAGTTCAGCCTATTACAATACAATAGTATATTGATATACTTTTTATTGCAAACCACCTTAGATTTTCTAAGGTGGTTTTTTTTGAACTTTTTCCTAAAAGAGGGTTATTAGCAATTGGGGAAAGCAGTATCACGAATTAGTTTATTATGGGAAAACAAACCTATTGTTTATAGTGAAAAACACAAATCACCCCCGTTTTTAAACCTAGTATAGAGGGGGATAATGAGGGTTATTAAGGTCAATAAAGAGCTTTAGGTTTAATACTAGGCTATTACTTAATCCTTTAGATTCGTTACATTTGAAGTAGGGTTTATAAAATTGTAGTTATAGCCAAACCGTTACCAAACATTGAACTTCAATATGAACAAATATATATTTACTTTTATTAACCATTACAAATTGTTATGAGAATATTTATATCAATGACTATTATTGCTTTTGCGAGCTATTCTTCCTTTTCTCAAGTTAGTTTACTTAAGGATGATTTTTCTCCTGGTCCAAGTAATTGGACTATTAATTCAGTTGGAGTTATTCATGGCTGCTAATTTTTGGCTATATTAAAATTTACCATTTTATTTATGAATTATCCCATTTGTAGCAAAGCTAATCAAAACTATTTGAATGATTATTGTAAATACTGAGATCTATAGATTCACGTATTCATATAAAAAGTTGCAACCGGCCTGCCAAATTCACTTCCAAATAAAGGTTTCTCTTTATCTAATTTTGCTTTATCAGTTTAATAGATTGCTTTTCTATTTTTAAGAAATAGATATTCGGAGGTAAATTTGATAAATCGATTGTATTAATGTCAGAATTTACACTTCCTTTTAGCACCATTTCGCCAAGTATGGAATATATTTTAAATTCCTTGCTGCTTGAGGATTGTAATTCAATGATCAGTTGGTCATTAAAAGGATTTGGATATACACTAATTTCCGAACTATTAGTTTCTTCTAAAGCTGCTGCTGTCAGATAATGCAATTCAAAGTCATCTAATAACATTATGTTTCCAGGAACAGGAGCATTGCTATTACCAGCAGCAATCCATACTTCAATAGAATCTCCGGCAATACCGCCAAAATATAATATTGGGATATCAAAACTTGTGTAATCGACAATGTCCATATCAAACTCTATAGCGCCAATGCCAGTAATACTACCATCTGAATAAACCAACACAGATATAGAAGTAAAATTGCTATCGGCGATTACTAGGTCTTGCTTAATATGCCCAGATAATGAAAGTAAAGTGCCATCAATTTTCATTTTCGCAGAATCAAGATTACTATTTTTTAAATTTAACATTACAAGGGGTACAATCGTATCCGTTAGCATACCAGATAATGCTTTTGACCTTAACTCCATAGCGTAAGTTCCAGAATAAGCATCTTGAGACTTAATAATCGTACCATCTATGATGCCGGGAATTATCGAGTTAAATAGTTGTAAGTTGAATTCACCCCAATTAGCAGGCTCTTCTCCGTAAGATTCTTGAATCCAATTCTCAAAACCTCCATTTGGAATTTGTTGAGCTTGAATTGATGTTCCTATTAAAATTGATAATGCTAGAGTTAATTTCTTCATAATTTTTTAAATTGTTTAACGTTAAATATACGTAAAAAAGAACATGTAAATGTAAAACGAATTGTCCAGTTTATCACCAATGATAAAAAAAAGGCAAGAATGGGTAATAACAAAGAGATGAATTACTCCCCTACAAAACTTTATTCTTTGAAAGTTGATACTCAAAAAGTACTAAGTAATGGCAGTGTTCCTCCTGAAAGAGCAAAAGATGTTCTTTCTGAAATAAACTGAAGCATTACTAAAAACTTCTTACTTAAAAAAGATATTTTAATGTTAGATCTTTTGGCAAATTTCAATTGGGATCGCCCTGTTTATTTTAATAAAATTAATCAATAAAAGTACAATTAATAAATTAAGATACTTATCTGGTAGAACGGTTGTTGTTATTTATAGCTTCGCAGCGTTCAATTCTGATGAATAATAATTTATAAAAGCGAACTTTTTTAAGACTTACCGTTATTATAATTGAAGTGATTTATATTGAAAACATAATATACAGACCCAAAATCCGACCCAAGATGCATTATGCCGCAAACAAAAATCCCCTAACTCATTATGAATTAAGGGTTTTCGATTATTCTTTAGTTGTCCCACTAGGTCTCGAACCTAGACTCTTCTGTACCAAAAACAGACGTGTTGCCAATTACACCATGGGACAATTTTCAGAGTGCAAAAATAGAAAAAAATAAAGGTAAAAAAACAAATATTTATATTTCCTCAATTAATTAAATTCGCACCATAATAAAAAGATATGAATTTCAGAAAATTAGACATATTTGGAGGCTGGTTGGTCTTCGCAATTGCAACATTCGTTTATGTAACAACCATGGAGCCCACAGTGAGTTTTTGGGATTGCGGCGAATTTATTGCCTGTAGTTACAAGTTACAAATTGGCCATCCTCCAGGGGCACCACTATTTTTAATGATTGGTCGTTTTTTCTCCATGTGGACCGCTCCGGACCAAGCCGCTTATATGGTGAACTTAATTTCGGCGTTGTCAAGTTCATTTACCATTCTGTTTTTATTTTGGACCATTAGCGCTCTTGGAAAAAAGATTGTGAAGAAGTCGAATGAAGATTGGAATACGGGACATACCGTTGCTGTTATCGGTTCTGCTATAGTTGGATCATTAGCATACACGTTTAGTGATACATTTTGGTTTTCAGCAGTTGAAGCTGAAGTTTATGCCATGTCTTCTCTTTTTACGGCAATTGTTTTTTGGGCAATTTTACGCTGGGAACAGGTTGCAGACGAAAAAGATTCAGACAAATGGCTCATCTTTATTGCATACTTAATGGGCTTGTCTGTTGGCGTTCACCTCTTAAATTTGCTTGCCATTCCAACCATTGCATTCGTTTATTATTTCAAAAAACACGAGCCGAATATTAAAGGAACTATAATTACATTTTTAGTTTCTGTAGTAATTCTTGGTTTTATTCAAACTGGATTGATTCCGGGTATTGTAGAAATGGCTGGGAATTTTGAACTTCTTTTCGTAAACGAAATTGGACTTCCATTTAATTCCGGTCTTTTACTTTATGGCATCTTGATGTTTGGCGCTATTATTTTTGGAATTAAATTGACTCACGATAAACAAACCAGCAAATGGGTTTTACTAGGAATTCTTGTTATTTTGGCATTTCTTATTGGCTCTACTCATACTATGGGGCTAGCAGCAGCAGCTACAATTACAGCAGCTTTCGTGCTTATTCCTAAAATAGACATGAAGAAAGTCAACACTGGCCTTCTTTGCTTGACAGTAATCATAATTGGTTACTCGTCTTATACCATGGTTGTAGTTCGATCCAATGCAAACCCTCCAATGGATGAAAATGATCCTGAAAATATGTTCTCCCTTTTGTCCTACCTTAATCGTGAGCAATACGGAGCGCAACCTTTGGCTTATGGACATTACTTCAACACACCGTTAGATAACCAAAACCCATACAAAGACGGAAAAGAGCAATGGTTTAGAGATTTAGAAAACGGAGAATATATCGTTTCCGATGATAAAAAAGGTTCTGTTCCAAATTACGCTAAAGAATTTATGACCATTTTTCCTAGAATGTGGAGCCAAGAAGGACGACATATTGGAGCATATAAAAATTGGTCTCGATACAAAGGAAAAGCCATAAAATATAGAGTTGGCGGCGAAACAAAAACTATTAAAAAACCAAAATTTGGGGAAAACCTCACCTTCTTTTTTAGGCATCAAGTAGATTGGATGTATGTCCGATACTTTATGTGGAACTTTGCTGGACGACAAAGTGATGTTCAAGGTCATGGAAATGCCATTGATGGCAACTGGATTAGTGGAATTGACTTTTTGGATGAAGCTCGCTTGGGCTCTCAAAAAGACTTACCTTCCTTCTTAACGAATAATAAAGCAAGGAATACGTATTATATGTTGCCATTTTTATTGGGATTAATCGGCTTGTTTTTCCAGTTCAATCGTTCCAAAAGAGATTTTGTTTTGGTCTCCCTCTTATTTTTCTTTACCGGAATGGCAATTATTCTATATCTAAACCAATATCCATTTCAACCACGTGAAAGAGATTATGCCTACGCAGGTTCATTCTATGCTTTTACTATTTGGATAGGCTTAGGGGTAATGGGAATAATAAGTTTCATTACCGATAAAATGAAGGGACAACAAGTTATCGCTGGAAGTTTAGCAACTATAATATTGCTTGCGGCTGTTCCAGGTATAATGGCAAGTGAAAACTGGGACGATCACAATCGGTCTAACAGAACTACTGCTTTAGATTTCGCGAAAATGTATCTTGACAGTTGTGATAAGGATGCGATTTTATTTACGAATGGAGATAATGACACATTCCCTCTTTGGTATGCTCAGGAAGTTGAAGAGTATAGAACAGATGTTCGAGTTGTAAATTTAAGTTTACTTAATACCGATTGGTACATTAATCAGATGAGAAGAGCGGCTTACGATTCCAAACCTGCTCCGTTTACCATTCCAGAGCCGAAATACCGCCAAGGAACTAGAGATTACGTTCCTGTAATTGATAGAAACGATAAAAAAGAACATGTAGATGTAAAACGAATTGTCCAGTTTATCACCAATGATAAAAACAAGGCAAGAATGGGTAATAACAAAGAGATGAATTACTCCCCTACAAAACTTTATTCTTTGAAAGTTGATACTCAAAAAGTACTAAGTAATGGCACTGTTCCTCCTGAAAGAGCAAAAGATGTTCTTTCTGAAATAAACTGGAGCATTACTAAAAACTTCTTACTTAAAAAAGATATTTTAATGTTAGATCTTTTGGCAAATTTCAATTGGGATCGCCCTGTTTATTTTGCGATTACTACAGGTGATGATGCTTACTTGGGGTTAAAAGATTATTTTCAGTTAGAAGGATTAGCTTATCGTTTAGTACCATTTAAGGCTAGTAGCCCTGATGGTCAAACTGGATATGTAAACAGTACGATAATGTATGAAAATTTGATGAACAATTTTAAATATGGAAATGTAAAAGGCAAAGACGTTTATGTAAATCACGACATACTCAGGATGTGTATGAATTTGAGAAATAATTTTGCTCGTTGTGCTGAACAATTAATGCGCGATGGGAAAAACGATAAAGCTATTGAACTTCTTGATAAATGCTTAGAAGAGATGCCCGCACACAATGTGCCTTACAATTATTTTATGTTACCTATTGCTGAATTGTATTTTAAACTTGGTGAAAGTGAAAAAGGTAAAAAAATCATGGCCAACATGGCAGAAGCATATACTCAAGAAGCAGATTATTATATGAGCATGAAAAAGGACCAATATGGATCTTTGAAAAACAATTCTCAACAATCTGTTTCAATCTTGTATCGAGTAAATTTAATGACAAAACAATATTTGCCGGAGGATGAATTAACAGCTCAAATAGAAGAAGATTTTAAACGTTTAGAAGCTGTGTTTTCAGGCAAACCTCAATAATAACTTGATTTAGAATTATTCTAATAGTTCAAATTGTGTGGTAATTTTACAAAGTGTTACTTTACCATACTCCTGATTCAATTGCAAAACTTTTTCCAAAAGTTCTTTTCCACTTACCCCGAGTGGAAAAGAAACTTTATCTAACTTTTGATGATGGTCCACATCCAGATATTACGAAGTGGGTTTTAGAAGAATTGGACAAATTTGATGCTAAAGCAACTTTTTTTTGTGTAGGTGAAAACCTTAAGAATTTTAATCATTTTATTGATACATTTCATAAAAACGGCCATCGAATCGGGAACCATACTTTCAATCATTTAAATGGTTGGAACACTAAGGCTGAAATTTACTATCAAAATATAGACGAATTTCAAGAAGTGTATCCTGCAGCTTTTTTTAGGCCACCTTATGGTAAGATAAAAACCCGTCAAACATCCGCGATTAGCGAGCACATGAAAGTGGTTTTGTGGGATGTATTAACAGGTGACTTCAATGAAAATTTAAGTTCTCAAAGCTGCCTTAAACATGTTTTGAAATATACTAAACCTGGAAGTATTCTTGTTTTTCACGATAGCATTAAAGCGGAAAAAACTTTAAAAACACTATTACCTCAAGTATTGAAACATTATTCGAAAAATAAATTCACTTTTGAAGCACTTCCATCATTTGACAACCCAAAAAAAAACAATGTTTAAATACTTTTTTATTTTCATTATTGGTCTTTTACTCTCCTCTTGTGCAAGAGTAGACGAACTAATAGAAAATGGACAATACGATCAAGCTATCCGAAAGGGAATTCAAAAATTATCAAAGACACCAAATGATGCAGTTGCCAAAAAAAACATTTTAAAGGCACATGGACTGGCACAAAAAAAAGATCTGGAAAACCTTAAATCATTGCGAGAAATGGAAGAAACAACTTCTTCTTTAGAAATGATATATAAGGTTTATTCTAAAATGAAAAGACGGGATTTACAACTTGAACAAGCCAATGTGAAAACGCCAATATTATCCAGAGTGCCAATACGAGAGATGCAATTTGCTCATGATAAAATGTGTTCCAATTTTGCGGATATTTCTGAAGAAAAAATGCAAACAAACGATCGTTTAAATTACCAAAATGCCTATTCAAATTGGAATAAGGCACTTCAATATCAATGTGATATTACAGACCTCGACTCCTTGATGAACGTTTGCGTTTCACTAGGAAAATCATTAGTTGTCTTGCAGTTGGATGTTCAGCAAAATATAGCTCTTCCAGAAAAAACAAAAACTAATCTTGAGAATTTAAGCTATATTAATAACAACAGATTAGGTAAATGGATAGAGTTTGTGAATGATTACAAATTGGACCAAAAAATCGACTATACGGTGGTGTGTACTTTCAATCAAGTTTCGGTTTCAGACAACAAACAAACCATTAAGAAGACAGAGATAAAAAAACAAATAATTGACCGCTACGAAACAAGAAAAACCGCCGATGGGAAAACGCAAAAAGTTGCCATTTACATTACCGTTAAAGCCACATTGTACCAGTATACTCAAGAAAAAAACTCAACTCAGGGAGTTTACTTTGAAATAATTGATAATCTAAAAAAAACCAAATTGTACCAAAAACAATTAGTTGGAAAATCCGAATTCAGTAATAAATACGCGCTTGTAAAAGGAGATTTAAGAGCTCTATCCAAAGATCAAAAAAAACTAATAAAAAGAAAAAAGAAAGCCTACCCCACCAATTCTTATATGATTACACAAAGTGGAAGACAATTGAAATCTGTTGTGGAAAGAAAAGTTTACCAACAACGAACATTGTTGGAATAAACTGGATTATGATTTATCAAGAAAACATCAAAAGTAAAAGTTGTAATTCTTCTTTGGCCTGAAGGTATTAGAAAAGCCCAGTCCATTAACGCTTTGTCGCTCACCTCTCTGTTGTATGTAATGTTGGCCTTTGAAGACACTAAGATTAAACGGTGACCTGCTTTTTTTCTGCGGTTAATTTATAATCAATTGCAGCGAAAGGGCAAAAGCTCTAATTAACATCGCACATCCTGATAATCGAGAATTATTATTTAAAGAGGCAAGAGATAATTTAAAATTGAAGATTTAGCTCGTTTATTTTGTTGTAAGCCTTTATTCATAAAAGTGCATTTCCTGAATATATTTAAACACTGGCTCAGTTAATAGATAACGAACATCCTTTTTTTCTTTTATCGCCCTTCGAATAAAGCTCGCTGAAACCTTCATAATTGGAGCATTTATCATATTTACATTGGGGTGGTCATATATTTCTGGACGAATAGGAGGAGGAATAGATTCAGATTTTTCGCCTTCAGTTAGTAGACGAGGGTAAACTATTAAACTGTGTTTTTTCAAGATGGTCTCGTAGTTTTTCCATTTATGAAAAGTCCGTAAATTGTCTTCTCCCATTATAAGAGAAAATTCGTTTTCTGGATACCTCTCTTGCAAATACGCCAAGGTTTTAGAAGTATAGGATGGTTTTTCTAGGTCAAATTCTACGGCACTTGCTCGAAGTTTTAAATTGTCCTCAATTGCCCCTCTTACTAACGTAAGTCTGTGATAGTCTGCTAATAATGAATCTTTTTGTTTTAGCGGATTTCTTGGGGTGACTACCAACCAAACTTGATCTAAGTCTGTGTAATTAGCCATGTGATTAGCAATAATTAAATGGCCAACATGAATTGGGTTATACGTTCCGAAATAAAGTCCAACTTTCATTTTTGTAAAAATCTTTTTACTAGATTTTCTGCATTAAAAAATGCTTCATCCAAATTTTTATTAATTAGAATCTTATCAAATTTATTGGCATAAGCTAGCTCATTATCTGCTTTTTGAAGTCGCATATTTATTTTTTCATCACTTTCGGTTCCTCGCATTCTAAGGCGTTTTTCGAGTTCAATGCTATTTGGTGGTTGCACAAAAACCGCAAGTGCGTTAGCTCCTAATTGTTTTTTCAAGTTAAGGCCGCCCACGACATCTACATCAAAAATTGCACATTTCTCGTTGGCCCAAATTCTTTCAATCTCTTGTTTCAGGGTTCCATAAAATTGATCGGGGTAAACTTCTTCCCACTCAAGTAATTCTTCGTTTTTTATTTTAGTTTTGAAGTCTTCTGGCTCAAGAAAATAATAATCTGTACCGTTTATTTCTGATCCTCTTTGTTCCCTACTTGTAGCCGAAATTGAAAAGGAAAGATTAGGGAACTTCCCTAATAAATAATGAACAATTGTTGTTTTCCCAGCTCCTGATGGTGCTGAAAAAATAATTGCCTTTCCATTTTTCGAATTAAAATCCATTAGAGAATATTAAGAACTTGTTCTTTTATTTTTTCTAATTCGTCCTTCATTTGAACAACATGCTTCTGCATTTCTGCGTGATTTGCTTTTGAACCTATCGTGTTTATCTCTCTGCCCATTTCCTGACTTATAAACCCAAGTTTTTTACCCTGTCCACTACCCAAAAGCATGGTTTTTCTAAAGTAATCTAAATGCGCATTCAACCTCACTTCCTCTTCAGTAATATCTAGCTTTTCCAGATAGTAAATCAGTTCTTGCTCAAATCGATTTTGATCCAATGTTTCAAAATCATCCGTATTCTCTCTAAATTTATTTATCAGTTTTTCTCGTTTTGCATCCACTCTCTTAGGAGCAATTTCTTGAACTCCCTTCAAATGTGTGTCAATGTTGTCTAATCTTTTTACTAGATCTATTTCTAGTTTTTTTCCTTCATCGGCGCGAAATGTATTTATTTCCTCTAAAGAAAATGTGAGTAATTCTTCAATAAAAACCCATTCCTTAGGATTTGCCTCGTAACTAGAAGATTCCAAGACACCAGGCATTTTCAACACCATCTCCATAAAATTCCCTTCTTCACCTAATTGCTTACTCAATTCTTTAAGCTGTAAGAAATACTCTCCGGCTAATTTAAAATTAATGGAAGTTGAAGAAGTTGTTTCTATACTTTCAATAGAAATTGAAATATCGATTTTACCTCTTTCTAATTGAGCTGCTACCTTGTTTCTAACCATTAACTCTTTATCACGATAGCTACTCGGTAGTCGCAATTTTGAATCATTGGATTTTGAATTCAACGATTTTATTTCAACTGTAATTATTTTTCCTTCAAATTCTCCGGAAGCTTTTCCGAATCCCGTCATCGAGCGTATCATGCAGTGTAATTTCATGCAAAGGTAATAACTCCTTGCAAAACGTATATATACTCAATTGACTCTATCTTTAATCAACTTTTTACTTACTAAATACACACCAGAAAAAATTAATACTGTGGCCAGTATTTTTATCGAATCCAAGCTATCTTTTCCTAATATTATTGCAAATAATGCCGCAAAAACGGGCTGAGAATAAATGTATGTACTTACCGTTGAAGGCTTTAAATGCTTTAGCCCTATAGTACCCAAAAGATAAGCAAAGAAAGTAGTAAACACAACTACGAAACCTGCTTTTAACGAAATATGAGTTGGAAATGCGGACCATTCTATTTCCGTAAACTGGTTAAACCCAAATGGAATAATGAAAAGAAACCCAAATGTGAAAACCCATTTTATTACAGTTAAAGGGTTATATTTTCTCATAAGCGGACTTACAATTACCAAATAAACGCCATAAGACATCGCGTTAATAAAAACCAATAAATCTCCATACCAAGTTGAGGTATCTAAACTGAAATCTCCTTTAAAAAGAATGAGCAAGGTGGCTCCAATAATACCCAAAGTTATTCCGCTCACTTTTTGAATGGTTATTCTATCTTTTAATATGAAAGCGGCAGCAATTAGAACTAAAATTGGATTTGTTGTCATTATTATTGCTGCATTAATTGGTGAAGTTATACTCAACCCCGAGAAAAAAGTGAGCTGGTTTAAAGCAACACCAAAGAACCCACACATTGCTAATACTTTAAAATCTTTTGTTTCTATTTTCTCTTGTTTAAAGAAAAGTGAAACCAACCAAAACAGGCTCAACGCACCAATTGCCCGTAAAAAAATAAAACCAAACGGCTTAATAAACACTGGCATTACATCCTTAGCAAAAGTGTAATTTACACCATAGATAAGATTTGCTGAAAGAATAGCAAGATGGGCTAATGTGTTTTTGTTTTTCACCTACTTGTCGCCTGATAAAAGTTTTGAAGCCGCTTCAATTACTTTTTTGGAATTACCTACAAATTGCTCCTTTCCAATAATAATTACAGGTCTTTTTAGAAAGGTATATTCTTCTAATATTAACTTCTTAATCTCACTTTCAGAGAGTATTTTGTCTTTCAATCCCATGCTTTTATACTTCAATGCTCTTCGTGAAAAAATAGCCTCAAAGCTCCCTGATTTCTCGGCCATTTCATCCAATTGTTGGGCTGTTATTTTATTAGTTTTGATATCCTGAAATTCGAAGCCTCTATTATGTAAATCGAGTTCTATAATTATGCGTTGGCAGGTACTACAGGAAAAAAGATGATAAATTTTGTTCATGTTTGAATGGGGTTTTCGCAAATGTAATAGAGAATAAAGAGCGTGGCAAAACGAAAAAAGAAATCCAGTCCTGTTAGGCAGTTATTAAGCCCAACTCGAATCATTATTCCAGTTGGTATTGGGTTGGCTGTGGCCGTATATTTTCTAACAAAAGAAATAGATTTTGATAAAATCGCGAAATTGGACTGGGGGTGGGACACTGCAATTTGGCTTTTTTGCGCATTACTCATGGTTGCAACACGCGACTTGGGTTATATGTACCGAATTAGAGTACTTACCGATAACCAAATAAAATGGCGAAATTCATTTGATGTCATCATGCTTTGGGAATTTGCTTCTGCAATTTCACCTTCGGTTGTTGGGGGCTCGGCAGTTGCTTTATTTATAGTAAACAAGGAGGGTATAAACTTCGGAAGAAGTACTGCGGTGGTAATGGTTACGGCATTCTTAGATGAGCTATTTTACATTTTAATGGTTCCTTTGGTAATTGCCTTTGTGGGTACTTCTAACCTTTTTCCAAAAGAAATGCGAGAAGTGTTTGGAATGAACTTAGGAATGCAAGAAGTGTTTTATGTAGGATATTGTTTTATTGTAATTTTAACTACTATTATATTAAGCGCGATTTTTTTCGCTCCCCGCGGATTTAAAAAGTTAATCGTAATCTTCACTTACATTGGGATTTTAAAAAAATATCGAGCTACCGCATTACAAACTGGAAATGATATAATCACTACTTCGATGGAACTGAAAGGAAAGCCAATTGCGTTTTGGGCAAAAGCATTTGGAGCGACCTTGTTTTCATGGACAGCAAGATTTTGGGTAGTAAATTTCCTCATTTTGGCTGTCGGCACTCTTACTTTTAATGAGCACATGATGGTTTATGCTCGCCAATTGGTAATGTGGGTGATTATGCTAATTAGCCCTACACCTGGTGGTGCCGGCGTGGCTGAGTATATGTTCACTCAATTTTTAGGGGATTACATTACTGATGGATTCCCTGGTGTTGTGGCGCTCCTCTGGAGGTTATTCACCTATTATCCTTATTTGTTTATTGGAGTTCTAGTTATACCTGGATGGATAAGAAGAGTTTACCTCAAAAGGAAGCTTATTAGTTTTAAAAAGTAAAATTAATTAGTGGGAATATGGAAAATCAAAAGGAAATACTCGAATCCCTCTCTATTCAACTTAATAGCCCGTGTAAATTGATCTCTGCAACTTCTGTTCCCGGTGGAGATATAAATCAAAGTTTCAAAATTCAAACTAATCTTGGACGGTTCTTCGTAAAAGAAAACAACGCAGAGGGACTCCCAGAAATGTTTCAAAAGGAAGCAGCTGGACTCGAAGAACTTTCTAAAACTAATTTCAAAATACCGAAAGTAATTGTAGTTAATGACTATTTTTTAATTTTAGAGTGGTTAGAAATCAGTTCAAAAGACGATAAAGAATATTGGAGAAAGTTTGGGGTTAATTTGGCCAAAATGCACCAGCTAACCGCCAATTATTTTGGTTTAGAAACGGATAATTATATTGGAAGTTTACCTCAATTAAATTCAAAAAAAACTTCCTGGACCGATTTTTTTATTGAAAATCGACTAGAGATTCAAGTGAAAATGGCTTTAGATTCTGGAAAAGTTTCAGGAAATCTGCCTTCTCTTTTCGAGCGTCTTTATTGTAATCTTGAAAACCTGTTTCCCAAAGAAAAATCAAGTTTATTACATGGCGATTTGTGGAGTGGCAATATTATGCGAACAAAAGAAAATACGCCGGCAATATTCGATCCTGCCGTTTGCTATGGACATCGCGAAATGGATTTGTCCATGACGAGGCTTTTTGGTGGCTTCAATCCCGAAATGTATAATGCCTACGAAGACATTTTTCCTTTAGAAAGTGGTTATGGTGAGCGCGCAGAATTATATGACCTTTACCCTTTAATGGTTCACGTAAATCTATTTGGTGGCGGTTATGTTCGTCAAGTTGAACAAATATTGGCTCGTTTTACTTAAGTCACAATTATTGTTCACTCACTTTCTACGTCAAAAAGAACGGCTGAAGAGCCATTCACATTTAAATGAACTTTTTTGTATTGAATAAAGTCTTTTAAATCATAACAAGCGTCTTGGATTTGCATTTCATCACAACTTCCTGTTTCTTCATACCCCAATTTTAGCATTGCTTTACCGGGGTAACTTTTTAAAAGCATGTTATTCCAAACCAATACTATTTCATCGGTTGGACAACCACTAAACGAGTACTTTAAATATAAGTAATTGCCCTCAATTTTACTTTCTAATACTTGGACTCCCCAATTTTGAACCTTATCATAAAGCTCCTTTTCCAAAATAATTGGAACGCAATTAGGATTAACATTTACTTCCTTTTTTACAGCTGTTTTACTTTCTTCTTTTGGAGTAGATTCAGTGCTTTTACAACCAATAATAAAAAGCGTTCCTAAAAATACTACGGCTAAAATATTTGCTCTCATTTCACGATCAATTTTTGACTCACTTTTGAATTATTCCATATAGAATTGACTACGTAAATACCCGTTGGCCAATTAGAAACATCCAATTTAATTTTTTCTTCATTTACTTTTAAGTCCACTATTTTATTTCCTAAAACATCAAAAACAACAAGTTGAAAGTGGGGCTTACCAATTGACGAAATGTTTACCAATTTATCTGCTGGATTAGGAAACATTGATATTATCTCTTTAGTTATTATTGCATGTCCATTAGAAAGAGCTTGTTCGCTACATGGCCAATTAATCCCATCTATAAATTGCGGTTTATTTCTTCCGTTATCTAGCCAATATTCTAAATTTTTTGTGGTGTCGCTCATGTCCATTGTATAACTTGAATGTAGTTTTCCAAAATAATCCGGATTAAATGGGCCTGTACCGTTTCCTTCTTCACATGCTGATGAACCACCTGTCAATTGGCCAACAACACGTTTATCTTGATTCCAAAGCGCACTTCCTGAACTTCCTCCTTCAGAACTCCCAAACCCATTTTTAGTTTTAGTCCAAATCAATTTCCAATGGCTATTTTTAATCAAATCGCCATTCCACTCTGATGATTCTACCTGTCGAATATAAGTCGATATTTTTTTTATGTCTCCTGCAGGATGATGAATCATTACGCCATTTTCTGACGCCACATTTCTTCTGTCCCAACCGGCAAAATGTGGGTTATAAAACTGCGGAATAGAATTATTTAATCGCAATAATAAAAAATCAGGATCTCCCTCTCCACCGTTTTCGCTCGATGCTTTTCTGGTACAGCCTGTCATTTTCGCAATAGTTACATCGCCCTCGTTGCTAGGGTTTCTGCATTTAGTCGATTCATAATTAAAATAGAACTCCCAGTTGTCGTATTCATTTTCTTTAGCGATTTCCCCAGTACTTAAATGTCGGCAATGGTCTGCAGTTAAAATGTAAGGCGTACAATCTTGGTAAGTGTTGTTCATTATGGTTCCCGAGCACCAACTTTCAAAACCACCGAAAACCATTTTTATTCTAACAACAGCATTCTTATTATCTTTCCAATCGTCACCCTCTTCACATAAGACATTTACTTGGCAATCTTTTGAATCTCCAAAGTCTCTATTTGCATTTTTAATTTTAGAAAGATTTCTTTCATATCCTAAGTGCCTGATTTTGAGTTTAGGCAATGAACTTACTCCTTTTGGAATGAAAACTTCTAACACTATCTCATTTCCATTTACAGTTCCTGAGCTAAATTTTTCGTTTTTAGGATTATCTACAAATCCGAAAGGACCAATTACTTCTTTATGCGATGGTGTGTATGCATAGAGTTTACTGCCAATTGGTAAAAAAAACTCAGAAAAGTATGCTCCAATGCCTGTAGCTCCTGAGGAGTGTATTTTCAATTTTCCTATTCTGTTTTCAAATTCATCAAAACTCCATTGGGCGCTTAGCATCATGTCAATATCCACAGAAATTAGCTTTCCAACTGGAAAAACCACGTTTTTACCCTTGCTTTGTTCTTGCATATCGATAAGTTGGTCTATTTCATTTTGACTCACATCAATAGTGATGGTCTTAGACAATTCTTCTGAATGAATAGTTTGTTCAACCGCAGGCCCTAGCTGTGAAAATGCTGTTAAATTTATCGAAATAAAAAAGAGGAAAGAAACGATTTTCATTGTTTTCAATTTCGTGTAAAATTAGGTCGATTCTTTTAAAAAATATTCTTTTTAAAATTATATACCAGTTTTAAAGCCTGTGTTTTACTTCAAATTTATATTTGCATCAAAATAATTGAATTATGGAAGGTCGAATAAATTCTCAAAAAGCACCAAAAGCGGTTGGTTTATATCCTCATGCTAGAAAAGCAGGCAATCTATTATTTTTAAGCGGAGTTGGACCAAGAGTAGCTGGTAGTGGAACTCATGATAGCGTGGTTCCGGGTTTAAAACTAGACCATAATGGAAATTTCGAATCTTTTAATTTTGAAGCACAGGTGCACAGTGTATTTGCAAACGTAAAAGCAGTTTTAGATGAAGCGGGAAGTTCATGGGAAAATTTGATTGACGTTACTGTCTTTTTAGTGGACATGAAACGCGATTTTAAAGCTTTCAATAGAATTTATGGGGAGTATTTTAAGGACAATCAGCCTTGTAGAACTACTGTTGAAATAAACTCATTGCCTACCCAGATTGCTATTGAGCTAAAGTGTGTGGCTTCGATTTAGTTTCATCCTCAAACAATATTTCTTGTATTTTTTTTGGTAAGGTTAAAGACATGTCTCTATTTGTAAGCACAATAATGGTACGATGTGTCCCTAAAAAACGCATAAAACAAGTTTTAAAACCATTCCACCAGCCATAGTGAAACACCATTCGGTCTTTTTCAAAAGGACTTGTTCTCCACCCAAAACCGTAATTTCCTCTTCTTCTTTTTCTTTCCGTCGATCCCCCGGTAAACGCTTCTCGAAGCAAGCTATCTGCGATAAATGAATTGGAATATAATGCTTGATCAAATTTCAATAAATCGCTCAGTGAAGAATAAACACCTTTATCTCCGACCACTCCATTTACATAGTTATTGTAAGGGTCAATTGGTCTTGGTCTTCTGTAAATATGGCCCGATACCATTCCTGGTATTTCTGTTGAATCTATTCCATTAAAAATTCGAGTATCATACATTTCAAGTGGCTCAAAAATACTATCCCTACAAAATCGCTGAAACGATGCATGAGAAATTCGTTCAACTATTAAAGCCAAATAGGCATAATTCGAGTTTTGATAATTGAAACGATAATTTGGGGGGTAATAGCTCTCAGGGCAATGCTCAATCATAAGGTCATTCATGTCCTCATTTGTCATCATCGTATCTCGCGGCCAAAACTCATCACTAACCACCATATACCTGGGTATTCCGCTTCGGTGATTTAGCAAATTTCTGATGGTTACTTTGGGATATGGAAATAATGGAATGTACTTTTTTACAGAATCGTCATATTCCAATTGTTTACTCTGTTTTAATAACATAATAGCCGCAGCAGTAAACATTTTAGAGGCGCTTGCCAATTGAAAAACAGAATGAATACTTAGTTTTTCTTTTTTCCTAAAATTACTATATCCATTAACCCCTTCATAAATTACGTTTCCATAATCCGCTACCAGCACTGCCCCATTGAAAGTCCCTTTTCGAGATTGTTTTTGGACCAGTTTTCTTATCTTTTTTACCTTCGATTCTAGTTCTGGTGGTAATACATAAGCCAGCTTATCCGTTTTATTTTTAGCATTTTTTTCTTTAGAAGGATCACAAGAGAAAAAAACAAACAATAAAAAAAGGCCAAAAAGGCCTTTCAATAATAACGTTAATAATAATCTCACTAATCTTTTACTCTATACCAATATTGGGTTCTAAAGATAAAAGCTATGTAGCCCCTAACATTTAATTTGTCCGGTTCATCGCTTTCTAGCCAAAGTTTACAATCGTAGTATGTACCTTTGTTGGGGTCTAAAATAGTTCCATCGTCCCATTCATCTTCATCCCACACTAGGTCCTTCACTATCACCATTCCCATAATGGGCTGATCTTTTAAATGATCCTCGCACTTGTCGCATTTAGCGTTTTGCTTATCTGGATTTAAAATGGTGATTATTTTCCCATGTAATTTTCCATCGCTGCCTTTATACAATTCGACAATCGATTTTGGTTTTCCTGTTTCGTCATCTATAGTTTTCCATTTACCCAATACGGCATCGGCGTTCTGAGAAAACCCTGTAGAGTAAACGGCTAAGGCCGCCAGTAATAAAATGTGCTTCTTAATCATTGTTAAAATATTTATTCAAAAATAACCTTTTATAGTAAATGGCGTTACTTTCTGTGCGAGCACACAAAAGTAAAATGACCTGCACTCATTTTTTCGCCCAAAAACCTTTTGATACTGGGTAAGTTAGAGTCTCCGTTTTGCGGGAAGTAGGAGAGCTTAAGCGCGAAAAATTCTAATTAATCACTTTTATAAATCGTTTTTTTTCTGCTCCTTTCCATAATAATTTGCTTTCTCAGAATTTACCGCCACTGCTCCAAGTTCGTGGTTTTTTATTTAAAAACAGTTCAAGACCGTTGCAAAATCTCCATTTTTATTAAATGTAGGGTTTTCCGTTTAAAAAATCAATTTTTAGATTCACTTTCCTTTTATTCATTGATTGTAGTTTATCTGGTTTTTTTTGAGCTGTTTTACCTTTAATTTTTACTATTAGAGACAAGTACCCCCCAAGACTTCGATACAAATTGTAACACACGGCTCCTCAAAACATTACTCTTTTATTTGATACATTAATCAGTTATAACCTTAAAACTAGTGTCGTAAAAAGTATAGTTGGATTAGTAAATAAGATGGAAACTCAAATTAGTTTCCAAGCTTTTCGGTCCGCGCTAGCGGCTCGCCTCCCTTACAATCCATCTGCAAATTAAAACATGAAATTAGTCCCTATATCATTCAATTTAAAGATAAATACATTTTTAAAGGTGGCTAGGCTCTATAACCTACTCGGCTTCATATAACGTGTCGGCTTGGTCTTTTTTTTTCAACTAGTTCAGATGTAAAATAGAGGCTAGTTCGGATTTGCAATCCGGACTACCGCATAAAAAGATACCCCCAAATTATTGGAGTAGTCTTCTTAAAAAAAACCTTATAGATATAATTATGACTTAGAAAAAATCATACCCCAAAAAAAACATAAGTCAAAATGAAGTTTTCTTTTGTTTCACGAATTATCAATAAGCGATATAATAAAATAGGGTTATCCCTTTAATTTAGCATGAAATTACCTTGCAACGCTCTTAGTTCGTGTTTTCCGAAGTTTGCAGTTTTAGCCTATTTAGTTGCATCCTATGCTGAACAACAAGCTGCAAAATCTAATGACAAAGTTTTAAAGACTAGGGATATCATATCTTAAATTTGATGATTTAATTCAGGATTGTAACATTGTTAATTTCAAATGGCTTGTGATAAAATTCATCTCAATTTGAAATTTAAAATGTGGAATTATCCTAATTTTGACAACTTATTTAAAATTAAATTTTGAACTAAATTCGAAATTAAATCTTATGAAATTTGGAACAAAAACAATTCACGGAGGCTTAAGTCCTGATCCAGCAACTGGAGCCATAATGACCCCGATTTATCAGACCTCTACTTACGCTCAAACTGGACCTGGGGGCCACAAGGGTTACGAATATTCCAGAACCCAAAACCCCACAAGACATGCGCTTGAGAAAAACTTAGCTTCCATTGAAAACGGAAAACATGGGCTGTGTTTTGGTAGTGGATTGGCAGCAATTGATACTATTATAAAATTACTAGAACCTGGAGATGAGGTTATATCTACTAGTGACTTATACGGTGGAACTTACAGGATTTACACCAAAATATTTGAAAAGTTTGGAATTAAATTTCACTTTACAGATATGTCTAATTTCGATGAATTGGACCATTTAGCCAACGAAAATACCAAACTTATTTGGGTGGAAACTCCTACCAACCCAATGCTAAATATTATTGATATTGAGGCAGCTTCTCTATTCGCTAAAAAACACAATTGTTTACTCGGGGTTGACAATACATTTGCCAGTCCATACTTGCAAAACCCATTAGGAATGGGTGCTGATATTGTAATGCACTCGGCTACTAAATACCTTGGTGGTCATAGTGATGTAGTAATGGGCGCTCTTATTGTGAACGATACTGAATTGGCCGAAAGACTTTATTTTATTCAAAACAGTTCCGGTGCTGTTTGTGGGCCAATGGATTCATTTTTAGTACTTCGAGGAATTAAAACTCTTCATTTAAGAATGCAAAGACATTGCGAAAACGGAAAAAAAGTTGCTGAATTTTTACTTGCTCATTCTGCCGTAGATAAAGTTTATTGGCCAGGTTTGCCAAATCACCCAAATCATTATATCGCTAAAAAACAAATGTCAGATTTTGGTGGTATGTTGTCGTTTACTACTGTAGATGATACTTATGAAAAAGCGAAGAAATTTGTAAGTAACGTCAAGGTTTTTACTTTGGCAGAAAGTTTAGGAGGAGTTGAATCTCTTTGTGGTCATCCCGCATCTATGACTCACGCTGCTATTCCGAAAGAAGAAAGAGAAAAAACAGGAATTAAAGATTCGTTAGTAAGGTTAAGCGTCGGTGTGGAGGATATTGAAGATTTAATTGCAGATTTGGCGCAAGCTTTAGAAATTTAAATTATGAACATATTTTATATAACTGGAACTTCCAGAGGATTGGGTTTTGCGATTGCAGAGGAAATTTTAAAAAATGAAAATAATTTAGTTATTGGAATTGGAAGGCAATGTGAAATTGTTCACCCGAATTATTCGCACAAACGCCTGGACCTCTCAGATACAGTTGAAGTTGCGAAGTTTCATTTTGGTCAACATCAAAAGGTAGATAAAGTTGTTTTGGTTAATAACGCTGGTACTTTAGGCGAAATTAAATATGTAGGTGATTTAGATAATAAAAAATTGGTTGATTCATTTCATGTCAATATGGTTTCACCTTGCATTCTCATGAATAATTTTATGAGTGCTTACAAAGAAAGTAACGATATGGAAAAAGTTATTCTAAATATAAGCTCTGGAGCCGCTGTAAATGCATACGATGGTTGGGCAGGATATTGCACAAGTAAAGCGGGAATTAACATGTTTAGCGAAGTTATTAATGCCGAGAATAACATTAAAGGTTATGAAAACTTCAAGGTACTTAGTGTGGCGCCAGGAGTATTAGAAACGGCCATGCAAGGTCAAATTCGAGAATCTTCAAAAAAAGATTTTAGTCAGGTTGATCGTTTTCTAGAATTAAAAAATGATGGCGCATTAAAATCTCCTAAATCAACGGCTATTGAGTTACTTTCACTAATAGAAAAATCAAACTCTAAACTTGTTTATCAAGATTTAAGAAACTCTTAAATGCTAGTTTCTGATCGAGGAATTCTTTTACACAAAGTAAAATATGGCGATTCAGGTTTAATTCTTAAAATGTACACAAAAGAGCACGGAAGCGTGTCCTTTTTAGTTCAGGGTCTCAAAGGAAAAAATAAGTCCGTTCCAGCTATAATGCATCCTTTAGCTGAGCTCGATTTGGAATATTTAGACCGTCCCAAAAGTGATTTAAAACGCTTAAAAGAAGTTCAGATTCACACGCCATTTCATGCTATAAGAAGTGATTTGCAAAAAAGTGGGATTGCGTTTTTTTTAGCTGAAGTTTTATTAAAATGTTTAAAAGAAAACGAGGCAAACCCGTCGCTTTACAGTTTTGTTCGAACGTCAATAGAACTGCTTAATACAACGGAAAGAATTGGTAATTTTCATCTCGTTTTTTTAATACGGTTAAGTAAATTTTTAGGCTTCTACCCCCTTGGAAAATATACAGGACGAGAGTTTTTTGACTTACAAGAGGGGTTATTTACTCGTATAAGGCCAATGCACATTTCTTATGTTGAACAAATCGAGGCTAAAAAAATAAGTGAAATCTCAAGTACTGGTTACGATTTTTTGTATGAAAAGCTCCACCGGGACGAAAGAAACAAAATACTTGAAGCGGTCATCAAGTTTTATCAAATTCATGTAGAGGGTTTCGGAAGTTTAAAGACTTTAAAGGTTCTGCAGGAACTAAGTCAATAATTTATTTTTCAGGAATTGAAATCGACTTAATTACACCTTCTAATTCACGCAAATATTCTCTTTTATTAAATTGAGGCGCAAACACATAACCAAAAGCATAAATAATTCTATTCTCCTTTTCATTTAAAAAAGTCAGTAAATATATTGGCCCACCCATGGCATTGTTCTCCATTCTCCAAAGTCCTCGATATTCTTTAGCATAAGAACCTTTAAAGTTCAATTCGGTAGCCTGAGGGGTAATGTATCTGAAGTTTAGTTGTATGTACTGATTTTCACCTGGTCCAGGTAAATTGGCTTTTAAAACCGAATCTACAGTTCTATATACATTGGTATCTTCAAAATTTTCTTGGCTTGTATATGGCAGCGAAAACAACAAAGTTCCTTGGCTAATTTGGTGCCTAAACCCACCTTTATCTCTTTCCCTTTCGAGCCGAATCCAAGTTAATCCGTTTTTATTTTTCTCTAAATGCGCATCTTTTTGGGTGGTCATTGTAAAACCTTGAACCTTTTCAATTTGTCCTCCAATTGCCGCATTACCCAGTTTTTTATTCCTTAAATAATGCCTGTTTATTTCTGCTGACTGAAATAGTTCTACTGCCCGAGGGCCATTTTCTTTAACTACTGCTAAAAGCCGCTTTTTGCTTTTGGCTGAAATCGTAATCACCAATTGACCCCTTGCCCACTTACTTTTTTCTAGTTTTATTGGTCGAACTGTAGCGGTATCCACTTTTATAATGCACACATTTCTATGTCCTTTTAATACGCTTTTAAATTTTTGAGGAGTAATGTGAACAATGTTAAATTGACGTTCTGCTTGTGGAAGCCCATATTGATAAGCACCTATAATATTGTAAATGGAGTCCCCTAAGTCACTTTTCCAAATGGAATTGGGGGCAACCACTATCAGCTCGCCAAAACTTCCTGAAAACCGCGGTTTGTTAGCTCCTGGTTCTTCGCAAGAATTTAATATAAAACCTATAAATAAAAGTAGGGTGCCTATTATTAACCTCTCTCTCACTACGATTTTTTACTGATTATTATTTTATCTCCAGGCTTCAAGTTCTTAGCATTCAAACCCTTATTAAGTATTTTTAGTTGATTCGTACTCATGCCCTTTGCTTTTGCAATGTCCCAAAGTGTATCTCCCTTTTGAATTTGATAATACACTGTATTACCCGACTCGGAACTATTCTTTTTTAATTCCACTTTTTGTTTTTGAGCTATTTTTGGTGCAGACCCACGAGGATGTATTGTTAATCGTTGTCCCACTCTTAAATTATCACTCCTAAGACCGTTCCAACTTTTTACCTGTCGAACAGAAACTCCATATCTAGTCGCAATTTTTCCCAAATAATCCCCATTTCTAACTCTATAAACTTCCACTTGTTCTTGAGCAGCAAGTACTTCAACTGAATAATCAATAGGTTTCGAATATTGATCGGTTATGCTTTTTTCATTAACCAAATACAAGGCCAACTCTCCTTTAGGCAATCGTAGCGTATGTGATTTTCCGTCTTTAGGAATTATCCCTTTCTTATACTCTGGATTTAAATACTGAACATCAACAAAGGAAAG
>CAWUST010000010.1:0-106832 GCA_963925495.1 uncultured Flavobacteriales bacterium | reverse complement strand
TCTCCTTTGTCCCAAACGGATAAATCAGTGCTATCATTTTTAATTCCAAACATTTTTTCTTTGGCTTTTTCGAGAATCCGCGGAAGTAAAAGTGATGTGAAAAAATAACCAAGAGAATCAGATTTAAAACCTGCACTTTTCAAAGTTCGTTTCAAATTAACATTGGTATACCTTCGGTAATGCCCCAATAAATTATCGTGGTTGGTAAAAAGAGATTGAAATGCAGGAACTGTAATAAACAAATTCGTATTTTCAGTTACGTGATTTAATTGGTGAACTTGTTTTAAAAAAGAAACATCTTCTTCAATATGTTCTACCACATCCAATAAAAGAATAAATGATATTTCCTTTTCAATATCTGCTACCGCATCATTCATATCTGTATAAACATGAATGTTGGTGTTTTTATATTTTTCGGAGTAGTGAGCCATTAACTCAGGAGTAAAAGCAATATCAATACAATAAAACGTACTGTTAGGGAAATCTTCTAAAAGTGTTTCCGCTACATACGTATCACCACAGCCAATATCCAATATCGTCATGGCATCGTTAGCACCCAATCTTTTTCTAATTTGATTAGCAACAAATACCGATCGGGCCTGTTCCCATGGATGTCTATTAGGATTTTCTATTTGCCCTGTTGCCTTTAATTCTACTAAATCCACATTTATATATTTTTTTCAAATGTATTACTTACTTCCAATCTATCTCTTTCTTGCCTTCTTTCTTCAAAAAAATATTGCATAAACTAAAATGATTGTTTCCAAACCAATATCCTCTAATGGCACTTAACGGAGATGGGTGCCCCGATTCTAAAACCAAGTGTTTATTTCTATTGATTTTTTTTCCTTTCTTTTTGGCAAAACCTCCCCAAAGCATAAAAACCACTTTTTCTGTACTCTTGTTTATCGTTTCAATTACTGAATCCGTAAAAGTCTCCCAACCTTGTTTTTGGTGACTCCCTGCCATGCCAGATTCAACGGTAAGGGTTGCGTTTAATAAAAATACTCCTTGGCTTGCCCATCGAGCTAAGTCTCCGGATTTAGGATACGGAATCCCTAATTCCTTTTCTATTTCTTTGAATATATTCATTAAAGAAGGCGGATGTTTTTGTCCCTCATTAACACTAAAACATAATCCATTTGCTTGTCCTTTTCCATGATATGGATCTTGACCTACAATTACCACTTTCACATCTTTAATGGAACAATAGTTAAATGCAGAAAAAATTTCTTTTTCCTGAGGGTATATTTCTTTTGAAAGGTATTCCTCTCTTAGAAAATAAGTTAAGGACGTAAAATAAGGCTTATTAAACTCATTTTCAAGTTCTTTTTTCCAGCTCTGCTCAATTTGCGCTTTCATTGTTCCGAAAAAACTAACTGATCAATAACTTCTCTTTTTAACTCCAAATTGAATCTTATTTTATCCCCTGCGGCAAAATTATTATTCAACGGAAAATGGGTAATTAATACTTGCTTGTCATAATTAATTTCAACTTCATAATGATTTCCACCATATCGTAAGGACAGAATCTCACCTTCATAATCACCTTTCTTTTCAAGAATAATATTCTCCGGTCTCAACAGCCAAATATTATCATCCAGTTTCAGTTCCGAGAAACTTCCCAATAAGCCGGCAATGTATTTATTTACAGGTTTTTCATATAATTCTCTGGGTTCTCCTTCTTGGGCTATTTTACCTTTTTCCAAAGCAATTACCCAATCGGCATGCTTCAAAGTTTCCATAAAATCGTGTGTAACAGTTAAAACGGTAAGTCCGTTTTTTACAATACAATTATTAATGTATCTAAAAATATTTGTTTTTAACTGAGGATCGAGGTGGGCGAACGGCTCATCCAATAAAAGTACTTGTGGCAAATTAGCAAATGCTTGTGCCAGCGCAACTCGCTGCTGTTGACCTCCGCTAATTTGTAATATTTGTTTGGGAGCTAATTTTCTTAGTTGAAATAAGTCGAGTAATTCGTTGGTCTTATTCTGTTTTTGCCTTTTATTTAGACCAATTTCCAATTTGGATTCAATTGCTGAACGAACAGTATTGAATTTTTTAAGATTAAAATCTTGTTCCACCAATTTCATCTCATCAACCCCTGGAATCAGCTGATTTTCAAACTGTAGTTTTTCGTTATTTAACCAAACGGCTCCTTTTTCCGGAATATGTAACCCGAAAATGACTTTCAATAAAGTGCTTTTCCCGCTTCCGGTTTCTCCAATAATAAAAACGTGCTGCCCTTTCTTAACTTCAAAGCCAACACCTTTAAGAACTTGGATAGTACTTTCGGAAATGAATTTTTTATGAAGGCCTCTAATTTTTAGTATTGCCATGATAATGTCTTCTGATTTTCAATAATTCAAAGGGAACTTTGAGAATATCCATCATGGTTAATTTACTATCACCCATTTCAATCCAAACATCCAGAGGGATTTCTATCATTTGGTTTTCGGCCTCTTTTTTTCCAAAATGATTCATCATTCTAAAAAACAGTTCTACATCAAAAAGCCAACGACTTAAAAAGGGTTTATTAAAAAGAATAGGTACCAAACCGGAACGAAAAAACTTAGCGCCACATTGCGTATCATATACTCCAAGCCCTAAAGTCATAGCAGCAAAACTTGCCGAAATTCTCCCGAACAACCACCTTGAATTTAATCGTTCTATATGACTACCCAAACGGGCTATTCTAGAACCAAACAAAAAAGTCTGGTGCTCTTTAAATAATTTAGAAATTCGATCTAACTCTTCAAATGGAGTAGCTAAATCCGCATCGGCATAACCTACCGTATCAAACTTCTTCCATTCTGACCCTGCATTCATTCCTGCCCTAACCGCTTCTGCCTTACCAACATTTTGAGGCACATCTAAGACCTTAATGTTCTCGGGATTAGCAGCTTCTAGTTCTTGTAGTTCTAATAAAGTACCATCTTTACTTCCGTCATTAACAAACAAGAGATCAAAACCAAAAGTCTGAACGCTTTTAAGAAAAACTTCCTTCTCCAATCTTAAAGCTTCATTGTAACAGGGAATAACTAGAAGAGTTCTACTCATATTACAATTGATTCACGATGCTTTGGTAGTACTCAGCTTCTTGAGTTTTACCTTGTTGTTTGTAAATTTCAGCCAACATAGCATAAGCTTGTTTAAACCCTGGACTTTTTTCTACACAAGTTTTTAGGCTTTTTATAGCAGAAAGAGGATCTCCAGCTTGCATATAAGCTACCCCAGAAATGTAATATACATTGGTGTACTTGGGATTTAACTTGAGTACAATCTTACCAACTTCAATGCACTCTTTGTATTTTCCTTGGTTGAGAAGAATAATACTTTGAGAATAAAATGCTTTGTCGTATTGGGGATAAATTTTAAGTAATTGTTTGGTTACTGCAATACCCTTTTCATACTCACCTACTCGTAAAAAAGCATCGGCCAAATCCAAATAGGCACTTTCAACCATAGGATCTTCTTGAATTGCTTCGGTTAACAATTCAATTGCTAATGGAATATTTCCTTGCTGTAGAGCTTGGTGTCCTTTAAAGTCTTTGTAAGTTTTTCGTTTTAAAACGGCCCCAATGGTGGTATTATCCACTTTCACTTCATATACCGTATTCGGAGGAGGCCATATTCCACGACGCAATTGCCCTGGATTTATGTAGTTATTAACCACAATAAAATAATCCCAATCTCTTTGACCCCTGTCGTAATATCTCTGATAATCTCGAAATACTTTATCGGTATCGTTTCCTACAAAATAAGCTACCGATTGGTGGTCATTCGAAAGAAGGTTAATTTTTTTACCATTCCCTAAAGTATCAAATCCGGTATTTTCCTTGAGCCAATTGTAGGCCTGTCTCGAACTATGGTAATAATAATCGTTTTCATATTTACCTACCATATTATCAACGCCACCAGTAAGTTCATTAAAATAAATGTATTGAAATGGATTGTTTTTAATGGAATGGATTATTGGATGTAAAGCCAAAATTGGCAAACAGCTCAACATTATAATTTGAGTCTTTGGCTTTTTAAATTGTCGCAATAAATATTCGAAACCAATGGCTGAGGCAATTGTCATTGCCGGATAGGTAAATAAGGTGTGCCTCCAACCGCTATAAACCATACTGTGCTTATAAAAAATGTAGAATATTGGAAACAAAAAAGCAAACAACAATACAAATTTCCAAAAACGACTGTCCTTGTTTTCTTGTTTAGCAATGAAAACAAAAAACAAAACAAAACCCAAAATAACAATCACGGGCGTAGTCATAAAAATATAGTGAAGTGTGTAATAATCTGGCAGTGCCTCACTCCAAACTATCTCTCCATCATACAATTGCCTAATTCCAACTGTAGTAGAAAAATCAGACATTCTCTCCAAGGCTATCATTGGGTTTGTCAATGGACTTTGAAGTGCAAATGGCCAAAACATTATGCCAACAATATAAGCGCCTACCGAAACTACCACCGAAGATATTATAAGTTCTTTGATTTTAGCAATTCCTTCTTTAGTAAAAGCTTTTTTTAATCCACCCGATGAATACAAGAAATACAGTGCAGTAAAAAGAAGTAAATAAGCAATAAGTATCAATCCACCAATTCTAATTCCAATAGCTAAACCGATGCTTACAGAAACCATTAACTTGTGTTTCCAAGTTAAATTATTAATGTTGGTTATGTATTTCATAATGTAATATAACCCCATTACATAGGTCATTGCAAAAGGAATATCTTTAGGATTGTTCCAACTATGACCAATTACTCTTGGAGAAATAAAAATTAGGAAAATCGCAATTAAAGCTGCTCTCCAGCCCAGTATTTCTTTCGCTATTAGCCCCGCAAACACTATGAGTAGCCAACCCGAAATAGCATTGAAGACATGGCGCCATTCGTAAACTTTTTCAATTCCAAAAAACTCATTGAAAGCTGCCGTAAAAAAATCAAAAGAAGAACTATAGGCATACATGTGACCACCTTCTTCTTCAAAAACCAATTTATTAGCTTCTGTGGCTTCACCAAAATTCATAAACCAATCTACTATGGCTTTTCCATATTGGTATTGAATAAATTCATCACCAGAGATTCCCGTTGTCCAAGCAATAGGAATCATGATTAGCAGCATTACCGCAAGCAATCCATAAAATAGAGTTTGGTAAACCGACCAATTCATGTTGATTTTACCAATTGAAAAAGAAACTTTTGATTCACTCATTTCCTAATTTCCTTATTTATTTTTTACTAACTATTTTACTTTTAGGTCCACATTCCCATACTAAAATGGATGGCGACGAATTTATACGTTTTTATTGAGTTTTAAATGCACATTTTTCGATCTTTTATCCTTATTCATCTGTCTATATATTGGCATTCAAATCTTACATTTGAAACTTAATCTTGGATTTAACTTTTAATTTATGTCTAGACTCACTCTTTGCTTATTATCTATCTTTTTGTTATTAAGTGCATGTAAAACAGAAAACAAATCCGTAGCATTTCCTTATTCATTTGAATTAGTAAAAACAGAAGTCGTTTCTCACTTTAGAGGAAGCTCATCGCCAAGTGAAAAAGTTTGTTGGATTTCAGGAAGCAATGGCACCATATTGAAAACTACCGACGGAGGAAATACTTGGAAAAAATTAGTGATTCCGGGTCATGACAAATCGGATTTAAGAGACATTGAAGCTTTTGATGAAGATAATGCGGTTGCAATGGGTGTGGGAAGCCCTGCTAAAATTTTCAAAACTGAAGATGGTGGAAAAACATGGCTTCTTACCTATTCTAACGACCACCCAGATATATTTTTAGATGGCATTGCGTTTTTCAATAAAAATGAAGGACTGGCTTTTGGTGATGCCATTGACAATAAAATAATTATTCTTAAGACTTACGATGCTGGAAAATCATGGAGTCTTCTTCCAGAATTGAGGCTGCCGGATGCCATTGAAAAAGAAGGTGGTTTTGCCGCAAGCGGAACAAGTATTATAACTCATGGAGAATCGGAGGCTTATATTGGATTAGGTTCTCCCAGAGGTAGATTAATTTATAGTCACGATAAAGGAGAAAACTGGGATTTTTACTTAACCGGACTTGGAAATGGAGACGAAAACCGAGGAGTATATTCCATAGACATAGATAAAAATGGAAATGGAATTGTAGTTGGTGGGGATTGGGAGAAAAAAGACAATCATAATTTAGTAGCAGCCACTTCACACGATAAAGGTTTGCACTGGGAAATTTCCACTAAAAATCCACCAAATGGTTACCGAAGTGCCGTAAAATTTATTCCAAATACAGAATGGGTAATTACAACAGGGCCTAATGGTACAGACTACTCTAATGACAAGGGGATTCATTGGAAAAGCGCAAAAACAGGTGGTGCTAATACAATTACTTTTAGTCCAAATGGTAAACTTGGCTGGCTAGCAGGAAACGATGGAAGAATAATTAAAGTTTATTTAGAAGACAGAACTTCTGGGGACGAATCTGCAGAAGATAAAAAAGAATAAATTTTAGTAATTACTCTTATTTAAAAAGGTGCATCCGCATCATCATCTTCATTCAGTTTAGACCCCATAATCATACTACCTGGGTTATCAAAATCAGAATTCATAGGAGTTAAAGCACTCAAACCAGAATCACCGTATTCTTCGCGGTTTGTAAATTTAGCCAAGTGAGGAATAAATTTCATTTTCACGGTATCCAAACTTCCATTTCTGTGTTTGGCAACAATCAATTCTCCCAAGTCATCCGTCGGCGCGCCATCTTCATCTTCCATTATTCCGTAATAGGCAGGACGATAAATAAACATAACCATATCGGCATCTTGCTCAATTGCACCAGACTCTCTAAGATCGGAAAGCATTGGTCGTTTTTCTCCGCCCCTAGTTTCAACTGCTCTACTCAATTGGGATAGCGCAATAATTGGCACATTCAATTCTTTGGCAATACTTTTAATGGAACGAGATATCGTTGATATTTCCTGCTCTCTATTTCCATCATTTCCACCAGTTGTCATCAATTGTAAATAATCGATAACTATCATTTGAATATCGTGTTGGTTTTTTAATCTTCTACATTTTGCACGTAATTCAAAAACCGAAAGAGCTGGAGTATCATCAATAAATAATGGTGCTTCAGAGAGCTTACTAATTTTAGCATTAAGTTGCTCCCATTCGTGCTGTTCTAGATTACCCTTTTTTAATTTTTCTGCGCTCAGCCCAGTTTCACTTGCAATAAGTCTATTAATTAATTGAACGGCAGACATCTCCAAGGAAAATACAGCAACACCTTTTCCAAATTCAACAGCTGTATTTCTAGCCATGGACAATACAAAAGCTGTTTTTCCCATACCCGGTCTGGCAGCAATTACAACCATATCAGCAGGCTGAAATCCAGCAGTTATTTGATCCAAATCGCGAAACCCGGTTTCAACTCCAGATACACCGCCTTCTTTTTTACCCGCTTCTTCTATTTGTTGAATAGCTTGATAAATTAAATCGTGCATTTTTTCAGAAGAACGTTTTAGGTGACCTTCTGCAAGACCAAAAAGTTGTGTTTCTGTGAAATCTAATAATTCAAATACATCAGAGGTATCATCATAAGCCCCTTTTATAGTAGTGTTACTTATTCGAATTAATTCTCGAAGCAAGTGTTTTTGAGAAACAATTCTTGCATGGTATTCTACATTGGCAGTGGATGCAACACGGTTGGTAAGTTGAGAAATATAATAGGCACCACCAACAGATACTAATTGGTCATCTTTTTTTAATTGCTGAGTTACTGTTAGAATATCTATCGGTTCATTATTTTGAAAAAGTTTAGTTATGGCTTCAAATATTTTTTGGTGAGCTTCTTTGTAAAAACTCTCCATTTTTACAATATCAATTACATCGTCAACCGCACTTTTCTCGAGCATCATTGCGCCCAGTACAGCTTCCTCTAAATCCAAAGCCTGTGGAGGTAACTTGCCCATATCTAACCCAGCAGATGAGAGCTGAGAAGCCGAACCTGACTTTTGATTTTTGTAATTAAATTTTTTGATATTGTCCATGGAACAAATTAATGTTTAAAGAACGGAATAAAGCTTCCGAAACGCTTCTTAAATTCAAATTACTTATGCACTTAAGTTCTTAACAATTGTTCATACACTTTACAAGTCAATGGAATGCCCATTTTAGACATTGATTTCTTAATTTTGAGGCAATATTTAATTCGAATATCGTTCTAAAAACCTAAAAAACGCAGTTGAAGTACTTTTTATTTTTATTCTCCTTTTTGTGGTCGATTACCTTGTTTTCGCAAAGTAATATTCCGGTAGATTCTAGCACATATCTGATTCAAGTAAATTACTTAGATGCCCCGAATAAGTTCGATTCAAAAAAAATAAAGGTTCCAAAAAGAGCAATTGTTGCTAATAATTTGGGTCGTGAAAAAAACAAAATTTTAAACCAAGTATATGCCTCTGGATTTATTGAAGCCGAAATTGTAAAAACAGAAAAAAAAAATACCACTATTCTCTACGACATAAAATTAGGGAAAAGTTACCAATGGAAAAATTTAAAACCGGGAAACGTAGATGAGGGAGTTTTAAGTAAAATTGGTTTTAGAGATAGACTCTATTTTAATCAGCCAATGTCATTTGGTGAAGTGCGAAAATTATTCAATGACATTATTACCTATTATGAAAATAACGGACACCCTTTCGCCAGTATTATGCTGGATAGCGTCGATATTACAAAAAATGAAGTAACCGCAAACCTTTACCTTCAAAAACACAAAAAAATAACCATTGACACTATTAAAATACTCGGAAGTGTTAAGCTTACTCGTAAATATATATTTAATTATATTGGAATAAAGAAAGGCCAACTTTACAATGAAAAACAAATTAGGGAAATTGAAACAAGAATGAAAGAGCTCCCATTTGTAAACTCCATTCAAGCTTCAGAAATTCATTTTTATGCTGACAGAACTTCATTAACTCTTTATTTAAATCATGAAAAAGCGAACTATTTCGATGGAATAATTGGATTTCTGCCCGATGAAAACACAGGCAAATTATTGGTCACCGGCGATTTAAAAACATACCTTAAAAATGCTTTTGGGAAAGGGGAAGATATTGAAATGAATTGGAAGCGCCTTCAAACTCAAACACAAGAAATATTTGGACGATTGAGGTATCCATTTTTATTCAACACACCATTTGGAGCGGAAGCAAGCATAAAAATATACCGACGCGATACCACCTTCAATACCGTTACTACAAATTTGAGCCTTCAGTATATTTTTAGAGGAGGTGACTTCGTAGAAGTGTTTTGGCAAAAGGATCAATCCAATTTAATATCCACCCATGACCTGGACATTGCCACCGAGTTACCCAAATATGCAGATGTAAGAAATAGCTCCTTCGGAATTGGAGGAAAAGTGTACGAATTGGATTACAGGCTAAATCCTAGAAAAGGATTTGACTTTGATGCAAAAGCCGCATTTGGAAACCGCGAAATAAGACAAAACCCATCCATAAATCCAGAAGTTTATGATTCGTTAGTTTTAAAAAGCAACAGCTACAATGGTAATATAAAAGCAAGAGTTTTTGTTCCATTTTTAAGCCGCCATACGGTTATGTTGGGTGGTAAAGCAGCAACTGTAATTAATAACGAATTGTTCACCAACGAGCTCCACAGAATCGGCGGATTAAAGACATTAAGAGGTTTTGACGAAGAGTCCATTTTTGCATCTTCCTATTTTATAGGCACCATTGAGTACCGATTTTTATTGGAACAAAATTCTTATTTGAGTTTGTTTTTTGAGCAAGCTTGGTACGAAAACCAAGTTGGCAATACATTGGTGACAGATACTCCAATTGGATTTGGAGCAGGAATTAGCTTTGAAACCAACATTGGCATATTTTCCTTGAATTACGCATTGGGCAAACAGTTTAGCAATCCCGTTTTGTTTAGAGGATCGAAGATCCATTTTGGATTTGTGAATTTCTTTTAGGTTGATTTCGATTATAGGGTTACCCCTTTAAATTAGTATGTAATATCTTTTATTTCACCCTTTAAAGAGTATTTTTACTAAAACTTTTCTATAAAAGAAAGAAATTCTTACCAATATGTTTGGTTACCAGTTTTCTAAACTCTCACCTAAAAACAAAATAGTAACCTTAAAATTTAAAAATGGTTTAAAATTTAGGGTTCGTGCTAGGACTATGGATAGGACTGTAGTAAAAGAAGTTTTTATGGAAGAAATTTACGACAAGCACAGGATTAAAGTTGAGAAAGGAGATACCGTTTTAGATATTGGGGCACATATAGGAGTGTTTGGCGTTTATGCTGCAGCTATATCAAAAACAGGTATAGTTTATTCTTTTGAACCTTTTATAGATAATTTTAAAATGTTAGAAGCGCATAAAGAGATAAACAATTGTTCTAATTTAAAATGCTTTTAATGATGGTGTTGGAGATAAGAAAGGTAAACAAACCTTATTCTTATCACCGATAATAATACAGGCGGACATTCTTTAGTTTTAAAAACACATTCAGAAAACAAAGTAGAGATTACAACAGTTTCTCAATCTGAATTTTGTGAAGAAGAAAAAATAAACAAAATCGATTTCTTAAAATTAGATGGTGAAGGAGTAGAATTTAATATTTTAGAGAAAAACGAAGCTATTTTAAAACGAGTAAATAAAATTATAATGGAGTGTCATCCTTTTGCTGAGAATACAGTTGATAAGATGATAAAATTACTTGACCATAATAATTTTTCTGTAATCTAAGAATTATCCTTCTGGTATAGCTATGTTATATGCTAGAAAGAAGTAAAAGTAATTTAGACAAAATATTGTCTGATTTAAAATAAGAAAAGTGCCTAACAAGGGGGCTATAGTTAATGCCGGTTTTAGTAGTAAATTGAACGTTCAGAACAATAAATTAACATCGCTAAATCTTTGATTTAGTTTTTAAAAGAAAATAAAAGCAAAATATTTATATTTGGTTTTTTAATAAACCGAAACGAAAGTGCTTATTTATTGCCCTATGTTTCTTATACTAGACTTTAGGCATAATTAACCTAGTATTTTTATCAAAGTAAAAAATGAAATGGACATATACTTTATTATTTCTGTTATTGCAACTAAGTGCATTTTCACAAACTTTAGTTCCTTCACGCAGTGTTGATTGGACTCTTGCAGGTTTGCGTGACTCAACAACAATTGACTTTATAGAAATAGACATGCTAGCTCAAGGTGCCATTGGCGATGGTGTAGCACCTAATGATTCTATTCTTGCCAATGTATTATTATCTATTTCTGGGCCTGGGGCAATTCTAAATTACCAAACAGGCAATTACTTATTTAATAACACGATAAACATTCCAAGTAATGTTATTATTAAAGGGCAAGGCGCTGACAATACTGTTTTTACGATGAATTTAGGCGGAACAAGCCATTCGTTTAGAATTCAAGGCTCATCAATTTCCTCGGATACCTCGTCCCTAATAGAATTTGCAGCTAAAGACAGTAGTTCTATAATCGTATCTGACCCTGGAAGTTTTTCAACTGGAAACTGGGTGCAAATCGTGCAGCAGGATAGCGACCTGGTGACTTCTTCATGGGCAAAAAATACTGTAGGTCAAATTATTAAAATCAAAAATATTTTCAATAATGAAATCGTACTCGAATCTCCTTTACGTATGAATTTTGACACTACCCGTTCTCCATACATAGTTAAAATTATTCCAGTAGAAAATGTGGGTATAGAATGCCTTAAGATTAAACGCATTGATGATACTTCTCCTGAACAATCGAGCAATATTGATTTCACTTATGCCGTTAATTGTTGGGTAAACGGTATAGAATCTGAAAACTGTACATTTAGTCATATACAAGCAACACGCTCTTCAAATCTTTATATTTCAAAATCATATTTCCATCATGCGTTTGGTTATGGTGGTGGTGGCCGTGCATATGGTGTCATGCTTGAATCTACCACTAATGAATGCCTCATTGAAAACAACATTTTCGAACATCTACGCCACTCAATGATTGTACAGTCTGGTGCTAATGGCAACGTCTTTGCCTATAATTACTCTTTCGATCCTTACTGGGATTCAAATCCAAATAATGCAGCCGGAGATATGGTTTTACATGGTAATTATCCATACGCTAACTTATTTGAACAAAACATCTGTCAGAATATTGTTATTGACGATTCACACGGACCCAATGGCCCTTATAATACCATTTTTAGGAACAAGGCAGAGGGCTTTGGCATATTCTTTAGTGCGAGCAATTCACCAAATCAAAATTTATTGGGCAATGAGATTCCAAACACTAACTTTCCATACAGCTTAGTTAATTACACAATACAAGGGAGCGGTCATTTTATATATGGAAACAACAATAAGGGAACAATTCATCCTATAGGAACATATGCATTAATCGATTCAAGCTATGCTTATATGGAAAAGCCAGATTTTATCCCAATGAGCCAATGGGCTAGAATTGGCACTCCAAACATAATGGGTACAGCTTCCATACCTGCCTATTATAGGTACGATTCCGAATCTATTTTTAGCAATACCTGTGGCAATCCTTCGTTAGGTATTAAGGAAAATTTTGAAACAAAAGAAAAAGTAGTGATTTTCCCGAATCCAGTTCAGCCTGAAATGGCAATAGAAAGTTCCCATTTCATAAAAAATTTGAAGGTAATTAATTCAATAGGACAAGAGATTCATTACCAAAGAAATGTTGGATTGTCAAATATAATTAACACAACAAGATGGGAAAATGGGGTTTACTTGATAGTCATTAATTTCTCCAATAACAAATCCAGCGTGGAAAGGGTTGTGAAAACCAATTCATTTTGAATGAATGATGAAAACTGTTGCTAACAAATAAGTTACATAAATAAAAAACTAAAATTAGATAATAAATGAACCAAGAAATTGAAAAATGGAAAAAGGAATTGTCAACACTTCGTGAAATTAATAGCCAATTGTGGATTGACCGAATATTTTAAATGGATGCACCCTTGTTATTCAGATAAAAACATCTTATTAATTCACGAATTCAAGGATTATTGTGCTATTCTTTTTAACAAAAGAACGTTGTTGAATGATTCAAAAAATATTTTAGTTCAACAAACCGAAAACACACAACCAGCTTAATTATGAAATTAAAAATCATCTTATTGTTTGTGACTATATTACCGTCATTATGTTTTGGACAACAATTAACACTCGTAACAACTCTTCAAGATTCTATAGAAGAAACCTCGGGCTTAATTAATTTAGACGGAAGACTTATTACGCATAATGATTCTGGCGGCCCCCCTATTCTTTATGAATTAGATAGCGTCTCTGGAAATGTTACCCGTTCTGTTACAATCAAAAACGCTACAAATACTGACTGGGAAGATATTTGCCATGACAGTTCATATATATACATCGGGGATTTCGGAAATAACAGCGGTTCGAGAACTGATCTGAAAATTTATCGCTTGCTAATTTCAGATTACTTAATGACTCCTAACGACACTGTTACCGTGGATATCATCAACTTTTCTTATTTAGATCAAACCGATTTTAATCCACGTTTATTTTCTACAAATTTTGACGCAGAATCGATCATTTCTTACAACGATAGCTTATTCATTTTCACTAAAAACTGGGGTAATAACTGGACTAATATCTACGTTTTACCAAAAACACCTGGGACTTACCAAATAGAAAAAATAGACAGTATAGACGTTCAAGGGCTAATAACTGGTGGTATTTATGATCAGATAGCAAATACTATTTTACTCACTGGCTATACATTTACCGATCCTTTTATTGCAGAGATTAGTGGTTTTACTTCAAATTATTTTTCGAATGGAACAATTAATCGTTACCTGCTAAATACACCAGGCGGCTCATCAATTCAAATAGAAGGCATAACTTCCTTCGAAGCCAATCAATACTACCTTACAGCAGAGATAAACGCTAGTGGAACTCCAGCCCTCTACAGACTTAATCAGTCCCCACTTAATATTAATATTATTGATCCAAAGGCAGCTCGTATATATCCCAATCCTACTTCCGATTATATACAATTGAGAGGTATTTATTTTTCAATTGTGGAAATTTATGATGCACTAGGGGTTTTGCGGAAAACTTCAGACATCCAATCAATTTGGATCTCAGATTTAACAAAAGGCACCTATTTTTTAATCGCTAAAAACGGGAGAGGACGTGAAATTTTCTCAAAAAAAATAATAATTCAATAGCGCATACTAACGATAAATAAACGCCATTATAACTAGCTTTTATTCAAAACGTTACTCAGAATTCCCTTTAGAATATAATCAATTAATATGAAAGAAAGTAAACTTAGTGATAAATTTCAAATTTATAAAAGTGATTTATCCAAATTGACTTGGGGTAAAGCTATTGAACAGTGTGAAAATATGGAGGCTGGCTTCATCTGAAGAATTTTATGAGATTTTAAAATTATCAGAGCAAGGCAAGTTAACCCTAGTGGATCAAGAAGATTATTGGTTTTCAGAAGAAAGTCTTAATAATCAAGCCTTGGTAAAGAGCCGCACGCTGAGCATCTTGGACCGTTATGGGCAACTTAAAAAACAGTCAGAGTAAGAAAGGACTAGAAGTTAGCGGATAAATTGACAGAGCAATTAGAAGCCAAAATACCTGACAAGGGAATTGAAATATCTGAAATAAATAAAAACTACTACACACCACGTGTTAAAAAGAATGCAAACAACTAAACTCAGTACTCAAAGTATATTGCCACTCACCTGCTCCCGATCTGGAACTTGCTGTTTTGGTAAAGCTGTAATGCTCAATCCATGGGAGTTATTACGTTTCAGTAAAGAAAAGAAAATAACTGTAAGAGAATTTCGTGATCTGTATTGTGAATTTGGTGGTATTCGATTACGCTTTAACGGAAAACCAGATAAAAAAGGGCAACTTGCATGCAGTCAATATGTCGATAATGTTGGTTGTAGTGTCCATATGGGTCGCCCATTAGCATGTCGCTTGTATCCATTAGGTCGTCAAATACAATTTGATAAAGCACACTATATTTACCATGGTGATAAATTTCCTTGTTTGAATGACTGCTCTGAAGTTTTAGAATTACCCAAACTTAGTGTAGGTGAATACATTAAAGGACAGGAAGCAGATCCATTCGAAAAGGCTCAAGATCAATACTTGATAGTAATGCAAAACATAGCTGATATAGGTTTTGAGTTACTTCTAGACTCAGGATTGGCTGCATCCGGAGAAAGGAAAACACTAGCAGCATGGCGGGAAATAGGAAACGAGCATCCCGAGTTATTAGCAATAAGAATAGGTCAAGAATGGATGGACTTTTTAATGATACCCACAATAAGCGATGATACAGATAACCCTATTACTTTTGCTCAAAAACACCATGATTTGCTACTTTTAAAAGCGCAAAAAAAATTTGGAAGCTTACAATCACTTCAAGAACTTCATGAAGCTTCTGTTTTAATGATTGGTGTATCATTGTATTTGGCTAGAGGCTTAGGAGCCGACACAAAAGGTATTTCTGAACATTGGATAGAAACGGCAAAGAGCCATGGCGCTAAGGAATAGTATTTTATATAAGTTTACAAAAATGTAAATTTGAACGGCGATGCCTCGAACAAGTGATAGATATAAAACCATTTTAAAGGGTTAATAAACATAGTTCAAGAATATAGAAGAGTCTTTAAAGTTTTACCTATTGTCAATTTTAATTTAAAAAAGAATCCCAAACTTCATTTTGAAAAGGATTCAATAACCTCAAACGGAGAAACAATTCTATGCAGAGAGTAATTATTATCCCAATGGAAAATTAAAAGAAAAACAATTTTACAGCAATCGAATTCCAATTGGCAAGCATTATGAGTATTTTAAGAATGGTCAGGTTTCAGAAATAAAGCCTTTCAAAAATGGGAAAATGCATGGAAAAAGAACGTTATATTATATAAATGGGCAATTAATGCAAGAAGTTCTATATAGATCAGGTAACGAGTCGGATAACTATTACATGTACAATAAAAGGGGCGGAATAATGTTCAAGATAACAGTAAAAAAGAAAACGAATAACAAAACTCTAACTCACATCTACCTTGTTAAATCAACCAATAATACTTCACCAATATTATTATAAATAGTAACTCTCCAATTTCTTAAATTCGCAGCGATGTTAAAACACTTCAACCTAATTCATTTAATCTGGATATCGCTCTTGGTTTCTAGTTGTGCAACAAATAAACAAATAAGCAATTCTAATTTAGCCGACCTCTATAAAGAAACAGAAAAAACAATAAAACCCACGTATCAAATATTTCATGTTAATGATGATTTAAGTCAACTGTATTTTACTATAGCTAGCAGTAACCTCTTGTATACAAAAAGCACGGAGGACAAACCTTTCATGTCTCGAGTAAAAGTAACTTTTATGCTTTTTGAAAGTTATAATTCCAACCAAGTAATTGATAGTGCCTCATTCGTAATTTCGGATGAAAACAATGCCATGAAAAGGAAAGAAATTGTTGGTAGTATAAAAGTGAATGCGAAATACCCCAACAAATACATCTTAAAAATGTCGGTTTTAGACATGAATAAGGGGCTTTCTGAAAACCAGTTTGTAACAGTAGACAAAACTTCGAGGATGGGTAGGCAAAATTTCGAATTAAAAAACTTAGAAAATGGACACGAAGTACTTAACCGAAAATTTGGAGAAAACATAAAACTCCGAATTTCCTACAACGATAATATGGTTAAGAAAATAGCTGTAAAATACTACAACAGATACTTCCCACTTACTCCTCCCCCATTTGCAGTTTACTCTCCAAAGCGATTCGATTTTACGCCAGACAGCATGTATTATATTCTGCTAGACGATGAAAATTCATTTGAATTAGATATAAATAAGAAAGGAATGTTTCACATTCAAACAGATAGCGCTTCAAAAGAAGGCCTTACTTTAATTAGAAACGAAGACGACTTTCCGAAGTTGACTATGGCTAAACAAATGATTGAGCCATTGCGATTTATTACAACTAACAAAGAGTATATTTCTATGCAAGAATCTGAATTTCCTAGAGATGGAGTGGAAGAATATTGGCTAACTTTAGCAAATAGCCCCGACCGCGCTCGAGAACTTATTCGTACATTTTATAAACGTGTGGAAGATGCCAATGAATATTTTAGTACCCACTTGGAAGGTTGGCGCAGCGATAGAGGAATAATTTTCGTCATTTTCGGCCCGCCCGACGTAATTTATAAAAGTTCGCAAGGCGAAAGTTGGATTTATGGGAACGGGAAAACCAAACCTTCGATTACTTACAATTTTAACTCAACTTATAACCCATTCAGCACAAACGATATGCGTTTAGAAAGAAACCCAGAATACAAAACTTATTGGTACAAAGCCGTGGATACGTGGAGACAAGGACGGGTTTATAAATATTGATATTGGTGGTTGGATATTAGATGTTGAATGAATTAAAACAATTTTAAAAAAGAAATGGAAAACGATTTTATTTTCGGATTAAGGCCAGTTGAAGAGGCTCTGAAATCGGATAAAACTATTGATAAAATACTCATAAGTAGAGACTTAAGAGGTGAAGCTTTACAGACTATCCGAACACTTAGCAAAGTTAAAAGTGTTCAGGTTAAGCAAGTTCCAGATGAAAAGCTTTTTAGAATCACTCGAAAAAATCATCAGGGTATAATTGCGTTTATTTCACCTGTAGAATTTCATTCCATTGAAGATTTACTTCCCAATTTATTTGCTTCAGGAAAAGACCCTTTAATCTTAATTTTGGATGGAGTTACTGATGTTAGAAATTTCGGGAGTATGTTGCGCACAAGCGAATGTATGGGAGTTGATGCCGTAATTATTCCAGCAAGAAGCACTGTTGCCGTGAATGCTGACGTGGTAAAAACATCGGCTGGTTCTGTTTACAATATTCCTATATGTAAAGAAATTCATTTCGGAAGCATTCTTGACTTTATTAAAGGATCTGGCTGTCAATTAGTGGCTTGTAGCGAAAAAGCAAATAAGGATATGAATTTCTGTGATCTTACCGGACCTCTTGCTATTGTAATGGGAGATGAGGGCGAAGGAATTCACGAAAAAACATTGGAAAGATGCGATAACCATGCTAGGATTCCTATGTCTGGTAAAACAGGCTCATTAAACGTAGCTGTTTCTAGCGGAATGGTTTTGTATGAAGTGATTAGACAAAGAGGGTGAAAATTAGATTTTGAAAATAGAATAAAATAAATATTATGGGTGCACGAGTAGGAATTATTATGGGTAGCAAAAGTGACTTGCCAATAATGCAAAAAGCTGCTGATGTTTTAGACGAACTAGGAGTGAAATACGAAATGACAATTGTTTCGGCACACCGAACTCCAGAACGAATGATGGATTACGCAAAGTCAGCAGTTGACCGTGGTTTAAAAGTAATAATTGCAGGTGCAGGTGGCGCAGCGCACTTACCCGGAATGACGGCAGCGGCTACACCTTTACCTGTTATAGGGGTTCCAATAAAAAGCTCAAATTCTATAGCTGGGTGGGATAGTATACTTTCTATTTTACAAATGCCAAACGGTATTCCTGTCGCTACGGTTGCGCTTAACGCCGCAAAAAATGCAGGATTGTTGGCTGCTCAAATTCTAGGTACAAGTGATGATAAGCTTCTTCAGAAAAATAGAGATTATAAAGAAGCAATGAAGGAAAAAGTGCTGGAGACTGCTAGAGAAGTGGAGGGGAAGTAACGAGTTCGACCAAAAGATAACCCTCAAGAAAAATTCACTTTCAATAAATAATGGGATCGGTTATTAACCTTTAAACGGTTTAATTGTTTAAAATAAGTAAAAGGAATGCGGAAATATCAAATAAAAGATCTGGAACGTGTAACTGGAATCAAGGCTCATACTATTCGAATTTGGGAAAAGAGGTATAAGATATTAACTCCTGAAAGAAGCGAGACCAATATAAGATATTACAAAGATGATGATTTAAAAAAATTATTAAATATTTCTTTGTTACTTCTACAAGGATCGAAGATTTCCAAGCTGAGTGAACTTAAAGATGAGGAGATAAATGCTCAGGTAAATGAAAACCTTCAAAAAAAGATTGAAATTGACAAAAACTCAGAACCTTTTCTCATAGGACTGACCATTGCGATGGTAGAGTTGAATGAAGAAAAATTCAATCAAATTTACTTTAAGGCCATACATAAAATGGGCTTTCATCAAACGATGATGCATCTAATTTATCCGTTTCTGATTAAAATTGGATTGATGTGGCGTACTAATGAAATAAACCCAGCACAAGAGCATTTTATGACCAACCTCATACGTAGTAAAATGCTTTCGGCTATCGAAGACCTCCCTAATGTTTATACTCAAAAAGATCAATACATATTATACCTTCCTCAAAATGAATTGCATGAAACTGGCTTAATGTTCGCACATTACCTTTTAAAGGAACGAGGATACAAAGTGATTTATCTTGGCCAATCGGTCCCGTTTAGAGATCTTAAGATTTTGGTAGAATATGCGAAACCTACTCATGTAATGACAATTCTTACTTCTATTCAAACCGCTGAGGCAATTAAGGAAATAGTTAATAATTCCCTTGATTTTTTCACATCCAATAAAGTTGTTTTCGTTGGTTTAAAGCATTATGAAAATCAACTTAAACTCGGCTCGAAAATTATTTGCTTTAATGGAGTTTCTGAATTCATCGAATACATAGGTTAGAAACTATCTTCGTATTTTGTTTAATCTTTTTTTAATTTTGTTAAACGCATCACAGCCCATACCCAGAAATGATTATCGTTCATTTTTCATTAATTTACCAGCCAATTATTGAATAAATTCTTCACTTTGTTGAAGCAAAATGTCAAGTTTGTGTTATTTTTGTTGAATATTTGCAATTAAACATTAAACAATATGTCGACGTTAGAATTAAATAACATGCTCGTTCAGTATCAAAATCCATTGCGATTTTATGCTCTTAAATTAACTGCTGATGAGGAACAAGCAAACGATCTACTTCAAGATACTAACATAAAAGCGCTACTTAATAAGGACAAAATTGAATCTAGCATCTCCTTAAAAAGTTGGCTCTATACTATTATGAAAAACACCTTTATCAATCAATACAGACGTTCTGTAAAATTGACGGAAATAAAAACCAATATAAAACATCAATCCTACTTGTCTTTTCCAACTTCAACCCTATTTTTGTCGGCAGACAAAACGATAGCCATTCAAGATATTAAAAAAGAAATTAAATTGCTAAAAGAAGATTATAGAATCCCTTTTCAAATGAAACTTGAAGGGTTCAAATACAAGGAAATAGCGGACCATATGGAAATTAATATTGGTACGGTTAAATCCAGAGTTTTTCATGCAAGAAAAGAACTAATGTCAAAATTAAAAGAGTTCAATCCTAATGTCTAAAACTATCGTCGTAATTGGAGCCGGATTCTCTGGTTTATCTGCTGCCTCGTATCTGGCAAAAGAAGGATATGACGTTCATGTCTTTGAGAAAAATTCTACCCCCGGAGGAAGAGCTAGAAAATTTGAGATAGACGGATTTAAATTTGACATGGGACCAAGTTGGTATTGGATGCCCGATGTCTTTGATAAATACTTTGCTGATTTTGGTAATAAAACAAGCGACTTTTACGAACTTATACGACTAGACCCTTCTTACAAAGTAATTTTCGGGAAAAATGATACTCTTGAATTGCCTGCTTGCCTTTCAGAATTGATAACTCTTTTTGAATCCTTGGAAAAAGGCGCAGGTAAAGAGCTCGAACTATTTTTGGAAGATGCAAAGTATAAATATGAAGTTGGCATGAACCGATTCGTTTATAAACCTTCGGAAAGTATTCTTGAATTTCTTGAAAAAGACATCATTTTAGGAAGTATTAAACTTCAACTTTTCTCTTCGGTTAGTTCTTTAGTTAAAAAACATTTTAAAAATCCTAAAATCCATAAACTCCTTGAGTTTCCTGTTTTATTTTTAGGTGCTAAACCTCAAAATACGCCTGCTTTATACACCTTAATGAATTATGCCGACCTAGAGCTTGGAACTTGGTATCCAAAAGGAGGTATGACAAAAATTGTTGAAGGAATGTATCAACAAGCAATGGACTTGGGAGTTAATTTTCATTTTAATTCACCCATTGAAAACATTCCAACAATAGGAGCTAATGCTCTTGGAGTTAAAACAAACGAAGAATTATTTAAAGCGGATTACATTATAGGAAGCGCTGATTACCATCATATAGAAACTCAGTTACTTACCGATAAAACTAGAAATTACTCAGATTCATACTGGGAAAAGAGAACCTTAGCTCCTTCAAGTCTTCTATTCTACATAGGTGTAAATAAAAAAATCGATAATTTATTACATCATAATTTATTCTTTGATGAAGATTTTAATATTCATGCAGAAGAAATCTACGATAAACCTGTATGGCCAAGCAAACCTCTTTTTTATGTTTGTGCACCTTCCAAAACAGATGATACGGTTGCACCAAAAAATCACGAAAACCTGTTCTTATTAATGCCAATTTCCCCTGGTTTGGAAGAGGATAATGACACTCGGGAAAAATACTTTGAGCTATTAATGAACCGACTCGAAAAGCTTACTAATTCTTCAATAAGAGAGCATATTGTTTACAAAAAAAGTTTTGCTGGCAGTGATTTTATATCTGAATACAATTCTTTTAAAGGCAATGCTTACGGCCTCGCAAACACCTTAAAACAAACGGCTTTTCTAAAGCCAAAAATGAGAAGTAAAACTCTTAACAATCTATTTTATACAGGTCAGCTTACAACACCCGGTCCCGGGGTTCCACCTTCTTTAATTTCAGGAAAAGTAGTAGCTTCATTAATTATTAAACAAGAGAAAAAACAAAAAGATGAAGTCCCTATTTGATTCTGTATCTTATCAGTGTAGTAAGATCACAACTCAGTCATATTCTACTTCGTTTTCATTAGGAATTCGATTTTTAGATGTCGACATCAGAAATGCAGTTTATGGGATCTATGGTTTTGTGCGATTTGCAGATGAGATTGTCGATACTTTTCATGACTACAATAAACGAGAATTATTGGAGGGTTTTAGGAATGAAACCAACAAAGCTATTTCTCAAGGAATAAGCCTCAATCCCATTCTAAATTCTTTTCAAGCTACGGTTAAAGAGTATGACATTGATAAAGAACTGATTCATACTTTTTTAAATAGTATGGAAATGGACTTGTCTGAGAGAGAATACACCCAAGAAGAATATGAGAAATACATTCTTGGCTCTGCCGAAGTTGTTGGATTAATGTGTCTCAAGGTATTCACCCTAGGAGATCAGAAACTCTATGAAAAGCTAAAACCTAATGCAATGAAACTTGGGTCAGCTTTTCAAAAAATCAATTTTCTTAGAGATATTCAAGAAGATTACAACTCTTTAGGCAGGAATTACTTTCCTAATGTGGACATTTCAAGAATGACCGAAGAGGACAAAAAAACGATTGAAGATGATATCGAGAAAGATTTCAATGAGGGGTTTGACGGAATTTTAGGACTTCCTAAAAAGGCACGATTTGGAGTTTATCTTGCTTATACGTATTATTATGGTCTTTTCAAAAAAATAAAGTCCTTACCTCCCACTAAAATCATGAAAGAAAGAATTCGAATTCCAAATTATGGGAAATACTACTTATTTGCTCAATCATACTTGAGACATAATATTGGAGTCCTTTAAAATCTAGCAATATGTCTCCAGATAAAAATAGCGTAGTTCTAGTTGACAAAAACGATAGGTCAATTGCAAGCCTGGGAAAAATGGAAGCTCATGAATTGGGATTGTTGCACCGAGCCTTTTCAGTATTCATTTTCAATTCTCAAAGAAAAATGTTAATCCACCAAAGAGCAAAATCTAAATACCATTGTGGCGGATTATGGACAAACGCATGCTGTAGCCATCCTTATCTTTTTGAAGACCCAGAAAATGCCGCAAAAAGAAGGTTACAAGAAGAATTTGGATTTAGCTGTGAAGTAACTAAAGCATTTAGCTTCATTTATAAAGCAGAATTAGATAATGGACTAACCGAACACGAATTTGATCATGTATTTATTGGGAATTATGAAGGAAACATTACCCCAAACCAAGAAGAAATTGAAGACTACAAATACGTAGATTGCGAATACCTCGCATCTGAAATAGTGCATTTTCCGGAAAAATATACCCCTTGGTTTCGTATTGCACTGCCAAAGGTTTTAGAATCAATTAAGAAAGTAGAAATTGCTGCATAATTTAATTCACTTTTCATAAGATTTTTACAACATTATTATGAATGGATTGTCTTAATGAGTATGAAGATATTTACCCTCACTAAAGAACAAATACTCCCAATTTCAGTTGAAGCAGCTTGGGAATTCTTTTCCAACCCGAACAACCTAAATAAAATAACTCCAAAGGACATGTCTTTTGAAATAAGAACTGAATTAGAGGGGGAGATGTATGCCGGTATGTTGATAGACTATACGGTTAAACCAATTTTAAATATTCCCATGGCTTGGACTACAGAAATCACACACGTAAAAAAAGGGGAATATTTCATTGATGAACAACGGTTTGGCCCATACAAGTTATGGCATCATGAGCACCATTTTGAAAAAACAAAGCATGGTGTTCTTATCACCGACAAACTACTTTATGGTCTTTCCTTTGGGCTGATTGGAAATGCCTTAAATTCGCTTTTTATCAGTAGACGAATTCAAGAAATATTTGATTTCAGATATGACAAGTTAAATGAATTGTTCCCGAAAATGGTGAAATGAAAGCGGTAGTAATTGGAAGTGGAATTGCTGGAATTGCCTCAGCAATTAGATTAAGAAGCAAAGGTTATGAAGTAATCGTTTTGGAGGCCAACAGCCAGCCTGGAGGAAAAATATCTGAGCTCCAACTAGCTGGCTATAGATTCGATATGGGTCCTTCACTTTTTACACTCCCTGAATTAATCGATGAGCTCTTTTTACTTTTTCCTGAGCACAAAACTGCATTCACCTATACCCGACTTAAAATAATCTGCAATTACTTTTGGGAAGATGGTAAAAAAGTTCAAGCTCATTCTGAACCACAGGAATTTGCAAATAACATAGAAAAAGAATTTAAAACCGATAAAAAAGAAATTTTAGATTACCTAAAAGAGAGTAAAAATATCTATGAATTAACCACACCAACCTTTATGGAAAAATCGTTGCATAAAACCTCCACATGGCTCTCCGCTGATATTATTAAACCGATACTTTCCTTAGCCAAATTACATTTATTTAATACCCTTTCTGAGGTAAATAAAAACCGGTTTAGTGACACTCATATTCAACAGCTTTTTAACAGATACGCAACCTACAACGGATCCTCTCCTTTTCTTACTCCTGGTATTATGCAAGTAATCCCGCATTTAGAATTCAACCTTGGGGCATTTTTCCCTAAAAAAGGCATGAATGATATTGTTAACTCTCTGGTTAAATTGGCCGAAGAAGTTGGAGTTGAGTTTCGTTACAATAAAAAAGTAAAAAATATTATAGTTTTTAACCAATCTGCCAAAGGAGTAGAACTCGAAAATGAAGTAATAAAATCTGATATTGTAATCAGTAATTCAGATGTGCATAACACCCAAAAGTTTTTATTAAAAAAAGAACACTTCCGTAAACAATCCGAAGAGATAGATAGATCTTCATCGGCCTTTATATTCTATTGGGGAATAAAAGGTGATTTTAAGGAATTAGATATGCATAATATTTTGTTTTCTAAAAATTACCAAGAAGAGTTTAAGTCCATTTTTGAAGATGAAAAACTCAGTTCGGATCCAACTGTGTATATCCATATTAGTAGTAAAATAATTAAAAACGACGCCCCCAGTAATTGCGAAAACTGGTTTGTAATGATTAACACCCCTCCGCATAATGGTCAGGATTGGGAGAAAGAAAAATCTAGAATTAAAGAATTAGTCATTAACAAAATAGAAAAGGTTTTAGGCAAAACAATTAAGGACAAAATTGAGGTCGAAGAATGCCTTTCGCCAAAGGATATTGAAAAAAATACGGGTTCATATAGAGGAGCTCTATATGGCACAAGTTCTAATTCTAAATTCGCTGCCTTTCTAAGGCACCCTAACTTTTCTAGCAAAGTCAAAAACCTTTACCACTGTGGCGGAAGTGTTCATCCCGGAGGTGGAATTCCTCTATGTTTGCATTCAGCCAAAATTGCCTGTTCCTTAATACCGAATTCTAATGGTTAAATTAACAGTAATTCAAAAAAGAAAAATTGCAGCCATTGGTATAATTCATACTATAGGCTTATTAGGTATTCTTTCTCCTTACCAAGATATTTTCATACAATTAAGCTCGCTCAATTTAGTTGTTTCCGCCATTCTTATCCTCCCCTCTTTCAAAGACAAAAAACTCATAATTAGCTTTATAACTATTTTTTTTTTAGGCTATTTAGTAGAATATATTGGCGTTTCTTCTGGTCTTATTTTCGGTGAATATCATTATGGAAAAGGACTTTTTCCTTTAATTTATGGTGTTCCGCTGGTAATTGGAGTTAACTGGTGGATGCTTTGTTATGGTGCAATCGAATTAACTAGAAGTTTTAAAGCCAATAAAATCGTACACCTATTATTAGCAACCCTAGTGCTTACTCTGGTAGATTTTATTATGGAACAAGTTGCTCCAAAACTTGATTATTGGCATTGGGAAAACAACAATATCCCAATTCAAAATTACTTGGCTTGGTCCTTTTTTGGCGCAATATTCATTTCCATGCTCAAAGTACAAATCGGAGATTCAAAACCAAACTCAGTTGCTCCATTTTTAATTCTAACTCAAATTATATTTTTCATTTTGCTTTTCACACTTTTATGAAAATTTTAATCCACCTTATTATCTTCTTCTCTTCCTTTATAATAATGGAGGGGGTAGCATGGTTTTCACACAAATACATCATGCATGGTCTTCTTTGGTTTTTGCATAAAGACCACCACCAGACTACCAAGGTAAAATTAAAAAAAAACGACTTATTCTTTCTTTTTTATGCCATTCCAAGTATCCTATTAATTGGTGTTGGAGCCAAGTATTCAATTGATTGGATGCTTTATTCTGGGTTAGGTATTATGGCTTATGGATTTGTTTATTTTATTTTTCATGAGGTGTTTATTCATAAACGATTAAACTGGTTTAAAAACAGCTCTTCTAAATATTTAAGAGCTATGAGAAAAGCACATTTATCCCACCACAAACAAAGCTCAAAAACAGGATATTCTTGTTTTGGTATGTTAGTTTTCCCTAAGAAACATTACAAATAATGGAACTTGAAAATTACTATTATTTACTTATTAATGCAATTGCTTTCGTTCCTGTATTGTTTTTGAGTTTCGATAAAAAGGTAGCTTTTTGGAGCCATAGAAAGCCTTTATTTATTAGTATTTCTATAATTGGAAGCCTATTCATTATTTGGGATATTTATTTCACTCATATTGGAGTTTGGGGTTTCAACGAGAGGTATCTTATTGGAATCGATTTATTTGGAATACCGATAGAGGAAATACTTTTTTTTGTCACCATTCCTTACGCCTCTATATTCACTTTTAAAACTATTCAACAATACTTTCAAGAATCATCTTTAAAAAATTTAGGCAGATTATTTTTAGGCGGCGTTTTTGGGTTTTCCTTTCTCATTTTATTCATAGGATTCAGTAATCTTTACACAGGAACGATTGTAAAGCTGTCCCTAGTTACTTCTTTTTTGTTTTTATTTTTAGATTCAAAATGGATTGGACATTTTGCGTTGACCTTCATTCTGCTTCTAATTCCATTTTTAGCGCTCAATGGAATATTAACCGGATCGCTTATAGAAAATGAAATTGTTTGGTACAATGAAAATGAAATTCTTGGAAAAAGAATTGGCACCATACCAATTGAAGACTTGTTTTACGCCTTTTTACTTCTTATTTGGAATATTTATTTTTTCGAGAAATTCAAAAAAGACTAATTTTTACTTATTATTCCAATTAGGAATCAAAACGACCGATGTATATTCTTCTTGAAAATTTATTTAAATAACAGTTCACCAAGAATGTTAATCGAAAAATAACTTTCCAATCCCTTTCGACCAACATTTTCTAGTACATTAGTTTTTGATGAGAGTCAGTATTAGCTTACTTATTATATCTTTGCTGCTTACTGCAAATCAGCTACTTGCATCTAACAGCAATAACCCAGTTGGAGCATGTGCAGGTGCCATGGGAAATGCATCCGTTACATTTACGAGCATTTATTCAGGATTTCACAATCAAGCCGGTCTAGCATTTATTGACAAAGCCGAATTTGGAATCTCTTATCGAAACAATTTTCTTTTAAAACAAACCGGGCTCAAATCTGCCATTTTCGCGATTCCAATTAAAAAAATTGGTGTAATAGGAATAAGCATTAACTCTTTTGGATACAGCGCGTACGGAGAACATAAATTTGGAATTGCTTATGCCAAAAAATTTGGAGATGTTTTTTCATTTGGTTTGCAAATAGACTACCTCCAAACACAATTTAATGACTCTTATGGAAAAAAAGGAGTCGTTCTTGCCGAGTTTGGCTTACTTGGAAAACTAACTGATGAATTAACTATTGGGGCCCATATTTTCAATCCCACCAGAGCTTATCTAGATAAAGAAATAGACGACAGGGTTCCTACCATAATAAAAGCTGGATTGGGATATGAATTTTCCAAAAAACTACTCACTTCTATTGAAATAGAAAAAGATTTGGACATAACAAAACCTAATTTTAAAGCAGGAATAGAATATAAACCCTACAAGCAAATCGCATTGCGCTTAGGAGTGAATTCCAATTATGTAAAAGCAAGTTTTGGAGTAGGAATTTATCTCAACAATTTAGTAATTGACATTGCCTCCGAATACCATCAAACCTTAGGATTTGTTCCTCAATTTTCGCTAAAATATTCCATCAATAAAAAGAAAAAAAATACCGATGCGCCTGCGAATTAGCATTATCGCCATTGCCTTTTTATTCATCGGAAACCTCTCTGCTCAAGAGGAAAGAGAACAACATGCTCTTGATCTTATTGAAAAAAGAATAGAATACCTCATGCAATCTTATGAGGAATCAGAATTAGATTTCACCACTTTATTTGACGACCTTTATTATTTGTACGAAAACCCACTGAACTTGAATACAGCTACTCGTGAAGAGCTAATAAGTACATATCTTTTAAACGGTTACCAAACTACTCAATTGCTAATTTACAGGGATAAATACGGCGAAATAAAATCCAAATATGAACTAATACACATTTCAGGTTTCGACAAAACGACCATTGATTTATTACTTGCCTTTGTGAAAATAGAAACACCAGTAATAAAAAAAACTTTTCCATTAAAGAAGGTTTTAAAATACGGAAGAAGCGAGATGATTTTAAGGCATATTAGAGTTTTCCCCGAGTCAGAAGCATACGGCTCCATTTCTGACTCCGAGTCAGTTGCCAATCCAAATGCCCGATATTTGGGGAGTCCAGATCGGATTTATGCACGTTACCGATTTCGATATGGAAAAAAATTAAGTTTTGGAGTCACCGGAGAAAAAGACCCCGGCGAAGAGTTTTGTAAAGGTACACAACCCCAAGGTTTTGATTTTTATTCTGCACATTTATTTATTCGGGATTTGGGTCCAATAAAACAACTCGCTTTAGGCGATTATCATTTACAAATAGGTCAGGGAATTACTTTTTGGTCGGGATTTGGGTTTCGGAAATCTCCTTCGCAGGCAGTTGCAGTAAAACGATACGCTCAAGTAATTAGACCCTACACTAGCACCGATGAAAACAATTTTATGAGAGGAGCCGCTGCCACTCTTAATTACAGCTTTGTAGATTTAACTTTGTTCTATTCCAACAAAAAAATAGATGGGAATTTACAATATATTTCAGATACTTCTGACACGGAACAAATTGGCAGTTTCAGCTCTTTGCAGGCCACCGGCTTGCACAGAATCCCTTCTGAGTTAGAAGACCAAAATTCAATTCAAGAAGTTATTTATGGAGCCGCTTTAGATTTTAATTTAAAGGATGGTAAAATAGGAATTGCTGCAGTCCAAGCTAGCTTTGACCCAGAACTCGATAGAAATTTACAGCATTATCAACGGTTTGAATTTGAAGGAAAAGAAAACTTCAATGCCGGACTCAATTACCAGTTTAATATAAATAAATTTAATTTTTTTGGTGAAAGTTCATTGAGTCAAAAGACATTAGGAATTGCCACATTGAATGGAGTTATAATGAATTTGGATCCAAGATTTAAAGCCAGTATTTTACAGCGCTATTATAGTCCAGATTATCAAAGTTTATACGCCGATGCCTTTGGTGAAAAAAGTGGAGTAAGAAACGAATCTGGAGTTTATTTTGGTGCAGAGTTCTTACCCATAAAGTACATTAATGTTTCTGCTTTTTATGACATGTACAAATTTCCTTGGTTAACCAATTCAATTGACAAACCTGGAAAAGGAAATGAATTTTCTGGTCAAATAGCTTTTAATCCAATGCGGAAATTAGAATTTATTTTTCTTTACAGAAATGAAAGTAAAGACAAAAACTACAATCCAGAAAATGAAGCAATAAACCCCATTTATTTAGAAAAAAGAGAAAGGTTTCGTTTGCAAATGACCGCCAAAGTAAACAAGTTCGTAACCCTTCGAACACGTTTTGAAACAAGCAGATATAAAATTGCAAACAATACAAAAGACATTGGGTACATGATTTACCAAGACCTATACATTAATGGATTTAGTTCAAAATTAGCACTGAAGTTTCGATACGCAATATTTGACACAAAAGATTACAATACAAGAATTTACGTCTATGAAAACGATTTAAGGTATCAGTTTTACGTACCAGCTTATTATTTAAAAGGCTCCAGAGTATATGGTGTTTTGCGTTGGAAAGTAAACAAATTTGCTACATTCAATTTTAAGATTTCTCAATCCTTTTTTGCTAATCAAGAAACTTTTGGCAGCGGTAAGGACGAAATAAAAAATGATACAAGAACTGAAGTTAAAACTCAGTTGATTTTTAAATTTTAGGAGATACTAGGAGTACACTTGATTAATGTCCACTAATAATCCAACAAATATTTTAGTTTAATCTTCTAAGAATTTCACTGTCACCCTTTTCAATAAATTAAATCATTTAAAGAAAGTGTTTGAAGTTAGCTCTTCTCTTCTACTCTACCATCGGCGTGTTTTGCGAAACGCCCTTTGCTTCTATCGTGAACTTGATCTCTTGTTTCCCAGGGCCAACCGCCAAATTCATCTTTCTGATAATCTGCAAAAGTTTGTTGAATTTCTTCTCTGGTATTCATAACAAATGGTCCGTGTTGAACTACGGGTTCACCAATAGGTTTGCCCTGAAGTACTAAAATTTTCGTAATTGTATTTCCACTTTCTAATATCAAATCCTGGTCGGATTGAACATCAACCGCATGGTAGGCAGCAATTGGATTTGCGTTAATACTCAAATTGGAACCTTTATAATAATATAGAGTTCTATTAACTCCAGATTCTGTCTTGGGAAGTGTAAAACTTGCACCTTTTTCCATTTCAATGTTCCAAACAGCCACGTGGTTATCATTTGGAAAAGCCCATGAATTTGGCGGTGGAGATTTGGGCGTTTTATTAGAAAAAGACCCCGCCATAATTTCTACGCTTGTTTTGTTTCCATTTTTATCCTTTTCTGAATAAACTGGTATTTCTTCTGCCCACAACATCTTAAAATGAGGGTCTACCATTTTTGACTTACTTGGTAAGTTGAGCCAAATTTGAAATAACTCCATGGGATTACTTTTATCCAGATTCATTAAAGGAAACATTTCAGAGTGCTGAACTCCCCTGCCAGAAGTCATCCACTGAACATCACCATTCCCATAACGCCCTGAAGCTCCCATAGAATCTGCATGATCCACCAGCCCCTCTCTTACCACTGTAATTGTTTCAAACCCTCTATGCGGGTGCCCAGGAAATCCCGGAACTTTAGAGCCGTGGTACATTCTCCAACCATCTTTAATTACGAAATCTTGACCAATATGTCGGCCGCTTAAAGATGCATCAGGACCCATTTCAGAGTTTCCATTTGGATATTTGTCTTCATGATGAACACAAAACAAAAAAGGATCTAGAGTTTCCCATTGAAATCCTAATGGTCTGATTTTAATTATTGCGTTTGTATTATTTGAGTCTGACATTTCTTTTTGTAATTTTTTTATTGTCCTTGTACTACTAAAAAAAGGCAAAGCAAGTAACGATGAAAGCCCAAGTGACATAAGGCTTAAGAAGCTTCTTCGATGAAATTTATTTTTCATGATTCTCGTTTTGAGGTTTTAACCTGATTATTTAAACGGAATTTCGAAGATATGAATTTCATATAATAACTTACTTGAAAACCCAGGGCAAACGCATTAAAAACTTCTTACAGTAATAATATTCTCACAACAGAGTCCCAAAACTCTTCGATTTCCTACAAAATCCTTATTCAACAACAAATAACTGATTTTTTTATAAAGCACAAAGAAGGGAAAACCGGTGACATTCCACAGTACTACATAATTGGTGAAAATTTAAAAATAATTGAAAAATACCATTCGTTCAATTCAATGAAAACAAAATCAAACTCGCTTTAGTTGGTTTGTATGATAGCAAATGATACCGATTTTACATACCCAAAGGTAGTAGGAAAGAAAATTCAAATACGACTCCATCTATAGCTGCCCTTAATACTGCCTGAAAATTACCATTCAAATACTGCATATATCAGGGAAAACCATTATTATTTTTTAAGAGCTTGTTTCACTTTTATTTTTGCATTTCTTGATGAACAATTCCCCTTCACAATTGTATTAAACACACAAGTATTTTCTCAATTTTGAGCATACTTTTGCGTACGATTTTTTACAAGAATGAAAACAACAAACGAGTTAAAAGAAATTACCATTTTGTTTGCCGGAGATTCGGGAGACGGAATGCAATTGACAGGCAATCAGTTTGCCGATACGAATGCAAATTTCGGGAATGATTTAGCAACTTTCCCTAATTATCCTGCAGAAATAAGAGCCCCGATAGGTACAGTAGCAGGCGTTTCCGGCTTCCAATTAAAATTTGGAAGCTCCGAAGTATTTACTCCGGGAGATGAATGTGATGTGTTAGTAGCAATGAATGCTGCTGGACTTAAATCGAGTTTACATAAGGTAAAAGCGCATGGTGTAATTATCGTGAACATCTCTGGTTTTGACCGTAAAAATTTAAAACTGGCTAAAGTTGAAGTTAGTCCTTTGGAAGATGAAAGCCTGGCAAATTATACAGTTCAAAAAATTGACATAAGTAAATTAACTCAAGAAACTCTAAAAGATTCTGAATTAGGCAGAAAAGACATTGAACGATCAAAAAACATGTTTGTACTGGGTTACCTCTACTGGATGTTTAATCGTGAAATGAAGGAAACGGTTAACTTCTTAAATCAAAAATTTGGAAGAAAACCAGATATATTAGAATCCAATTTAAAGGTTTTAAAAGCTGGATATCATTATGGGGATACCACTGAAACTTTTACTACCAGATACAATGTAAAAAAAGCAAACCTACCAAAAGGGGTTTACCGTACAATTATGGGAAACCAAGCAACTGCTTTGGGACTTGTAGCGGCTTCTCAAAAATCAGGACTTCAACTTTTTTATGGTTCATATCCCATTACTCCAGCTTCAGACATACTTCACGAATTGGCTAAACACAAAAATTTTGGTGTAAAAACTTTCCAGGCGGAAGATGAAATAGCTGCTGTTACTGCATGTATTGGCGCTGCCTTTGGAGGTGCATTAGCAACTACAGGATCTTCAGGACCTGGCATAGCAATTAAAGGCGAAGCAATAGGCTTAGCCGTTATGTTAGAAATTCCTTTGGTTATTGTCAATGTTCAACGTGGCGGACCTTCTACGGGTCTACCCACCAAGACGGAACAATCCGATTTAATGCAAGCACTTTTTGGAAGAAACGGAGAAGCACAAACTGTTGTTGTTGCGCCAAAATCACCAAAAGATGCTTTTGAAGCAGCGTATGAAGCTTGCCGATTGGCGGTAACCCACATGGTACCAGTAATGCTATTGAGTGATGGGTACATTGCAAATGGATCTGAACCATGGGCATATCCAAAAACAAATGATTTACAAGACATTAAACCCAATTTCCCAAATCCATCCGATTACGAAGACAGTAAATACTTGCCTTATGAGCGAAATGAAGATTTGGTTAGAAAATGGGCTATTCCTGGAATGCCGGGTCTAGAGCATCGAGTTGGCGGAATTGAAAAAGAAGATCTTACAGGTAATATTTCTTATGATCCCGATAACCATCAACACATGGTTAAAACTCGGGCAGCCAAAATCGATAAAATTTCAAATAGCATTCCTCTTCAAGATCTTGACCAAGGCGCTGACTCTGGAAAAGTTTTAATTTTAGGCTGGGGATCACCTTACGGGGCGATTAAATCGGCAGTAAAAATCCTTTTGAAAGAGGGTTATGAGGTGAGTCACGCTCATCTTCGATACCTCAACCCTTTTCCTAAAAATTTGGGAGATGTATTGAGTAAATTTGATAAGGTATTAATTCCTGAAATAAACGACGGCCAATTGGACATTCTTATTAGAAATAAATATTTGATTCCGTCAATACGTTTATGTAAAATCAAAGGATTACCGTTTACTACCAACGAAATAATTAAAAAAGTAAAGGAGATTTATTAGTCATGACATTTACAGCAAAAGATTTAGTAACGGATCAGGATGTAAGATGGTGTCCTGGTTGTGGTGATTATTCTATTTTAAAACAAGTTCAATCTGTTGTGGCTGATTTAGGACGCAAGAGAGAAGATATTGTATTCATATCGGGCATTGGATGTTCCAGTCGATTTCCATATTACATGGAAACTTATGGCATGCATTCAATCCATGGTCGTGCCACAGCAGTAGCAAGTGGTCTAAAAGCAACCAGACCAGATTTGGATGTTTGGATAATTACTGGCGATGGAGATTCACTTTCGATTGGTGGAAATCATTTAATTCATCTATTAAGAAGAAATTTTGACGTGAATATTCTTCTTTTCAATAATGAGATTTACGGATTAACAAAAGGACAATACTCCCCAACTTCTCACCCAGGAAAGGTTACAAAATCAAGTCCTTTTGGAGCTTTAGACCATGCTTTTAATCCTTCGGCAGTAGCTTTAGGTGCTGAATCAAGCTTTTTTGCTCGAACCATGGACAGAGACCCTAAACATTTAAAAGAAATTTTAAAAAGAGGGAACGAACACAAGGGTGCATCATTGATTGAGATTTACCAAAACTGTAATGTTTTTAATGACGGTGCTTTTTTCACCTTTACCGATAAAGCTACAAAAAGTGGATCTACCTTATTTGTAGAACAAGGCCAACCAATGACATTTGGTGAGGATAATAATATGGGAATCAAATTAGATGGTTTCAAACCGGTAATTGTAAACATGAATGAAGGCCATTCTTTGGACGATTTGTGGATTCATGATGAAAACGATTACATGAAGGCCACATTACTTTCTAGAATGTTTGATGTGCCTTCGGAAGGTTCAATGCCTCGTCCATTCGGTGTGTTTTATTCTGTCGACAGAGGAACTTATGAAACGGCACTTGAGGCACAAATTGAAGAGGCAACTAAAGCTCTTGGAAAAGGGGATTTAGATGCATTATTAGCAGGAAACAATACTTGGGAGATAAAGTAAATGAGAAATAATTACACCGCCAAAACAACAATTCTAGTCGGACATATTGAGGGCATTTCATATCTTATTTTACTTTTCATTTCTATGCCATTGAAGTATCTGTTTGGCTACCCTGTTGCTACTCAAATAATGGGAACGATACACGGAATTTTATTCTGTGCTTACATTTACTTTCTTATTGAAAGTTGGGCCAAACTAAAATGGAAATTCTGGACAGTGGCTGTTTTGTTTATCCTTTCACTTATCCCTTTTGGCACATTTTTTCAAAGGAAAGTGATTGGTGGAATAGAAAAATAATAATCAAATCATTAGTTGAATAAAGAAAGGCAACTCCCTACTCTTCCGTCATAGTATGATATACATTTTGAACGTCGTCATCCTCTTCTATTTTTTCCAAGAGTTTATCTAAATCTGCACGCTCTTCATCATTCAAGGTTTTAGTATCGTGAGGGAATCTTTCTAAACCCGATTCCATTATTTCGTATCCCTTTTCTTCTATTGCTTTTTGCAAATTTCCATATTCCACGAAAGGACCATATACTATTGCTTCCTCTTCGTCAGAAGCAATTTCATCAGCACCAAAATCAATAAGCTCTAATTCAATTTCTTCTAAATTTAGTCCTTCTGGGTTTATTTTAAAAAAACACTTTCTATCGAACATAAATTCGACACTACCCGTTGTGCCTAGGCTTCCATTGCATTTATTAAAATAACTTCTAACGTTGGCAACTGTTCTGGTAGTATTATCAGTAGCAGTTTCTACTAAAATGGCAATACCATGAGGGCCATAACCCTCATAAATCATTTCTTTATAATCAGAAGTATCTTTATCTTTGGCTTTTTTAATGGCTCTTTCAACATTTTCTTTAGGCATGTTAGCGGCCTTAGCATTTTGCATTACAGCACGCAACTTAGAGTTGCTTTCTGGGTCAGTGCCACCTTCTTTAATAGCCATGACAATATCTTTCCCAATACGAGTAAAGGTTTTCGACATTGCGGACCACCTCTTCATTTTGCGTCCTTTTCTTAATTCAAATGCTCTTCCCATTTCTTGCTTTTTTTATCAAAAAGCGAAACTAAGAAAAAGGAGGATAATCATGTTCTTTTTTTGACAAACAACCAACCCGTACATTGGGAGCAATCATATAAACAATATGAAGCGAATCACACCATTTTTCTTATTGCTTTTTTCCTCCTATTCGGTTGTTTATCAAGAGAAAATTGGTTCGGTAGGACAAAACTATAAAGTAACAAAAGCTCAAGTTAGCCTCAGAAAATCAAATAAAAGCTTCTGATAACAAGGAAGAAAAAAGTGAAGAAGTTGAAACTCATAGAAAAGAAAAATAAATTGGGTAACTAAATTCAATTCTAAGAACTCGACTACATTTTTTATGTGGTTGGGTTCTTTATCTTTGAAAAATGAAAAAACGAGTTTTAATTACTGGTGCAAACGGAGCTGTTGGCAAAGAAGCCGTAAAGATGATTTCAGAGAAAACCGATCAATATGAAATTATTTGTTTAGACCACAATCACAAACGTACTCAGAATAGAATTGGACAATACAAAGACTTTGTTTCCTTTGAATATGCTGATATAACCAATATCAATTCCTTAGAACCAATCGTAAAAAATTTAGATTACGTAATTCATCTTGCTGCTATTATTCCTCCATTGGCTGATGAAAAACCGGACTTAGCAAGAAAAGTCAATTATGAAGGAACTAAAAACCTCATTCAACTGATAAAAAAAAATTCACCAAACGCCTTTTTATTGTATGCTAGTAGTATCGCTGTTTATGGTGATCGATTGCATACTCCTGATATTACCGTAGGAGATGAATTGAGTCACAGCAGAGGCGATGCTTATGCAAAAACTAAAATTGATACAGAAAAAGCCTTACGTGAATCGAATATTAAGTGGTCGATTTTTAGGCTTACAGGTATCATGGATCCAGAACTCAACAAGCCAAATCCATTGATGTTTCATATGCCTTTAGAAACCAGTTTTGAAATTTGTACTACTAGAGATTGTGGTAGAGCATTTGTAAATGCATTGGAGCATGAAAAAGAAATAATAGGAAACACCTACAATTTGGCTGGTGGAGAATCGTGTCGGGCAAAATTCAAGGATTTTTTGGCTGCTGCTTTTATGGTTAGCGGATTAGGAAAAGTTGATTTTCCTGAAGGAGCTTTTGGAACTGCCAATTTTCATTGTGGGTATTATTTAGATGGCGATGATTTAGAAAGCCTAATACACTTTAGAAAAGACAGTAAGGAGGTATATTTTGAAATGATGAGTAAAGCCATTCCAGAATGGCAAAAATTTGCAACCAAACTCTTTGCCCCTATTATAAAATGGGGAATGCTTCAAACTTCAGAACCTTGGCAAGCGAAAAAATCAAATGATAAAGAAGGAATGAAGCAATTTTTCAATATTACCATTTGAATGTTCTAATTTCGCAAAGTTATATTTCGTTCCATCGCTGCTCTAACTTGTTGGAGTGGAGGAAAGTCCGGACACCGTAGAGTACTGCACCATGAGAGCGCATGGGCGATTTAAGAGGAATTTTAAATTGACAGATAGTGCCGCAGAAAACAAACTACCTCTATTTGACGTGTCATATGGAGGAAAAGGTGAAAAGGTGCGGTAAGAGCGCACCAGTTCTAAAAGAAATTTTGGAAGCTTGGTAAACCTTGCAGGGTGCAAAACCATGTAAACCGAAGCTTGAAGGCTACTCGCCTGAATTCGGAGGGTAGGTTGCGTAGATAAATGATGGATTAAAACAGAATCCGGCTTATTCAGTTGTATAACAAAAAAGGCATTTCACTTAGGTGAAATGCCTTTTTTAGAGTTACTTTTTCAGAGCGGCCTCCAAAGATATTCTAGGATAAACATTCAGCAAACCATATTTGCTCGCATTGCCAATTTTTATATTTTTTGACTTTGCGAAATTGTCAATCATATTCAACTGACGCCACATTTTCCAGTGCTCAAAATAGATATTCCCTGATTTTAAAATCGTAGATTCAATATCTTTTTCCGCCTGATTTGCTGTTATTTTAGAATGCCCATACCAACGCAAATTGTCTCGACCAGCCCCAAGTTGTACAATCTGATTCAGGTCCATTCCTAGGAGATAAATTTCAGTAAACCCCATATACACTCCAGCCATTAAACATTGCGTAATTGCTGAAGGAACGTTCATTATTCTCTTGGATATATCACAATCAGTTTTATTTACAAAAAGTGGATTCAATCCTTGATTCATGTAATAAGTTCTATCCCCTATTTTAGTTTTGGAGTCTATTAAATATTTTGTGTTTTTACCAAAGAAATAAAGACAATCATCAGGTAATTTCTCCTCCATATCATGAATCCAGTCGATCCAATCTCCATCAAAACTTTTGGATTGATACTTTGGCACTACTACATGAAATTTTGGTTTTAGTAGATTTATCTGTTCATGCATATGAAAATTATTTTGAGTCATAATATTCTGGCCTGCCAAAACACTCAGGTCTTCTTCTTTAATAGAAGGCCCTGAACCTATGATAAAGAGTTTTTGCCCTTGGTACTTCCCTTTCAATTCTTTATTTTTCTTTAAAACGGAATCTGGAAAAAGGTTAAGTGCACTGAATATTGAATGACTCAAGTGCTTCTTATACAAGAAAGGAATAAAATTTAAGACGTCATTCATATTTTATTGTGTTTTAACTTGCAAATAAAACTAATATACTTTGAACCATTTTTACTTTAAGGAATATTTATTACTCTAATTCATTATGCTAGATTTGGCATCCTAAAAATTAAACATGGATTTTCCCTCACTTAAACCTCATCTCATAGTCGCCTCAATTTTTATTGGGCTGACTTTCGCCTATTTCTCTCCGGCACTTTCAGGTAAAAAACTAGCTCAACACGATGTGGTTCAGTCACATGCTATGGCCAAAGAAGTAGTTGACTACCATGATAAAACTGGAGATTATGCTCTTTGGACGGGCAGAATGTTTAGCGGAATGCCAGTCATCCAAATTTGGTTAGGTACTAAAACAAATATTATAAAACATGCTTGGTTGGCTTTTAGGAGTTTATTCCCTTCACCAATTGATGTAACTCTTATATATCTGTTTGGGTTTTATATGTTTTTAGTCGTTCTGGGGTTTAAACCAACTTGGGCCGCTTTGGGCGCAATTGGTTATGCATTTTCAAGTTACAACTTTATCATTATTGAGGCTGGTCACCTTGCAAAGGTTATGGCTTTGGGGTTTTCTGCTCCAATTTTGGCTGGGATATTTCTCATATTGAAAGAAAAATATTTCAAAGGATTTTTAATTACTAGCATTTTTGTGGGTTTTCAAATCATGTCAAACCACATTCAAATCACATATTATTTGTTTTTTGTGATTGTAATTTGGATGATTTATGAGTTGATAATGGCTTTTAAAGCAGGAAACATTCCAACTTTTGCTAAGTCAGCTGGTATTATGGCTATTGCTGCAATTGTAGGCGTTTTACCTAACACCACGCCCTTAATTACAACCAAAGATTACGTAGAAGCCACTATTAGAGGAGAACAAGAACTTAGCTCTAAAAAAGTGGATGGAAATGGGCTTGATAAAGACTATGCTTTGAGTTGGAGTTATGGAAAACTAGAAACCATGACACTGCTTGTACCAAATTTTATGGGAGGCGCATCTGGTGGGAGTTTGGATAAATCGTCTGCGACTTACGAAGTGCTAACCGATAAAGGAATTGGTAAAAAAGCTGCCCAAGATTTCGTGAAAAGTCTACCACTTTATTGGGGAAGTCAACCATTTACAAGTGGGCCAGTTTATTTTGGTGCTATTATTTTATTACTTGCATTATTTGGTTTATTCCTCTCAGATGACAAATCAAAATGGTGGCTCCTGTCTGCTACCCTATTCTGTATCTTTATTTCTTGGGGAAAAAACATGGAATGGTTCTACAGTATTTTCTTCGATTATTTGCCGCTGTTCAATAAGTTCCGATCACCTTCTATGATTCTTGCTGTTGCAAACATTACCACTGTTTGGCTTGCCATGTTAGGGCTCAAAGCAATTTTAGATTCTGGAAAAAACGACATTAAAAAAGTCATGAAAATTGGTGGCGGATTTGCGGCATTTTGCCTAGTTCTGGTTGCACTGGGCGGGACTCTTTTCGATTTTGAGTCGCAAGCAGTAAGTAATGGAGTTTCTTCTGACGACAAGTTTGAGGAACGCATGACTTCAATGACAAAAAGCAAAGATTTTGGCACCGCAATTATTGAGAGCATAAAAGAGGACAGAGTGGACATTATGAGAAAAGATTCTATTCGGTCTTTGGCACTTATTCTTTTGGCATTAAGTTTAATTTTCTTTTATTTAAAAGGTAAATTAAAAGAAACTCATTTGGGTATTATCATGGCCTTTCTAATATTAATGGACTTATGGATGGTGGATAAACGCTATCTAAATGAAAGTGATTTTCAGATACTTAAACACGTATCCAAAAACTTTAAACTAACACCTGCAGAAAGCAGAATGTTAACAGATACAGATCCAAATTATAGAGTTTTAAATACTTCTGTCAATATTTTTAACGACGCAGCACCCTCCTATTACTATAATACCATTGGTGGATATCACGCGGCCAAATTGAAACGTTACCAAGATTTAATTGAACGTCAAATTAGCCCTGAAATGGGGAAATTAAATGAAGGATTTGATAAAACACCAGTATTGAACATGCTGAATATGAAGTACGTTATATTTGGTAAGGATGAAAATAGCATTGCTTTAAATGAAAAAGCAATGGGCAATGCTTGGTTTGTAAATAATGTAGTAGAAGTCAATAATGCAGATGAAGAAATTATGGCCTTAACAGGCTTCAATCCAACTAGAGATGTTATTATAGATAAAAGATTTAAAGATTACTATGGCTCATGGACAAATGCGCAAGACGCCGAAGCTAGTATTGTTTTAACCTCATATGAGCCAGAAGTTTTGAGTTATCACTTCAATTCTAAAGTGGATCAAATGGTGGTTTTTTCAGAAATATATTACCATGGAAATACGGATTGGATGGCTTATGTTGATGGAGTTGAGCAAGATCATTTTAGAGTCAACTATGTTTTGAGAGGAATGGTAATTCCAAAAGGAGAACATAAAATTGAGTTTAAATTTAGGCCTAAAATATATTACATAGGAGAAAAAATATCTCTCGCAGGGTCAGGAATTATTGTAATTCTTCTCTTAGTATATTTAAGGAAATCGTTTCGTAAACCTAAAGAAGTAGCATAATGGGTGAACAGATAAAGGAAGAAAACAAGGAAAGTATTGGAACACATGCCTTGCCAGCATGTCCACTTTGTGGTTGCGAAGGAACATCGGTACATACAGAAATGTTTGACCGAATGTTTAAAGCTCCTGGAAAATGGAGCATGAGCAAATGTGATAACTCATCGTGTGGCCTATTGTGGCTAAACCCGATGCCAAACGATGACGAGTTATGGAAAATATACGTTGAATATTATACCCATGGCAGTGAAGGTAAATACACTTTTGATTTTATTCGAAAAATTGAAAACAAGTATTATGAATTAGCTTATGGATACAAAAATTTAGAAAAGCCAAGTTCACCATTACCTGGCTTTATCGTTAATTTATTTCCAACTGAAAAATCAGAATTAGATTTTAGAATATTGGGGTTAGATGCTAAAGAAGGCGGTAAAATGCTGGATATTGGTTGCGGAAATGGTCATTTGATAAAACGACTTATGAAAATGGGTTGGGGTGTTGAAGGAATGGATTTTGACCCAGTGGCTGTAGAATATTGTAATTCTCAAGGGCTAAATGCAAAAGCAGGAGATTTTTTTGAGCTAAACTACCCTAGCAACTATTACGATGCAGTTACAATGAGTCATGTCGTTGAACATGTACCAGATCCGGCAAAAACATTAAAAGAAATTTTTAGAATATTAAAACCAGGTGGTAAAGTTGTAATGGCAACTCCCAACAGTGATAGTTGGATGTATACCGATTTGTTTCAAGGCGATTGGCTTTCATTACACCCTCCTGCTCACATTCATATTTTCAATTTAGACAACCTAGGGAAAGCTGTTACCGATGCTGGATTTAAACTAGAAACGGCGGCTACAACTATTAGAAATGATGGATGGGTTTATGCGGTAAGTAAAATGCTTAAACGGAACAATAGATTTGCTTTCGGAACTGAAAAGCCTTCTAAGCCATTAATAATAAAAGGGAAATTAATGCAACTAATGGGTTGGTTTAAACTTGGAATGGATAATAAGTCTGGTGGCGAACTTTATATTAAAGGGATAAAACCAAAATAAAGTGAAAGAGGTAGTTGTAATTATCCCTATCTATCAAAGCAAATTCACGAAAAGCGAATGGCTGTCCTTGCACCAGGGATTTAAAATCCTATCTAAACACCCTATTTGTATTTTACATCCAAAAGGTCTGGATATAAAGCAACTTGAAGATAAATTTGAATTTGATTCAAAGGCCGTTGATCCAAAGTATTTTGGGAGTATCAAAGCATACAACGATTTATGTCTTTCAAAAACGTTTTATTCCCTTTTTAAGGATTACAAATACATGCTAATATACCAGACAGATGTAGTTGTTTTTAAAGACGATTTACTAGAATGGACAAATAAAAATTACGATTTTGTTGGTGCCCCTTGGCTTAATTCTTTTTGGCTTATATGGCACAATATCATTTTAAAAGATGGTATTATAAATGGGTTACAAGCTCTTTTTGGTTCTAGAATTTACAATGCTGTAGGCAATGGCGGTTTTTCACTTCGGAAGGTTAGCAGCTTTCTTGAAGCCTTTGAATTAGCTGGAACAGAAAGAATAAAGTGGAAATCGAACGAAGATTATTTTTGGGGAGTTTTTGCGGAAAATAAAAAGGGAGCCTTTAGCTTGCCAAGTGGTAAAGAAGCACTGGATTTTTCAATGGAAACTTCGCCTAAATTAGCCTTAAAAAACAACAATGGAAATCTGCCATTTGGTTTGCACGCATGGGAAAAATTCGATTCATCAGTTTGGGAAACAAAAATTGAGAAAATCAAAAAAAGCCTAAACCTCTAATCCATTCTTTTGTTTTTTCCATAAAATTTCAATCCTCGAAGTACAATTTTGAAATGACTCCATAAAGTTTCAAACCAGCCAAAATGTTTTACCATTATCCAAAACCGCTCAGTTAACGCTTTTTTGAGCAACTGTTTAGAGATACCTCCATGTAGAAATATTGAGACCGGCTCAATTAAATTTATACTCGATTTCGATTTTTCAATACAATCTAACATCCAATCGTAATCGGCACTTATTTTATAGGTTAAGTCAAATTTTGACGCAAGCTTTCTTTTTACAATAAAAGACTGATGACAAACCCTTTGGCCCATTTTAAAACTATCTGAAGTTAAGGTTTTGGGTAATGTTCTTGACGTGAAAATCGACCGAAGTCCTAACAGGCTTCTATCCTCTTTTACAAATAAAGCATCACCATAGATAATATCAGAATCTAAATTATTATGAAGAATATTATCAACAGCTTTTTTTACAATTTCGTCGCCAGCATTTATAAAAACAACATAATCACCAGATGCTTTTTCGAGCCCTTTATTCATTGCATCATAAATTCCTGCATCCGGTTCAGAAACTAGCTGATCAATTATGTCTTTATTCTCTTCTAAAATGTTTAATGAATTGTCCTTTGAAGCGCCGTCGATTAAAACATATTCTACCTCTTGACACTTTACTTCTCGCACGCTCTTCAATGTAATTGGAAGAAGCTTTTCGGCATTGCAGATAACCGTAATTATGGACAATTTATAATTTCCCATACACTCTACTTTTTATCTATCTCTTCAAAGTCAATGTATTCACCACCTTCAAAATCCTTAGTTGATTTTTGTTGTTTCTCTTGAGGTTTTTTAATATAAACATCCTCCTCTTTTTTCTCAAATCCTGAACCAGCATCTTGCTGATTCATTTGATCTTTCATGTGATCTTTCATTTTCTTTTCTACTTTTTTTACAAATGTTTTAAGTAACCAAGGCAATAATAGCCTGGTAAGAAACTTAATCGAAAAATAGATAAGTCCAAGAATAATTAGGAGTCGAATTAATCCCACGGTTTTATTTACTTAAGTACAAGTTTCTTTCAGAATAAACTTTTCTAAAATAACTATCGCGAAGATCAGGAATAAAACGAATTGCCTCCCCCGTTGATTTCATTTCAGGTCCTAATTCCTTATTTACATTTGGAAATTTATCGAAACTAAACACAGGGATTTTTATGGCGTAGCCATCTTTGTGAGGTTTAAAATCAAAGTCTTTCACTTTTTTAGCTCCCAACATCACCTTTGTTGCGTAATTTACATAAGGTTCGCGATAAGCTTTAGAGATAAAAGGAACTGTTCGAGAAGCTCTTGGGTTTGCCTCAATAACATAAACCGTATCATTTTTAATTGCAAATTGAATGTTAATCAGCCCAACTGTATTTAGAGCAACAGCCAATTTATTTGTAATATCTTCTATTTGAGCAATAATAAAATCACCCAAATTATAAGGAGGAAGTACCGCATAAGAATCGCCAGAGTGAATACCGGCAGGCTCAATGTGTTGCATTATTCCTAATATATGTACATTTTCACCATCACAAATTGCATCTGCTTCAGCTTCAATGGCGTTTTCTAAAAAATGATCTAATAATATTTGATTGCCTGGCATTACTTTAAGAATGTCTAAAACATGTTGCTCTAAATCAGCATCATTTATTACAATCTTCATTTTTTGGCCTCCCAGAACATAGCTAGGCCTTACCAACAGTGGGTAATTTAATTCGTTAGCCAATTCTAATGCTTGTTCAGCTGATTCAACAATGCCAAATTTTGGATAAGGAATTTCTTTTCCTTTAAGTAACCTAGAAAATAAACCTCTATCTTCAGCAAGATCAAGAGCTTCAGATGAAGTTCCCATTATTTTTATACCATATCTTGTGAGTTTTTCAGCAAGTTTAAGTGCCGTTTGACCGCCAAGTTGAACAATAACACCAACAGGTTTTTCGTGTTTAATGATGTCATAGATATGCTCCCAAAACACAGGCTCGAAGTAGAGCTTATCAGCAGTGTCAAAATCGGTAGAAACAGTCTCTGGGTTACAATTAATCATTATGGTTTCATAACCGCATTCTTTTGCCGCCAATACACCATGAACACAACAGTAATCAAACTCAATACCTTGCCCAATTCTATTTGGCCCAGAACCAAGAACTAAAATTTTTGGTTTATCACTAACTAAAGATTCATTTTCTTCTTCAAAAGTGGAATAATAAAAAGGGGTTTTAGCAGGAAACTCAGCTGCACATGTATCCACCAACTTAAACACTCTATTAATTCCAAGATTGTCTCGTTTGGTATAAACTTCACTTTCCAAACAACCTAATAGATAGGCAATTTGTCTATCCGCATATCCCATCTGTTTTGCCGTGAACAAAACATCTTTAGGAAGGCTCTCAAGGGTATGATTTTTAATTTCTGATTCGTAAGAAATCATTCCTTCAATTTGTTTCAAGAACCAGTAATCGATTTTGGTTTTATCGTGAATTGTTTTGAAAGGAATGCCTAGTTTAATTGCATCATAGATATGAAATAGTCGATTCCAAGATGGGTGTTGTAAGGAATGTAAAATTTCATCCTGGTTACTTGTTCCTTTCCCATCTGCACCTAATCCGTTTCTTCCAATTTCAAGTGATTGACAAGCTTTTTGTAGTGCTTCTTGGAAGCTTCTACCTATGCCCATAACTTCCCCAACAGATTTCATCTGAAGACCAAGTTCTCTGTCAGCTCCTTTGAATTTATCAAAATTCCACCGCGGAATTTTAACAATAACATAATCTAAAGTAGGTTCAAAAAACGCCGAAGTAGATTTTGTAATTTGGTTATCTAATTCATCTAAAGTGTATCCAAGAGCCAATTTAGCCGCAATTTTTGCAATGGGATACCCAGTGGCCTTTGAAGCTAAAGCAGAAGAACGGGATACTCTAGGATTAATCTCAATGGCAATAATATCTTCAGCTTCATCTGGGCTTACCGCAAACTGAACATTGCAGCCTCCAGCAAAATCACCAATTGAACGCATCATTTTTATTGCCATATCACGCATTTTTTGATACGTTTTGTCAGACAACGTCATGGCAGGAGCAACTGTAATACTGTCGCCAGTGTGGACTCCCATTGGATCAAAGTTTTCAATTGAACAGATAATTATAACATTATCATTATTATCTCTAAGCAACTCCAATTCGAATTCTTTCCAACCCAAAAGAGCTTTATCGATCATTACCTCATGAATGGGAGATTTATGTAAGCCCGAGTCTAATAAAGAATCGAACTTAGCAGGATCATGAACCAAAGCTGCTCCTGTGCCACCAAGCGTAAATGAAGCTCGAATACATAATGGAAAACCGAATTCTTGAGCAATTTCTTTGCCTTCTAAAAAAGACTTAGCCGTTTTTTGAGGAGCCATTGGAATACCAATTTCATCCATTAGTTCCCGAAATTTTTGTCGGTCTTCCGTAACGTTAATGGCATCAATATTTACTCCAACAATCTTAACTCCATGATCTGCCCAAACGCCAACCTGATCACATTCCATAGCAAGGTTAAGAGCGGTTTGACCACCCATAGTAGGCAATACAGCATCAATATTTGAACGCTCTTTTAGGATTTCCTCAATACTTTCAACCGTTAATGGCTTTAAGTAAATATTGTCTGCCGTTACCGGGTCGGTCATAATAGTGGCAGGGTTCGAATTTATGAGAGTTACCATAACTCCTTCTTCACGAAGCGAACGTGCTGCTTGTGATCCAGAATAATCAAATTCGCATGCTTGTCCAATAATAATGGGTCCGCTACCAATAATTAATACGTGCTTGATGCTACTATTTTTAGGCATATCTAAAATTTAATAAAGAGAAGTTTGAGGGGGAAATTAAAAAAAGTAGTGGCTTATTGGAATAGATATTAACTAAAATGGAGCCCTTTCTTAACACGGTAATTTTAGGATACGAATTTAATGCAATAACCTTGTTTGTTCCTTGACATTTCTACTTTAATTTTGAATCGTTTTGAACATTTATAAACAGTTAACAGATAAAGATCTTAAGTTAGAATATATCACCTTTGGAAATGGTAAGGAAACGCTTATTTGTTTTCATGGGTTTGGGCAAGAAGCACAAGGTTTTTTAGCTTTTGAAACAACCTTAGGGAAACAGTACACTATTCATTCTGTAAATTTATTTTATCATGGAAATTCAGTTTTTCCAGACACTAGACTAGAAAACAAACCCGTTGAACCAAACGAACTAAAATCAATTTTTGAAATACTTAGAATTAAAGAAGAATTTATTTCCTTTAGCCTAGCTGGCTATAGTCTTGGGGGAAAAGTTGCACTTACACTTTCAGGGTTATACCCAATGCAAACCAAAAAATTATTTTTGATAGCACCTGATGGCATAAAAGCAAATTTGTGGTACCATTTTGCCAGCCAAACTTTAATTGGTCAAAAACTAAATAAAGCAAGTATAAAAAACGAATGGGTATTTCGTTCATTTATGAAGCTATCATCACATTTAGGGTTTGCATCAAACCGTCAACAGAGATTTACCAACTCCCAAATGAAAAGCACAGAACAAAGATCAAAAGTTTACAAAATATGGATGGCTCATAGAAAATTGTCTCCGGATTTAAAGGAATTAATTACTCTAATAAATAAAAATCAAATTCAAGTCAAGGTATACGTAGGAAAGTTTGACAAAATAATCCCCTTACTTCCTATTGAAAAATTTATTAACTCTATCTCGAAAGGAACTCTTACCTATTTAAATACTGGACACGAAATCAATTTGGACTTAATTGGTCGTGAAATAATGATAAGTGGATAGCAATAAACTAGAAATCAAAAAGTTATTATACATTTATTCTCAATTTCAAATTCATTATCATGAAATCAATATTTACTTATTCAGAAAATAGTTTTGATAATTTAGTAGAAAGAAAACAAAGTTTTAATGGAAATGTAAATATTGATAAAATTGAAGATTCTGGCACTTCATTTTCAACGGCATTTGACATTAAAATGCCAATTTCGCTTTTTCTAAGTGTAAAATTCTACTCACTATCTAGTTTAGTTAATCAACTTATGTTTAGGTACAAAAAACAAAAGAATAAACCCAACAATGAAGAAAGCGCCTAATGCAAAAATGGAATTTCGCATAGATCCAGACACCTGAACTACCCAGCCAAAAGAAAACATACCTATGAATATTCCTATTTTTTCGAGCACATCGTAAAAGCTAAAAAATGATGCGTGATCCGTTGTTTCAGGTAACATTTTAGAATAAGTAGAACGAGACAATGCCTGAACTCCGCCCATTACGAAGCCCACAGATGCGGCTGTAATGTAAAAATCTACTGGTGTAGTAATCGTGTATGCCCATGCGCAAACAAAAAACCAGATAAACACCGCAATTTTTAAAACATTTATATTTCCTATTTTTTTTGATAACCTACTAAAAACTCCCGCACCTAGTATCGCGATAAATTGAATTATTAATACAGATATAATGAGCCCTGTTTTTCCTTTTGTATCATCGCCCCAATCAATTTCTTCAGCCGCAAACAAAACCGCCATTAATAACACGGTTTGAACGCCCATACTGTAAACAAAAAAAGCGGCTAAGTATCTCTTTATAACTTCAATATCCTGAATTTGATCCCATACTTTTTTAATCTCTTGCAACCCTTTCCAAATTGATATTTTACCAGCTTCTTTTGGTTTTGAATTATGAGGAAGAACGTCTAAAGTGTATTGCGCAAAACCAATCCACCAGATCATAACCAGTACAAACGCCCAACGAGCATTCATACCAAAACCCATTATTAACACTAAAATAGTTATCAGTAATATAGAGCTACCAAAGTATCCTAATGAAAAACCCCTTGCGCTAATTTTATCGTGATCTATTGGATCTGCAATCTCTGGCAAATAAGCGTTATAATAAACCAAACTACCCCAAAACCCAATACTCGCCATAAATACAGAAATCATACTTAATTCAATGTGAGCTGGATCGAAAAAAGAAATTGAGCCACAACTAATAGCACCTATGTAACAAAACAGCCTTAAAAAAAACTTTTTATTTCCCCAATAATCAGCCAATCCACCAAGAATAGGAGAAAGAATAGAAACGATAAGAAACGAAGCGCCGACTACATAGGAATAGACTGCCGAACTTGGCAATATATATCCGAAAAAAGAAATTAGATCAGAAGTACTTCCATCTGCAAGTTCCTGGGTAGTAACTGCTTGATAAAAAGTGGGGAATATAGCCGTAGTAACGACTAGCGGGTAAACGGAGTTGGCCCAATCATAAAAAGTCCAAGCATTAATGATTTTTTTATTTCCCTTTTCTATCATCGCAAACTACTTTTATTTCTACCCTTCTATTTTGTGCACGACCTTTTTCTGTCTTATTTATGTAAATCGGTTTCGATTCACCAAAGTAATTCAATTTAAAGGTTGGTGTAACAGACCATTTTGAAAGTACTATTTCTTGAATTTGTAAAATTCGCAGTTTTGACAATTCTATATTATAAGTACCGGAACCAATGGAGTCTGTATGCCCAATAAGCTCCATTGTTTTGGTCATACAAGTTTCCAGAGAATCAATAAAACTTAATAGTCTTTCATTTTCTATTTTATTTGGTATGGATTTGTCACTTCCAAAATAGACAATCGAGGTCATAACTAAAGGCATTTTAGTTTCAACACTTGCGATTTCTTTGGGTACGGGTTTTGACATTCAACCTTCATTTTTAGTTTTTTCTTTAACCTCAACGTCATCGATAAAATAATAAGAGTTCCAACCACTTTCGAAGCTGCTATAAAATTCATCAACATGTTGTATGTGCCTGTCTGGTTTTGTAAAGTTACCAATGGTTAAGAAACGTTCGCTTCCTTTAGATTTATACTCCCCTTTTATTTGCGTCCAACCCAATTGAGGGATTATGGGTTGATTGTATTTGGACTTTAAAACCGGCTTTAAATAAACGGGAGCCCACATATTTAACTTCAAATTTTCAATGGATAGGTGCAGTCCAATTTGATCTACATAAATAAATGACTCCTCAGCTCTAATCCAAAACGATAAACAATAAGTACTGTCTTTTCGCAAAATTTCATTGAGCTCAACCATTAAATACTCTATCGCCTTAGGATAATGTCCATAGAAGATAGCTCCTGAATAGCCTTTTCCAGAATGTGCCTTACCCATATCAAATGGACAGTCATTACGCAGGTATTCTGGTGTCCCTGTATTTCCCGAAAACCAGAATTTGGTGTACTTAAACTGAGCAATTGAAGTAGGGCATTCAGTAAAAAGCTCAAAACCTGGATTGGGTACCAAGTTTTGAGCTTTTATAAAAAATGTAATTAAGAGTATGCTTATTAATAGGATTGGTTTTTTCAATCGCTAATTATTGTGCTTTAAATTCTACTTTTCTATTTGCAGCATCAGCATGCTCATCAGTAATAGAAGGACCTTCATCTGTATTTGGTTCAGGAACAATTCCCTCATATTTTATTCTGTCTGCGGAAATACCCTTTACACTTGTGATATAAGCAAATATAGCTTTCGCTCTACCTTCTGCCGTCTCAGGCTTTTCCGTTGCAGTTGAATACCCTGTAACTATAATGCTTACAGTCGGATCTTCATTTAACAAGGCAACTACCTCATCTACTTTAGATTTATCTTCATCACTTAAATCTGAACTGTTTTTGCTAAAATGGATTACCTTATGCTCTATCTTTTCTAGAGTTGTTCCTTCTATATTCTCACTAACATTTTTCGTGTAAACCACGTCTAATTTTGGCTTGTCACTTTCTAATGGTCTACAATCACAAGGCTCTTCCAAGTGACCCAAAGCAATAACAGAAACCATATCAACAAAATAATATGCGTCTCTAGTTTGAGGAACTTTAAATTCTCTAGGTCTTTTCATTTTTTGAGTTTTTACAGCACTTTGAGGCGTGAAATTTCCAATCGTAATGTAACGCTCTGTTCCATCCGATTCATATTCCAGACAAATTGGAACCCATTCAGTTTGATCATTAATAATTGTATTATCTGTATATTTCAATTGTGGATCAAGTTCCCATCCTTCAATATCTTTTATTTTAGAAGCTTTACCACTGAGCAGCATTCCAAAATTATCGCAAGTATATTTTGAAATTCCCGATGCCATAACATGCATTTTTATACAATACTTTTTTCCTGCAATTAATTTTTTCGGCATTTTAGCTTGAATAAAAGTCCTAGGTCTTGCTTCTCTTTCACTATAAGCCAAAAGCCCAACATAAGTTTGTCCGTCAAAAGTTTCAGCTCTACCGCGAATATTTAATGGAACTTGAACTTCATCTTTTTTAGCTTGTATTGAAAACACATCTGCCGGCTCCATTCCTTCAGGAGAATACCATTCTAAAACAGACTCGATAGCACCAACTCCTTTTATTTTCCCAACATCTTCGAAACTTGGATTTGGGGCTTTATTAACTTGAGCAATAAGGCTAGCGGTAAAAACCAAACCAACTATACCAGAAAGAAAAATCTTTTTCATTTTTTAAAATTTAAAGTTTTTTACTGTGTCAACAAATAGTTTTACTTTTTTTGGGTCAGTATCTGGATAAACACCATGCCCTAAATTCGCAATATATTTTTGAGCCCCAAAAATAGTCAACATCTCCTTAGTTGCCGAAATAATGACTTCATTAGAAGAATAAAGTAAACAGGGATCCAAATTACCTTGCAATGTTTTATCTGCTCCTACCAATTGTCTTGCCAAAGCAGGTTTTGTGTTCCAATCTACACCTATGGTATTGCAATTCAATTTAGATAAATCGTCGTATGCATACCATGCTCCTTTTGCAAAAAGAGTAATAGGAACTTCATTTATCGAATCACAAATTTGCTTAAGATACTTTAATCCAAATTCTTTGTATTGAAAAGGAGGTAAAATCCCAGCCCAACTATCAAATATCTGAACTATTTCAACACCAGCAGCAATTTGAGCTTTCAAATAATAAATGGTAGATTCAGTTATTTTATTCAATAAATCGTGTGATGCTTTAGGATTGGTGTATAGAAATTTCCGTGCTTGAGAAAAAGTTTTAGAACCGCTTCCTTCAATCATGTAACTGAAAATAGTCCAAGGAGCTCCGGCAAATCCAATAATAGGAACCCTTCCATTTAATTTCTTTTTAGTGATTTTTATGGCATCTAGTACATAATGCAGATCTTCTTCTGGTTTGGCAACTCTAAGTTTATCAATGTCAGAAACTTGTTCGATTTTTTTCGGAAAAACCGGCCCAACTCCTTTTTGCATGGTATATGGAAGGCCCATTGCATCTGGAATAACCAAAATATCTGAAAATATAATTGCGGCATCTACACCCAAAATATCAACTGGCTGAATAGTAACTTCAGCGGCAAGTTCAGGTGTTTCTACTAATTCTTTAAACGATGAAAGACTATTGCGTATTTCTCTATATTCCGGAAGAATTCGACCAGCCTGCCTCATTAACCATACTGGTACACGTTCGACGTGTTCACCTTTCGCAGATCTAATTATTAAATCGTTTTGATATTTCATTTGAGGTGCGAAAATAAAAAAGGCTCTACCTTAATAAAAGGTAAAGCCAATAAAAATTTATTTTTATTAAAATATCAACCCTGTTCTTCCTGTGGCTGAATAGAGGTCTTGCTGTACGCAGGACAACGCTCATGACTTTTACAAGAAGAAAGAAATACTGCTGCTATAAACAGCCCAAGAAATATTAGTGGAAGTTTTTTCATTTTCATAAACAATTGAGTGCAAATCTATCACTAGACGTACTCCAATTAAGGCTGTAAAGGTATAAATTTACTAACATTTAATTCAATAAAACTTTCTAGCCACAATTTATTCATTATCACCTATATAACCGCCCAATAAAATATATATTAACTTGTTGCATATCAATATTTATTGGGATATATTTAAACTTTTAAATATTATAAATTCCCAAATTTAGATATCAATTTCTCATTTATACTTTCGCAAAAACAAATTGTTGTTTGCATTAAAAAATTACTATGACCATTTTTAACTCCATAAAATATTTTGCTTTTGCATTAACCTTAATCACTTTAGGGGTAATATCTTGTAAAAAACAAGAAATAGTAAAACCTGATGTTCAATTTATGTCACCGGCTAAAGAAGGTGAAAAATTCCAGCCTGGAAACTCAATCTTGCTTAAAGCTAAAGTGAAAGATGAAGATAATATATTAATGCTAAAGTCTTTTTTAATAGGACCCGTTCGAGATACAGTTATAAATATACTGGAGCCTCAATACAACAAAGGCACCTTGCACGAGTTAACTTATAAATTTCAACATGGAATCAATTATTTTAGAACAGGAATTTTTACGTGGCACATTGTAGTTGCAAATAAATTTGAAACCGATACGTTTAGAAGATCATTTCATGTTGGGGAAACCACTTCTACAACAGAGGAATTCGCAATTGCAAGTTTTGATCGGAGCACGCGGCCAGCAAAAATTACCCTTTACGATAAAGGCATGCAAAAATTTAGCACCTATTCAATTTCAAATGATGTTTCTAAAGTAAACTCTTTAGGAGAGAATATTTTTGCAGCCGAAGGAAACAAGCTTGTAATATGGAATGGTTTCACGGGAAATGAGAAGAAAACCCTAATTAATCCGATTAATAGGAATGTTATTTTAAGGTCATCTGACAAAATGTATGTATCCAACTACAATTTGCCAGATTTTGTTTCTACATACAATGCAAATGGTTCATTAAATTTAAATATCCAAAATAAATACGATGAAAGTTCTTTTATTTTACAAGTAGGACAAACTATTTTTTCAGTAGAATATGACAATAATGACAGAAGAATTAAATTAGTAACTTATGAGGCTGCTACAGGAGCTTATATTGCAAATGTGCCAATTCAAAGGTATGTTAATGTTCTAGGGTTATTCAGTTTTGGAGACGAAAACCGTGTATATGTTATGACTGAAAGTCCATCGAACAGTTCCCATACTACATTTTTTTATTACAATAAAAGTCTAAATGCAATACCTCAATTATCATTAACAATTTCTGCTAGAGCTACAATACAAAATCCTATTATGATCTCTAGCACAGATGTGTGGATATTCACCAATAGTGGAATTTATGAATTTAATTCTGGTGACCAGGTTTCAAGAAATCCTACAAATTCACTAACCATAAATAACATATCAGGCGTGGGTTCTTATTCTTATCTGGCAAGTGAAACTTTACTTATGTATGAGGTGCAATCAAAACATTACATTTACAATGTCGCAACTGGAACTGAACTTGGGCAAATAACTAACAGCAATGGATCTGTCCTATTTTTGAAGAAATAGTTTTGCTACTCTTCCGAATAACCCATAGAACAGAACTTATCTATTCTTTGATTTATTCTTTCTTCGGGACCTAACTTATCTAAATCCGAAAGTTGATGTAATATTTCTTTTTTCACAGTAGAAAACATCCCTTTGTAATTGGAATGAGCGCCTCCTGCAGGTTCTGGAATAATTCCATCGATAAGTTTGTTTTTGAGCATGATATCAGCAGTAAGGTTTAACGCCGATGCAGCTTTTTCTTTATGCTCCCAGCTTCTCCATAAAATAGAAGAACAAGATTCAGGTGAAATAACTGAATACCAAGTATTCTCAAGCATTAAAACTCTATCGCCTACTCCAATACCTAAAGCACCACCAGACGCTCCTTCACCAATTACAATACATATTACGGGTACTTTCAATTGCGCCATTTCCATAAGGTTTTTTGCAATTGCTTCACCTTGTCCTCTTTCTTCCGCTTCTAATCCAGGATATGCACCAGGTGTATCAATGAGCGAAATTATTGGTTTATTGAATTTTTCCGCCAGCTTCATTAATCGAAGTGCCTTTCTATATCCTTCAGGATTTGGCATTCCAAAGTTTCTGTATTGTCTGAGTTTTGTGTTTATCCCTTTTTGTTGACCAATAAACATTGCACTTCTACCATCGATAACACCTAAACCACCAATCATGGCTTTATCGTCTTTTACATTTCTATCGCCGTGCAACTCAATGAAATTATCATTAGTTAAAGCGCTTATGTAACTCAAAGCATACGGCCTTTCAGGATGACGAGAAGTTTGTACCTTTTGCCAAGGGGTAAGATTCTTATAAACTTCTATTTGAGTTTTCTCGATTTTTTGTTTCAGGTCGGCTATGGTTTCAGTCATGTCCACCTTCCCCTTATCAGCGGTCTCCTCCGCTTTATCTAATTGTTCACACAAGTCAGCTATTGGTTCTTCAAAGTCTAAAAACACGGCCATATAATCGAATTTTGGTCCGCAAATTTAACTAAATCAAACGGTAATGTTATGTTTGTGCCAAACAAGTATTGTGATTTCTTTTCCAGGATGTAAAATTAATATTGGTCTTAATATTATTTCAAAGCGAAATGATGGCTTTCATAATTTACAAAGCATTTTCTACCCAGTAAGTTGGAGCGATGTAATTGAGGTAAACCCTTCAACCAAAACTCAACTATTTAATTATGGGACTTCACTAAAAATAAAAAAAGAAGATAATATTGTATGGAAAGCCTATCAACTTATTAAAAACGATTATAATTTAAATCCTATCCATATTCATTTGCTTAAAAATGTGCCTAATGGAGCAGGTCTTGGAGGTGGGTCGGCAGACGGGAGTTCTGTTTTAAATCTATTAAACAGTAAGTTTAATCTCAACATTTCCAATTCTAAACTTGAAGATTATGCAGCTACTTTAGGAAGTGATTGTCCATTTTTCATAAATAATATCCCAAGATTAGTTACCGGAAGAGGCGAAATTTTAAAACCATCTTCTCTTTCTTTAAAAGAATATTACCTCTATATCGTTCACCCAGAAATACATATTAGCACACAAATTGCTTTTTCGAACATAAAACCCAAAAAACCAAATTCTAATCTAAAAGATTTAGTTGTTGAAGATATAAAGTCCTGGAAAAATTACGTTATCAACGATTTTGAAAAATCGGTTTTTAAAAACTATTCAATATTAGAATTAATTAAAAATCAATTATATGATCATGGGGCAATTTATGCGTCCATGACAGGAACAGGCAGTACCATGTATGGCTTGTTTAAAGAAAAACCAAAAAAAATGGATTCAAAATACATTTCCTGGATAGGTAAATTGAACTAATTATTTAGGGGCCAATCTAAATATGTACAAGGCCAATATGCCATAAATAAAATTAGGAATCCAAGAAGCTAAAAGAGGTGACAAACCAGCATTAAGTGCATAAACTGTAGCAACCCTATCCATAAAAACATAAGAAACGGCTACCAACAAGCCGAAGGCCAAATGAGCACCTACCCCACCCCTTACTTTTCTACTAGAAATACTGACTCCAATTAGTACCATAACGAAAGTGGAAAACGGAAGGGCGGTTCTTTTGTATTTTTCAATTAAATGATGAGCTATATTTTCGGAACCCGATTTTTTTTCAAGTTCTATATATTCATTTAACTCAGGAGTTGTCATCATTTGAGTAGTATATTCCAATCTTCGCTCAAATTCATTGGGATGAAGGTTTATTGCGGTATCCATCTCAAACCCTTTTTCTACCCATTCTTCTTCTCCATTAATGTGGCGTTTTATATAATTATGAATAGTCCATTTCTGTTTTATGGTATCATATTGCGCATAATCTGATCGAATTTTAAAAGAAAGAGCACCGTTTCCGTCCCAATGTTCAAGACTAAACTTATATCCAATATCGCTTTGAGCATTATAGGATTCGAAATAGATTAATTCATTTTTTCCGATTTTTTTATGAATCTCTTTGTCATGATTTCTAAAAGCAATTTTGAAATATGATTCTTCAAAAGCAATGCGAGTTTTATTGGCGTGTGGAACGGCATAGTGATTAAATGCTAAGGATAGTATTACCAGAAAAGTAGAGGCCAGAAAGTAAGGCCAGAGGTATCGATAAAAAGATACACCACTGGATAGTATTGCCACAATCTCGGTTCGAGCTGCCATTTTTGAAGTAAAAATTATTACCGAAATAAATATGAGCAACGGACTAAACATATTTGCATAAAAAATGACGAAATTTTTATAATAGTCGAAAAGTAAACCCCAGATTGGAGCGTTTCTTTCGGTAAAATCATCCATTTTTTCAGTGTAGTCAAATACACAAGCAATGAGCATTAAAACACCTAAAATAAAAAAGAATGTTAATAGAAAGTTCTTAATAATATATGCATCAATTTTTTTCAAATCGCTAAATTCTTTGAGCCACTTTTTTAACCATTACATTTTTCCATGATTTGAAAGTGCCAGCTAAAATTTGTTTTCTCGCCTCTTTGGCCAACCACAAATAAAACCCCAAATTGTGCACAGTTGCAATTTGAGCACCCAACATTTCTCTTGACGTTATTAAATGACGCAAATAGGCTTTAGAATATTGTGAATCAACATAAGTTGTCCCTTCTGGGTCAATTGGCGAATGATCGTTTTGCCATTTTTGGTTTTTAATATTAATTATTCCTTCAGCAGTAAAAAGTTGTCCATTTCGTGCGTTTCTGGTAGGCATGACGCAATCGAACATATCGACTCCAAGATCTATACATTCCAAAATATTAGCTGGAGTTCCTACCCCCATTAAATATCTTGGTTTTTCTTTAGGTAAAATATTGCAAACCAAATCGGTCATAGCGTACATGTCTTCGTGTGGCTCACCAACCGAAAGTCCACCAATTGCATTTCCAGCAGCTCCTTTAGCGGCAATATATTCCGCCGATTTTTCTCGTAAATCTTTATAAACACTTCCCTGAACAATTGGAAACAAAGCTTGGTCATAACCATATTTTGGTTGGACAATATCCATGTGATTAATACATCGATCCAACCAGCGATGAGTCATGTCTAAACTCTTACTTGCATAAGTATAGTCGCAAGGATACGGAGTGCATTCATCAAATGCCATAATTATATCCGCACCAATACTACGTTGGATTTCAATGGCTTTTTCTGGTGTGAAAAAATGACGAGAGCCATCAATATGCGAAGCGAATTTTACTCCCTCTTCAGTTATTTTTCTAGAATCTGAAAGTGAATAAACTTGGTAACCACCGCTATCGGTCAAAATAGGCTTATCCCAATTAATAAACTTATGCAAACCTCCTACCGTTTCGATTACATCTAAGCCAGGTCGAAGATATAAATGGTAAGTGTTTCCTAAAATAATTTGAGCCTTTATGTCGTCCTTTAGTTCTCTTTGGTGAACAGCTTTTACTGAACCTGCTGTACCAACGGGCATAAAAATTGGCGTTTCTGTTTTCCCATGCTCGGTTTCTAAAACACCAGCTCGGGCTTTTCCTTCTTTATCGGTTGTTTCTAATTTAAAGTTCATTTTCTTGAATTAAAGTCAGCAAAGATATGTGGATGGGGTAATGGTAGGAAAAGGTTTTAACAAAGGTTGGTTTTTGTTTTATTTTGACAGAAGAAAAAAACAGATCTACCCATTGGAAACGACTTCCTATTCACAAATGGCCTTCCTTATATAGCAATAATTTTTCATTGCTTTTGTTTATTTTATTCTCCATAGAAAGAATAAATAACAGTAAACACAATTGCGACAAAATGGAAAAGACCGTAGTAAGAAAATATTAACTTAGGATATTGGCGCATATGTTCATTAGCTCTTTTCCAATGTTAAAAAGTAAATTCATTAAACTTCTCCCAATACTTAAAAAAGAGAAGATTTGTAACTAATGGAAATACCCGAAATAACACCATTTTTCATAGGCCTACTTGTGGTTTTTGGTCTAAAAATAATTAATGATTGGTTGGTAACTGGTATAGCTACTTTTACAAAAAACGGTGAAATTTCCAAAAAAACTCCTCCTGTATCTGTAATAATATGCGCCAGAAACGAAAGCAATAATTTAATTGAGTTTATCCCTAAAATAATGAAGCAAAACTACCCTCACTTTGAAGTAGTGGTAGTTAACGATAGATCAATTGACAATACGGAAGTTTTGTTAAACGCCTTTGCAAACAAATACGAAAACCTTAAAATCACCAAAGTTCAGCAAAGTGAATTACACTGGGCAGGAAAAAAACTGGCTCTTACAATTGGATTAAAATCTGCTACATACGATCACGTTTTATTAACTGATGCAGACTGTTTTCCATCAAGCAATAATTGGATTAGGGGGATGACTTCCAAGTTTTCCAACTCTAAAAAAATTGTTTTAGGGTATGGCGCTTACCAAAAAGGGTCGGGGTTTTTAAATAAACTTATAAGAGGTGAAGCACTTTTAATTGCTTTACAATATATTGGTCTTTCAAAAATTGGGATTCCTTATATGGGAGTCGGTAGAAATTTGGCTTACCATAAAGATTTATTTTTTGATAATCGTGGATTTGCCTCTCATCAATTTATGCCCTCTGGAGACGATGATTTATTTATTAATGAAGTCGCCAACTCAAAAAATACTGTAAGTTCTTTCTCGGAAGATTCATACACTATTTCTATTCCCGAAAAAACTTTCGCTAACTGGATGGAACAAAAAAGGAGGCATTTAACCACATCAAACCGATACAACTTAATTTCTATATCTGCCTTATTCTACATTACCCTGGTTCGATACCTTTTCTTTAGCACGCTTTTCATCTCTTTTTTTGGGTCATTAAAAATTATTGCGTTAGGACTTTTTTTAATAAATCTAATTTCCCTAACAGCATTACACTATAAGGTTTCAAAAAAAACCAATTCACTTGATTTATTGCCATGGATACCAACATGTGAAATATTTTTACTTTTGTTTTATCCTTTTTTGTTTATTTGGAACACCGTTGTTAGTGGCTCCCCATGGAAGAATTATTAAACGAAAAATTATCAGATAAAGCGAAGTACGACTACCAGCTGGTATGTAGAGTCTTGAATCATAAAGATGAAAAAGCTAAGGAGCTTCTCTTTCAAATATTTAAAGACAGAAAAGATACTATTTAATAAAAACCTTTGATAGGTGACATTAAATTATCCAATTCTATATAAAAAAATAAAAATCTATCTATATTAAAACTATGAGCCTTTCATTTTTGAACGATTATTTCCCCAATTTAAACCCAAAACAGATTCATCAATTTGAAATGCTTGACGGCTTATTTAGAGATTGGAATAGTCAGATAAATGTGATTTCAAGAAAGGATATTGAGTTTTTGTATGAACGACATGTTCTTCATTCTATGGCTATTGCAAAGTATATTCAATTTAAACCGGGAACAAAAGTTTTAGATGTAGGCACTGGTGGAGGATTTCCAGGAATCCCCTTAGCAATTTTGTTTCCTCAAACAAAATTTACTCTTATTGATTCTATAGGAAAAAAAATAAAGGTGGTCAATGAAATTTCTAATTCACTTGAACTTAATAACTGCATAGGAATTCATGAGAATGCTAGGCATTATCACCATAAAGTTGATTTTGTTGTATGTAGAGCTGTGACAAATTTTCGAAATTTTTTAGACTTAGTAAATGATAATATTTCTCCTAAAAACAAAAATTCTAAACCAAACGGAATAATCTATTTAAAAGGAGGTGATTTGACCGAAGAATTATTTGATTTTAAAGCTAGAATTACACAAATTCCCATTTCAAAATATTTTGGGCAAGATTTCTTTAATGAAAAAAAAATAATTCATTATTATTGATTTAAATTAATGAAAATAAGGACCTTTATTATTCTTCTATTTTTGATTCTATCGTTTTTCGGAAACTCCAAAAAAATCATGGATTTGCTGTTGGTGGAACTTATGAAGCTTTGGGAAATGTAGCACTTGCTTCAGACATTTTTCAAATGAGCCATCTTAGTTCTTACATTGAAGCCCTTGAGTATGATGTTAAATTATTACCAATGGATTGGGTTCAATTGGATCTGTTAGAACGTTATGATATGGCCATAGATGCTTCCAAAGTTTTTGGACAAAAAATTATTCCAATAACAGATACCTTATCTCCAATGCAAATTAAACTTAATTCAAGTGGAGCAAGAGTATTCCTTGGTTTAGATTTGAAATATAAAAAAGAAACAAAAGAAAAAATACCTAAGAAAAGCAATCCCGGAAAGGTAAAATATTAAGCTATTCTGGAAAGGCTTAATCGACTTGCTATCCAATTCGATTTTCTTTAAGAGCAAACAATTAAATTACGAGCTAATCCTCATTACCTTTGCACCATGGGAAAACTAAAAGAACGATGGGGCATTACCTCAAACTTTCAATTCATTCTTATTTTAATCGCTTTTTCCATCAATGGCTCCTTTGCTGCTTGGGTAGCAAAACCGATAACTGAGTTTATTGGAATCTCGCCCGAAATTAATGGTTGGGCATTATATATCCCCGTTCGAATTTTTCTTATTTTCCCTATTTATCAAGCCACATTACCCTTAGTGGGGTTTTTGTTTGGTCAATTTAAGTTCTTTTGGGAATTTGAAAAGAAAATGTTGACCCGTATGGGTTTAGGGTTTTTATTTAAAAAAAAGACATCCTAGTTCATTTAAGCACTCGATTATTTAGACAATAAAACATCCTTTCTCTTTACATTCTATAGAAAAAATTCATTAGTCAAACAGAACGGATTTGACAGATTTTATAACCTGTTTCAAAATGATTTATTTCAAGCACATTTTCTCTGCAGTAATTGTCGTCCTTGTAGTTTATAAATACCTCATCAGGGTAAATAAAAGCTGATGTTTTCAAATTAAATCCATGCTCAAACATTCTAATAAATATATTTTGAAATTGAGTTTTCTCTTTAATTTAAATACATACTTTTGCGTTCTGCTTTTCGGAGCCGTAAAAAAGATAAAAAGATGAAAAGAACGTTTCAGCCCTCAAATAGAAAAAGAAAGAATAAACACGGGTTTATGTTGAGAATGTCTAGTAAAAATGGCAGGAAGGTGTTGGCTAGCCGAAGAAGGAAAGGAAGAAAGAAATTAACTGTTTCTGACACTATTTATAGAAAATAATACGCTATTATATATACGTTTATAAAAAAGGTGATTTTCAATCACCTTTTTTTGTGCTCTATATTTCTTGACACGTATTACTAGTTATAAGTTGTAAATAAAGGGATATACAACTAACAACACCTTATAAATGCCTCCAATCTTTCTTGTTTTAGTAATTTTGCACACCAAATAAATTACCTTATCATGATGTATGATTTTACCATTGTTGGCGGCGGAATAGTTGGTTTAGCTACTGCTTACAAACTCCAAAAAAGTTTCCCTTATCTGAATTTATTGGTGTTAGAAAAAGAAAATCAGTTTGCACCTCACCAAACAGGTAACAATTCTGGAGTGATTCATTCAGGTATTTACTACAAACCTGGGTCTCATAAAGCAAAAAACTGTGTTGAAGGAAGGCGAGAATTAGTTGCTTTTGCCAAGGAACATAAGATTGATCATGATATTTGCGGAAAGCTGATTGTAGCTACGGATAAATCAGAATTTCCTTTTCTAGACAAAATATTTGAACATGGAGTGAAAAACGAAGTAGAGGATACTGAGTATGTAACTGCTGAACAAATCAAAGAAATAGAACCACATTGCGTAGGAATAAAAGGAATTAGAGTTGGCTGTACGGGTATTATTGATTATCGAGCTACTACGGTTAAATTAGCGGAATTGGTAGAAAAACTAAATCCTAATTCTAAAACTTTGACTGATCACGAAGTAACCAATTTAGAACACCACGAAGACCATACTCTTATTACAACACCCAAGGGTAGTTTTACTTCTAAAAAAATGATTTTTTGTTCTGGTCTTCAAGCCGATTTAATGGCAAAAATGGACGGTGCAAAAATCAAAGAAAAAGTAGTTGGCTTCCGAGGAGACTATTACGAATTAACGGCGAAGGGTAAACACAAAGTAAAACACTTAATTTACCCAGTTCCAAACCCCGATTTCCCTTTTTTAGGCGTCCACTTTACACGTATGACAGACGGAGAAATAGAGTGCGGCCCAAATGCTGTATTCACATTTAAACGTGAAGGATATGGAAAAACAGATTTCAGCTGGAAAGACACTATCGACGCACTCACTTACCAGGGAACATGGAAGTTTTTCTTTAATAATATTAGCTTTGGAATAAATGAATACCGACGAGCTTTTTCTAAAAAACTATTCCTAAAAACCTTGCAACGACTCATCCCATCACTTACAATGGATGATATCCGACCTGGAAGAGCTGGTGTTCGAGCAATGCTTTTAGGACTAGGTGGAGATACTCGTGACGATTTTAGAATTGAATACCACAAAAATTCTATTCACATACTAAATGCCCCATCACCGGCAGCAACAGCCTGTTTGGCTATCGGAAATGAGGTAGTAAAAATGGTAGAGAAAAGATTTGAAATGAATGAGTCAAATTAAACTCAAGTGAAATACAAAAAAAAGGAATAAAAACTATTCTACGAATCGGTACTTATCTTTTATTTCTTGCCAGTCCCAAATAAAGTTCTCCATTATGTCGTCAGTGCGTTTTAAGAAAATCGGATTTGGCGTATTCAAATTCCTGAAATACTCTTCTTGAAACTGATTTAATTTATACCTATCAAAAACTGCTTTTGACATTGCATAATGCACATTTTTGGAAGGCATATTCATGCGGTTCATTCTACTTTGGTACTTAACTATGTGTGTTTTTAATTGTTGATAATCTAAATCTAATATACTTGCTAGCTCAGAAGTAATTAAATCAATTAAACGTACGTCTTGGTAATCATTAAAATATTTCGGGATAAATTGAAGGTTACCGGCAATTACAATCATTAGAAACCGATCGGCATCTGCATCTGCAATTCTAGGCGATTTATAAAATTCTGGATCTTCATTAATCATTCCTGCAACATCCGGAAAAGCTTGGTCAACCAATTGCAAAATTCCAGACACAAAAAGATTGGCTAATTTTTTTTCAGAAATCTTCTTTTTAGTTAAAAATGCAAACATGTACTAATTCTCTTTTGTGTTACAGACAAAACTATATGGTCGACTCCAAGGGATTAAAAAGAGTGAAAATTCAGTTTCAACATAGTTATCAACAGTTTGCTATTATTGTTGATGATGTAATGGTCTGTTTGCGTAGTTGTTACAAGATTACCGTCCTATTTTTAAGCGAAAAACGCAATTCATGGTTTTGCTATTTTGGCAATAATTAGTGGCTTATTTAACTGGTATTAATCGAGAGCCTTCAAGTATCGGAACCACCTTTGTTTGGTCGAATTGTAGACAATAATTAATGTCTTTTTCAAGATTTAAATTTTTCAATCGTCTTCGATGAGAACTATTTATCAGAAAATTACCGATATCATTTTTTCCCACTTCGTAAAAAGTTTGTGCAGCAAGAGCAGAATCCGATAATTCGTTAAAAAAATCACCAGAAAGCTCATTTACTACGGCACCTGCGAAAAGAGAATCTTCTAAGTTAAATCTCCCTCGCCAACCAGCGCATAGAAGTAACACATCCCGTTTTTCATTTTTCAAATAATTACAAATAGCAGTTAAATTCAAAAATGAACCTACAATAATTTGATGAGAATTTTTAGCAACTGATATAGCACGTGTACCGTTTGTAGTGGTCAGTACTACTTCTTTTCCAAACAAGTTTTTGTTCATATAATGAAAAGGAGAATTTCCCAAATTAAAACCTTCTACAATTTTACCCTGTCGCTCAGCAGCTACAATAAATCCTTTTTCTTGATATGCTTTAGCTTCCTCTACTTTCTCTACTGGAATTATTGCTTTAACACCATTTTCAAATGCTGTACAAATAGCTGACGTTGCTCTAAACACATCAATGACTACAACTATAGCCTCTTTATTTTCATAAAAAGGATAAAGATCTGGGCTAAAAGCTACTTCTAATTTTGCCATAAAAAAATACGATTATCCTTTGTAAAAAGGTACTTTCACTACAACAGCCCTCAAATTCTTGTTCCTGACCTGAATAAATATTTCGGTTTCCGTTTTATTGTTTGGTAACGTCACATAGCCCATACCTATTCCTTTTTTCATTGAAGGAGACATGGTTCCAGAGGTTACTTCACCAATTTCATTTTGATTGGCATCGAATATTTTATAACCTTGTCTAGGAATTCCTCTGTCTAGTAATTCAAAACCCACCAATCTTCGAGTAACACCTTCTTCTTTTTGTTTTGTCAGAAAATCAGAATCAATAAAATCACTTTTTTTTAGTTTAGTAATCCAACCCAATCCCGCTTCTAACGGAGAAGTGGAATCATTAATATCATTTCCGTAAAGACAGAATCCCATTTCTAACCTTAAAGTATCTCGAGCAGCTAATCCAATTGGCTTAATACCAAAAGAATTTCCTGATTCAAAAACAGCATTCCATACTTTTTCGGCATCTTTATTTTTTACATAAATTTCAAAACCACCAGCTCCTGTATATCCTGTGGCAGAAACAATTACATCATCAACACCAGCGAATTGTCCAATTGAAAACGTGTAATACTCCATTTCTGACAAATCAATATCAGTTAAAGATTGTAGAGCTTCACTAGAGTTTGGTCCTTGAACTGCTAAGAGAGAATATTCATCCGATCGATTTATCATTTCAACTCCCATATCATTATGAGAAGAAATCCAATTCCAATCTTTGTCCATGTTCGATGCATTTACAACCAACATATATTCAGTGTCACTTATTTTATAAACTAACAAATCATCAACTATTCCTCCCTTTCCGTTTGGCAAACAACTGTATTGAATTTTACCATCGAATAATTTAGAAACATCGTTTGTAGTAACTTTTTGAATAAGTTCAAGTGCTTTTTCACCACTTAAAAAAAACTCGCCCATGTGTGAAACATCAAACACTCCAACTCCACCTCTTACGGTTTGGTGTTCTTCATTAATTCCAACATAAGTTACAGGCATATTATATCCAGCAAATGGAACCATCTTGGCTCCTAGAGCTTCATGAACGTGAGATAGTGCAGTATTTTTCATTACTCTTGAAATTGAATTTTTAAGGGGAGCAAAAGTAATCAAGCGGAAGACATACCCAAATTCAAGCTCCAATCACTTTACAAACGAATATCCAATAAAAAACATCGAATTTTGGCCTATCTACAATGAGACATCCATTTACTTAGAAACTCGCAGACAAAATTAAAAAGAAGGTTTTGATGGTTACTTTTTAACTGGATCAACAATCACAAATATATCCTCATTTTCTTTCTTCATAAGGTACTTTTCCCTGGCATATCGTTCCAAATTATTGTTATTTGTAAGCAGGTCAGTCAAATCCTTCTGAGTAGTTTCAATTTGTTCTTTATAGTATTCTTTGTTGTCTTCTAATTCTCTTAACTCTTGATTTATCTGTAAAAGAGCAACTACATTACTCTGATCAAAAAAAAGCATATAAGCAAAAAAAACTAATAATGTTATAGAGTATTTGTTACGGAACCAAGTTGGCGTTTTTTTCCAATATCTGACAACTCTTTTAGGCATTTGACAAAAATATAAAAAGACATAAACCTTTAAAATTTGACTCTGAAACTTATTACACAATGTAAGTTCATAAACTAATAAATCAATTTATTCTGAATTTACCATTGCATTAAATTTTTTTTAATAAACAGCTTATATCAATGAGTTAAGAGTAACTTCGCGCTTTAATAAATAATTATAATGAGAAAAGGAACAGTAAAATTTTATAATGAATCAAAAGGATATGGATTCATTAGCGACGACGAATCAGGAGAAGAGTACTTTGTACACGTATCTGGATTAATTGATGAAATTCGAAAAGGCGACACCGTTGATTTTGAAATACAAGAAGGTAGAAAAGGAATGAACGCCGTTGACGTAAAAGTGGCAGAATAAATTGAAACCAGAAGTAATTTAAAAAAAGCTCTGTAGCATTATTGGTACAGGGCTTTTTTTTACAACCTATTTTACCAAGGCAATACTTTAACTCCAATAGTCCATAGTCGAGCAGAAGGAGCTTGGCCATCCTCCCAATAATGAAGTAAATTATAATTTCCGAAAACATGAAAGTTACCGTAACCTAACCTTAAAGTCGCATTTATGCGCCATGGGTTTTGAAACATTCTAGATTTCCTTAAAACCTCCTCTTTTAAATCACCACTTTCACTCTGGTCGTTGTATTTATATACTACTTTTTGTTTTCCAGAAATGCGATAACTAAAAATTGCGCCAAACGCAATGTGGAACGATGTTGTATTTTTAGGACTAGTATTGAATGCTAAAAGTAAAGGAACCGTGATATGGGCATTTTTCATGTTATTATTACTCGACCCTTTGAAATTTCTTAAAGTATCAGCTCTTTCAACTAATGAATCGTTCCTGTTAACCATAAGAGAACTCCCTCTCAATTGAAAATTATTAAAATCGAATCCCACGCCCATCAAAATTTTAATCAATTCCCCATTTATCTGATAAATATCTCCCTCAAATAGATTTAGACCAAAATAATAAGAACGACCATAATCTAATTGCACAAATTGATATCCCGCGGGAGGGACATCTGTACCATCTGCATACGATAATCCATTAATACCTATATCTAATCCCTGCCAATGTCTATTTTTTCGTTTTTTATATTCGTCATAACTATCGTAAAAGCCATTGTCTCTATCATCGAGATTAACATCTCCGGATTCAGGTTTTTTTTTCTCTGGATCTTCATCTTGGGCATAAAGGCTAATTGCACAAAGCCCAAATAGAAGAATAAATAAAGATTTTATCATACTATTTGTTTTTAATTGGCAGGAAAGTTAAAACTAAAGAAATAATGATTCTTTTCATTCACCTAATAATAGTTCTAATTAGGGAAAGAATACCCCAAAATAAGATTCTTGTCAATCAATAAGTCAATTGTTTTTTGCGATTTAGCTTTTAATTCTTTTCTTCCAAAACTAGCAAAGTGAGAAGCTTCAGCTTCTAGAGAAGCCAATAAATTATCTCCAAATTTTCCCACATTCATTATCGCAGGACCAAATAAGGGCGATAATTCTAGAAATCTAACTTTTAATTCAGTTAGGTCTCTCAATACCAATAAATAATATACGCCTTTGGCGTTATGCATAGTGCTGTATTCTTTCGTATATACAGGGTAATCTAATTTTAATATCTGGTGGTGTGGGTTTAATACAATACTATTTTCAGACCAATTTCCTTTCTTCGAAAATTTCTTAAGCTTTTTATCTTCTTCACTATATAATTCAATCTCTACCCACTCAAAGAGTAGCAAATCATTAAGGTATGGTAATGATTTTAAGATATCCTTTTCTTTTTCAAGTACATAGTTTAAGAACTCTTTAGGCATTCTCCAAACCTGGTAATTTTGGCAATCGTAAGTAGAAAAAAAACGATTTACAAGTTCTTTCCATTGAGAATCAATTAGTTTTCTAGAAATGGGATAAGCAGTACTTAAAGTGCTATAAATCAAATTAAAAACTAACCTTCGATAATGATGCAGGCGTTCGGGTCGAGTCCCCTCTATATCCACGGTTATCCCATCTCTTACGTAGCTCCCTAATTTATTTTGGGCGTCTATCGTCTTTCTTTTTAATGATGTATCTGAGGTGTCCAATGTTTTTTTGTGATATTCTGTAATTGTGTTAATTCTCCTTCTAATGCATTAAGCTCAGGAATATTAAAATCCCTTTCTAATAAAACAGGGACTGGATTTATTTTTTGAATAGTCCAATCCAATAATTCAAAAACGGGATCAATTATATCTTTTCCATGAGTATCTATAATCAAATCTGGTTCAATTTGCTCATGTCCAGCCATGTGAATATATGCTACACTATCCAGAGGTAAAGCATTAATAAATTCCTTGGTATTATAGTTATGGTTAAATGCGTTTACATAAACATTATTTATGTCCAGCAACATTTGACAGCCACTTTCAGAAATAATTGAAGAAATAAACTCAGCTTCCGGCATTTCTGCGGCAACCGCAGTATAATAACTTACGTTTTCTAAAACCAGAGGCCGCTCCAAAATATCTTGTACCGTCTTTATTCTCGTCACAATATGTTTGACAGCATCTTCCCGAAAAGGTATAGGTAATAGATCGTATAAGTGAGCATTTTCGCACTTGCTGTAGGACAAATGTTCAGAATAAATTTTCACATTGTATTGGTCTAAGAATTCTTTAAGGTCTTTCAGGAAGTTTAAATCTAATTCTTCAACACTTCCAATGCTAAGAGAAAGTCCGTGACAAGTTAGTGGGTATTTTTCGGTAGCACGGTCAAATTGCTTTTTCCAATAACCTCCCATTTTCATCCAGTTTTCAGGAGCCACCTCTATAAATTCAGGTAACTCAAATTCTGAATTAATGATATCATTAGCAACATCCCTTCGAAAACCAAGACCAATTCCTTGCATAAAATTTCAAAAAAAACCTCGTTTTAACTCAAACAGAGTAAAACGAGGTTTTAATATATTAATTCAATTTTAGTGCTCTCCGCATTTACCTTCACCACACTTACCTTCGCCACACTTAGCTTCAGTACCTTTATCTTCTTTAGCTTCAGACTTTTTTTCGGCTTTCTTGTCTTCTTTAGTTTCAGGCTTTACCTCAGATTTATCGTCAGACTTTTTATCATCCTTTTTCTCTGCCTTGTCTTTTCCTTCACCACATTTGCCTTCACCGCATTTACCTTCGCCACATTTACCTTCGCCACATTTTAACTCAACGTCAGCATTGTTCATAAATCCAGTAGGAACAATATCTCCAAGTAACTGAACTCTCAATTCTCCAGCTGTACCTAAGTCGCTTGTTTCAAATAAATCTACACTATTAGCGCTAACACCAACAGCCGAAATAGCTAATGCACTTGCAGCCACTGCTGCAAGCTTTTTTGTTATTTTTTTTTCTTGTTTCATAATAAATTTTTTTTTCCAACCACCAAAGCTTCGGAATTAAAGGACAATTAATTATTTTTAAAAATACAATAAATAAATTTAAATCAATAATTATTATTGGTTGGTCTTTTGGCACTCTAAAATATTCTTTACAATGTCATAATCTGTAGATCTAAAAACATAATCATCCTCTAAAGGACAATTTTTCATGAATTTTTCAGCTTCTACATCGCTTGTTATGCCAGTTACTTTTTTAACAACTTCAATATTATATCTGGCTTTTATGGTTTCTTCTCTTTGTGTTTGAACTTTAGCTTTTTGATGCCTTTTCTTTTCTTTCGCTTCCTTACTAAACATATTATATAAAAATGTAATTGGAGAACCCAGTGAAACATGAGCATTTAAATCTGTATCGACATCTTCTAAATCTTGTGGACCTTCATATTTAAAAACTGATTCTGACTCACTTTCTATTTCCTTATTTGCAAATTCCTCAGCAAATTCTTTTTTACTACGATACATAGATATCGAAGCCGTATCTAAAATTACGAATGCTTTTTCCATGAAAATGGTAATCTCTATAGCATCTGGAATCAGTAATTTTCCAGTATAAATAAATTTGTCTTTAAAGCTGATATGCGAAAGACGTAAGGTATCTCCTTGCGTAAAAGGCATTAAAAATGTGCCGTCTGAATAGGAGTTAGTCGCATTAAATGTATTCATATTTACAATATGCGCCGAAGTTATTACACTTGAATCTTCATTGCTGATGATTTTTGCTGATATTAATTTAACCTGAGCTTGCACTGCAGAACCGAACCCAATAAAAACCGAAACAAGAATAAGCATGGGAAATCTACATTTCATAAAACAAAAATAAAGAGATTAGATCAGAAAATTCGGATCTTATTTCATGGATTGAAACCTACTCAGTAAGTATGTCTTGTGCATCTTGTGCAGAAATAGTTTTTCCGTTGTATTCTCCTGCTATGAAAGCACCAGGTATCCCTATTTCTTCTAATTCACTTTTAAATGCCTCCGCATTTGCATAGTCTTTAAAGTCTCCAACAAAATATCGAGTTAAACCGTCCAAGCCTTTTTCACTTTTTACATCTCCAAGTTTTACATACTTATTGAATTCTTCCATAGGAATTGCATCTTGATAAGAGCCTAATTGAACTTTGAATTTCACTTTAGACTTATCTCTTGCTGAACCAGAACTTGCCATTTTATTAGAAGATATAGGTGGTGGAATAACTAAACTGCCAGCAGTACCAGTTGAAGTTTGTCTGGCCTCTTCTTCGTTAAACGCTTTTATTAAACAATCTCCATATCCTGCATTCTTTAATCCTTTTTTAGCTGTTGCAGCTTCGTCATAGGATTTATAATTTCCAGCATAATATCGAGTTATTCCATCTGCATTTTTAACTCCTAAAACCTCCATTCCTTTAAAGTATTTAGGATCTGGATTGTTTCGGAAAGCTCCAACTTGCACTCTAAAAACATTTCCTTGCGCATTTTCAAGTCCAGGCCCGCTGACGTCTCCAACAAAAACACCTTTGACATCAGCATCTATAACAATTCCAGTAGCAGTTTCTACCACAATTGCCCGTGTAGTTATTCCCTTTTCTTTTAATTCTTTGTCAACAGCAATCGCATCTTCAATACTTTTATAATCACCAACTAACAGAGCCTCTTTTTCTCCGTCCGGAACTGATTTAGCGCCCTCATCCATTATTTCTTTGGCTTGCTTGTCAGTAAGACCTTCGCTTTCTACCTGAACACTGTATTTTTTACGAACTGCTTTTCTAGAAGGTAATTCGCTTGTATAAATCGTGTCTTCGTAGAATGCAAATACTCCATTAGAATCTAAAAATCTAAGATAAATTCTTTCCAACTGCTCATCAGTAAGTGCTATTCCGTTAGAGTCTACAACCGCACTTGAATCGGTTCCTAATTCTTTGTCTAAATAATCCGGAACACCGTCATTATCTTCGTCAAATGGACAACCTTTAACATCAACTTCAATTCCTGCAGGTGTTTTAGGACACTCGTCATACAAATCCATAACACCATCATAATCTGTATCACCTGTGGTAATAGCCGCAAGCTCTTCAGCAGATATTCCAGAAGTATCTTCATCAATAGACCCACTTCGTTTTGATAAATCTATACTTATACCTATGTGTGAATAAAACAACGCATCATTTTGAGCATTTCCTTTATAAGTCCCCTGTGCCTCTGAAGAAACACCATCCACTCTATCTGTCAGTAAAAACAAGTAAGTAGCACCTAATTTCATATGAACTTTATGACTTAACCTCATGTTTACTCCTACTCCAATAGGCACTGCAAAACTGAACTTCTCGAAATAACCCGCTCCGGAGACATTACTCCGTCTAAAATCAGTTTCGTATTGGTAATCTCTATTTAAAACAACGGCTGAGTTCATATTTTCAGGAGATTCGACCCTATCTTTTATGCTCCCATCGCTCCAATAAAAATATTCATTTCCATCTACATCTGTTAAATCAGTTTTTGAATTAAAAATCAAAGCGTGAAAAGCTGCTTCTATATATGGATCCAAAATCCTTTTTTCACTTAAAAAGTGATTGAAGTTATAGCTAATAGCTAACCCAAAATTGGTTATTTGAGATTCGAAATTTCTATTCTTTTGTATATCTCGTTCGTTTGCAGAAGATTTACCGTAAAGTGCTTCAAAAGTAATGTAGAAACTTTTTTTAAGTGGGAAGCTGGCACTAAAATCCAGTGCCAAATTAGATGTGAAAAATGTGTTGGCTTTGTGCCCTGTGGAAATATCCCCAAAATAGGTTATCATCCCACCTGAAAAACCAATTATTGGCCTAAAATCACTAACTTCTTTTTCGTTTGAAATAGCTGGTGCTTCGTCCTCAAAAAACTCTTCTGCCGGCTTTTGAATGCTGTCATTTGTATCCTCTTGACTAAAAACAGTAAGAAAACATGCGCAAAAAACAATTATTGTAGTTAAAATCTTCTTTACCATAGCCTATTTTATTGGCTTTAAAAGCTTAAGTTATAACTGCCTAAAGTAAGGAAATATCCCAATTTTCACTTTATTTTTTTACTTCCATTTTTAAAGAAGTAATTAACATGGGCTACTTGAACCATTTTTGGCTCGAAATCATAAGTGCTTCCTGCACTGTAATCCGAGTTCCATCATTATAAGCTGTTACAAATGGCCCATCAAACTCGTGACCTGCAGAGCTAATAACTTCACGTGAATCACGGGCATCCTTATACATGGAATGTGATCCCGTCGTGTACTTAACCCACCCCTGATGATTTTCAATATTAAAGGCCGCTTCAAATTTGTGTCGTTGGTCAAAATAAACCGCGTCAACAACATTGGCGCCAGCGGCAATTTGAACTCGATATTTTACACCATTTACAACTGGAATATTGCTAATAGGTGCTACTGGTTTTACTTTTGCAGTATTTTGAGCAATAGTTGATTCTTCTTTTTCTTCTGCTACAGTTTCTTCTATGACTTCTACGACAACATCTTCTTTTGGCTCTGTATATTCCTCATCCTTTTCTATAACCTCTTCAACAACTGCAACTTCAGCTTCTTCAACTGGGGTAGTATCTTCAAAAACATCGTCCAAATTTTCTTTTGCTTCTTCACTTGCCTTAGTTTCGGTCGCCGACTGAGTAGCTAATTCGGTTTGTTTTTCTTCTTCTTCCTTACTTTTAATATTGGTCGTCCCATTTTCGGCGACTGCAACCTCTGGTGTTACCACGGCAATTTTTTCTTCTGATTTTGCAGAGGTATTAGAGCTAGAATTTATTGGAGTTTTATTTTCATCTGCAATCGTTTGTTTTGTTTCTTTTTCTTCAGACTTTAAATCTGACTCCTTGGAAGTATTTGTATTAGAAGCAAGAATAGGGGCCGTATCTCCAAAATTAATATCTGCTTTTTTTGACGCACTATTATTATCTAAGTATGAAAAAGAACCAGTGATAGATTTAATGTCTTTATTATCGGCATTAGTCAAGTCCACAAGATAAGTAACTACAAAAGTTTCCATTTCCGGAATAGACATCCATACAAATTTTACTTTATTTTTAATAGAAGAAAAAGCTGCGTTTACTGTCTCTCCTTCTTCAATTTCAGCTCCCATAGGTAAAAATTCTTGAATTTTACCAAAATCTTGAATCCCAGTTTGGCTTAAAGTTATTTCAATTTTATGCACATTTTCTCTAGAACTTACCACTCTTCTATTAATATTGACTGAAATCGCAGTTGGCTCTTCCTTTTTTTCTGCTTCTTTATTGGCTAACTCTTTATAACCAATAGCTATGGATTTTTTAAACACAGAGAGCATCCTTTTTTCATTATTTTCTAAGTAAGAGAATTTGCCTCCTATTTGAATCAAACTTGGGGCTGACTTAAGTAACTTCACTTTATATTCTAAAATTACTTCATCTTCCTTAGGAAACTCTAGCCAAATGATTTTTATTTGACCATTATCAGCAGTAAATGTTGCATCACCAATTGATACAGCACTAGCTTCTGTTCCTTCTGGCATTCTGTCTGCGTATTTCGCAAAACCTTTAACGTCTCCACCAGTAATTTTCAATTTAACAGTAAATTCAGTTTCTGGTTCAGCACTATTGGTAGCAATTATTTCTACTTTCAATTCTTCTTTTTTCATCTCTGTTGTGTTGAAGAGAAACATAAAAGGTAAAACGGTTACAAAAACAAATAAATAACGCAGCATATCCTATAATTCAATTAGAGTTTTACTTGAATAAACTCCAAGCGAAACAAATTTAATTTTCAGGATAAGCGTATAGAGGTGCCGTAGATTGGCATTGCAAACAGAAGTATGTGGATAGTATACCCGAATATATCGGAATATACCCGTAACTGTATGAAAAAGTAGTGGTTACGTCAGTATTGCAACCTCAAATTCATACAAAGAAAAGAGAAGGTAGTTATACAGATGGAAATGTTAATTAAGACACACTTTCTCTAAAAATTCGGTCGAAGAAGGTATTTTGTGTAGAATTCTAAAATACAACTTACTGCCTCTTCTGGTGAATCTACGACAAGGAAAAGATCCAAATCTTTTTCAGAAACATTCCCTTCATTTAGCATAGTTGTTTTTATCCAACCAAGCAAACCACCCCAAAATTCTTTACCTACCAAAACAATTGGAAACTTTCCGATTTTTTGAGTTTGAATTAAAGTTAGCGATTCAAAGAATTCATCCAAGGTTCCAAAACCACCTGGCATTACAATAAAACCTTGAGCATATTTAATAAACATAAGCTTACGCACAAAAAAGTAATCGAAAGTTATGAGCTTATCACTATCAATATATGGGTTATTGTGTTGCTCAAAAGGTAAATCTATATTAAGCCCAACAGATTTTCCGCCACCCAAAGAAGCGCCTTTATTTGCTGCTTCCATAATGCCTGGGCCACCACCAGATATAATACCGAAGCCTTCTTCAGTAAGTCGTTTTCCGATTTCAACTGTCATCTCGTAATACTTGTGATCAGTCGGAGTTCGGGCAGAACCAAAAATAGAAACGCAAGGGCCTATTTTAGACATTTTTTCAAATCCTTCAACAAACTCAGACATAATTTTAAAAATTTGCCAAGAGTCATTGGTTTTTATTTCATTCCAATCTTTTTCCTTAAATGCTTTTTTTACTCTGTCGTCATTTACCATTTACTCAATTCTTTTGTATTGCAATAATAATGTTTTGGCATTTAAGGTTATACTTTAGTTAAATATTTGAATGGTCAACACTTATTAAGAATGCTTGCTTAAGTCGATATAAATTGGAAATATTTTAATTGAATAACCTATTGCTGCATTCCTCAACTATATTTGCCGCTAATCACAGAGGCGAAATGAAAAATTGGACTTTTCTTCTATTAATAATTTTAGTTTCCGTTTTTTCATCATGTAAAAAAAATGACTGTGAAAAAGGTGAAGGAGACCGGTTTGAAGTTTTTCGCTATTTTGAGAACTTCCACACTTTTAAATTAGATATTCCAGGACAAATAATTCTGAGCCCCGATACCAATTTAAAAAGCAGTAGAATAGTGATTCTTGGACAAGAGAATGTCATTAGTCAAATAAATACGACAATAAGCAACGGAACCATAAGCGTCTCATTTAATAAATGTTTTAAAAACCACGACGATATTCAATTTAAAATTTACACTCCATTTTTAAAGAAGATAATTACCAATACTGCAGCAAGAATTAAAAGTGAAAGCGCCATTTACGGAAAAGATTTCACCCTCGAACTAAACAGAGGATCCACTGTAGATATAACCTGCAAAGTGGATTCAATTACAACCATCCTAAACAGTTCTTCAGAAGTTGAAATTTTTGGTTACGCAAGTCGTCAAATGGTTTATCACAATTCATCAGGGAGCTATCGAGCAGGCAACCTGATTTCTGATTCTGCCTATGTTAATGTATCTAGTGCCGGTTATGTAAAAGTCTATTCTGCTGGTCATTTCATTGCAGATATGGAAGGCAACGGAAAAATTGATTTTTCGGGTGAAGATACTTTGAATGTTACCACCAATATTACTGGAACAGGAACTATTAATGATTTAAGATAGAATCCGTTGTGATTTTATCTATGATGATACGGCATTCCTTTCAAAATACTAAAAGACCTATAAATTTGCTCTAGAAAAAACAGCCTAACCATTTGGTGACTAAAAGTAAGTTTTGAAAGTGACCATTTTTCAGCAGAACGTTTTACAACTTCTTCCGAAAAACCATAAGGTCCGGCAACTACAAAAACAATCGTTTTAAATCCAGCTAGCTTTTTTTCGAGTTTTTCCGCCATCTGTAAAGAAGAAAATTCTTTTCCGTTTTCATCCAACAAAATTAAATGATCATTTTCCTTTATCTCTTTTAATATTATCTCCCCTTCCTTTACTTTTTGCTCCAGCTCAGACAGATTTTTGGAGTTTTTTATAGATGGTATTTCCAAATAATTAATTTTATGAAAATGCTGTATACGTTTTAAGTATTCGTCAATTCCTTGAAACAAATATTTTTCTGAAGTTTTAGCAACTACTAGCACTTTAATCATATGAAGCAAATATAATATCAAAAAATGTTACCAAGAGATTTCAATTAATTTTGCAGTATAGAAAAAGTACAATGATTGACATCAAAAGGCACATTCAACTTAGCATTGAGGAGGACATTAGAGAAGAAGATCACAGCGGTGCAGCCTGCATTCCTGCAAGTGCAACATCACGTGCCAAACTTCTTATAAAAGACAAAGGAATTATTTCTGGAATTGAAATTGCGAAGGAAGTTTTTAAAGCCATGGATTCTAATTTAAAATTCAAGAAACTTATTCAAGATGGTGATTCAATGAATTTTGGTGATATTGCTTTTGAAGTGAGTGGCTCAGCAAGAAATATTTTAAAAGCCGAACGACTAGCACTGAACTACATGCAGCGCATGAGTGGTATTGCTAGTACTACTTTTATTTATGTAAAAGCTATTGAAGGAACCAAAGCCATTATCTTAGATACCCGAAAAACTTCTCCCGGATTAAGAACATTTGAAAAACTGGCTGTAACCCATGGACGTGGGCAAAATCATAGATATGGATTATACGATATGATTATGATAAAAGACAACCACATTGATTTCGCTGGAGGAATTGATGAAGCCATGAATTCAACATCTAAATATTTAAAAGCAAATAACTTAAATTTAAAAGTAGAAGTTGAGGCACGTGATTTAGAAGAGGTTGAAACCATCTTAAAAAATGGCAAAGCAAATAGAATTATGTTTGATAACTTTAACTACAGCGACACAAAAAAAGGCGTGGAATTGGTGTCTCACAAAATGGAAACAGAATCATCTGGAGGAATAACTTTGGAAACTATAAGAGGATATGCTGAGTGCGGTGTTGACTACATTTCAATCGGCGCTCTAACACATCAAATTGAATCTTTAGATATGAGTTTAAAAGCATTTTAATTCAGTGATAATAAAACATAAAACCATAAAAATAATTAAGCGCAAAGCGCTTAGAATCTTGGCAATGAGTAAAACCATTTCTTTGCCTCTTTTTGACGATTTACCGCTTTTTTATGTGCTTCGCTTCTTTTTTAAAAGCATGATAAACGGAGATATTTTGAACAAGGCAGCGTCCATGGCTTTTAGTTTTTTCTTGGCTTTATTTCCAGCGTTAATATTTATTTTCTCGCTCATTCCTTACATTCCAATTGAAAATTTTCAAGAAAACTTAATGGCTAATATTAAGCTGATTTTACCTGGCCCGGCTTATGACTTTACGGCAAGCACCATAGAAGAATTGGTTCTGAACTCTCACTTTGACTTGCTTTCGTTTGGATTTATCGCTATGCTGTTTTTCGCATCTAACGGAGTTAATACTACCATAGATAATTTTAATAATTCAATATTAGTAGAAAATAAAAGATCTTGGCTCAGTCAACGATTTACTGCCTTTTGGATGGTGGCTCTTTTAGGATCGCTTGTTATCGTTTCTATGTTAATGCTTTTCTTCGGAAAAACAATTCTTCAATTTCTTGCACATCAAGAAATGATGAGTTGGGCAATTGCAAAAATGCTGACTTTTTTAAATTATGTAATTGTTGTTGCTTTTATATACTTCACAGTGAGCTTTTTCTACTACTTCGGTCCAAATAAAAAAAGCCGTTGGAAATTATTTTCTGCAGGATCCAGCTTAGCGACTCTATTTATAATTATTGTTTCCTCTATATTCGAAAACTATATCAATGCATTTGGAACTTACAATAAACTCTATGGGTCCTTAGGGGCAATAATGGTAATAATGCTTTGGTTCTATTTCAACTCAGTAATATTTTTAATAGGCTTTGAATTAAACACTTCTCTAAAACGGGCGCATAACGATGTAAAACTTTTTATTCACAAATGAAAAGTGAAATAATCTTATAGCCCTCTAAGAAAGTCCATTCTAAGGTTGAATTTCTTCAAATGTCCTTTATTCGAATTCAAATAATTCTGATAACCGTTTTCTTTTTCTGACTGTTTTAATAGAGTTAAATAATCTTCTCCTTCAAATGCTCTTTCGGTTCTCCATATTCTAAAATCAAATACGTCAAGTTCAGAAATCGAATTTTGAAGTTTAATCTTCGGACTATCTTTTTCAACCGATGACAATATATCTGAGTTAATAACTTGCAACCAATGAAATATTTTATCCTCAGATAAACCCTCCAAAATTTCTTCAATTTTAGCCACTTTACTAGTAAAGCCAATCATTCGCATTTCTTTTAACCAAGGCGCAAATGAATGGAATGGATATCCTTTATATTGAGTCGGGTTTAAATTTATATTCTGAATAAAATTGGTGTCCAAATCATTCAAATGAACACGATTTACATCTTTATTTTCACCCAACAACCAAGCTTTTTCTCTTTCTACAGTATCTGGAATTAAGAATGCACTTTCGCCATCTCTCCAGTTAAAAACTACCTCACCTTCAGCTTCATTTACAGCATTATTCCATGCCTTAGCATTGTAGAAGTGAATCCCTTCTAGAAATGCTTTGGTCAATTTACCAGTAAACGAATGGCAGTTCATTTCTGAGCCAAAAACTCCTCGAATAACATAAGAAGTAGTAGGTATCCTTGATTTTGCTTCCGCAGAAAATCTTGCTGGGTTTACAAATGTTCCTTTAATTCCATTTTGTTGTAAAACATAAACCTGTTCGCTATTGAGCATAAACTCAGGTGGTAAAAAATAACTTGGAACAAAACCAAATAGTTTTTTTACGGTTTTCATGCCATACTCTAGGTTTTTTTCAAATCCAAATCGTGTTCTCAACAAAGCATTGTCATGCGAAAAAGGCCGAAGAATTAAATCAAAAATGTTTGGATTGCTTTTTATTATCGCGATCGATTCCGAATTTAGTTTAGCAATATCGGCTAGCGTTGCACCAGGGATGCCTAATACCACTTTCTTTTGATGTTTTACATATAGACTCAACCAAGAAAAGAAAACTGATTGTTCTCCTCCAGCTAAAGATTTGAACCAGTGATCGCATTCCAAACAGGACGCATCAGCATTAAAATTTACTACATCTACTACTTTGGATGCCATTAAACTACAGCTTTTTGAAATTCAGGTGAAATGGCTAAAAAATCATCAAATATTTCTTTCAATATTGGAATGCCTTCTACCAATCTAACCACTTTTGTTTTCTTTTCTGGGTCTCCGGGAACCATAACTTCATCTACGCCTTCTTGAGTCGGCATTTTCCTAATTCTATCAACCATGGATTGCATATTTGCTGCAAATTGTTCAGACCCCAAAAATTTAGATGGATCAATAACCATAAAAAAGTGACTAACTTTTCTAGGTGTATCAATAGGCGTATCGTACATTGCCATTACATCTTTACTGATAAAACCGTTAGCCAAAATACCACAAAAAATATCGACCATCATCCCCAAGCCGAAACCCTTATAATCTCCTGCTGGCTCTAAACTTCTTGCTTCATTTGGGTTGGTCACACTTTCACCATTCCCATTATAGGCCCATGAATCAGGTATTTCACTTCCTTCTCTTCTGTAGTTTTTAATCTTGTTCCAGCTTACCATTGAGGTAGCCATATCCAAACAAAATGGTTCTTCGTTTTGAAGAGGGGTGGTCAAGCAAATCGGATTAGTTCCAAAAAAAGCTTGAGTACTTCCCTTTGCTTTTACAAGTGCGTCAGCATTGGTAAACGCCATTCCCATCATTCCTTTTTCTGCAGCTTGCAAAGCAAAATAAGCTGCAGCTCCAAAATGAGAAGAATTGCGAACACTTACAGCTGCAATCCCCGTTTCACCGGCCATTTCGCAAGCTTTTTCTATTGCCACAGATCCTATGTGATGCCCAAAACCGTCTGACGCATCAATAAAACCCGCCGAAGCGGCTGACTTAGTAAAAGAATAACTTGGATTTTTACTTACCCTACCACCATCAATTGCCCTACAATAATGAGGGAACAAGTGAATTCCATGAGAATCTACTCCACGCAATGAAGTTTGAACCATTGAACTTGTAACGTGATTTATTGCATCCGTACAAACATTTTTCCTTTTAAAAACTTCTTGCATTTCTCGCGAAAGAAGTTCATGATTTAAGTTTATTAATTCCATTTTATTTCTTCAATCTCTTGTACTTGAATCCAAGCGCCGTTTTGTTCTAAACTTTCATTTACAGCATCTACTACAGCAGTAGAAACCAGTGAACTTAAAATATCTGGTCTTTTGTTTTCCAAACTTTTCATCGAAATGTTTCCAGAATTCAAATCAGCAACATCGAGTAAAAATTGGTTAATGCTTTTTTGCCCATAGCCTTGAAACTGTAAATCACCGTTAGCATCTTCCATATATTCAGAAAAATAAGGATTTAATTGTTGAATGCCATCCATTTCCGAAACGTACTCCACTCCTCTATTTTTTTGATCAATTTCCAATCTTCCTTTTGTTCCAATTACCTTGTAACGTTGATCAGACATGGCCGAGGATATATTGGGATCTATCCAATTTGTATTTAAGTTAGACACAACAATGCTTCCCGTTTTTGGGTTTTCCCATTCAAGCATCACATGAATAGAATCCCAAGTATTTACTCCTTTTTGTTTAAGTATTCCATCTGTACCTAAAGCCATGCAGCGGATTGGCTTATAACCCGTTAGAAAATAAAACAAATCAACATAATGTACTCCTAAATACTGAAAAATATTTGTTTTATCCGACCATCCTTTAAAGGTTTCCAAGGGAATGGAAATTCGTTGACTATACCCGACCTCATAGTAAAGTACTTGCCCCAATTTTCCACTATTAATAAATTGTTTGGTAATTAAATTGGTTCCATCCCAACGTTTATGAAATTCAACTGCTGAATAAGTATTGTTGCCTTTTTGGATTTCTCTCAACTCCAAAGCTTCGCCTAAAGTCGGCGTAAGTGGTTTTACAATAAGAGTTTTAATTCCCAAATCTAAAAGAACCTTGGCATATTCAAAATGCAAATGATCAGGAACAGAAATAATTGCAGCATCGAACCTATTGGTAACATCCATTTTATCGGAACGCAAATCATTCGCCACTGAAATGGGCTCAAAACGTGTTTTCAAATTGGAGTCTATGGTGTTATTAATTCTATCTGTTTCCGTTTGAATAACAGAAGCATTTTCATGATTTCTAGCCACAATTACTACCTCATCAACTATTGAAGATTTAGAGTACTGAGCAATGGAAGAAAGAATGGTTCCAGTTCCGGAATTGTTTCTACCGGTAACGTACATTCCTGCACCAACAATTAGTATTTTCATTCTCGAACTTTGCGCCGAAAATACGACAATTGAAGGTTTCGAAAAATAACTATTTGAAAATGGAACGAGCTATCAACAAGTCTCTTTCAGAGTCAATGTCAATCACTTCATCAGGATTCATTATATAAGGAAATAATTTTGATCCTGTCATAGACTGTAACCCATAAATGGTACTGGGCTTGGTTACATCAATTACACAATTGTAAAAATACATAGGTGGTAAATCTTGCCTTCTTAATAAAAAAGGTTCAGGATGTCTTTCCTTCATAATTGGATCTAGATATCCATTTTTATCTATTTCAAAAGTTCGGTAAGGATGCATATTTGGTTCTGACACGGAACGAACAGAATGGGCATCCGTATTGTCTAATAAGAGCTTAACTGCTTCATCAATCCAAATGGATTTCCGATAAGGAGCTGTTGGGCGCAATTGAACAACGATATCCGATTCATAACCTTCATTTTTCTTAAGCCAATCCAATGCGTGACGAAAAACTGGGTAATCCAAAACATGATCTTCGGCCAATTCATCAGGTCTTAAAAACGGAACTTCCGCTCCATACTTTCTACTTACTTCTGCTATTTCTTCATCATCTGTTGAAACCAAAACCCGGTCTACAATTTTGCTTTCTAAAGCATGAATAATGGAATGGGCAACTAGCGGATTACCTTGGAAATCAACTAAATTTTTTCTTTTAATTCCTTTGGAACCTCCTCGTGCAGGGATTATAGCAATTGTATTCATGTTAAGCTTTTTGTTTTATCCAAGAAACGAATTCTTTTAAACCTTCTTCAATTGAAGTGGTGGGCTGATATCCCAATAATTTTTGCGCTTTTCCAATGTTAGCATAAGTGATATCCACATCTCCTGGTTGCATAGGTTGTTGCTCAATTATCGCTTTTTTTCCGAGAGTGCTTTCAATAGTAGAGATCAACTTACTCAATTTAACTGGCTGATTATTTCCAATATTAATTATTTCAAAACAGTTGTCGTTTTCTAAAACATAGTTCATTGAAGACACAATACCACTAACAATATCTTGAATAAAAGTATAATCACGTGCTGTAGAACCATCTCCAAACCTTTGAATTGGTTCATTATTCAGTATTTTTTTAATGAACTTATGGATAGCCAAGTCTGGTCTTTGACGAGGCCCATAAACAGTAAAAAAACGAAGGTTCACGATATCTATCTTTTCAAGGTGATGATAGGTGAAATTCATCATTTCACAACCTCGTTTGGTAAATGCATAAGGTGAGATAGGTTGATCAAGAGCTTCAGTTTCAGTAAATGGAATGTTAGGGCAATTGCCATAAACCGAACTAGAAGAAGCAAAAACCATTTTTTTGATTCCTCTGTTTTTCAAAAGTTCTAAAAGATTAACCGTGCCAGTATAATTTGCTTCTATATAGGCTTTAGGGTTAGCAATTGAAGGACGAACTCCAGCTTTGGCTCCAAGATGTATGAGTACATCAAATTCTGGCAGTTCATTTAATTTTTCTAAATCACAAGAAAAATCCAATTCAAAAAAACTAAAAGAATCGTTTTGTTTTGAAACAGAAAGGTTTTCTTCTTTGATTTCTCTATTGTAAAAAGGATCAAAATTATCAACACCAATAACTTCGTGGCCTAAACCAAGAAGTCGTTCGGAAAGATGAGAACCTATAAATCCTGCTGCACCTGTAAGGAGAATTCGCATATTATTTGCTAATTTTTAAAGCACGCGAAGATAGATGATTATAAATGCTATTAATTGCCTATTCTCTCAATAGTTTAATTCTATCCAACAGTTTTCCTTCTGAATAAACAGAATAGGATATAAGTTCCAGGTTCATCGGGAAGTTTAATCTGAAAATCAGACGTGAAACCAAGTTTTTATTCTACTATTAATTGACCACTAATAGACCCCAAACGGATTTTCTGAAGCGTTGTACTTTTCAAATAATCCTTCCTTTTATTAAGGCTGAAATTTTTCTTTTGATGAACGCTTTATTAGTTACAGAACGATAGTTTTTTGTTGTAGTCTGCAAATGATTTGATACTCTATTAAATTCTTTGCTATTTTGATAATTGAATGGAGTCTCAAAATTTGAAGTATTAGTTTTTTCAACAATAAACGTACATCGCTCGTTTCCAAAAACGACTTTCAAACCAAAGTGTTCGAACATTGATTTTAAAAAATCTTTGTGGTAAAAATTAATGACGTGAGCAAATTGACAACCGGACAATGGATAACCAGTTTTTTCGGAAATTTCAGCAAAAACTCCAGGCACTTCCATAATTAAAACTCCACCGACTTTTATTTTTGAGAATATTCGCTTTAAGTATTCCTGAGTATCGACCAGGTGCTCATAAACATGGCTGAGGACAAAAATGTCAACGGAATTGTTTTCTATACCATCACCATTCATATCACCGTAAGACAAATTCATTCCAACTGAATTTCCATATTCCAAATATTCTTTAGAATAATCATTTCCTTTACAGGCCATTCCAGCTTCATTGAAATAATGCATAACTCCGCCTGAACCACAGCCCATATCGTATACCAATTCGTCCCCTTTTATTGAGCAATGCTTTTTAAGTAAATCATAAAATTGCTTCCCACGATACATTTGACTTTTGTAATAGGATTCGCCGCTAACCTGACTTAGGTTGTAATTTATAGGTTTATAATCTTCGTCATAATATTTTGAAAGATCAGAATCAACTAAAACTTTCTCACTTCTTATTAATCCACAATTTGCACATAGAATGTTTCGATTTGGAATTCCAAACATGTCCTTTTCGCTTACTAGAATATCGTCTTGCGATGAATTGTTCCCACATTGGCAAGGATTATCCTGAAAATTATATTCGCCAGAATTTAGTTTGTAAACCAAGGAATTCACGCCATTCCTTTGGCTATTGTTCAAAGACAAAATGGAATAACCGTCATTTTTATAAACCGGGAAAAAAGAATCTTTCGTATTCATATTCATTACTTATAAGCACGCCAAAAGTATTAAAATTGAATAGGTCTTTTAAATACTTAATGAACCAAAATGTATCTGCCATGTAATAATACATTTGCTTTGAACGCTAATTAATAATATTTAATGGGAATAATTCAAAAACAGGGCTCTATTTCTACTCTCTTTAACTACGCTGGAGTTGGAATTGCTTATGTGAATTTAATATTCATTCTACCTCATTTTTTAAGTCTAGAGCAAATCGGATTATTACGAGTAATTATTGAAATTGCCACATTACTCATGTTGGTTTTTCAATTTGGTTCCCCTTATTTAATCATTCGGTTTTTTCCTAGGTATGCTGACTCCGACAGAAATCAACGTTCATTTTACACTTTGGCATTAGTATTCAGCTTTTTTGGAATATTAATGATGCTTTTGTTTTATCAGACCTTCAGGCATTCTATAATGGACTACTTCTCGGAAAAATCAGCCTCGATATCTGATTATGAAACTGCCTTTCTAGCCATATCAGGTGCCTTGGTCTTGTTTAATGTATTTGAAAGGATTTTTGGAAGTAAGAAAATTGTGGTTATCCCTACCTTTTTAAAAGAATTGGTATATCGTGCAGGCTTGAGTGTTATTACAATTCTTTTTGGTCTTCAAGTTCTTACTTTTAGCCAAGGAGTTAACCTTTGGGTTGGGTTCTATGCATTAGCACCAATTATTCTTTTCTTATTGTACAAAAAGAAATTTGGGTTGAAGTTCAGCTTTTCACCAGATGTTTGGAATAGTAGAAATCTAAAAAGTTATACTGGATACGCAGCAATTGTATCCCTTGGAGCAATCGGAGGCGGATTAAGTCTTAAAATTGATATGCTTATGACTGCTTCAATGTTAGGTTTAAAAGAACTTAGTATTTACGCCACTATGGTTTATGTCGCCACTGTTATTGAAATTCCAAAAAGAGCATTAGTACAAATAAGCGATCCTTTTATTTCTGAGTTTTATACCGAGGGGAGAATGGATAAAATCGGTGATTTGTATAAAAAAAATAGCGTTATATTACTTGTAATGGGGCTTTTACTATTTTTAGGGATTTACTTCAATTTGCCTTATTTATTTGAAATCATGCCAAAAGGAGAAAGTTTTGCTTTGGGCATGAACGTTTTCATAATCATCGCTTTAGTGAAAATAATGAGCCTATTAAGTGGTATTACAAATCAAATTCTACTTAATTCTGTCGAGGCGTGGGTTAGCTCGGTTACGATTATTATTCTGGCTTTCATGTCAATTGGATTAAACTTCTATTTTATTCCAAGATATGGGCTTGAAGGAGCAGCATTAGCTACCCTTTTATCTGTAGGCACTAACCACTTGCTCACTATGTTGTACGTTTATTTAAAATTTAATATTCATCCTTTTTGTAAAGAAATTTGGATCTTGTTTTTAGTTGTAGCATTATTTATTGTTTTGGGAAGTTTTATACCTAAAATACCAAACCCATATGTAGGCTTATTGGTAACTTCCGCTGCAATAGGAATCTCGTATACTTTCATTATTTGGAAACTGAACATATCTGCAGATGCAAACAAAATGATTGTTCAGGTTTTGGAAAAAGTGAAAAAGAAATTTAGCTAATCTTCAGCTTTTTTTATTGTTTCGGATAGAAATTCCATTTCACTATACGAAAGTTCTGAGCCATTCCATTGTTTATAAACCTGCCCATTTTTTACGTGAAAAACGCTTGGGAAAATGGCATTTGTTATTTTATAAATATCTGGATTATTAAATAAAACGTATTCAAATTCTGCGTTTACTTCCTTATGAAAAACCGCTACACTGGCATCATTTCCAATAAAAAAAACTTTAATTGGGGGTAACTTATATTTCCTTCTTGCAATACCCAACTTTTGAGCAGCGACCCTACAATGAGAACAAGAAGTGCTTAAAAATGCCAGGACATATTCACCTTCATTCATGTTTACTTCCATAGGAGCTCTATATTCTAAATCGAGATCTTCAATTGGAAAAGAATAAGGATATTCCTTGTTATCCGGATGCCTTCGATCAATTTCTACCACATTTAAAATAAACGGTAGGGTTAATGCAACTATTGCCAAGCCAATACGAACCCAAATATAATTTCTCTTGAATCCGATATGTGTTTTGATGGCCATTAATATAACTAGTACCAAAACAGCATTTTTAATTAATGATTCAGAAGGAGTCATTTTTATAAAATCACCAAAACACCCACAATTCATATCATTACCCCTAAAGGCCCAAAGAAGAATTAGGTAAAAAGAAAAAAACAGAGTCAGTATCAGTGCTGCATTTAAAAAGGACCTCAGGTATTTTAAATTAATTAGAATGACAATTCCTAAAAATATTTCTATCCCCACTAATAATCTTGCTAAAATTGGAGAAAAAGACCAACTCGAAATTCCAATATCAATAAGTGTTAATTCAAATGGCTCTATTGGATATAGCTTTGTAAAAGCAGAAAATAAAAAAGTTGCTGCTACAATGACTCGTAATATATAGTTGAGGATTTTCATTGAGACAAAGAAAAGACAAAAACTTAATTATTTATTTCATTTTTAAAGCAAAGTAATTAAGTTTTGATTAATAAATTATGGTTCATGTTTTCTAATAAATTTGTGGTTCTCATAAGAGATTAATTATATGAAAGTTCTTATTACTGGAGGAGCAGGTTACATTGGCTCGCACACTATTTTAGAAATTCTTGCGAATAAAAATTGGGAAATTATTTCAATAGATAACTTTTTGAATTCACATGCCTATGTATTTAACAGAATTGAAAATATCTCTGGTAAAAAAATTAAAAACTACAACGTAGATATTTGTGATTTAGAAAATCTAAAATCAACGTTTAAAGAAATAGGAAAAATTGATGGTGTTATTCATTTTGCCGCCCTCAAAGCAGTTGGCGAATCGGTAGAAAAGCCCCTTTGGTATTATAACAATAATATAGGAGGCCTTATAAATATATTAGAATGTTGTAAGGAATTTAATGTTTCAAATTTCATATTTAGTTCTAGTTGCTCTATATATGGTAATGTAGAAAAATTACCTGTAGATGAACTAACACCACTAGCCAAAGCAGAATCTCCTTATGCAAGTACAAAAGCAATGGGCGAGGAAATCATTGAAAATTTCGTAAAAGTAAATTCTACAAAATGTACTTGCTTACGATATTTTAATCCGGTAGGAGCTCACAAGAGTGGTTTAAATGGTGAATCCCCAATAAATAAACCCAATAACCTGGTACCTGTAATTACTCAGTTTGCCTCTAACATTATTGATGAAATGTTTGTTTATGGAGATGATTACAACACCCGAGACGGTTCTTGTATTCGTGATTATATTCATGTGACCGACATAGCAAGTGCACACATCAAGGCGCTAGAATATTCGACCAATAAAACCCCTCCTTTTTTAGAGTTTATTAATTTAGGAACCGGAAACGGGGTAAGTGTCTTAGAAGCAATTAATGCTTTTGAAAACATTTCAGGAATTAAGTTAAACTACAAAATAGGAGACCGTAGAAAGGGTGATGTAGAAAATATTTATAGTGATTCACGTAAAGCAAAAAAACTTCTTAACTGGATTCCGAAATATAAAATTGAAGGCATGATGAATAGTGCATGGAAGTGGCAACAAAACCTTAACAACAATAAATGACAAAAATATTAATCACCGGTGGCGCCGGCTTTATCCCTGGTTCTTTAGCAGCTAAACTTGCTGAAAACCCAGATAATTTTGTGGTATTAGTAGATAACTTTATTACTGGAAAAAAAAGAAATATTCCTAAAGGAAATAATATCCGCTTTATTAAATGTGATGTAAATATACACCTAGATATTGCGCCAGTACTGACTAGCCATAGATTCGATTATGTTTTTCATTACGCAGCATTAGTTGGTGTAAAAAGAACTTTAGCCAATCCTTCTATGGTATTGGAAGATTTGCAAGGCATAAAAAACATTTTAACTCTTTCCAAGAATACAGGTGTAAAACGAGTTTTTTACTCTTCATCCTCTGAAGTATATGGCGAACCAGTTCATTTACCGCAGCACGAAGAAACTACCCCATTGAATTCCAGATTACCTTATGCTATTGTGAAAAACGCGGGAGAAGCTTTTTGTAAAGCTTTTAAACAAGAATTTAATTTAGATTATACCATATTTCGTTTTTTCAATACTTACGGCCCGTTGCAAAGCACAGATTTTGTGATGTCAAAATTTGTAAGAGCGGCACAACGCAACGACAAAATAACTGTTTATGGTAAAGGCGATCAGACAAGAACTTTCTGCTATATCGACGATAACATTGACGCTACTTTAAAATGTCTGCTTGAAAATGAATATATAAATGATATCGTTAACATAGGAAACGACGTTCAAATAACTATTCTAGAATTGGCAGAATTGATTATAAAAACGACTAAATCCAAATCCGAAATCGAGTACTTGCCGCCACTTCTAGAAGGTGACATGAGTAGACGTCAACCGGATATTGGTAAAATGAAAAAACTTTTAGATCGTGATTTGTTATCTCTGGAAGATGGCTTGAAGATATTACTTGAAAGAGGTATGTTTTAACAACAAATACATTCAACTTTTTTCATTTATTATCGAAAACACAACGACTAAAATGTTTTTTGTAGTGGATCATGAGTAGTTACCCATTTTTTGGAACAAGAGTTTAATTTCGCATTCAAATTTTATTACATGAACTTTTACGATAAAGAGTTTCGACTAGGAATACTAGGAGGCGGTCAACTAGGCAGAATGTTTATTCAAGAGGCTATTAACTATAATGTGAACATCTGTATTCTAGACCCTTCCCCTGATGCCCCTTGTTCTAAAATTGCCACCGAATTTCATTTGGGTAGTTTTAAAGACTATGACACAGTTATGGAATTTGGAAAACAAATGGATGTGTTGACTATTGAAATTGAGCATGTAAATGTAAAAGCATTACATGACCTTCAAAAAATGGGAAAAAAAGTCTTTCCACAACCTGAAGTTTTAGATGTTGTAATTGACAAAGGAATCCAAAAAGAATTTTACAAAAAACACAACATACCAACTGCAGAGTTTTATTTAATTGAAAACAAAAACGAAATTAATGATTACCGAAACGAATTTCCGTTTATGCAGAAAGCAAGAATTGGTGGTTATGACGGAAGGGGCGTAACTCCTCTTAGGAATGATGATGATTTGGATAAAGCTTTTGATTGCCCATCAGTTTTAGAAAAAATGGTTCCGTTTGAAAAAGAAATTGCTGTTACTGTTGCCAGAAATGAAAATGGTGAAATTGTTACATTTCCACTCGTTGAACTTGACTTTAATCCAGAAGCTAACTTAGTTGAATACTTATACTCACCCGCCAGAGTTAGTTATGAAACAGAAATAAAAGCAAAAGAAGTTGCTATTAAAACTGCGAAAGCTTTTAATTTGGTAGGTCTGCTTGCCGTAGAAATGTTCTTGACAAAAGAAGGCGAAATATTGGTAAATGAAGTTGCACCCAGAACGCATAATTCGGGACATCACACCATTGAGGGGAATATTACTTCTCAATTTGAGCAACATCTTAGATCAGTTTTAAACTTGCCTTTGGGCAACACTGAAATTATTTCTCCGGCGGTAATGATAAATTTGTTGGGTGAAAAAAATTTTTCTGGAAAAGCGCAATATGATGGATTAAATGAAGCACTAAATATTCCTGGTGTTTATATTCATTTATACGGCAAAACGGAAACAAAACCTTTTAGAAAAATGGGACATACAACCTGCTTGGGTAATTCGGTTGCTGAAGCTTTAGAAAAAGCTAAACAAGTAATGAAAGTGCTAAAAGTGAAAACTTAGATCTAGCTTAACGTATTCTAATTTAATGAGTAATTATTAATTTTTATTGATCGTGCTACACCATTTTTGAAATTTGGTAATCCAGAATTTCACTCAACGAAACTTGAGCATAATCCAATTGTTGAGGCAATAAACTTTTCGACGACATTCCTGGTACAGTATTTACTTCAATTAAAAACAATTCACCATCTCTAAGAATATAATCGGCTCTAAAAAAACCTTTACAACCAAGTATTTTATAAATTTTTTCGCTTAGCAACATTGTGTATTCGTAATCTGCTTCCGAAATTCTTGCAGGTGTAATTTCTTGAGTTCCTGCAGAATCATATTTTGCATCAAAATCAAAAAATTCATTTTCAAAAACTATTTCGGTAACTGCCAAAGATTTCACTTTATTATCCAACTTTATTACCCCACAAGTAATTTCAATTCCTTCAATAAAACTCTCAATAAGAACCCTTTGAGAAACGTCAAAAGCAAGATTAATGGCTGGCAATAAGTCCTCTTTGGTTTTTACTTTAGTAACGCCAATACTAGATCCTCCATCGTTGGGTTTCACGAAACAAGGAAGCTGAAGCTTATCAATTATCTCTTTTACTTTAATTTCATCGCCTTCAGTTAATAGTACGCTATTGGCAACTAAAATACCGTTTTGCTTAAGGTATTGATTGCAAAATCCCTTGTTAAAAGTAAGGGAACTTATGAGCACATCGCAGCCATTGTACTTTAATCCCAATAAATCGAAATAACCTTGAATTATTCCATCTTCTCCTGGAGTTCCGTGAATAATGTTTACAATTCCATCAAACTTTACTTTTGTACTTTCTTTATAAATTGAGAAATCGGCTTTATTAATTTCCCAATTAACACCTTCTAAATCCTCCACAGACCAGGATTCGTTACTTAATATTACTTTATAAACATTGTACTTTGAAGTATCCAAACCATTAATTATGGTTTGGGCACTTTGCATAGAAATAACATACTCACCACTAAATCCCCCACACAATACCGCAATATTCTTCATTTGAAATCCTTTTACACAAAACTATTGTTCCACTTTTTTGCTAAACCATATTTTCCCAAAACTTATAAAGAAAAAATACTCATGCTTATTTTCCGTTAATGAACTCCTAGAAACTGGCCTATTCCTTTAATACAGATAAGAGTTTCGTTGGATTATACATGGTATTTCAATTGGAAAATAATGAACAAATCAACTTTTGTAATTTTGACAAGTTATATTCAAATAAACATTTTATTCGTATTCCAAAAATTACCTTTGCCACACTATGCGAAAATTTATTCTTTTCATTTTTACAAAAACATTCTGGGTAAATATTGGGGTGTTCTTAGTGCTTTTTGTAATTGGTATTTGGACGCTATTTTCTTTTCTAGATAAAAGAACTTTACATGGCGAAGAAATAAAGGTGCCATTAATTATTGATTATCACATTACTGAAGTAAAAAATTTATTGGAACAAGATCAGCTCAGTTTTAAGATAATAGATTCTATCTATGTCGAAAACTTAGCCGGTGGAATGGTTGTAGAGCAAAATCCAGATTCTGGAATGATGGTTAAAGATGGACGAAAAATTTACTTGACTTTAAGTTCTTATTCAACGCCAAAAATATCTTTACCAAACCTTCATTCGGACGATAAAAGAAACGCCATAGCTCAGTTAACTTCTATGGGTTTTAGAATTGGAAACATTAGGTATGTTCCTGCAAATGGAATGGATTATATAAAGTGGATTGAAATTAATAGTGTTAAAATTGAGCCCAGGACAAGGCTAGATATTGGCACCAAAATAGATTTGGTACTTGCAGGGGGAGCAGATGGACTTGGACCAATTCATTAAAATTCCATATCTAATCAATAGTCCTCTTGTAGGACTTGATAAAACCGTATTAAATACTGGCCTAATTGTAGGTTCATTAATTTTTGACGAGGAATTTAGCGCTGAAGACTCATTAAAGGCTGTCGTTTACAAGCAGGCCCCTTCGCCAGGTGATGAGGATGTGCATTTAGGATCTGCCATTAATTTATTTATTACAACTGATTACAATAAGTTACAGGAGAATGGGTTAGACAGCCTACAAAACGAACAAAATGAAATGGATAAATAAATCTGTATTAGGCATTTTTTTTATTCTGATTTCTCTAACACGGTTATCGGCCCAAGAAGAACTCGGTAATTTATGGAATCGAAGTGAAACCGGAAATTATTTAACTGAAGACGAGGGATATGCATCGGAAAGTATTCCCATTGAAAATGATACCACAATACATTATTTATTTAATCCAATTGACCTTCCTATTCGCGATGATTTTTCAAAAAACAGAATTAAACATTTTGTAACTGATACGAACGACCCTTCAGTTTTCGATTCTCTTTCCTACAGTTTTTTGGTAAATAACGGTTTTGTAGATACTTTGAAATATGTTAGAGATACAGTTTACAATTACGTATTTAATCCCTCAACCAAAAATCTGGATTCAAGCATTGCTCCAATCTTAAAAGTAGATTTTTATCACGATACTCTTAATCCATTTAGAATCAGTGATTTTTGGTTGGTATTTCCAAGTTTTTCCACTTATACACAAAATGGAATAACAAAAAAAATATTTTACCAAGAAGACAGTCTGTTACTGGATACGGCTTATAAGCACTATTTTGCGAAAGACGATGCAAATTCTCTCTGGATAAATGAAGGTGCTTTTTGGAACATAACTATGAGTATCGATCCACCAACAATTGGAGTAATTACCTTTGATGGACTAAACAACAATGGAAAACCATACGACAATTCATCTAGATTAACTTATGGCAACGCAGACAAGTTTTTATCCAAACCAATAAACCTTTATGGCGATAGATTCGGTCGATATACTAGTTCTGACAGTGTTTATCTTAGCTTTTTCATTCAACCGCATGGCAATGGAGACAGACCTGAAGAAGAAGATTCTTTGCTTTTAGAATTTTATAGTCCAGTAGAAGGGCGCTGGTCAATCGTTTGGAGTAACAATGGAGATACTCTCCAGGATTTTAGACAAATTTTTATTCATATTGCTGATACCGTATTTCTTCAAGTTGGATTTCAATTTCGATTTAGAAATTATTCTACTCTATCCGGAAACTTTGACCATTGGCATTTAGATTATATTCAATTGGATAAAGATCGTAAAAGAAATGAAGTAATAAAAGACTTTGCATTTACAGAACCCATCCGTACCATGCTTAAATTATATACTTCAGTTCCGTGGACGCATTACAACACTGCCCCCCAATCCTATATAAATGATGTTATGCTCTACAAACTTAGAAACCTAGGAGATAATACAGATTTTGGGAATTCAGACTACCAGGTAACCAAAAACGGAGAATCTAACCCCTTTTTTAAATCTGTTGAAGAACTCACTCTTAGTGTTCCTGCAAGTGACACTTTTTCAGTAAAACACTTTGTAAATTCGGGTCAGAACAATTTTAAATTCCCTATTGATACTAATCAAAGACAATTATTTAAAGCGAAGCTACGGTTTTCAGCTACCGACGACGATTTGCGAGAAAATGATACCCTAGTACATTTTCAATTATTTGATAGGTTCTATTCCTATGACGATTGCTCGGCTGAAAAAACCTACCACCTTAATCTTACCGGAACATCTGTAGTAGTAGAGTTCAACACACCTATTGCCGACACCTTACGTTCTGTAATGATAAACTTCGTTGAAACTTTTGAGCCCCCAAGCAACCAAAAAATAAATATTGTGGTTTACAAAGATTTGAAAGATGCACCATTTTATGAGTCTGGTCCTGTCGATGTTATTTATAATCCAGAGGGGAAATTTTATCGCTATAATATTGATCCAGCTGTAGTAGACGGAACTTTTTATGTTGGGTATCAGCAACTTGACCAGAACAAAACCTTTTTGGGATACGACGTAAATTTCAATAATCAGGACAGAACTTTCATTAGCCAAATTGATGGACAATGGAGTAACTCGATTTTTTTAGGGACTACTATGATACGTGCAAGTTTTGGAAGAGGAGATGAAAAACCATTGGCAAAAGAAGAAGTTACCGAAGGTCTTGAAATTGTTAAATTCTACCCAAATCCTGCTCAAAATTGGATTTATTTTAAAGAAGAGATAAATGATGAGATTGAAATTTATTCTATAGGTGGAAAACTCGAACTTCGAGAATTTGTAAGTACTGAAATCAATATTTCACATCTTCCCAATGGATTTTATCTTATAAAAAGAATCAACAAAAAAACTACTAAACTTCTAATAGCACGCTAATTTTGAATGACGATATAGAAAGTTCCGAGGACGAATTATTTGAATACAAATCAATTGTAGTTGACAAAGGACAACAGCCCTTGCGCGTTGACAGGTTCTTGATGGATAGATTGCATCAAATTTCGAGAAACAAAATACAGCGCATCGCTAAAGGTGGCGGACTTTCCGTTAATGACGAATGTGTAAAATCAAACTATAAGGTAAAGGCTGATGACAGAGTTGTGGTTTCATTACCGCACGAAAAAGAACAAATAGAAATTTTACCTGAAAACATACCTTTGGATATAGTATTTGAAGACGATGATGTTTTAGTAATTAATAAACCTGCAGGACTAGTTGTACATCCTGGTTATGGGAATCATACTGGCACGCTGGTAAATGCACTGGCTTTTCATTTTAAAAATTTACCAGTTCGCGAAGAACCTGATAGACCTGGAATCGTGCATAGACTAGATAAGGGAACTACTGGATTAATGGTAGTGGCAAAATCTGATATAGCTATGACCAATTTAGCTAAACAATTTTTTGACAGAACTAGCCAAAGACATTACTGGGCATTAGTATGGGGAGAGCCAGATCCGTTAGAAGGAATAATTGAAGGAAATATTGGCAGAAGCTTAAAGGACCGCAAAGTAATGACCGTTTTTCAAGATGGAGAGTTTGGGAAAACCGCTGTTACAAGTTATAAAACATTAGAAAAACTTGGCTATGTGAGCTTGATTGAGTGTAAATTAGAAACGGGAAGAACTCATCAAATTCGTGCACATTTTAAATGGATTGGCCATCCCCTTTTTGGTGATGTTGAATATGGAGGAAACCGAATAATGAAGGGGACTACTTTCAACAAATTCAAACAATTTGTAGATAATAATTTAAAAATTCTACCTCGACAAGCTTTACATGCAAAAACCTTAGGTTTTGCTCATCCAGTCACTGGCAAATGGATGCAATTTGATTCGGAATTACCAGAAGATATGACACAAGTAATAGAACGCTGGGAGAATTACATTAAAAATAGACCTCAATAGGTTTCATTTCAGATTCATCTGAACTAATTCTAAAGTTTTATTTCGATCAATTTTACCCGTTTTTGTAAATTCAAATTTAGGGAGAAAGTAAATGTCTTTCGGTTTTTCAAATTTTGAAAGTGAGGAAAAATTAATGTTTCTTGCACCTCCCTCTACAATCATAATTACTTTATTTTCAAGAAGTTTATCGTAAACTGAAGTAATGAAAAAATAAGAGTCTAGTTCTTTATTCAATAAATTTTCTATATTTTCAGGATGTATTTTCACGCCACCTGTATTGATAACATTATCAATTCTTCCTTTCCATTCAAATTCACTTTTAGAAACTAATCGAACTATGTCATTCGAAAGAAGGTTATGGACCCCCCATTTAGGCGCGTCAATTATCAGTTGGTTATTTTCATTGGCAGAAAACATAACTCCAGGTAGAGCTGTGAAAACTTCATTTCCGTTTTTCGAAATTTCTAGAAGTGCTATATGACTTGCTGTTTCCGTCATTCCAAAAGTGGCAAAACAATGGGTTTTTAATTCAATCAGTCTATTCTCCAACGTATTATTGATTTGCCCCCCACCGATTATTAATTTTTCGACATCATCAAAAAAACCAATGTCACTGTCTAAAATTTTCGAAACTTGGAGCGGTGTCATAGCACAAAACCTATACTTGCACTTATTCCTAATTATTTCTTTAATTTCAGGGTTCGATAAGTGCAAATTAAGTCCTAAAACCATAGCTCGAATAAGCATCATCCTTCCAGCTATAAACTCTACTGGTAAACATAATAAAATGGAGTCGCCGGCATTTAACTCAAAAAAATGGCCCGTAGTTTTGGCCGAATGTTCCAAACTACTTCTAGGTATTAAAATTATTTTTGGATTACCCGTTGATCCTGAAGTTTTGAACGAAAATAAATTAGTAGGACCATTCCACTCTTTAATAAAGCTCGCAACGGATTTACTCAATTCATCGGAATGAGAAAACATCATCCATTTTTCGTGTGAATTTCCGTTTATTTTAAAGTGTGGACTCATAGATTCAATAATGATAAATCCCATTTTGAGTTTCCGTACCAAAGTCGGTTTTTTCGCAGTTCTAAAGGGGAAGAAATATTGTTAGAAAACAACCCGCCAGTACCCAAACCCTGTGGCATGGTATTGCTTTTAGAAGCCACATACTGTGCAATTGCATTTAATCCAATGTTAGATTCTAATGCACTTGTAATCCACCAATTTATATCCACACTTTTTGCAAGTTTAATCCATTCATTGCATCCGGTAAATCCACCGACTAAAGCCGGTTTAAGTATTATATATTGAGGTTTTATTTCTCGTAAAAGAGACTCCTTTTTTTGGAAATCAACAACTCCAATTAACTCTTCATCCAATGCAATAGGAATAATCGGATTTTCACAAAGAAGTTTCATTTCTTTAATTTGCTTGGCTCTTATGGGTTGTTCTATACTATGTATTTTATATTTTGCAAGAGATTTCAATTTTTCAACTACGATTTTGGGAGAAAAAGCACCATTTGCGTCTAACCGAATTTCAACCTCTTTCTCGGAAAATTCATTTCTAATCTTTTTTAGAAGATCTAATTCTTTTTCAAAATTAATGGCTCCAATTTTAATTTTAATGCAGCTATGCCCTAGCTCCAATTTTTCTTTTAATTGATTGTACATAAATTCCCAGTCACCCATCCAAACCAGTCCATTTATCTCAATTCCGGATAATTGATTAGAAAAATTGTTGTCAAATAAGTAAAATGGGTTATCAGCCTTGAAGCTTAAAAATGCCGTTTCTATGCCAAACTGTATCGATGGCCATTCTTTTAGGTCCTCAATAATTACAGATATACTTACTTCATTTTCAAGTTTAGATATTACTTCTATGAGTTCGTTTTCATAATCCGAATTATCATCATAACTTAAACCTTTAAACAAAGAGCACTCTCCTATTCCAAATTTCACTCCATCAGAAAGTGTGATAAAATAAGTGAGTTTAGTTTTTAGAATACCTCGAGAAGTACCAGCGGGAAAATTAAATTTTAATGTATAAGGAAAATATTGGGCTTTAAGCATAAGAGATTAATAAACCGACAGAATATAGAATGGTAAATAAAAAGGTAGCTAGAGCTAATTGCTTTAATGAAGGGTTTAATTCTTTAGCTTCTTTATGGTTCATTACCTTTTTCGCATTTAATAAGAAAATGGGAAAAGAAAGAATAAAAAGCCATTCCCATGCAGACTCGCCTTTTATACTAACGAAAACAATTTGACAAAGCCAAGCAACTACAAGTAAAATCAAATGATAAATTCTGGCATTTACATTTCCAAAACGAACCGCAATTGTGATTTTATTGCTCATTTTATCGTTATCAATATCTCGTAAGTTATTCAGGTTAAGAACCCCAGCCGAAAACAAGCCAACGCATGTTGCGGGCAATAATGCATATATATTAAATGAATGGGTGTACAGATAATAAACTCCAATAACTCCAAGCCAGCCAAAAAATAAGAAAACAAATAAATCACCTAAACTCATATAGCCAAATGCATTTTTTCCTACTGTATATTTAATCGCGGCTGCAATTGACAAAAGCCCTAGAAAAACGAATCCGATAAAATTAATATTGATAACTTCAAAGGAAATATACAAAAGAGCTAACCCAGAAACAAGTGAGATAATTGCAAAAACAACAACTCCTTTTTTCATGTTTTCTTTTGATATTAATCCACTTTGAACCGCTCTAGGTGGCCCAATTCTATTTTCATTATCCGTTCCCTTTACTGCATCACCATAATCATTGGCTAAATTGCTCAAAACTTGAAGAGACAAGGTTGTAAAAAGGGCCAATAAAAATACGGGTAAATTAAAAGAACCCGTTTTAAAAGCCAAAACAGACCCCATTATAATGCATGAAAACGCTAAAGGAAGAGTTTTTAGTCTAAAGGCACTTAACCAAACTTTAACTATATCCAAAACTGCTTAATTTAATAAATCAACAAATTATTTATTTTTTTCAATATAACTAAAGTACTCTTTTAATATTTCTGAGTTTAGTTTTCTTGGAGTTTGAATCTCCAATATTTTCGGAACAATTGAAGGAATGAAAAAAGACTCAAGCGATTCTAGTAACTCGTTTTTATTGTCAGCCCTTCCAAAATCAAACCCAAAAGCCTTTGCTATACGCTGTAAATCTATATTATGGGTAGTCTCAAAAAACTCTTCGTGATTTGGGACAGTTTGAGGGCCTGGAATAAATCTAAAAATTCCACCACCTCCATTATTTATTACAATAATTCTAAAATCAGAGCGAATAGAATTATTCCACAACCCATTGGAATCGTACAAAAAACTAATGTCCCCTGTAATTAATAAAGTAGGTTCTTTCGCTGCAAAACTAAACCCAACAGCAGTGGACGTACTTCCCTCAATTCCACTAGTTCCACGATTTGCATGGCAACTCTTCCATTGGTTATAATCAAAAAGCTGAATGTACCGAATGACGCTACTGTTACCACTTTGCAAGTGAAAATTATTTGGAATTGCATTCAAAACAATATCAAAAACCTGTAAATCCGAAAATGGAACATTTAATAAAAACTCATTATGTAAATTTTTACCTATGAGCTCATTCGTTTTCCAGGTATTTGAATAATCCGAACCCTTTTGAATATTTTGATAATTAATGTTTTTAAGAAATAATTCAGCCGTAGTTTTAATGGATAAACTTTTACACTCGAATGTATCCATAAGTTCATCATTGTCGCTAATATGCCAATGTTCAAGGTTCTTGATTCTCTTTAAAAACTCTTTTATTCTTTTAGAAATAATATGCTCACCAAGGGTAACTACTAAATCAGGTTGAATGTCTTTTATGCTGAGTGCTGATAATGTTCGATCAATTGTACCAATCCCACAATTTGAATCTAAATTAGATACAGATTCAAAAAGAATAATTATATCGCTATTCTTACTTAATTCAATTAGCGCTTGATTTAACTTATTGGATTTTTCCAATCGCCCGCATAGCAACAATTTTCTTTTAGATTTATTCCATCTTTCAATATAAACAAGATCCAATTTTAAGTTGGTTTCAATAATAGCGGTATCAAAATTAACATTATCGAATTTCGAATTATTTTCACCCTCGTCGTAAAGTGGTTCAGAAAAGGGCAAATTAAAATGAACGGGACCGTGTTTTTCCGAAATTGAATTACGTAAAATATTTTTTAACTTTTCGACTATCTCTTTTTCGAAACAGTGTTCTTCCTCTATATTTAAAAAACCTTTTTGAAAATTTTGATAAACATTTTGTTGCCTAATACTTTGACCTTCTCCTTTATCAATTCTAATACCTGGTCGATCTGCGCTAATTACAATTAAAGGAACCCCTAAATAGTAAGCCTCAGCAATTGCTGGAGAATAATTCAACAAGGCCGTTCCAGAGGTACATACCAACGCTACAGGCTTTTTTGTGGCCAAAGAAATCCCCAGAGCAAAAAATGCTGCACTTCTTTCATCCACGATAGAAACACACTGAATAGAGTCAAAGCTTTGAAAACATTTAATTAATGGCGCATTTCTACTTCCGGGAGATATAACCACAAATTCTCCTCCCAATTGAGCAAATAAATCAGAAACTAATACAGCATTATTCTTTGAGGTCATTCCTACACGAAAGTGTGTATTTTTTTAATGGCATTCAGCAGAACATTCAATTTTTGTTCAGTTTCCTCAAATTCATTTTCTACAACCGAATCCTTAGTAATACCACCACCTACAAACAATTCTGTAATTTCCTCTTTACTTCTCAAACATCTTAAATTTACATAATAATTAGAAGACGCTTTTTCAATTAAGCCAATATAGCCAGTATAAAATCCGCGATCGTAACTTTCGTTCTTCAAAATCCACTTTTTGGATTCAATTTTTGGAAATCCACAAACTGCCGGTGTCGGGTGTAATTCATCAAGAAACGCATTAACTTCTTTACCTGTTTTAAGCCTACCACTAATTGTATTGTGAAGATGGCATATAGGACCATTGTTTTTAATAGTTCGTTCCGAAACTGTCACATTTGAACAAAATTTAGAATACTTTGATTCTAGATAATCCGTAACAATTTGCTGCTCTTTCTTTTCTTTGGCGCCCCAAATATCAATATTCTTCCCAGTACTACTTAACATGGTTCCTGCCAGTGAAACGGAAGAACATAAACCTTGATTTGATTTTAGCAACTCCTCTGGTGTAGCGCCCATATAAACGACACCACCCAATTCAAAATAATAAACAAAACTATTTGAATACCGTTCTACAAGAACCTTAAAAATAGCCTTTAAATCAATGTTTCCTATAATCTCTTTTTTTCTACTAACAACTATTTTCGAAAATAAACCTTTATTGCAATCCGATATAGCTTGCTCGACTGAACTTCTATATTTATCAAAATTTTGATTCGAAAAATCTAAAATTTCAACCGATTTTTTCGAAAATTCAGAAATATCTAGAAATCTCTCTTTAACACCAGAAAAAATAATTGGATCACAAGATTCAGTATCGAAAGGAGCAAATACAATATTTGTATTTTCAGGATTAAATCGCCCATTCTTTGAATTGACAATATCTTTCAGACTAAAAACATCCGATTCACCTAAAGGACTCCAATGAAATTTCATACTATTTGGGCAAAAAAAAACCCTATTCCGAATTCCGGAATAGGGTTTCAATAAAATTAATTATTCTATTTTGAAAGTTGAATTCTACTTACAACTTTTTCAGAACCAATTTTAGTCTCAATTAGGTAAATTCCAACTGAGTAATTACTTAAGTCAATCGTAAATTTATCTTGAACAACATTGTCTCTTTCAATAGTTTCAACAACTTTTCCTAAAGAGTTAAGAACTCTAATTCTTACATTATCTTCAGTATTAAGATTTAAATCAACATATACATTTCCTTCAGTAGGATTAGGATAGATATTGAAAACCGCAGGGTTATTCAAATAACTAATACTTGTGGTAGTAACCTCAACATTCAGTTGATAAGTGAAAGAACAACCTTTTGCATCTACAACTTCAACAGTGTTTACGCCACTTTTTAAATTAACCGCTCTTTGAGTTGTTTCTCCAGAAGGAGACCAATTCCAAGAATAAGCAGGAGATCCTCCAGTAGAATTTGCAGTAGCTTTTTGCGAACCAGCACTATCAACTATGTCATCAAATTTAACATTAATAGCAGTTGGAGCAGATATCACAACAATTGTATCGTGATCACAACCTTTAGCATCTACTAAATGAAGTTTGTAACGACCAGAAGCAACACCAGCAATAGAAGATGTTCTTGTATTTCTATAATCCCAAGTATAATTAAATGGACCTGTACCACCTAGAATATTAACTTTTACAGTGGTAGTATCATAACTACAATCTAATAACAGATCATTAGGAATAGACACAGGAGAATTAGGATCTGTTACTCTCATTTTTGAAATAACAACACAACCTAAACTATCTGTAATAGTTACATCATAAACTCCTTTAGTTAAACCAACAGCCTTACCACTTATTTGCCCATCACTCCATAAGAAATTGTAAGGAGATAAGCCGCCATTCATTTGAGCTTCTGCACTTGCATCAGCCAATTTACAAGCAGTAGGAGCAATTACAACGTTTTTTGTTACAAGAACAGCAGGATCTTGAACTACTACTGTATCTTTAGTAACACAACCACTTGCATCTGTTACATCAACTACATAAGAACCAGAAGGAAGATTAGTATTGGTAGAATTACTAGTAGATCCACCAGTATTCCATTTGTAAGTATAAGGCAATACTCCCTTCTTCACATTAGAAGTTGCCGTTCCATTATTATCTCCATTACAAGTAGGGTAAGTCCAAATACCTGATACGATTGGAAAGGCACCAAGCACTTTCACAGATTGAGAATTTTGACAACCCAATGAATCCGTTACAATTACAGTATAATCATCTCCTGAAACACCACTAATGTTTTTAGCGGTATCTCCATTATTCCATGAATAGGTATGAGGAGGGTAAGCACCAGTTATTGCTAAAGATATAGAACCATCACTCAATCCACATGTAGCTTGAATTGGAGTTCCAGTTACAACAATTGGTATAGCTTTAGCAGCAATAGTACTATCTGTAAATTCACAACCAATTGCATCCCAAGCCGTAACTTTATAAACACCAGGATTAGTCACTAAAATTGAATCAAATAATAAGCCATTAGACCAAATTTGCCTAGCATATTTCTTATTCATTTTCAAGTATGTACTACTGTTATTACAAATAAATGAAGAAGCAGGCAATACATCGTTTGAAGCAACGTCTCCCAAATTAACTCTCAATCCTAAAACTGCATTTTTAACAGCAGAACTAGAACTAGCGTATAAATCATTCCATGAACCGCCAGTTGCTCTTTCCCAACGTGAATACTGATTGCCAACACCATCCGTATTTATAGCCAAATTCATTCGAACAGGATTAGATTGCTCAATGGTAACTAAGTATTTACCGGGTGTGGCAACTACACCTGCACAACCAAATTCTAATGTATACCACCCAGTACCAGCCTTACCTACAACAAATGCACGAGTAGAATCAAGCACTGCGCCAGGAGTGTTAGTAGAATCAATATAATTATAAATCAACAAACGAACAGTTGCTCCTTGAGTAGGACCATCTAATCTAAAAGTACCAGAAGTAAATGTATCTGTATTGAATATTTCAAAAACGTTTCCAAATTCACCAGTACCTGGGTAATTATAGCCTAAAGTATTATTAAAAGTACTATCATCATAAGCATAAACACTATCTGTTGATTCAAATTTATATTTCAAAGTATCATTCAATACATCACAATCAGTTTCATTCAAGGTAGTAAATAAACTAGCATTAATAATTCCTGATGTACCTGTCAAAGGAACAACAAAAGAGAAATCTTTACTACTATCTGTTTTTATTGTGCCTAAAGAAAGATTCGCAGTATTTGTTCCAACAGAGCCATTAGCATCAACACCCGTTATTGAATCTAAACCAATATTACCAACAGTACCATACATTTTTACCGATTGAGAATTTGGTATTTGAACGTATCTCGAAAAATATTTCATGGCAACCGCATCAAAATAACATGGATCGAATTCATACGCACCAATATCTGGCGGATTGTTTCTGATAGAACCAAATATATCAGTTCTAACACCAAGGTTTACACCAGCACTATCCAATTGAATGCTATTTACACGTAAGTCCCCTTCTTGAGGTTTTTTGTAACGGTGATTAGTAACAATAGAATTAGAGCCAAGCCTTCCTCCATTAATACCACTAACACCAACAGAACCATTCCAATAAGCATTATAGTCTCTTGTTAAAGAACTATAATTTTCCCGCCAAGTTGTTGCTCCTTTTGTTGCTATAATATTATTTTTAAATGTAGAACTATTGTTACGGTAGGTATAAAGTGCGTAAGCATTGCTATAACTAGACTCTACGTTAAAGTTATTGTGATACGCTTTAGTTCTATAGCAATAGTACAAATATGCACCATAATGCGTATAGTCAGCTTGTGTATGAGATACTGAAATAAAGTTATTAGTCATTACTAAACTATCTCTACTTGATGCTCCACTATAGTTCAAGTACCTAGCATAAATTCCATATCCACCACCTGCACCATAAGCATGCAATTGGTTTTCTGTTATATTCAAGTTATTAATGTACCAAGAATAAACAGCATATGGATAACTAGCAAGACCTTTTCCGGATTTTACAGTGTTTCCACGTAAGGAAAGATTTTTACCATACCAGAAATAAATTCCATATTGTGCAAAACCTTCTATTTTATTATTCTCAATAACAATATTCGACTCTCGAGTAGAAGAACCTCCATATATGTATAGACCACCATATCCTCCATTTACTTTATTGTTAGTAAACCAAATTGAATCCATATTTTGAGAGTTACTATTACCATCATAAAACGCATAACCTGATCTTCCTAGAGTAAATACGTTACTGTCAATTTTCACATTAGTTACTTTGTCATCTTTAACAACGATTGTATTACTGGTTCCAATAAACTCAACTCCTTTTATTGTAAAATGAGTAACACCGGTTAGAGTAACTGAACCTTCAATAATAGCCATCTTAGTATTTGACGGGTGACTAACAATTGAAATTGGATTAACACTGCTATTTCCAGCAATATTTTTAAAAGTAACAGTCTCTTTGAATGTTGAATCTAAAAGTTGTAAAGTTACAGGACCACAAATACCAAGCTGCATCAATGCTTTTGCTGCATCATCTAAACCAGGGTAATCTCCACCAGAACCAATTCTTAAATTACCAGCTAATGCATTTTTCAACGACTCTTTCAAGGTATCATTAGACATTTGTTGATCAGTTCTACCACTTGGCAGTGAAGTTCTATAAACCATGTTGTAAGATATACCACTTACAAAAGTATGAGAACCTAATGTTACTATTGTATCAGCGCCAGCTGCAAGAGACGAAGAACTTACAACTAAAGCAGTTTGAGCAACACCAGCTATAGACCAATCAACTCTAAACGAAGTCATATTAACTAAACCCGCATTTGATACTTGAATCTTAACATCTTGTGCACCAGAACATGGAGATAAACCAAGACTTGAAGGAGAGGCATCGTAGTTTGGTAAATAATACTCATCTGCACCCCTATCTGGAGCACTTGCAGCGCCAGGACAACCTGTACCCGGACAGCGAGTTTCGCCATCAATATCTTTAGTTACACCACTTACTGCAACACCTGAATTATGACAAGCTGTGCTTGTTGAATGTAAATTAGTTTTTGATTTGAATTTAGGATCTACATTAAGTAAGCTACTACCAAGGTTTCCAAGAAAACGAGTTGCATTAGGAGCCCACCATACGTTATTACTCCTTGTTTGAGAACCACTTTGATAATATCTGTAGTAAGTTCCCCCTGAAGCCATAACATTATTTCTAAAGTTTACTCCATTTCCTCGATATAAATAAACAGGATATGCATTTCCTTTCTCTATACTGATACTGTTAAAATCATAATCCGTATAATTTGCATCCCGAGAATACAAACCATAATGATAACCAGAACCACCTGTAATAGAAATCATATTATTCTGAACCTTTTGACGAGCAGAAGAAGTTCCATAATTACGATAATGGTAAATACCATAACCATAGTTTTTAGCTTCTAC
>CAWUST010000009.1:0-20954 GCA_963925495.1 uncultured Flavobacteriales bacterium | reverse complement strand
ATAAAAACACCACAGGAAGTTATAACACAGCCTCAGGATTAATGGCCCTATATTTCAATACCACAGGATATAACAATACAGCCTCAGGCTGGAAAGCCCTTTTTTCAAACACCAAAGGAAGATGGAACACAGCCTCAGGATATCAAGCCCTATATTTCAACACCACAGGAATTTCGAATACAGCCTCAGGAATGCAAGCCCTATATTTAAACACCACAGGATATGGTAACACAGCCTCAGGATATCACACCCTATATGGAAACACAACAGGACGTTTTAATACAGCCATAGGAGAACGTGCCCTGCATAGAAACACCACAGGAAATTCGAACGCAGCCTCAGGATATTTTGCCCTATATTTCAATACCACAGGAGGTAATAACACAGCAAATGGAAGTCACGCCCTATATTTAAACACCACAGGAAGCAATAACACAGCCTCAGGAATGCGAGCCCTAAATGCAAATACCACAGGAAATAATAACACAGCCTCAGGAACTCAAGCCCTAAATTCAAACACCACAGGACAACAAAACACAGCCTTAGGATATGAATCCCTAAATAAAAACACCACAGGCTATTATAACACAGCCTCAGGTTCGTATGCCCTAAATAAAAACACCACAGGACATAGTAACACAGCCTCAGGATATCAAGCCCTAAATTCAAACACCACAGGACAACAAAACACAGCCTCAGGAATGTATGCCCTAAATAAAAACACCACAGGACAGAGAAACACAGCGATAGGACTAGAGTCTTTGTTTAGCAATACAGGTTCGGGTAATGTATCTATAGGTGCACAATCTGGGAGACAATCGGGTAATTCATCTGGAAACATTTTTATTGGTGCAGGAGCTGGCTATAGTGAGACTTCATCTAATAAACTTTATATAGAGAATTCGACTGGAACAACTCCTTTAATTTGGGGTGATTTCGCATCGAATTATGTAAATATTAATGGCCGATTAGGAATTGGTACAACAACTCCTTCAACAAAGTTTCATATTAAAGCAACCGATAATTCTGGAGACATTCGTTTAGAAGATACATATCCATTTATATATTTAGATATTACCAGTCAGGGCAACGCGGGGTTTCATTTTAAAAATGCTGGTACAACTAAATTTGAGATGTATTATAATACTCCTTCTAATAGTTTTATAATAAACCATTTTTCATCGCAAGGTACTGACATGACTATTACTAGTGCGGGGAACGTAGGAATAGGTGTTTCAGCTCCTACCCAAAAATTAGAAGTTGCCGGAAAAACAAAAACCACGACATTACAAGTTACAAGTGGTGCTGGGGCTAATAAAGTATTGTTGTCAGACGCAAGTGGAAATGCCAGTTGGAGTGCGTCGATGCCAAATGTTACCCGGAGTATTGCAATTGCTCCAGGTATGTTTCCAACGGAGGCATTTATCGGTTCACAAACTAAGAAAAAAATGTTGGGAGGCTGGCAACTTCCAGTTATTGAAATGGTGGACGCAAAACTTGGTCAAATTGCAATGTCTCTGCCTCTACCAAGTGATTGGGTTGCTGGTACAGCTGTAAAAGTCAAATTATTGTACAGTAGTAGTAGTAATTCAGGAAATATTTCCTTTTCCTTTGGAAATTATAAATTATTTGAGAATGCATCAACTATTACTGGGTCATCCTCCAGTACTGTTTCGTTAAATGTTTCTTCAACTGCATATGGATTGAAGGAATATAGCTATTCTATTTCTTTGAAATCTTCAACCAAAGTTCTTCATTTTTATCTGAGAAGAAAAGGGACGGATGCAACGGATACCAATAGTGGAGTTATGTATATTCACGGAGTAAATTTAGAATATACTGCTAACTAATTTTTACTTAAGTCTGAGGTCGGTAAATTCCTTTGTTATAATTCCCTAATAATTATTTACCTTTCGGAGTTATAATTGCAAAAGCAATGAACTTATGATGAAATATTTCAATGTGATAATTATTGGTTCTTTTTTGACCTTATTTTTCGGGATCAAACAAGGGTGGAGTCAAAACCAAAAACTTGAAGTAATAATCAGTGCAGGGGATTTCAGCGCCAATTCAAATTACAATGTAACTTGGACAGTTGGTGAACCAGTAATAAAAACTATAGGTAATCAAACTCATTTTGTTGCTCAAGGATTTAATCAAACTCAATGGTCTGTTGTTGGGGTGTGGAATTATATTCCTACAGATATTGAAGCTTCAGTATATCCAAATCCAATGTCAACGGATCTAAATTTATCTTTTCCTACGTTAAATGAACTTCAAGGAAAATACCAATTTGTAGTTTATGATCTACTATACAAACCCGTGTTTATTAGTCAAATAGAATCTGAAGAAGAAAATTATGATTTGTCTTTTTTAGGCAATGGAACTTACCTCGTACAATTAATGGATGAGGATGGCCAGTTTTTAAAAACCTTTAAGATTATTAAAAATAGATAACCAAGATTTGATTAAGTGGATTGGAATGTTGTAAGATTCAAATAAACGAATGACAATGTTGGATAGAACAGAGTTTCTGTTGCTCCAGCAACCAGCTTCCGACCCACATCTCAAACCTTTTTTAAGTTGAATTATTAGCCACGAATGGAACCAAGGTATTATCTCTAATCCAGTCTCTAAACAAGCATCTTGGCTAGTTTTATTTAGCACCTATTTTTAGATTTATTTATTTTTCTAAATGAATTTCTATGAGCTTGGAACCCGATTTACCAAAACAATAGAATAACTCACCAACGAATTTTGGGTGTAATCGGAGATAGACCTTTTGAAGAGTTAATCAAAATTCTAGAGCCTCATAACAAAACCTATTTTGGAATTTCGGTCATAGAGTTGCAGCCCAACATGTATATTAAGCTTCGGGTTGTGTAAGATGGAACTTCAAATTCCTATGGAATTGTTAAGTATATTAAGAAAATAACGACTTTAGAAGATAACACCTTTACTCTCGAATACCATAAATACTTCAAAGAAACTGCTCCGAAATTTATGGATTTAACAGAAGGTTATTTATCGAAGGGTAAAGTTGAAAATTTCGTTGAATCACGCCAGCAGGTTCAGAGTCCCGATCTTTTATATGAACGTTTGTCGAGTTACTAGTATTCGAGATGTACTTTTAATTCCCAACAGGCCATTGGTATCAATACCAGCGCTCAAAGGCTTCTTTTAAAGAAGAACAGGTATAATTAATAATTTTAAATTCAATGTTTGTTCTGAAGTTTTAAAACACATAACGAATATAAATTAACTGAAGATGGGCTTGAGTATAAATCTGCTGTATTTAGCTGTTTATATAACACGATTTTACCCGTTGTTGAATAATGGCATTGATCCTTTTGTTGAGTTGAGAAGAAAGGTTTAAATATTGCTGATATTCTTCTAATGTAAATAGTCCGATAATTAATCCGCGAAGATCTGTTTTGAGTTGGATGTCTCGCGAAAACATATTTTGTATAACCTCTGTTTTTTGAAGATCAGATAGTTCTTTTAATTTTGATTTTTTACGCTTTAAAAATTGCTCGAAATAGCATAAAATCAGCTCATGTTGCAATTTAATAATAGGACGCAGCACTGTGTTTTGAAATTTTTCCTCAATACTTGTAGTTCCCGTATCATTAATGCTAAAGATCATTGGACGGATTTGTTTTTTTATATCTAACATTTTATGTTTTAATTGTTTTCCAAATGGTATAGCCATTTAGCTTAAATGAACTTATGAGCCTTTTGATGCCTATTTCTAGTTCTATTAAGGATAAGTAGTATTCAACTTTATTATTCTTTTCTTATAGAAGGTAACAAACTTCACTAGTATTTGGTTCAAAATAGTAGATGATTCGGCACTAATTATTGGTTGTGTATTCCATCAAATGTCATATTTGTTTTTAATTCCGCTTTTAGAGCCTAATTATAATTGATAGTGCCTTTGATGTTCTTCATCCAAAGAAGGGACGATTAGGTAGATTTTTTTATTTAAAACCCGGTAAATTATTGGTTCTGGCGCATGGAATATTAATGAGTTTTTTTACCGATGAATATTGATTTAAACCTTTAACGCATGCGTCGTTTGCTTTTTCTATATCCAATTGACCAACTTCTTATATGCAATCTTTTTTTTATGTTAACGAATTGAGGTTTACCAATCATGAGATGACATTCACTTGACACTGGTTTGACGTCCTCTATTAATTTCAGCCCTAGTTTGATATTGCTTTCTGCGACTAAAGAGGCATGAAATTCATTATTGTATTCTTCCTGGAGATTAGACAAATCAAATTCATACTGTTCTTTTGGAATATTGGCAGAAGTAAAGTGTGCTGCTCTAAGAATGATTTATGTAAAATAATTGTATTCAATAATGTTTACATAAGTATCTCATTGAACGGTAAGCGGTCTCATAATAAATCCAATGCGTGCAGGCTCAGAGCTGATATGTGCAATCGAGTTTAATACAGCTAAATTTGGACAGCCGCTTTTTCCTTTTGTACCAATTAGATGCATCCTTTATAACCCGATATCGAGTTAATAAACTTCAATCTGGATTTTGAATTTCAAGAATAAATTTCTTCCTTACTAACTATCAAAAATCAAATTCTTTTTATGGATGAACATTGTTTTGATACAATTGTCTTAACAATCAAATGAAGATATAAATAGAGGTTTTATGAAATGGCTCATTTTTTTTTTAGGAATATTAATAGTTTGTTTTTTTGCTTTTCAGTTATTTTGGAGAACTACTGTCAGCAAGATTGAAAGTTATCCTTTCCAGGTATTGAAAGAGTATGAAGATATCAGTATTCGGAAATATGATGCTCGATTATTTTTGTCTGTAAAAATGAATTCAAGCCAATATGAAACTTCTTCTAAAAAAGGTTTTTCAATTTTAGCGGGTTATATTTTTGGCGATAACAGCAAGGGTGAAAAAATTCCGATGACTTCCCCGGTAAGTATTTCGTTAGAAGATAGTATGACAATGATGTTCATGATTCCCAAAGAGTTTAATCAGGATGATATGCCCGAACCTAGCCGTTCAGATATAAACATTAAGAAAGAGAGATCCAAAACCGCAGCGGCAATAAGTTTTGGCGGTTGGGCAAATTCAATTAAAATAGAAAGATATAAAAACTTGCTTATCCAATCTTTAAAAAAGAAGGGGATTTCACATACCAATAAGTTTTACTTTCTAGGATATAACCCTCCTTTTGAAATAATCAACAGAAAAAATGAAATTATTGTTGAATTAAACCCACATGCTAGGTTTTAATGACTTCTTTAAGCTACTCTGCTATGAGTTAATTTGATTGTTAAAGGGTATTCGACTCACCCTGAGTCGTATTATCCTGAACCTATTCTTTGAGCTGGATTTTCAATAGGCTTGCGCCAAACGTTGCTATTATCGATTTTATTTATTCACTTAGGTTATAAAACTGTATCACAAGGTGCTTTGAATGGTATTTGGGTCGGGTAGCAGGTATTCAAAATTTAAATGAATTGTTTCAATACAGCGTATATAATGCAGATGGACCGATTATGAATGTTTTAACTTAGGTTACATCAGCTGTTGCTTCAGGAACGTTAATTATCTGTTCAATAGGCTTTTTAGAGGTATGTGAAGCTTAATTTACGCTATTTTACCTCTATTTGTATCAGTAAAAAAGTCCCTTCCTGATGGGCTGTCTTGTTTTAGATAAAGCATGAGTAAATAGAGATTTTCCTTTTTAATTTCTGAGTCGAGCTATGTCTTATATTTTCTTATTACAATCTCTTTAATCAAACTTAGGGCTCTCGGTTGTGTTAAGAGTATACTAAGTCGCTATTAATTATATACTTTGAACATACGCCGGCTTTTCTTTTTGAATCAAATCGGTAATTGCATTCCAAAGCTCAATTCTTTTTTCCAAAGATTGTTTGGCGATAGTTAATGTTTCATCCCATTTTTGGTTATCATCTTCGCAAAGCTCTGAAATCATTTTAATAGAAAGAGGGCCGTGCTCATCTCCATCAAGTTCTATATGGCGTTCTAGATAGTAAGTGAGTTTGTTGTAAAACTTATTTTCAGAATCGGAATTTTTGAGAATTTCTATAAACATATCTGGGATAAGATCTTCTCGTCCAAATGTAAATGCAGAAGCAACAAGATGTGGTTTGTTTGTTTCAATAATTGAAAATGAAAACTTCACAAAATCAGCTACTCTTTTGTCGACATTAATTTTATTCAATGAATATTCGACTGAATTTCCTGATTCTATAAGTTTTATAAAATTGTTTATTTCATCAGTATTGGTATTTATCTGCAACATCGCATCCAAATACATTTCAAAATGACTTTTAGGTTCTCCTAATTCATTGATATCGCTTTCTTCACCATGAACAATTTCATTTATAAATCTTGATAGTGTTGGATTTTTCCTTGGTGTCCAAGGTGTTTCAACTTTAGTAAAGTTTATTTGAAGGTTTTTTAAAAGTGACATAAAATCCCATACGGCAAATACGTGATTTTCCATAAATATTTTTATATCATTTATATTATTTAAATTTTTATAAAGCTTATGATTCTGTAATTGATTTCTTAATTCAGAAATCTCATTTTCTATGTGTTGTATTCTATTCATTCCATTTTTTTTGCCCGTATATAATAGATTTCCATGCTTTCTCTGCATTTGATATCAACTATTTCTATTTAATAACAAATTAAGGGCTAAAATGTTTTTCATGTTTATTAGTATTTGATTTTACAAGCTGGAAGCAATTGAGTAATTTTAGCTATACCTTCAGGACTTAATTTTGTTCCTTTAGTAACTATAGAACTAAGACTTTTACAGTTTGCTATTTCAGCAGTAATACTTTCTAATGGATTCTTATACAACTTAAGTGTTTCAAGATTCGTTAACTGTCTAATTTCTAATGGGAGTGTTTTAAGTTGTTACTTGATAAATCTAACTTTTTCAAGAATTCCAGTTTTACAATATCTGGGTAATCGTCTCAATACTGTTATATGTAAAAGAGAATTTTTTGACTTCAATTTTATAGAAAGTAAATCTTTATGAATTCCCACTTTTGATCTGATTATCTATTTGTGCATAATTATTGTTCGATTAACTTCCTAAACAGTTCGTTTTTTCGAACCATAAAAGAATAAGCTTATTCAAGGCTACTTAATTGTATTTAATAAGTTTAATAATTTGACTGTCTATATACAAGTAATACATGCTTGGGGGAAATTCTGATAAATCAATTTGTTTGTTATCACCAGTTAAATATCCTTCCAATAAGAGCTGCCCTATGGATGAAATAATTTTATAATGACCATCTCCATGCATTTCTAAATTAACTACATTCTTCGTTGGATTAGGATAAACTCTAATGACTCTAGGGTCAGTATCATCAACATTTTCCAACGCTCCCAATACTGGATTAACCACGTCTAATAATTCACATTCGAAATCCTGCTCTAACTTAGATGCAGTTAGCGGTCTTACTAAAAGCGTGTCTGTTAAAAGGGGGCAATAACAGTCATTTTTTTCTACATATAGTTTAAGCCAAGAAAGAGCTACTTTTCCAACATAACCGCCTCCACCGCTGGGAGTATTAGCAACAGAGTGATTGCCATTTGCAATTTCGAATAGTACTTTGTCAGTTGTATTTGGTGTTTGGTTATAATGAATATTTGCGTGAAGCAGGGGAGGAGCTGTAGGATCAGCCTCTCCACTAAAAATTAGTACAGGACTTTTATGGTTGAGCTTAGGATTAGGGAGCCATGGACATAAGGCGACAACACCAGCAATAGTGGTATCAAGTACAGCGGCCCTTTGTGCGCCTCCGCCACCCATAGACCAGCCACTCACGGCCAATTGATTTAGGTTAAGGGCCCCTTCGAGAGGAGATGAGACTCTAACATTTTCTTGCTTTATGGTTTCCAAGGCATCTAAAAGAGCTATAGCACGTGCCTCTGGAAAATCAATAAGAGAATTCGTGCCTATAATAATGGTTACAATTCCGTGAGAAGCATAGAATGGTCCCCATTCTTTAACACTTGAAGGAAGTGCTGTAAATCCAGGTACGATTGCTATACTTGAGAACGGCGGCTTAGAGTTTGTAGGGTAGTAGATAGTCGCTCCTAAATAATCAGGACCATTCCGTATTCCATCTGCTTCGGTGAGCGTGGCTACTTCAAAAGCCCCCGGGTTCGTAAGACTTTCCAAGGTTATGCCATCACATTGGGCAATAACAACATTGGTAAATAGGGGAGAAATAAGACCGAGTAATATTACAATGTATAAATTTTTCATTTTAAAAAAAAATTGATTAAGTAGATGTTCATTATTAAGCAAATTTAAGGTATCGGTTACTGTTTTTGAAATTAAAAAATAGAATATATAGTTCTCTATGTCTTTTTCATAGTATTTAATTTAAGTTTCTAAAAAGATTATGGTCACAAATATCTTTATGAATAAAAAATTGCAAATAAAATAGATGTTAAAAAGCCCCATTTCGAAACTCGAAATGGGGCTTTTTAAATCAAAATATTTTCCGGTTTAGCTTTTCGCAGTAAGGTTAAAAGTTAGGGTAAAATTATCTTCAACCATTTTGTCTCCCAAATCATCGAAGAAACTACCAGAACCATATTTTATTCCATAAAGCGTTCTATTTACAGTAATTACTCCAATAACTGTAACCGAACCATTTCTCTCATCGACAACAACCGGAAACTCAACTTTTTTGGTGATTCCTTTTATGGTTAAATTAGCACTAACAGTGATGATACCAGTGGTTGAGGTAGCCACCTTAGTAATAACCAATTTTGATGTCTGGTATTTAGTAACTCCAAAAAATTCATCACTTCTTAAATGACCAAGAAGTTTGTCAGCATATTCACCTTCCATATCCGTACAAGTAATACTTGTCATGTCCATAATGAAAGTTCCTCCGGTTAACATTCCTTTTTCTAAACTCAATTCGCCTGATTTAAGAACGATACCACCAGTATGTTGACCAGTTACTTTTTTACCTAACCAAGTTACTTTTGACTTGTCGCCAATTTTATAATTCTCACCAGCCATAATGTGTAATGATAAACTCATGAATAATCCCAATGCCGCTAATCCTGTAAATAATTTTAATCCTTTCATAATTTCTATTTGTTTCAATTTAATTTTTATTTTATTTATTGTTTTAATATTTGCAGGCATACCCACAGTAGGACAGTAGGGAGTATTGCTGGATATATTTTGTGTCTTTAAACTTGCATATAAAATTTATATACCTGTTATTCTAAAATTTTTTAATCTCTTATTTTGTCCAAAATGCTACTGAGCGTTGCGGCTTCCGTTTCTGTAATGGCAAAATCTTTTAATAATTCATCACCTTTTATTGAAGCAGCATTTATCAAGTTCAATCCTTTTTTAGTAATCAATACATCCACCTGTCTTCTGTCATTTGGACAATAGTGTCTATCAACCAATTCTTTCTCTAATAATTTGTCCACCAATCGAGAGGCATTACTCATTTTATCGAGCATTCTTTCCGTTAATAATTTTACAGAAGCTGCGTTAGGATGTTGTCCTCTCAGAATTCGAAGTATATTAAATTGTTGAGACGATAAGCCGAATTCTTTGTAGGTTTTGCTTCTTTTTTCTTTAATCCAGTTATAAGTGAACACCAAATTCACTAAAGCCTTTTCCTTTTTGGACTTAAAGCTTTTTTGTTTTATTTCATCTTCTATTCTCATAACTCCTTGATAACGCAAATGTATGTTAATACATTAAATGTAGTTGTATTTAAATTGTTAAAATTGATAAATACTTTATTATGAGCAGTAAATCAATAGATTGAATTGATAATTAGCTTACCAATATATTTTTACAAACTAGAAAAGATAAGCTTCGTTTTGTTTTCTTTTTTTCTTCTCTAATTTCAACTAGAAACGACTTATCGTATTCAATGATTTGATTAACTAGAATTTCAGAGCCAAGTTTTACTTCAATGCTATCGAGGTATTTCAAAAATTCAGAAGTATGGTCTTTTACTCCTACCATTATTATCCTTTCATTTTCGGTTACTTGATCTAAAGTACGTTTATGGCGAATTTTTATATTACCATCCTTATCAGGTATGGGATCTCCATGCGGGTCATGCTCGGGAAAATCTAGATATTCATCAAGCCGTTGAACTAATTCTGGTGACTTAATGTGTTCCAATTGTTCTGCGATATCATGAACTTCATCCCATTTAAAGTTGAAATGTTCTACCAAAAAGGTTTCCCATAACCGATGTTTTCGAATGACTTTAAGTGCAATTTTTTCTCCCATTAATGTCGGAAGTACGCCCTTATATAGGGCATATTGAATCAATTTTTTATCACTTAGCTTCTTCAACATATCAGAAACCGTAGGTGGTTTAATTTCTAGGGAAAGGCCAATGGATTTCGTTGAAACTCCCTTGGGCTGAGTTTTTGATAAGGAATAAATTGCTTTTAAATAATTCTCTTCGGTAAGGCTTTGATCCATAACAAGCAAATGTATTCAATAAGTATAATAAAAAAGATTAGGTAAGTCTAATTATATATTTTTGCAGCACTTAATTAAAGTCGTGTTTTATGAGAATTTTTCTTCTGTTTACCTTATTTGTTACATTTTCTATTATTCTAGCCGCGCAAACTGGAAAGGTTACCGGGATTGTGAAAACAGATGGATATCCCATTGAATATGCTCAAGTAATTATTGATTCAAGCTCATTTGGTGCACTTACTAATGTTCAAGGGCGATATACTATTACCAAACTCCCCTATGGAAAGTACAAAATATCGGCTTCATACATTGGTTACAAAAAGGTGTTTAAAGAATTTGTATTAAGCGAAGAGCAAAAGGAAGTAAATCTGGACTTAGACATGACCGAACAGGTTTTAGATCTTGATGGTATAGTTGTCACAGCTACAAAAACGCCTAAAAGAAGAACAAATTCAGCAGTAATAGTAAATGTGATTACCAGCCAGACGATTAGTAACGTGCAAGCCTGTAACCTTTCTGAAGGATTAAAATTTCAACCAGGCTTACGTGTAGAGACAGATTGCCAAACCTGTAATTACACTCAACTGCGTATGAATGGTCTTGGTGGTGGCTATTCTCAAATACTGGTAAATGGTCGTCCCATTTTTAGTCCGCTTACAGGATTATATGGAATGGAACAATTACCCGCAAATATGATTGACAGAATAGAAGTTTTGCGTGGGGGTGGATCGTCGCTGTATGGTTCGAGCGCCATAGGAGGAACAGTAAACGTTATCACCAAAATTCCTCAAGACAATGCTGGTGAACTTAATTACACCTATCAAAATATTGATGGTCAAACTTCTGACCATAATATAAGTGGAAATGCATCCTTGGTATCTAAAAATAGAAACGCGGGAGTTTCAATTTTCATGAATAAAAGAGACCGAGGGTTCTACGATGCGAATGGGGACAGTTTTTCTGAAATCGCATTAATAAACTCTACTGCTTTAGGTGCAAATATGTTTTTCCTACCCAAAGAAAATCAAAAATTAGAGATCAATTTCAGCAACTTGCGTGAATATCGATTTGGAGGAGAGATGTTGGTCGACAAACCTGCTTACCTTGCTCAACAAGCGGAAGAACGAACCCATGGTGTGTGGATGGCGAGTGCTGATTATCAAATTAAATTTGATAATGACAATAGTTCGATAATTACCTACCTGGCTTGGCAAAACACCGATCGAAAACACTATACTGGAATTCAGCCAGACACAGTGACAGCTGAATATGATAAGTTTATTAAGGCTCCTCCATACGGCACTTCCGATGTTAGTACCTATAACGTGGGAATGCAACTCAATCATAAGATCAACAATTTCTTGAAAGGAAAAAACGTCTTTACCCTTGGGCTAGAGTATGTTTACGACGATGTGTTTGATGAGATTTCGAGTTACCAATATTTGATAGATCAAACGACTAAAGATTTAGGTGCATTTGTTCAAAGCGACTGGGAAATTATTCCTCAACTGACTTTTCTTGCGGGCGCAAGAATGGACAAACACAATTTAATTGATAATCTTATTTTTAGTCCTAGAGCCTCCTTGCTCTACAAACTCAAAAAAAAGACTCAATTCCGCTTTAGCTATGGCTCTGGGTTCAGAGCGCCACAAGCATTTGATACTGATTTACACATTGCTTTTGCTGCAGGCGGGGTTTCTCGTGTTTCGTTGTCTCCTAACCTAGTCGAAGAAAGGTCTCACAGTTTAAGTGCTTCTATCAACTACGATAAACCCATGAAGAAGTGGATAATTGGTTACACCGTTGAAGGTTTTTATAATAGGCTAAACAATGCTTTTTATTTAGAACCTATTGGGCAAGATCAATTTGGTCAGCGCTTTGATAAACGAAATGGAGATGGAGCAACTGTTCAAGGAATAACCTTGGAGTTAAGGGCGAATTTTAATCGAAAGGTGCAGCTGGAAGGTGGTTTTACTCTACAATCTAGCATATTTGATAAACCAGTACAATATATTGAAGGAGTCGAAGGTATTCGGGAGTTTATAAGAACCCCTAATGACTATGGTTATGCCATCTTAACTTTTACACCTAATAATAAGTGGAACGCTTCATTAAATTATGTCTACACAGGAAAGATGAAAGTTCCTCATTTTGCTGGAGCTACAAATCAATTAAAGGACGAGATCATAGAATCTGAAACTTTTTCTAATTTGAGTATTAAAATTGGTCGCGATTTCTCATTGAAAAACCTAGGAACCATTATTGAAATCTATGGAGGGCTAAAAAATATTTTTAATTCTTATCAAACCAATTTTGATATAGGAAAGAATCGAGATAGTAACTTCATTTATGGTCCTGGAAATCCACGTACGTTATTTGTTGGAATAAAATTAAAATACAATTGAGTTTAAATCCCTGAATTTAGATTCGTATTTCTTTGGAGTTGGATTTAACAATTGAAAAACAGGAGCTTATTTAGTTGGAGAAGTTGCATTTGTGCTACTTGATCTGCCCACAACTTATACTCAACAATATGATGGTCAAGAATGGGGTGTTTTTTTATATGTGGTCCAGCCTATAATTAAAAGAAAAATATTTGGTTGAAAAAAAGCTTCTTTAAACCTCGCAGTTCGTTTCGATTATGTAGATTGGAATGTTGGTTCGTTTAAAGAAACTGGATCAAACATTGGTGAAAACGTTCTTGGAATCACTCCGGTTATTAGTTTTCGGCCTTCTGCACAAACTGTTTTTAGATTAAATTATCACTACCAATGGCAAAAAGGTGTTTTAAGTAATCTGGCTGCACAAAAGGCATCTTGGTTGTTTGGTTTTAGTAGTTATTTTTAAGTTTCTTTGTTTTCTAAATTAATCACCATGAACTTAGAAACAACTTTTGAACACAATAGAATAACACGTCAACGAATGTTAGACGTAATAGGAGAGAGACCATTTCAAGAATTAATAAAAATCCCTGAAACACATAACAATAATTTGTTTTGGAATTTCGGGCACGTAGTGGTAACACAACATTTGCTCAGTTTCGGATTGTGTAAAATGGAACTCCAAATACCAATGGAAATAGTGGATAGATTCAGAAAAGGAAGCTCGGCAAAAGAGCAAGTATTTTTAGAAAGCGATTTAGACTATTTCAAGCAAAATGCTACTAAATTTATTGACTTAACTGAAGAGCATTTGACAAATGGAAAATTCGAAAATTTTACTGAATACTCAACAAGTTATGGAGTTGTTTTAGATTCAATTGAATCTGCCATTCAGTTTAATAACCTCCACGAGGGATTGCATTTTGGCTACATGATGGCATTGAGAAAATTGATTTAATTATTTTTTTACCTTAAAAGCACAATAGCAATTACATTGTAAAATACAAATAGCTGTTTTTTACAAATAGAAGGGCGGAATTATAGAATTGTTTAGTACTTTACCTATTGGTTTAGCTTAGTCGCTAATAATTGTTTGTATACACTTATTCAAGTGTACTTTTACTGCGTGAATTGTATTTCATTAGTTACAGGAGGGGCTGGTTTTATTGGTTCTCACATTGTAAATCATTTATTAAAACTTGGCTACCAAGTGGTTGTGCTAGATGATCTTTCTGGTGGCTTTAAAGAAAATGTAAACCCAGATGCGGAATTGGTTATTGGGTCCATAACGGATACAAATTTGGTAAATAAACTTTTTGAAAAACACTCTTTTGATTATGTTTATCATCTTGCAGCTTATGCGGCAGAAGGGTTGAGTCATTTTATTCGAAAATTCAATTACCAAAACAATTTAATTGGAAGCATAAATCTAATAAATGCTGCTGTAAATCACAAGATTAAATGTTTTGTGTTTACCTCATCTATAGCGGTTTATGGCAATAATGATTTGCCTTTTAATGAAATTCAAAACCCTAATCCTGAAGACCCTTATGGAATTGCAAAACTTGCAATAGAGCTGGATTTAAAAGCTGCAAAAAAGCTTTTCGGATTGAACTTCATAGTGTTTAGGCCCCACAATGTTTATGGGACAAAACAGAATATTGGAGATAAATATAGAAATGTAGTTGGCATATTTATGAATCAAATTTTGAAGGGTGAGGAGCTTACACTTTTTGGAAAAGGAGAGCAGAGCAGAGCTTTTAGTTTTATTGATGATGTGGCTCCATATATTGCCAATTCCATTAATGTTCCCGAGGCATTGAATCAAACATTTAATATTGGTGCAGGAAATGCTATAACTATCAGGGAATTGGGTTTTGCAATCGGAAAGGCCATGGGTAAGGAGCCTGAGTTTATGGAATTAGAAAAAAGAGAAGAAGTACTTCATGCTTTTGCTGATCATGAAAAATTTGAAACTGTTTTTAAACCAGCTCCTTATTTGAACTTGGAAGAAGGGCTTTCTAAAATGGCTAATTGGGTAACAGAAAATGGTATTAAGTCGAGTAAGGAATTCGCGGATATTGAAATAATGAAGAACCTTCCAAAAGGGTGGAAAGAATAATCCTTTTACAGATTTCTTCTTCTGTTATAAATATAAACACTATTTTTTTATAATCCTAAAAGTAGAACTTTGGTTTCCAGATTTTAATTTCTTAAAGTACATTACGCTTTAAGTATTCGGGCGAACTAATTTTAATAGATTAGTGGAAGGTGTAATTATATTTGTTTTTGCAATTAGGACAATTATTTCATCAAGTTATATTAGTCCCTTTCCAAATTCATCGATGTCTACCCCGTCAAAATTTCCAGAGGTCATAAGTAGTAGATTTTTATTTTTCCAATCTACGTTTTTAAGCGTATTTATTAGCTCTTTAGAATCCGTAAAAACTTCAATATCTTCACTGCCAAATCCTTGTTTCACTTCTTCTTTACTTATAGGTGGTAGTTTTTTGTGTTTTAAGGTCTCCGGACTAAAGTACACAATAGCTCTATCCGCTCTGTCCATGCTGCCCTTATAATGGCTGAGAAATTCTTTGTTTAGCGAACTAAAGGTATGGAGTTCCATACAGGCAATTAATTCTCTTTTATCAAATTGGTCTTTTACTGCTTGAGTTGTGGCCTTTAGCTTAGAAGGAGAGTGTGCGAAATCTTTATATACTGCTGAATTTTCAGTTCTTTTTACAAGTTCTAACCGTTTTGAAGCCCCGCTAAAATCGTGGAAGCTAGTTAATATTTGTTTGTCGGTCAATCCCATTAATTTCAAGACTTGCCATGCGCCATTTAGGTTTTGTAAATTATGAATTCCAAATACTTCCATGGGATACTTCTCTCCTTTGAAATTTATGCTTGTAATTCCATTCTCAATACTGTGCTCTGGTGTGTTGTATGCAATTTTTGTTTTAGGCTTGGTTGAATGGCTGGCTATTTTATTTAATTCCCCATCTGCTTCACAATAAATCAGACGTCCATTTTCTTCAATTTTATCGATAAAAATGCGAAATTGATCTACATAGTTATCAAAAGTTGGAAAGACATTGATATGGTCCCAAGCGATACCACTAATTAAGGCAATATTGGGGTTGTACAAATGAAATTTTGGCCGTCGGTCAATGGCAGACGATAGGTATTCATCACCTTCCAAAATCATGTATTCAGCCGTATCAGTAATTTTCACCATATTGTCAAAGCCCTCTAATTGTGCCCCAACCATATAATCGACCTCTACCTTGTTTTTGTCTAAAACATGTAAAATCATGGAAGTGATGGAAGTTTTTCCATGTGAACCACCAATAACAACGCGAATTTTATTTTTTGCTTGTTCGTATAAATATTCAGGGTAACTGTATATTTTTAATTCTAAATCTTGTGCTTTTAGCAATTCGGGATTATCTTTTCTAGCATGCATTCCTAATATAACAGCATCTAAACCTTGGTGAATTCTTTCCGCGTTCCAGCCCATAGAGCTAGGTAACAAACCTTTTTTGTTTAATCTGGATTTCGAAGGTTCAAACACTTCATCGTCCGATCCAGTTACTTTGTAGCCTAAGCCATGAAGTGCTAAAGCTAGATTGTGCATGGCACTTCCGCCTATTGCAATAAAATGTACAGTCATGTAATTTACAATTTTAACGAACTTAACTTTTGTTAGCGCTCTAGTAGTTTTTAGCCCTTGAATTTTTAAACAGCTTAGTGTTACTTTGGATTCCTAAATTTTACTGTGAAAACTTCTAATATTCAAATACCATTTTTGTTTGTTCTCCTCATGTGGGTTCCATTTATTATTGAACTTGTTTTTCAAGTTGATTTAGCACATTTTGGTATTTATCCTCGCAAGGCTTCGGGATTGTTAGGCATTCTATTTTCTCCTTTTTTACATGGTGATTTTAATCATATTATAAGTAACTCCTTTCCTATGTTGGTTCTTGGGAGTCTCACTTATTATTTTTATAAACCCATATTCTACAAATCTTTTTTTAATATTATAATATTTGGAGGCTTATTGGTTTGGCTTTTTGCTCGACCTTCTTATCATATTGGTGCTAGTGGAGTTATTTATGGTTTGGCTTCCTTACTCTTTTTTAATGGCATGTTTCGTAAATCTTATCGATTGGTAGCGGTATCCTTACTGGTGGTCTTTTTGTATGGAGGAATGATCTGGGGCGTTTTGCCTTTAGACGAGCATATTTCATTTGAAGGTCATTTGGCGGGAGCTTTTGTGGGTTTTTTAATCTCTTTTCGTTACAGAAAATGGGTGTTTGTAGAAAAGAAAGTTTATCAATGGGAAAATGATGAAGAGGATATTAAACAACTGGAATCAAAATATGGAGAGCGTTTTTGGGAAAACCCGCCAATAGAAGAAAAGCAATTAACTATTCGTTATTTTTTTAAACCAAAAGAAAAGAGAGAAGGGGTTTAGGAGAGAGAAGATAAAGTGTTGAATGTTGGAAGGAAGAAATTGAATGTTGAATGTTGGAAGATAGAAGTTGATAGCTAGTTTGATTACGATGTTCCTGTAGCTTATTGAATTAGGTAGTTAGAAATAGAGTCAAATATTAAGTTTCCCTTTTTATTCTCTAAAGGTTGTTATCCTTTAAAACTCCTCAATAATCTGTCTTACCCAAACATCAACTCTTTCTTCTGTTAGCTCGTCTTGGTTGTCATCATCGAGGCAAAGTCCAATAAAAGTATTTTCATCAATTTCAGCTTTAGACTCATCGTGTTCGTAACCTTCGTTGGGCCAATGGCCAATTATTTTGGCTCCGTTTTTTTTAGCTATTTCCCCAATTATTCCGATTCCATCACAAAAATAGGTTCCGTAACCGTATTGATCGCCCATTCCAAAAAGTGCCACTGTTTTACCAGTCAAATCCAATTTAAAAAACTTGGAGTAAAAATCATCCCAAGAACTTTGTAATTGACCATCGTGCCAGGTCGAAAGTCCGAAAATGAGATTGTTGTATTTTAGTATTTCAGACCCATCAATGTCATAAACATCATAAAGTTTAACGTCAAAATTTGGAAGTCGCTCACGAATCATGCGAGCAACAATTTCTGTGCAACCTGTATCGGATCCGAAGAAGATTCCTATTTTTTCCACTAATATGATTCTAATTAAACCAAAAAAAGCCCTTTCGAACAATCGAAAAGGCTTTAAATATGAATAATTAAATACTATTTAATTCTCTTGTCTTTAATTCTGGCAGCCTTACCTTTAAGTTCTCTAAGGTAGAAAATACGAGCTCTTCGAACAGAACCTATTTTGTGCACAGTAATTTTTTCAATGAGGGGCGAAGAACTAGGAAAAATCCTTTCAACACCAATCCCATTAGATACTTTACGAACAGTAAAAGTCTCAGTAGAAGTGGAACTTCCACCTCGCCTTTGAATTACAACGCCACGAAACTGCTGTATCCTTTCTTTTTCTCCTTCTCGGATTTTGTAGTCAACACTAATTGTGTCTCCTGCTTTAAATTCAGCTAGAGAATGTCTATCTGCTGCCGCCGTTACTTCTTGTACGTCACGAATTAACTGATCCATGGTGATAAAATTAACCCATTAAATTGGGGCTGCAAATGTAATTAAATCAATCTTATGAAAATAGTCTTTTGTAAAAGAAATTTTAATCCGTTAATAAATCCGGCCTTTTTTCTTGTGTTCTCTCCTCAGCTTGACTTTGGCGCCACTCATCTATTTTTTTTAAATTTCCAGAGAGCAGAACTTCAGGTACTTTTTTGCCTCTCCAATCCGATGGTCGAGTATAAACTGGCGCAGAAAGTATTCCATCTTGAAAAGAATCACTTAATGCAGATTGTTCGTCTGAGATAACCCCAGGTATTAATCTAACAATACTATCGATTACAGCACATGCTGGAATTTCACCCCCTGTTAGTACAAAGTCTCCAATAGAAATTTCCCTTGTAATATAGGTTTCTCTTATCCGCTCGTCAATTCCCTTATAATGTCCACATAAAAAAATTAAATTGGAAAGAGAACTCATTTTATTAGCTTGAGCTTGGTCAAAAATGGTAGTATCGGGAGTCATAAAAATGACGTCATCGTACTTTCTTTCTGACAAAAGTTTTTCAATAATTTGTGCTATTGGCTCAGCGTTCAGGACCATCCCTGCTCCACCGCCATAGCATGTATCATCTATTTGTCGGTATTTTCCTTTGCCGTAATCGTGTAAGTCATGAATTATAATTTCTACTTTTTTTCTGTCTTGCGCTCTTTTAATAATAGATGTATTTAAAGGGCTAAATAGCAAATCGGGAACAGCAGAAATAATGTCTATTCTCATAATTACAATTAATGTTTAGGCGCTTGGAAATTTATTAAGATTCTATATTAGGAATTAATAGAATCAAATTGGCTTTCTATTTTTTTGTTTTCTACAAATAAGTCTTTGCCAAATTTGATAATTTCCTTCGCTTTTGTAGAATTCCCATTGTCATTATAATAACCAGATAAGGCTATGATAGCATAAATTAGAGCGTTTTTAATAGATTCTTCGGGCTCAACATCTCCACTTTTATATTTGGTAATTATTTTTGGCCAATACATGTCAACTAGTTTTTGGCCTTCAGCATTTTTCGAAAGAAGCATATTTGCGGCAACTATTAGTTGAATCTCAGAAATTGAAGGATCTACTTTAGCTAATTTTTTCCCCCAAGAGGCTGCTTTGCTATATTTATCCTCATTATAATGATAAATTATTTCGTCTAAGGCAATCATCGTGAGATTATTGAAAAACTCCATGTTATCTTCCATTTCAAAGGTTGTAATGTCCTTTTTTAAGCATTTTGAATAATACTTATTTGCTTTAGTGGCATATTTAAGAGCGTCTTTAAGCGGGTCACCTCCAGCATCTTCGTACTCCATTTTCATTTCTTCGTCTTCGTAAATCTTAATAAGAGTCATTGAAATATAGAGGTATGGTTCAGGGTCAGATTTAAAGTCTTCCTTCTCAATCATTTTAATTGCTTTGAAGTAACAGTCGGCATATTTTTCTAAAAGGAATAAATCAAATAATTTATCTTGTTCCCCCCCTATTACTTGGGCTTTAGAATTTATTGTAACAAAAAATAATATGCTTGTAAAAACTAATATCAAATATTTCATTTAGCTAAATTTTAGAGACAAATAATTGTCAAAGTTCATCAAAAATTATTGGAGTAAAAAATTCTTATCGATAAAAGGATGATAATATGTCCAATAGAGTTTTAATTTGCCTTTTCAAAATACCTGCCAAAACTAAAAGGATATAGCACATGAGCGATAGGATCGAGATAAAGAAAGATGGAAACGGAATTATTATTCGTATTAGCGGCAAAATGAAAAAATGGCACGAGTCTGTTTTGTTCGGTTGGCTCGCGGCTTGGTCATTTTGTGGAATTTATATTATGTTCTTCTTTTTACAGCCACTAAGTTTTGAAGAAAAAATATTTCTCCTGGCTTATTTAGCTTTTTGGGCATATTTTGAATATATGGCGGCTAGAGCTTGGATTTGGAGAAAAAAAGGAGTGGAAACAATTAAACTTAATGATGGGAATTTATCCATGGATAATAATTTGCCAACGTTTGGTGGTCATAAAAGCTATTTCATTGAGAATATTAAAAATTTAGGTTTTATAGAAAAAAAGAAAAATTCATTTTCCTCTTCTTATTTTAGTTCATTTTGGATAATCGGTGGAGAAACAATCTCATTCGAGTATTTTGGAAAACTTGTAGCTCTTGGAAAACAAATTGAACAAGAAGATGCTCAGCAAGTATTGACTGTTCTTCGTAAATTCCTTAAGAGGAAAAAGTAAAAACAACTGTTTTTACCCTTTTTGTTGCCACACCTTCTAATGTTTCAGTTAGAATCAGGTTTTTAGCCTCCTGTTTTTCAAACACTTCGTCCAAAGTTTTTACTTCTCCGACAGGAACATTTTCTAAATAACAATCGGATATAAATTTATTCACCGTAATTTTTCCAATTTCTAGAGCAAGAAAGGAA
>CAWUST010000008.1:0-24393 GCA_963925495.1 uncultured Flavobacteriales bacterium | reverse complement strand
TTATAGTAGACCTGCTTAGGAGTTTTAAAGCCAAGTTTTTTTCTAGGTCTATTGTTTAGCTTTTCAACAACATCTAGAATATAATTCTGAGAGATGTTTTTAAGTGTTTTATTCTTAGGAAAGTATTGTCTAAGGAGTTTATTGGTGTACTCGTTTAATCCTCTTTCCCAAGAGGAGTATGGATGGGCAAAGTACACATCACAATCAAGTTTTTTAGCGAGTGATTTGTGACCAGCAAACTCTTTTCCATTGTCATTTGTTATTGTTTTTACCCATTCTTTATGTGGTGCTAAAGCTCTGATTGTCATTTTAGTAACTGCATCTGCCTTTTTGCTTCCAACATTTTCAACTAAAAGAAAGCTAGAGAACCTATCTACAATAGTTAATAAAGCTCCTTGATGATCCTTACCAATAATAAGGTCTGACTCAAAATCCCCTATCCTAAGTTTTTCTTCAACCTCCATAGGCCGTTTTTCTATCGAAATTTTGTCAGGAATCTGCCCTCGTGAAGATTTGTTACCGTATCGTTTTTTATACTTTTTCTGACCTGTTCTTAAGCTAGAATAAAGAGTTCCTCCGTTGCTTTTGTTAGACCATATAAACTGATAGATCCTTTCATGGGACACCATTTCAATTCCATTCAAGCTGCACCATCCTGTAATTTGTTCGGGTGACCATTGCTCTTGGACTAGCTTATTGGTGATTAATTTTTCCATAGTATCAGAGAAAATAGTTTTGTAATGCCCTTCCTTTTTTCGTTCATCCGCAAGCATTTGAGCATACTTAGCTTTGTAGCTCTTCACTCTAGTATTTCGCTTAAGCTCGCGATAAAAAGCACTCTCAGATATATTCATAGACTGCCATATAAGCCTCTTCGCGGTCTTTAATTTGAGCATGGCCTCTATGCTGTACCTTTGCTCAAAATTTAATTGTTTGTATGTCATAAACACAAATTTTAGATTTTTTTTAATACTCCCTCTGGTTTTAAAACCAGAGGGAGTATTGATTTCTAAAACTTGCACTAGCAATTGAATCTAGGTTCGTTGAATTGCTTTTAACTTTTGAATAAAGAAAGCTCGAGCTACATTTGTCCAGTAAAGATTTAAAACAAAAAAACATGAAAGTAAAAAATGTGTTATCCGTTGTATTCGGATTGGTATTGTTAATTGGTAGCGGAGTTCTTTTCGCTTTTCAGTCTGGTGAAGGAGAAAACCCAGAAAAATCAGGTAAACTTAAAATCACTATTGTAAAAGACAATAATGGGTCTCTTCAAAAATCGGAAGAAATTATTGAAGTAAAAAGCAGAAAGGATGTAAAAACCTATTTGAAAAGTAAAGATATAGACTTAAGTGAACTTAATTTTTATGGAAAAAAACCATCACATCATGGTCATCCTAGGCACGGAAAAATGCGGGTTTATAATGCACCAGGAAAACCAATGGGCGACGCGCATAAAATTGTATTTATTAAAAATGACGTAAATATTGAGGAGAATAGCAATTCAAATAACAAGGCAAAGAAATCTTGAATCAAGAGTTTAATCATGAAGGTGGCCAGTTTAAAGAAGAGTTGGAACTGAAAGATGCAGAATCTGGAATGTATATTTTTAATGTAATTCAAAACGAAAAAACCTACACACATAAGCTTATGGTGAGGTAGTCATATAAACAGTATGCGCTTATGATTACGGGCAATGCGAAGGCAATGTCTCTTTTTTGTTTTTTATAATTGTTTTTTTTGAAAACATTCAAATGACTAATGGTCCATTTTTCATTCTTCCTATTTATCCATTTAAAATGATAATAAATGTTCTATTTTAGAATATTGTTACTTTGTATTTTTACTGCGAAATTGAAACTCAAATAAAAAACATGAAAACTCTTTTGATTTTACTTCTTCTTGCCCCAATTTTTCTTGTGGCTCAAATCGATACTATACCAAAAGGAAATGTTACCCATATTGATTCAGCTTTGGGGCTGAAAATTATTTACCCTTTCAAAAACAGTCAGGTTACAGGAAAGGTAAAGGCATATTATATTTCTAATAAAAACTTGGCCTATGAGGGGGAGAGTAAAGGAAATGCCAAGGAAGGAACTTGGAGTTATTTTGAATATGATAGCTTAAATAAGCCTTCAGTTTACCAGTTTTTCAATTATAAAAATGATACATTAAACGGTGCTTTTGTTGAAGTTATAGATTCACTTAGAGTTCGTGGGTCCTATAAATATGCGATCTTGGATGGGGTTTATAAAAGAGAGATTTCAAGTGTTTCCGATTCGGGCACTGCGGTTTGGACTCCGCTCGATTCAGGAGGGTACGCTGCAGGTGAAAGATATGGACAGTGGACTTTTTTAATTAAAGGAAAATTACAGAAAACTGGATATTATCAAGATGGTAAAAAACACAAACACTGGTTTGCATACGACACTTATGATAAATCAGGGAAAGATGTGATAATGCAAGAAATTCAGTATTTTGAAGGTGTGAAAACTGGAACCGAAAAAAAATACTTTCATTACCGTTATGAGCCTTGTGGAGAAGGATGTGTAGATACAATAAAGGTTAAAGAATTTGAACAGATTCCATGGCAAAACGGAAGTTTGTTAGGGACCTATATTAAAAAAGATAACAAAGGATTTGTTCTTGAAAGTGGCACTTTTAGTGAAGGAAAAAAAGTTAGTGCCTGGGTGTATTTTGACCCGGAAACAAAAGAAAAAGACACAAAGAATTATCTTGATAATAAATTGAATGGTCCTTATAAAAAGCAGGTAGGTGAACATGTTATATTAGAAGGTACTTATGCCGTGGGAAAAAAGAATAATACCTGGAAGTATTTCGATGATAACGGCAAAGCAATTCGAGAAGAAAATTATTCTGATGGGATGAAAACAGGAGAATGGAAATATTTCAATTACAAGGGCTATATTGGACTTTCTAAAATTTTCGTGGACGATGAAATGTTTAGTTTAACGGAATACGATGAATTAGAGATCGATGTATTAAACCTCGAATTCACTACTATAACTAATGGAGTTGAAATTGTTTCTCAAGAGATTTTTAGGGATAGTATTGAAACCCGAACTTTACTTTATAAACCGGAAGGAAATAAGATAGATCACGGGACTTTTATGGAGCTTTTTAAAGAAAAAGGAAAAGATTCTACAATTTTCGTTCTAAACGGGGGGTATTCCGTTAAAAAAAGTGGAAGTATTGAATTATCAGGGAATTATAAAAACAATATCATTGATGGAGCCTGGGAATATTATTATAACACATCAATTATTTGGAGAATAGAATACAAGGATGGGATTCAAGTAAAAGAAACTTTTGTAGAAAAAATAAACGGAAACCCGGTAAAAAAAGGAGAATATTTACTTTGGTACGGCCCCGAAAGACCAAGATTAGAATTTAGCATTAGAGAAGGAGTACGTCACGGAAAATCAATTTGGTACGAACGAAACGGTGAGGTAGATAAAGAAGAAAAGTATAAAGAAGGGGTATTGCAATAGTTTTTTAGTTTTTCAATTAATTGCCTTTCTTGTCTAATAGTGCTTTTTGTGTTACACTTTGTAATAACTCTATTTTAACACCCAAAAGCCACCAAATGCAGCCAAAACCCCAATAATAACAGAAGTAAGGCTGTAAATAAATACAAGAGTCCAATCCCCGTTTTTGAGTAAGAGCATATTTTCCATTGTGAAAGTTGAAAAGGTGGTAAATCCTCCGCAAAAGCCAATGGTAAAAAAAACTACGTATTGCGAACTGGATAAATTCATTTTATGAAAAAAACCTATGATGGCTCCAAGTAATAAGCTCCCCAAAATATTCACAACAAAAGTTCCCCACGGAATTCCAGATTCAATTTTTTTAGAAATATATTGAGAAATTAAAAAACGCAAAACACTACCTAGACCACCGCCAAGAAAAATAAGTAAAGCACTATTCCACATAAATCACATCTTTAAGCTTGTTCATTATTTCGTTTGTAGCACCCTTATTTTCGGCAATAAAATTCGAGCAATTTACGGATGCCGCTTCTAACTTATCTTTATTGGATATTAAGTTTTGTAGTTGGATCAAAAACGCAGTTTCTGTTTTTATTTCAAACCCACCATTTCTCCTTATCAGTTCTTTTGCCTCTGGAAATTTATAATGGTTTGGGCCAAACATAGAAGGAACTCCCACGGCCGCTGGTTCCAAAATATTATGGATACCATCAATAAACCCACCACCAATTAAAGCCAAGTCGCAGTATTTGTAAATGTATTTTAGGATCCCTACTCCATCAATTATAAGAACTTGTGCGTTTTTCAAATCTTCTGGCAATGGTTTTTGATAATAACGAACAGTGTTAGTTTTTAAAGTAGATTTCAAATCTTCAATTTTATGTTCATTTATTTCATGAGGTGCAATTATTACTTTCCAGTTATCTAGCAAGTTTTTATTTATTGCTGTACCAATAAACTCTAACTCTTTTTTCCAAGCACTTCCAACTACTAATATTGGTTGGTCATTTTTAAATTGTTCTATTATTTCCAAGTCTTTTTGCGATTCTAAAACGCTATTCACTCTATCTACACGAGTGTCTCCTGTAACCAAAACATTTTTTTGCCCGACATTATTCAAGAGTAATTTAGTTTCTTCATCTTGTACAAAAAAGTAGTTTGGTAATAATAAAATTTTGCTGAAACTTTTCCCGTACCATTTGAAAAAGAACTGATCTTTTCTCAATTTTGCACTGATTAGAGTAAACGGTATTTTCAATTTATGAAGCTCTTCAAAATAATAAAGCCAAAATTCATACTTGATAAAAATAGCCGCTCTGGGTTTTACAAGGTTGAGAAATTTTCTTGCGTTTTTTACGCTATCTAAGGGTAAATAAAAAACAAAATCTGCATCTTCTGTTTCTTTAAGAAGTTCGAAGCCTGACGGAGAGAAAAATGTAAGTAAAATAGGAATGCGAGGGTATTTTTTCCTGAACTCTTCTAAAATTGGTTTTCCCTGCTCAAATTCACCTACCGAAGAGACATGAAACCAAATGGGTTTAGATTTTAAGCCGTTTAGTTTAGACTGGATGTTTTGTTGCCAGTTTTTTCTACCATTAATCCACAGTTTTGCTTTTGGCGAAAAAAAAGAGGCGATTTCGATGGCTAAGCGATATAAATCAATAATAAAAGAATAAATCAATTTCACTCTTATAAATCTAATTATAATAAAACTCCTTAGGGGCTTTTCTATACATAGGAATTACCCAACCCACTTTAAATCCGACAGAAATATCTACACGACTTTCGTCATCCTTTCTTTTTTCTGAGAAATTGTAAGCTCTTCTGTTTTTCGTAAATCCTTCATTGAGTTCAACTCCAAAATAAAAATTAACCAATCTTGAACCACTAAAATATTGATAACCCAAAAATTGAGTTAACATAAAACCATTAGTCATTCTGTCGTATCCTTTTTGGTAAGGGAATTTTATTTGAGCTGTTTTGTTTTCCGTATCTTCAATACGGATTCTGTGCTGCCAAAACCCCGCGCCAAACAACACTTTTAATCCGCTATTTGGATTTGGGTTTAATAGTTTAAACACTTTGCCAAATTGACCCGTAATACGGAAACCACGCATGGAACCTTTAATATTCGCAAAATTTCCATCACCATTTATTACTCTACCATTTGAAGTGAATAAATTGGTAATTGGGATTTCTTTTACTTGGTTACCAAATTGAACTTGACCACCCAATCCATAAATAAACCCCTTCCTGTCTTTTACATAAAAGGCAGATCCTATTGTATGAAAAAAAGCAAATCTATCGACTAAATCTCCTGCGGGTAATTGGTAAGAATATACCAAATCGATATGTGGTATAATGATGGCAGAATCTCGAATACTTTTCTGAGAAAACAGGGTACTTCCTAATCCTAATAATAAAATAAAAATGGAAATTTGTTTAGAGATTTTCGAAATGCCAATCATTAGACTTATAAAGCGTTAAATATCACAATTAGAGGCTTCAAATTTAGTTATATTCGCGACCTAAAAATTTGAAAATTTTTTCATGAAAAAACTTCAGCTAGTTGATCTGAAAACGCAGTACGAAAAAATAAAAGAAGAGGTAGATAAAGCCATTCTCGATGTAATTGCAACTGCTGCATTTATTAATGGTCCCGAGGTAAAAGAGTTTCAAAAAGACTTGGGAAATTACTTGGGTGTAAAACACGTAATTCCGTGTGCCAACGGTACAGATGCTTTGCAGATTTCACTCATGGCATTGGGATTAAAGCCGGGAGATGAAGTTATTTCTCCAAGTTTTACTTACATCGCCACTGCTGAAGTTATTGGCTTATTGAATCTCACTCCTGTTTTTATTGACGTAGATCGACAAAATTTCACAATAGATATTCAATCGTTAAGAAATGCGATTACAAAAAAAACAAAAGCAATAGTTCCTGTTCATTTATATGGGCATTGTGCCAATATGGAGGAGATTTTAAAGATCGCTAACGAATTTAATATACCAGTAATTGAGGATACAGCACAAGCTTTAGGCAGCGAGTTTACTTTTAGTGACGGAAGTGTTAAGAAAGCCGGAACTATTGGTACGGTTGGTTGCACTTCGTTTTTTCCATCGAAAAATTTAGGTTGCTATGGAGATGGCGGCGCAATAATGACCAACGATGATGATTTGGCAAAAACGATTCGAATGGTTGCAAGTCACGGTCAATCTAAAAAATATTTCCACGACATTATTGGGGTGAATTCTCGTTTAGACAGTATTCAAGCGGCTGTTCTTAGAGTAAAGCTTCCTTATTTAAAAGAATATATACTTGCCCGAAAAAGCGCTGCTTCTTATTATTCTAAAGCATTTGAGCCTTTTGAAGAGTTAGAAACTCCATTTGTTGAAGAATGGAGCGATCATGGATTTCACCAATATACTCTTGTGCTGCATAATTTAGACCGAGAAGCATTGATTACGTATTTGAAAAGTAAAGACATTCCATCGAATGTTTATTACCCCATGCCAACACATAAGCAAGGAGCGTTTAAAAATACTTTTGAAAAGCGAGTAAGTTTGGAGAATACAGAATATTTAACACAAACTGTTCTTTCTTTACCTATTCATACTGAGCTAGATACTGAACAGTTAGAATATATCACATCATCCATAATAGAATTTATAAAATACAAAAATTAAACTAGAATGAAAGTAGCGGTTGTTGGAACAGGATATGTTGGATTAGTTACAGGCACTTGTTTGGCCGAAACTGGCAACGATGTTATTTGTGTTGATATTGATACAGATAAAGTTCAAAAAATGAAAGACGGAATTGTGCCCATTTATGAGCCAGGTCTTGAAGCACTATTTGAAAGAAATATTAAACAAGGTAGATTAAAATTTACTACCAATTTAAAAGAAGCCATTGCTGGTGTTACTATAATTTTCTTGGCGTTACCAACTCCTCCCGGGGAAGACGGTTCAGCTGATTTGAGTTATATTTTAGGTGTGGCAGAGGAAGTAGGCAAGATAATTACTGATTACAAAATCATAATTGATAAAAGTACTGTTCCTGTTGGAACAGCGGATAAAGTTCATGCTGCCATTGCAAAAAACACAAACATAGAATTCGATGTTGTATCAAACCCTGAATTTTTACGGGAGGGATATGCTATTGAAGATTTTATGAAACCCGATCGTGTTGTTATTGGATTGGATTCAGAAAGAGCTCAAAAAGAATTAGATCATTTGTATCGCCCATTCGTTCGCCAAGGAAATCCTATTTTATACATGGATAAAAAATCGGCAGAGCTTACAAAATATACTGCAAATGCTTTTTTGGCTACTAAGATTACTTTCATGAATGAAATCGCTAATGTGTGCGAATTGGTTGGTGCTGACGTGGATAAAGTAAGAATCGGAATCGGTTCTGATGATAGAATTGGTAAACGATTTCTTTTTCCAGGAATTGGGTATGGGGGTTCTTGTTTTCCAAAAGATGTACAAGCTCTAATGAAATCTTCGAAAGAGGTTAATTACGATTTTCAAATTTTGAATGCTGTTATGGATGTAAACCATAGACAGAAGACTATGCTTGTTCCTCGTATGAAAAAGCATTTCGATAATAATTTGAAAGGAAAAACAATAGCAATTTGGGGCTTAGCTTTTAAACCTAATACGGATGATATTAGAGAAGCACCTGCTTTGTACAACATTGATGAATTGGTGAATGAAGGAGCGAAAATTATTGCTTTTGATCCCGAGGCTATGGCAAATGTGAAAAAAGAAATTGGAGATAAAATAGAATATGCCGATGACATGTACGCTGTACTTCAAGGAGCTGATGCGTTATTAATATGTACTGAATGGCAAGTTTTTAGGGCACCAGATTTTAGCATTTTAAAGGAAGCACTTTCTGCCAAAGTAATTTTCGATGGTAGAAATTTATATAACAAAGAAGAAGTAGAAAGTTTGGGATTCGAATATTATAGCATAGGACGATAATGGAAAAAGTTTTAATTACTGGGGCAGCGGGTTTTTTGGGTTCGCACCTTTGCGATCGATTTATTAAAGAAGGATATTCTGTAATTGGAATGGACAACTTAATTACTGGAAATCTAAAAAACATTGAGCATTTATTTCCATTAGAGCAGTTTGAGTTTTATAACCAAGATGTTTCTAATTATGTTCACGTTCCTGGTGAATTAAAATATATTTTACATTTTGCTTCTCCTGCAAGTCCTATTGATTACCTAAAAATACCCATTCAAACTTTGAAGGTTAGCTCTTTAGGAACTCACAATTTATTGGGGTTGGCAAAAGCCAAAAATGCAAGGATTATTGTGGCTTCAACTTCTGAGGTTTATGGTGATCCAACTGTACACCCGCAAACAGAAGAATATTGGGGTAATGTTAACCCGGTTGGCCCACGTGGAGTTTATGATGAAGCAAAAAGGTTTCAAGAAGCTATTACCATGGCATACAATACTTTTCATGGTGTTGAAACTAGAATGGTCAGAATATTCAATACTTATGGCCCTAGAATGCGACTAAATGATGGAAGGGTATTGCCCGCTTTTGTTGGTCAGGCACTTCGAGGTGAAGATCTTACGGTATTTGGTGATGGTTCACAAACTCGTTCATTTTGCTATGTTGATGATTTAGTAGAAGGTATTTATAGATTACTTCTTTCAGATTACGATCAGCCTATGAATATCGGAAACCCAGATGAAATTAGTATTTTGCAATTTGCAGAAGAAATAATTAAACTTACAGGAACCACCCAAAAAATAATCAATAAAGAACTTCCTGTAAACGATCCAAAACAAAGGCAACCAGAGATAAGTAAAGCAAGGTCAATTCTAAACTGGGAACCGAAAGTGAATCGAGCAGATGGGTTAAAAATCACTTATGATTATTTTAAGTCTCTCACAAAAGAAGAACTTTATGCCAAAGAGCACAACGATTTCAGTAATTATATAAAACGATAATGGCTAGTTATTTTGCACATGAATCTGCATTTGTAGATGAGGGATGTACCATTGGAGATGGTACTAAAATTTGGCATTTTTCTCATATTATGTCCAATTGTGTGATGGGTGAAAAATGTAACATTGGTCAAAACTGTGTAATTTCTTCTGAGGTTGTTTTGGGCAATAATGTGAAGGTTCAAAATAATGTTTCGGTATATACTGGAGTTGTTTGTGAAGACGATGTATTTCTCGGTCCTTCTATGGTTTTTACTAATGTAATAAACCCAAGGAGTGGTGTAAACCGCAGAGGACAATACTCAAAAACCACTGTTAAAAAAGGGGTTTCAATTGGTGCAAACGCAACTATTGTTTGCGGAAATGACATTGGCGAATATGCATTTATTGGTGCTGGTGCGGTAGTAACTAAAGAAATAGCTCCTTATGCACTTGTAGTTGGTACTCCTGCAAAACAAATTGGTTGGATTAGTGAATTTGGCCAACGATTAAATTTTGATGAAAATGGAAAGTCTACTTGTAGCGAATCCAACGAAAATTATACTTTGAAAGACGGAAAAGTCTCTAAAAATTAAATTATTATGATTAATAAACTTATAAATAAAGAAGAAAAACTAGCAGTAATTGGATTAGGATACGTAGGCTTGCCTATAGCCCTTGAATTTGCTAGAAAAATAAAAGTTGTTGGTTTTGATATTAACGCGGAACGTGTTGATATGATGAAAAATCACATTGACCCTAGTGAGGAATTAGAGGCTTCAGATTTTGAAGGTTGCGATATCCAATTTACCGCTTCCATCGACGATTTGAAAGATGTGAAATTTTTTATTGTTGCTGTTCCTACTCCGATTGATGAGTACAATCAGCCAAATTTGCGCCCACTGCTAGGAGCAAGTGCAACAGTCGGAAAAGTACTTTCAAAAGGAGATTACGTAGTTTTTGAATCTACAGTTTATCCAGGATGTACAGAAGATGATTGTGTGCCTGTTTTGGAAAAAGAATCGGGGTTGAAATTTGTTAACGATTTTAAAGTTGGCTATTCTCCAGAAAGAATTAATCCAGGAGATAAAGAGCATACCATTACTAAAATATTAAAAGTCGTTTCAGGATGTGATGCTGAATCTGCAGATATTATTTCTAAAGTTTACGAATTAATTATTGAGCCAGGTGTTCACTGTACTACTTCAATTAAAGTAGCTGAGGCTGCAAAAATCATTGAAAATACTCAACGAGATTTGAATATTGCTTTAATGAATGAGCTTTCAATTATTTTTAATCGAATTGGAATAAACACATTTGAGGTTTTAGAAGCAGCTGGTACCAAATGGAATTTCCTTCCATTTAAGCCGGGATTAGTTGGAGGTCACTGTATCGGTGTTGATCCATACTATTTGACATTTAAGGCGGAAGGTGTTGGCTACCATGCTAAGGTGATAAACTCAGGTCGTTATGTGAACGATAGCATGGGTTTTTATGTAGCAAAACAAACGGTAAAAAAGGTTTTGGCAACTGGAAAAAATATTGCTGGTGCTAGAATTCTTATGATGGGAGCTACATTTAAAGAAAACGTTTCTGATATTAGAAATTCCAAAGTTTCTGATGTTGTAAAAGAGCTTCAAAGTTACCGCGCCGATGTTGAGGTGGTTGATCCTTATGCAAGTTCAAAAGATTTAATGAAAGAATATCATTTCGGATTGGTGGATAAGCCTTCAGGAAAATATGATGCCGTAATAGTTGCTGTAAATCATGCCGAATATGTGGATTTTGATGAAGCTTATTTTCATTCTTTAATGGGTGATGAGGGTATTGTTGTGGATATAAAAGGAATGTACAGGAATACAGTTAAGAAATTGACATACTGGTCGTTATAGTCTATGAAAAATATTCTTATTACAGGCGGAGCGGGTTTTATTGGATCACATGTGGTTCGGTTATTTGTAAATAATTATCCAGAATATCAAATATTCAATTTGGATAGTTTGACTTATGCCGGAAATTTGGAAAACCTTAGGGATATTGAAAATTCTAGTAATTATCATTTCCTTAAAGCAGATATTAGAGATAGCTCGGCTGTGAAGTCCATATTCATAGATAATGATATTGATGGAGTAATTCATTTGGCTGCTGAATCTCATGTAGATCGGTCCATTGAAAATCCTTCCATATTTGTTGAAACAAACGTAATTGGAACTGTTAATCTTTTAAACGCGGCTAAAACGTATTGGGGAAATGATTTTTCAGATAAGTTATTCTATCATGTTTCTACTGATGAGGTTTACGGAAGTTTAGGAGAAACTGGATTCTTTTTGGAGGATACTTCTTATGATCCAAAGAGTCCGTATAGCGCCTCAAAAGCATCTTCTGACCACTTTGTAAGAGCTTATGGAAATACGTACGGATTTCCATTTAAAATATCTAATTGCAGTAATAATTACGGTCCTTTTCAATTTCCTGAAAAGCTAATTCCTCTTTGCCTAAATAACATTAAAAATAAAAAGCCTTTACCCATTTATGGCAAAGGTGAAAATATTCGAGATTGGCTTTTTGTGGAGGATCATGCGGATGCCATTGATACTATTTTTCATAAGGGTAAAATGGGAGATACTTACAATATTGGTGGTTTAAATGAATGGACAAATATTGATTTGGTACGATTACTTTGTGATGTATCGGATGAATTATTGGGGCAAAATATCGGTGATTCTCAAAAGCTTATCACTTTCGTAAAAGATAGAGCTGGGCACGATATGCGTTATGCCATTGATGCAACAAAACTCTCAACGGAGTTCGGTTGGACGCCTTCAGTTACTTTTGAGGAAGGCTTGAAATTGACGGTAGATTGGTATTTAAAGAATTTACCTTGGCTTGAAAATGTAGTTTCTGGGGATTATCAAAAATATTATTCGGCGCATTACAGCTGAGAATTACTTTGCGAGGTTGAGCCAAATATCGTGCTCCGATCGGATTATTGATAATTCAATTCTTTCCGACTCTTTTAATTGGTCTTCTTCGTTTTCAATAAGCTCGGCAATAGTGTTGCCAAGAGTATTTGATGACTGAGTTATTTGACCGTAATAACAACGATAAAAGAAAAGGTCATCCAAAGATTTTACGTTTTCGTTAAAAGCGCCTGTGCTAACTTGTTGAAACCCTAAATATTTTCTGACTGCAGGGTAATATACCCAAAAAAGATCTGTTGTTTTTCCATTCTTTTTTGCAACAGGACAAATTCCTATTATTCTAGTTTCAAGAACTTGCCGCTCGGTATCATAAAAAGTTTCTTCCTTTATTTTGTAGGCCACTATTTCTGTTTTTTCACGATCAATTTCAGAAAGTTTTTCTACACTCAATTCAGTAACAAATTCGTCGCTCGAAGTATTATAAGTTTTTAATTCTCCATTTGTGCCAAGTATGTAGAATATAGAAAACAGGCCATCTTCTTTAAATAGTTCCGGATTGTTTTCTTTCTCAATAGTTCTCCAAAGCCTTTTAGACCAAGCTATATTTTTTTGAACCAAGGGATAAAAATCGATAAAGCCGTCTTCATTCTTTTCGTAGGTAAATTCTTTAACTGAAACGGCGTCAGCCATATTGGTTACAAATGGACTGAAGTATTCTTTTGTGACAACAACATTCCCTTTTTCATTCCAAATTTTCCATACTCCGTTTCTGTAGTTGTTTTCGAACTTCCCTTCTGCTTTTTTTTGCCCGTTTTTATGATAAGAGATATAATTTCCGTTGAATCGTCCATCTAGTTTTTCGTATTCTACTTTCCCGTTTTCATTTTCAAAAGTGAGTTTTTTGTTTTGCGAAAAAGCGGAAACAGAAGAAATTAGGAGTAAAATAATTGTGGATTTTATCGCTTTCATAGTATGCCGTTTTTGATTCCCGAAAAGTAAGTAATTTATTATTACCGATTTACGGGAAGAATGCAGCTTCAATATGAATGGGTATTTATTATTGGATAGCATGAATAACTCAATAGAACTAATTGGGCAATAAACAAGTTTTGCTATAAGATTCCTATAAAAAAATTATCAAGAGAATTTGGTTATTTCAGATTTTCAATAACCCGAAACATTTTAGATTGAATTTCTGTTGATAATTCATCCAAGCTATCATTTCCAACTGACATCATTGAGGCGATAGGGTCAACTGCAGATACTTCAATTTCTCTATTTTCATGTTCTTCTACAATGACATTACGAGGTAAGGAAACCCAATTTTATCTTCGACAGGTATAGTTTTATAGGCAAAATGAGGATTCAAGCTCCTAATCGGCGGATTTGATATAAAGTCATTTTTTACTTTTTCCTTTATTTTTAGTTTCTTTTGTAGTGCCATATTTAAACCCAATTCCATGGCTTTTTGCGCTTTTATTTTGGGAAGTTTCATCTATTTGTTCTTCCTCCTCACCATTCGGGGTAATGATCTTACAGTCTACATCAGCCGTTATAATGTTTTCACCCATTCGCTCTGCAATTTTATCGTGAAGTATTTTTTCTCCCTGATCAAATTTGCCATTAGAAACAGCAATATCTCTAATTTCGGATAAAACTTTTTTAACCATAACGGAGTCCATGTTTTCATTCATAATAATTTTAGCCGCAACTGACATAAGGACTTCTTCTTTTTTCTTTTCATCAATGGAATTAATCCAGGATAATGATTCTCTCATTATCATCTCATATTGATCTACATTTTTATAGCTAAGATCTAACCATTCAGCAATTTTTCTTTTAATCGCCAATTCCTGTTCAATTGGAATTTCATTGTTAGATAATTGGGCAAACCCGATGTATAAAAATGCGAGTTCATGTAAAATTGTAGGATTTTCCATATTACTTCTTTCAGAATTCAATAAAGTTGTGCAATTTAGTTTTATTATTCATACAAAAATATCTAAAGATTGACATACGACCTCATTGGAGATGTTCACGGACAGTTTTTGAAGTTAAAAAACGTTTTGGAGCACTTAGGATACAAAAAGAAAAAGGGAGTTTACTCGAAAGAAAACCACTGCGCTATTTTTATTGGTGATCTTGTCGACCGAGGAGAAAACACAGTTGAGGTAGTTGAGTTAGTTAAAAATATGGTTGAGCAGGGATTTGCTGAGGCCATAATGGGCAATCACGAATACAATTTATTTGGATACCTAACAAAGGATGATAAAAATAATTTTCTTCGTCCCCATAATGCAAAGAATACGAAGCAAGTAATTAATACATTGGTCAGTTACAACAAGAAAGATAAGCTTTTAGAAGAGCATTTGGATTGGATGACGAACCTGCCGTTATACATAAATAAACCCGAATTTAGAGCGGTTCATGCCTGCTGGGATAAAGCTTCCTATCAGTACATTCAAAAAAATATGGGTAGTGTTATGTCCAAAAAAAACCTTGTTGAAAGCTACGAATGTGGCTCTAAACTAGAAAATGCGGTGAAAATGATGCTAACTGGGCCAGAATTGAAATTACCTAAAGAATTTTCACAAAAAGATTCTGAAGGTCATTTCAGGACAGCTATGCGTTATGCCTGGTGGAATAAAATAAAGGACAAAACCTACCAAGAGATCGCAATAAAAGATTCCGAATTCCTCCCAAATATCGGTGTCGATATTCCTGATAATTTTGAAAGCCAGCATTATTCGTCCAAAAGAAAGCCTTTGTTTTTTGGTCACTATAGCATGAAAGGAGAGCCAGAATTAATGACATCAAACGTTTGTTGTTTGGATTGGGTAAATAAAAGAAATCGAATTGCAGTTTATCGGTTTAAGGACGAAAAAATATTGAAGGCTAAAAATTTAAAATGGTTTTTTTAATTGATATTGTTGTGTCGTAGCGAATACTCTCTAAAAAACAATTCATGCTAGGTGAATTCCACAAATTGGGTCACAAGAATGATTAGTTGTTCTATAAATAGAATCTGGTAAAATGAAGGTATGTATTCCAACTCGTGACGCATGAGAATGGTTGTGATCTAATTCTTTTTCAACTTTGCCTACTAAGACCACTTCTCATTTTTTAATTTTAAATGATGTTTCAGAAATTATTCCGTTTCCTTTATCACTCATCCTTTTTATAACACACATTTTCGGAAAATTTTAAATAAAAAAGACCCTTCAAATTAATGAAGAGTCTTTTTTAGTTGTACAGGCGGAGAGACTCGAACTCTCACACCTCGCGGCACTAGATCCTAAGTCTAGCGTGTCTACCAATTCCACCACGCCTGCATAATTCTTGCGTGTCTACCTTCCGATAACTATCGGGGTCCAATACGTCTGCATAATTGTGATCTTTACTTAAAGAACGACCCCTGAACGGGGCGGCAAATATATATTTAACTTTTTACGTGGGAATTAAAAAAATTGTAGAAAAGTTGTGGGAAAATATTATACAATTCCACAACAGTTAAATTACATTTGATTGCCCAAAACAGAACTATGATTTCCGTTGATCCTAAAGAGATTTCAATACCTAAACTTCACGGCTATTTGCTCGGAGCAATTGGTCCACGACCTATTGCATTCGCCAGTACCGTTGATGAAAACGGAAACCCAAACCTAAGTCCATTTAGTTTTTTTAATGTGTTTAGCGCTAACCCCCCTATTGCAATCTTTTCTCCTGCAAGACGAGGAAGAGACAACACAACAAAGCATACATATGAAAATGTAAAGGCACACCCTGAAGTGGTTATTAACATTGTTAACTACGATATGGTGCAACAAATGAGTTTGGCTTCTACGGAATATGGTGAAGGAATAAACGAATTTGAAAAAGCGGGGTTTACTATGACCCCTTCAGATATTGTAAAACCTTTTCGAGTGACTGAGTCACCAGTTCAATTAGAATGTAGGGTGAATGAAGTAGTGGAATTAGGAAAAGAAGGAGGGGCCGGGAATTTAGTGATTTGCGAAGTTTTGAGAATTCATGTCTCCGAAGATGTTCTAGATAGTGATGGAAAAATAGACACCACTAAAATGGATTTAGTAGGTCGTATGGGAGGAAACTGGTACGTTCGTGCAAGCGGGCAGGCGCTTTTTGAAGTAGAAAAGCCCTTAACTACTCTGGGAATTGGAATAGATAATATTCCAGAAGATATCAGAAATTCAGACATTTTAAGCGGAAATAATTTGGGTCAACTTGGTAATGTAGAGAAATTGCCGGAAGAAACAGAAGTGAACGAATACAAATTGATTGAACTCAGCGAATTGCACCAGGAATTTGAAGATTTGCCAATTCAATTGGAAATAGAACTGCATAAAAGAGCGAAAGAACTCTTGAAAAATAATAAAGTATTGGAGGCATGGAAAACCCTCTTGACATTCAATAACGATTAATAAAAAAGAGAATATGGAAGTATCAGGAAGTGTAAAAGTGCTTGGCGAAACACAAGAATTTGGAGCCAACGGATTTAAAAAAAGAGAGTGTGTTATTACAACTGCAGAACAATATCCACAGATTATATGCGTGGAATTCGTTCAAAACAACACCACATCATTGGATGCGTACAAAGTTGGCGATAACGTAACTATTCAAGTAAATGTAAGAGGTAGAGAATGGACTAACCCTCAGGGTGAGGTAAAGTATTTTACTTCTTTACAAGGTTGGAGAATTGAAAAAGCTGGAGCTGCGACTACGGTGGCGCCTACTTCTGCACCTATGGAAAACATTCCTGCTCCATCAGCAGCTGATGCCCCGGGATCAAAAGGCGCTGACGATGAGGATGATCTTCCTTTTTAAGAAAAGATTGAATATTGAGAATAGAAAGCTGGCAGCAATGCCGGTTTTTTTTATTTTCGCTCCTTGTCATTTTCCTCCAATTTCATAAAAGCATTTAAATCGGTTCTTCCTGCCCCTTTTACTATTGCAGTAATACTAACGGTAGTTACTTGGTTTTTAGCCTTCTTTTTTGGTGAAGTTGAATCAACCAATCTTTTAGATCGAGTTTTTAAAGTAGCTCAATCCTGGGAAGTTGGTGTCTGGAAGAAGAGCCTTTTAGTTTTTGCAGTGCAAATGATGCTCATGTTGGTTTTGGGGCATTCATTGGCGCGCTCTAAACCGGTGGATTCGCTTATTCAAAAAGCACTAAAATATTGTACAAATACGGCTAATTCAGCTGCAATTGTCGTTTTTTTAAGCATGTTTGTAGGGCTGTTTAATTGGGGATTAGGGTTGATTTTTGGTGCCATTTTCGCTAGAAAAGTAGGCGAAAAAGCAGTTAGAGAAAATAACGCATTAAATTATCCATTGATTGGTGCTGCCGGTTATTCTGCTTTGTTGGTTTGGCATGGAGGACTTTCTGGATCATCCCTTACCAAAGTAGCTGAACCCAATCATTTGCGTTCCTTTATGGAAGGTATTTATTCTTCTGAAAAAATCGCCTTACTTCCAGAGCAAATAACCTTTTCTGAAACTGTTTTTAGTCCAATGAATGTTGTAGTTTCAATTGCTTTGCTCACCGTTATTCCATTGGTAATGTTTCAAATAGGTAAACGAAGTAAAACAGCAGAAATAAAAATAAAACTTAAGACAGTAGAGCATTCGATTACAGAAAAACCGTATGGTGCAGAGCGATTAGATCACTCGTCTATTTTAGGAATTGGATTTGGCTTAATCATTCTTATGGTGGCGGGATTAAAAATGTTTTACTTCAGCGAAAAAGGAGTATTGTCTTTTTTCACACCCAACAATATCAACCTAACTTTACTCGGATTGACTTTGTTTTTTCATCAGAAATTCTCTAAATTTTTGGGAGCATTAGAGGAAGCAATTGGCGGGGTTTCTGGTATTTTAATTCAATTTCCCTTGTATTTTGGAATAATGGGAATGATGAAAGCGTCCGGCTTAATTGACATTTTTTCGCACGCTATGATTTCAATATCAAACGAAACAACTTATCCTATTTTCACATTTATATCGGCCGGAATGGTCAATATTTTTGTGCCAAGTGGTGGAGGACAGTGGGCTGTTCAAGGTCCTATAATAGTGCAAGCTGCACAAGAAATTGGGGTCTCACTTCCCAAAAGTATAATGGCTTTGGCTTATGGTGATCAAGTAACCAATATGTTGCAGCCGTTTTGGGCACTTCCTCTTTTAGGAATTACAGGCTTAAAAGCAAAAGAAATCTTACCCTATACATTACTTCTGTTTTTGTTAGGCTCGGGAATATTCCTTTTAGGCTTGTTGATTTTCTGATAGTTAATCGTAAATTACTTGGGTTGTATAATGTCTTCTTAAACTACTTCTTTAAATCTAAAAGCAATAAAGAAGCAAACAATTACAATTAGCTTTTTGTTTATTCCCTTACTTGTTGTTATTGAGATAGTTAAATTTTTTTGTTGTGCGTGAATTAGAACTACTTTTGCAGCCGAATTTAGGAAGCTATGCAAGACATTAGAAACGTTGCCATTATTGCCCACGTAGATCACGGAAAAACTACACTGGTAGATAAGATTTTACATCACTGCGAACTTTTTCGTGCAAACGAAGAAAAAGGAGATTTAATTCTTGATAATAACGATCAAGAAAGAGAAAGAGGAATTACCATTTTCTCTAAGAATGTATCGGTAAACTTTAAAGGTACTAAAATTAATATTATTGATACTCCTGGTCACGCCGATTTTGGTGGTGAGGTAGAGCGTGTTCTTAATATGGCCGATGGTGTTTTACTTCTTGTTGATGCCTTTGAGGGACCAATGCCTCAAACTCGTTATGTACTTTCGAAAGCATTAGAATTGGGTTTAAAACCAATTGTGGTTGTCAATAAAGTAGATAAGCCCAACTGCCGTCCTGAAGAAGTGCATGAGATGGTTTTCGATCTTATGTTTAACTTGGATGCAACTGAAGAGCAATTAGATTTTGCTACTGTATATGGTTCTGCAAAAGACGAATGGATGAGTAATGATCCAAACGACAGAACTGAGAATATTGAGCCTTTATTGGATGTGATATTGGAAAAAGTTCCAGTACCAAAAATTGTAGAAGGAACACTTCAAATGCAAATTACTTCTATTGATTATTCTTCTTATGTAGGAAGAATTGCTATTGGTAGAGTAAGTAGAGGTTCTTTATTTGAAAATAAGCCGGTTACTCTTGTAAAAAGAGATGGAACTTTAATAAAATCAAGAACAAAAGAAGTATTTACTTTTGAAGGACTTGGTCGTCAAAAAGCTACTGAAGTTCAGTGTGGAGATATTTGTGCGCTAACTGGAATACCAGAATTTGAAATTGGTGATACTGTTGCCGATTTTGAAAATCCAGAAGGTTTGAAAGCAATGACCATTGATGAGCCTACAATGAGCATGATGTTTACTATCAACAACTCTCCGTTTTTCGGAAAAGAAGGCGATTTTGTAACTTCTCGTCACCTTCGCGATAGATTATACAACGAAACAGAAAGAAACTTAGCAATGCGTGTGGAAGAAACTTCTTCTCCCGATCAGCTTATGGTTTTTGGACGTGGAATTATGCACCTTTCTGTATTGATTGAAACAATGAGAAGAGAAGGTTATGAATTACAAGTGGGTCAACCTCAGGTAATCATAAAAGAAATAGACGGTAAAAAATGTGAGCCAATTGAATTACTAACGATTGATGTTCCAGAAGCAGCTTCGGGAAAAGTAATTGAGTTGGTAAACCAAAGAAAAGGCGAAATGTTAATCATGGAGCCTAAAGGAGATTTAATTCATTTAGAGTTTAACATGCCTTCACGTGGAATTATTGGTTTGCGTACTAATATTTTAAACGTATCTGCTGGTGAAGCAATAATGGCACACCGGTTTTTAGCTTACGAACCTTGGAAAGGAGATATTCCTTCAAGAAAAAATGGAACTCTTATCGCTTTGGAAACGGGTACAACTATTCCGTTTGCTTTAAATAAACTACAAGATAGAGGTAAGTTTTTTGTTCCTCCAGGAGTTGAAATTTACGAAGGTCAGGTATTGGGAGAGCATATTCGTCCAGCTGATTTAACTATTAACGTTACTAAAACAAAACAGCTTACCAACATGCGTACTCAAAGTACGGATGAGAAAGTAAGATTATCTCCTCCAATCATTTTTTCTTTGGAAGAAGCTATGGAGTATATTCAAAAAGATGAGTACGTTGAGGTTACACCTAAGAGCATTCGTTTACGTAAGATTAGATTGAAAGAAGCTGAACGTAAAAGAAGTATGAGATAGTATGGAACCCTGGGGAGCAACTATTAAATAAATAAGTGAAAGGGCTGTGTAAACAGCCCTTTTTTTGTGCCCTATTAGTTAGTATAGCCAAGGAACAATCTTGTGTTTGACTTTTTTGGTGTACTCGGTCCATAAATCACCGTATTTGGCAGCGCAAATTTTATCATCGTCCATTTGTCGAGGTAGCAGAAGCGCAACATAATATAAGGGATAAAGCCAAGGCCAAATAGACATAGGAAAACCAACTGCTAAAGCAATACCAGTTCCCATAAGTATTTCGCCCAGGTAATTTACATGACGACTTACCCCCCAAAATCCGTTTACCAACAATGTTTTATTTCCATCGCTTATGCTTTCGGGTTTAATTCCGAGGAAGGATTTATTGGGTTTTTGTTTGAAAAAGAACTTTTGCATATTGGCTCCGCGTGCTAAAGACCATCCCGAAAAAAAGACCACGCCAGCTAACACGAGTTGCCATATTTCCATTCCAGGGTTGGGTTGGTCTGCTGCATACCAAAGAGCTACAGTATAGAAAAAAGGATAGAATGTTAGGCAGCCCCATCCTAATTTATAACCTACTCGTTCTGCAAAGATGTCGTAGGTATAAACGTGTACCTGTTCAAAGGTGAAGTAGTCAAAAATGAAGTAAATGATGAGTATCGCGCAGAGTAGAATACCCCAGTTTGGGTCCTCGCTAAAGGTGATAAAATGGTAAGCAGTAAAGCTGAGAACGTTTAATAACAACATGGTTGCTCCAACCAAATACAACCACATTTTATGATCGAGTAAGCCGTCTTTCCATTGTGGATTCCAAAGTCGGCCCAGAAACAAATCCGCCAAAAAAGGTTTACCTGTAGAGGGTTTTCCAATTACCATATAAAATGAATAGATAAGTCCAAGAGTGCAGGCGCCAGCCAAACTTTCCCAACGAATATCAAAAAGCCATTTATAGGAAACGATATTGAATTTTCCCAACAAATACCAAATAAGGCCAGAAATAAGCCCTATCCATTTTCCGTTTATTCGATACTGAAGTAATTTACCTGTGGTTTCATGAGTCACATATCCATCAATTTTTTTTGTTGGAATAAGAATGTGAAGAAGAGTAATTCCCAGGTATATAATCCAAGGACTAAAAAAGCCGAGAATAGAATTTGTCATGATAGGTTTTTAGTGTTTGAGTCCATAATTGAAATGGCCAGCTTAAGGATTAGTTTAAAGATAGAATACTTCGGGAAATACATTAATGCAAACATCAAACGCTGATGCAGAAAAAGCCCGTACTCGAATTGTTCTTAAAACCTTGGGCAAGGAATCATAAAACGACTTCGTTTTCTTCGTTTATTCAAATTTTTTCGAGAAACCAACTCCAGCGATGTACTTAATTCATGGGCGCCACCAGAATTTGATGAGGTAAGTTTTGAAATAGTAACATCATAGGAATATCCAATTGAAAACCCATTCTTTTTATAACCCAAAACCAGAATTACTGCATCATTATTTGTCAATACTGGATCCGCTTTTTTCAACGGAATACCTCGGAACCAAAGACCCAGATAGATTGGCAAATAATTGTAATAGACACCTATATCCATCTGATCTCTAGTTGATTGGTGTTTGTAATTGACTGCTATCATTACTTGTGAAACTGTTCGATGCTTAATGTCTTTTTCTATTGGAATTTTCCAACCTCCTTGTGCACCAAATTTTGGCTCAATCCTAGCTCCATTTCCAACTAATGAAATATCGGGCCGGTTCATATGATGAAGTGAAACACCAAACCAATAGTTTTCAGAATAACCGATTACACCCGCATTTACATCCATACTGTATCTTGATCTTGACCTATATACAAGATCTGCCGATGATGTTGCTGAACTTGTCTGTAGTTGATCATTAAATACTAATTCGTCAAAATCAAGATGACGATTGGTTATTCCAAATTGTAAAGAGGGTTTAAAAGAAAATCGTCGAGTGACCTTAACTCGATAAGCATAACTAAAAAGTACATTCGTAGTTCTTAGTCCAGCAGGACCAGCTCTATCGTGATAAACTAAGGCTCCAACAGAACTGTTGTAATCGCTAAAATTATGCTCATAAGAACAAGCATATGTGGTAAAGGGTTTGGAGTTAGAAATTGCAGGCCATTGGTTTCTATAATTTAAACTAAATCTATCTTGAATCGTGTTGCCAGTTAGCGCTGGATTAATAATTAAAGGCGCTGCATAAAACTGTGATAATTGGCCATCTTGCGCAACAATTTTTCCACCTGAGAAAAAGACCAAAATAATCGATATTTTTAAGCTAAATTTCATTATTTCAGCAATGTAATTGACCCCGTTTTATAGAAGGTTTTTCCAGTAGCATATTTACCCGTTACTTTCCATATATAAACATCTTGGGCACACATCTTTTCTGAATCGCGGTAATAACCATCCCATCCTTTTAGTAGTTCTTTTGACGTAAAAACAATTTCTCCCCAACGATTAAAGATAAGTAGCTGATAAGCTGTAACTCCTTCCACTATTGGAAAAAATATAGAGTTTTCCAAAGTTTTAGGATCGTATGTCCCTCCTGAACTACCTCCCGGATTTGGTATGAAACCAGTAGGTATTTTCCAAGATTCAGATTTAATAGGATCGATCTCATTGGGTTGTTGCACACCCTGGCTTAAGGAAATATTGCTACCTGCAATAGCCACATAATGCACTTGCCCTAACGAATAACTAATTGTTGCATTACCTGTTGCTTCTCCTCCAGCAGCCGTGAAGTTCTTTTGCGAATACACACCCTGTGCAACAAATAAAAGCAATATGGCGAATAACGTTTTTTTCATAAAATGTTGAATGTAGATAATTTTCTATAAAATATAACAGAGTTATTTTTTTTCTAAAACTGATATTCTTTCTTGTAGTTTTATTATCAGTTCTTGTTGTTCTTGCATTGCTTTCACCAATGGAACAACAAATGTTGCATAGCGCAAAGAGTAGTTATCTTTTTCATTTTGAGGAGCATAAACACCATTAAAATCATATCCTAATTTTTTGGCTGCTAATTCTACTTCTTGAGCTATAAATCCTGTTTCTACTTCCTGTTCTCGTTTGTGTTCTTCTTCCTCTGAACGCAGGCTATCTGGTGTTTCTTGGAAATTGGCAAGAGCATTCAAATCAAGATTGTATGTAACGGGGCGCAGTGCCATAATAAAATCCAAACCAATTACTTTTTCTTCTACATTTTTCTTAAAACGTCCGTCAGAAAAATTCGACCAGTTTTGGTTACCACCAATAGCAGTAACAACGTTATTACCTAACCGCACTTGCCCAGCAGCAGTTGCTATTGCACCGCTACCTATAACTGTGATATTGTTAAAGTTATTCATTGAAATACGCGCGTTAAACCCAATTGCTGTGTTATTACTTCCTTTGGTGTTAGAGGCTAGGGCTGAATGTCCTAAGGCTGTGTTATTATTCCCCGTGGTGTTTTGATATAGGGCATTTAATCCTGAGGCTGTATTATAATTTCCTTTGGTGTTTTTAAATAGGGCTGTATACCCTGAGGCTGTGTTCTGTTCCCCTTCGGTGTTATTATATAGAGCTTTATATCCTGAGGCTACGTTATATTTTCCTGTGGTGTTTTTAAATAGGGCTTGATATCCTGAAGCTGTGTTGCTAGGAACAGCTCCCGCTCCTCTACCTAGCGTTAAACCATTAATATTCATATCTGCTGTAGT
>CAWUST010000007.1:0-18313 GCA_963925495.1 uncultured Flavobacteriales bacterium | reverse complement strand
CTTGGTTTCTATCAAGTATCAAGGGCTTTTCTATTTCTATACTTATTCAGGAGTGCCCAATTTTAAACCTCCATTAACCAATTGTGGACATCTTCAATTCTTCCTCTTTTGTAATCATTTAGATATTTACCCAGTTTATTAGAGATTTCTCTGGTTTCAACGGCGGGTAAATAATAATCAATTCCATCGTGACCTATTGCAGCAATGTGGGCAATCGTTGCAGCTGTACCCACACCAAAAGCTTCTGTTAACGACTTACTTTCAATGCCTTTAACAATTTCGTCTACATAAATATCTCTTTCTTCTACTTCCAATCCCCAATCGTTTGCAATGGTTAAAATAGAATCTCTGGTAATTCCAGGCAAGATGGAAGAGCTTAGTTTTGGAGTAATAAGTTTACTGTCCAAAACAAACATAATGTTCATAGTACCAGATTCTTCAATTCGGTTATGATCCTTAGCATCCGTCCATATTAATTGATCGTATCCTTCTTCCATCCCTTTTTTTGCAGGATAAATGGAAGCCGCATAATTTCCAGAAGTTTTTGCAGAGCCAACTCCACCTGGCATAGCACGAGAAAAATGTTTTTCAATTTTAACTTTTACAGGTTTGCTGTAATAAGCTCCTACAGGGGAAAGGATAATCATAAAACGATAAGAGGTACTAGCTTTTACACCCAAAAATGCTTCAGTACCAAACATAAAAGGCCTAATGTAAAGTGCACTTTCTTCACCCGTAGGGATCCACGATTTATCTAAATTTATTATTTCTTTCAAGCCTTCGGTAAAAGTCCACTCTGGTAATTGAGCCATACTCATTCTCTCCGCTGATTTATTCAAACGTGCAAAATTTGCCATCGGTCTGAACAATAGTATTTCTCCATTTTGTCCACGATGTGCCTTCAGTCCTTCAAAAATGGATTGACCATAATGGATAAATGAAGTTGAAGGATCTAAAGAAATTTTTTGGTAAGGAATAATTTCTGGGTCTTTCCATTCACCATTTTCAAAATCACAAATTAGCATGTGATCGGTAAACGTTCTACCAAATTTCAAATCACCCTCTTCAAGCTCTTTAAGTTTTGAATTCTTAGTTTTTTCTATTTTAATGCTTTTTATTTCACTCATCATAATTAATCTCTTCTGTTTTCAAGGTTGGTAAAACCAGATTTTTTTCAAGTTGGTAAAGTAAACAAAAGTTGGCAATGTAAAAAATGTACTGAGTTACTTTAATAGGTTTTTAAATCTTCTGCTTTTGCCCAACCTTCATTTCCATCGGGTAATGCAATTCGCAACCACGTTTCTCCATCTTGGATCACTGTCACTTTTGTACCTTCATGGATTACAAACAATGCTGAAGAGTTTATTTTAGGCTCAGATTTCACTGTTAAAGTTCCGGTAAATACAATTGCATTATTTTTTGTGTTAAGGCTATTTTTCACCATTTGCCCTATTATACCTGCTGAAATGTGCAATGCAAACAATCCTATTGCACCAAAAAAGGACAATCTTTTGATTCCTACATTTTGAGTTAGAAGGTAAACAGACATAAAAACAAGTCCCATTATAAGGAATATAATAGTAGCCATACACCATTGATCCAACGTAAAAATAGTTGAAACCCATTGATAAGCTTGAGTAAGAATAGCCACCGGCTTTTCTTGAATTTTGTCCGTTATTAATTGATTGGCCATATTTATATTAAACTTGATATCCGGGTCAGAAGGAGTAAGTTTAAGTGCTCTTTCGTAATAGAATATGGCAGGAGCTAATTCTTGATTTTTATAATAGGCGTTTCCAAGGTTATAAAATAAAGTGGCAGATTGGAAATCAGCATTTACTACCTGACTATAAAAAGTGATGGAACTATCGTATTTTCCTTCGTCATATGCAAGGTTTCCTTTGTCGATTAATGAATTATAAAATTCACTGTTATTAGCAAAAGAGAAACTAATTAAACTCAAAAATAAGGCTAACATAATAGTCTTTCTCATTTCAGTTCCTCCTCAATTTTATTTATAACGTCACAACCTTTTTGAAATAATTCTTGTTCATTCATTACAGCGTTAGGTGCGTATCGAGCCATTTCACATTCACCCAATATAGAAGTAAACGAGAGTATCAAATCCTCTTCAATTTTGTTTTCTTTTAATTTAGCGGTAATGGTTTCTTTGTTTAGCTCAGAAACGGATATGTTTAATTTATTACCCATATAGGAATGCAAAGAGCGGAATATTTCTTCGTGAAATTCGTTTTTGGAACCTTTCTCTAAGTGTATTTTTGCTATTGCTAAATGTTTCGAAGCTAATTTATTAGCTTTTTTTCTTTTCATTCCAACAACATCAGATTGCATTTCTTTTAGTCGTTTTCGAATTACTAATAAGCCAGCAAACAAAAGCAAGGGAACGATAATAATGAACCAAAATATTTTAGATCCAAAACAAACACTTCCTACTTCTTTTATTTTGGCGTCACCTATTTTCAGATAACGAATGTCTTTCCCCAAGAGGGCTACATCTTTTTTACGCACCGAACGTACTATTGTAGGTCCATTAACATCATCATCAGAGCCTTTCCCTACTTTAATAACATATTCAGTAGTAATTAAGTTTTTATATTTCCCAGTAGTTGCATCGAAAAAACTAAACTCAACTGCTGGAATTACAAAATCTCCAGCATGCCGTGGAATAATTAAATATTCGAAAGATTTGCTTCCAGAAATCCCATTTACCGTAGTACTTATTTTTGCACTTTCCTTTGGATCATAAACCTCAAAATCAGGAGGGAAATCAATATTTGGGTTTCTAATTAATTTTAAATTTCCGTTTCCTGTAATCGAAATTTTCAAATTGATGGCCTTGTTAGTTTCTACTTGTTGCTTGTCAATACTTGAACTAATTTTATAAGAACCAACAGCTCCTTGAAATGATGCGGTCTTTCCGAGAGAGGGGAGTGGCTTCACTTTCAAATTGACCGCATTGCTCTTAAGTTTCATTTTTACATTCTTAAAAGTTCCGAACATTTGCTCCTGAATGGTTCTCGGTTGTCTGTTTTCAGCAATTTGTACCATAATATCCATGGTGTAAGGATCTACTATTAAGTCTCCCGAACGTTGAGGAGAAAGTATGGATTGTTTAATAATTGAAGAATGGTACCTTACTCCATTGAGGTTTTCAATTTGAAAATCGAAATACTTATCTTCATTAAATTCTTGGCTAAAAAAACCGGTGAACGAGGGCAACTTATCTGGAGATATATTAGCGATATCCAAGCGGGTATACATTTTATATGTTGCCACAAGTTGCTCACCTTGATATAATTTTCTTTTGCTTACATATAGTTTTAAGAAAATATCTTTTTCGCGTTGATTTGCTTCTTGTTTTTTCGATTCACTTGAGTTTAGTACTTGGATGCTAATAGAATTTGTGGCCAAATCCTTTCCGTTGACCGTACAGATCATTTTTGGAAGATTGAATGTGCCTTCTCGATTAGCTGATAGTATATAGGTTATGGAAAATGAAGATGTTACTTTTCCATTTACGTTTTGATGCGATTGTTGTTGTTGAGGTCCTGCTAAAACTTTAAAATCCGGAAATCCGGCATGTCTAAAGTTACTTCCATTTCCAGTTAAAGTATAAGTAAGTTTAAACTGTTGCCCGACTGTAACTGTATTCAAATTTACTGATGCGGTAAACGATTGCGCAATGGATAGTAACCCCCAAAATAAGGTGAATACCAATAGACTATATTTTATGCTAATCCATCTCATTACCAATCCTTTTCAATAGTAGAAGATTTCTTTTTTGCTTTTTTCTTATTTAGTTTATCTTGAACATCACGCTCTTCATCTTCCATCATTTGAAGCAAACGTTCGGCATCTTCTTTACTAATTTTCACTGGTTGAGCTTGGGCTTCTTGCTCCTTTTTTTCTTCGTCTTTTTTGTCCCCGTCTTTATCATCTTCTTTTTTCTTTTCCTCGTCTTTTTCGTCTTTTTTTTCGTCACCCTTTTTGTCTCCTTCTTTGTCTCCTTCTTTTTCGTCTTTTTTATCTTGGTTTTTATCGTCTTTGTTTTGGTCTTTGTTTTGGTCTTTGTTTTCTTTTTTCTCTTGTTGTTTTTGATTTTTAATTTTCTGTGCTACTGCCAAGTTATATCGAGTATCATTGTCTTTTGGGTCTAATCGTAATGCGTTTTTATAAGCTTCAATAGCCTCATCCAACTTTTTATTCATCATGTAAGCATTTCCCATGTTATGAAATGCATCAGACCGTAGCATTTTATCAGGACTATCATTTGCAATGCGCTTGTACTCAGCAATGGCTTCTTTCAATTTTTCACTACGGAGCATGGTATTCCCTAAATTAAAGCGAGCTTCTTTTTGGTATTCTCCCTTTTCCATTGCTTTTCTGAAATTGATCTCAGCTTCTGCGTAGTTTTCATTTTTATAGGCCGAATTTCCATTCTCTAAATCGAATTTAGCATTTTGAGCCCACAAAGGAGATTGCAGAACAAACACATAAAAAACAATATGGAAATATTTGTATGTCATATTTTGCTTTTGGCTTCAAATAAATTCATATCCATCAACCACCTGTTTCTTTTTTCAGAAATAAAAAACTCGATAATCAATAGTAAAAGACCTAATGCAAGTGGGTATTGAAATCTGTCTTCATAATCACTAAACATTTTGGTGCCATATTCCGCCTTTTCCATGCTATCGAGTTCGTCCATTATAATGTCAAGGCCAGTGCCTGCGTTCGAAGCGCGAATGTACTTACCCGAACCTGCAGCTGCAATTTCTTTTAGCATATCTTCGTTAAGACGTGTTACAATACTATTTCCATCTCTATCTTTTCTGTAATCGACACGCTGTCCACCCCTATAAACGGGAATTGGAACTCCTTTGCTAGAACCCATTCCGACAGTAAACACTTTAATGTTTTTTTCGGCGGCTGCTGAGGCGGCGGCAGTTGCGTCTCCTTCATGATTTTCACCGTCTGTAATAATAATAATTGCTTTTCCAGCTTTACTTTGTTCATCAAAAGATTTAGCCGAAAGTCCAATAGCTTCTCCGATAGCCGTACCTTGTGTAGGCATAATATCAGTACTAACACTTCGTAAAAAAAGTTTAGCTGCTGCATAATCTGATGTAAGAGGTAATTGAACATAAGCTTCACCAGCAAATACTACTATTCCAATTCTGTCTGCGTGCAATCTATCTACAAGTTTGGAAATTGATCTTTTTGATTTTTCCAGTCTATTTGGTGAAAAATCCTCAGCAAGCATAGAATTAGACAGGTCCAAAGCGACAATTATATCAACACCCTCTCTTTTTACTTCTTGTAACTTAGATCCTATTTGAGGGTTTGCGAGGGAAATTATTAGACAAGCAAAAGCCAATGAAAAGAGAATGTATTTTAAAAGTAATTTGTGTTTCGGAAATAAAGGAATTATTGCATTGGTCAGGTTTACATCTAAAAATTCTTTAAGTTTTCTTTTTCTCCAATTTTGGTACAAAACAAACCCCAGAAAAAACACGGGAAGTGCAAACAAGGCATACAATATATCCGGGTTTTCAAATTTATACATTACACCAAAGATTTAAAGTAAGTACTTCTTAGTAAATATTCTAAGCCTAAAAGGAGGACAGCAATCATTAATAATGGAAAAAACTCCTCCGATTTATTTTTAAATTCAGTGGATTCAATTTTTGATTTTTCCAGTTTGTCAATTTCAGTATAAATTTCTGCGAGTTTTGTTTTATCCGTCGCTCGATAATACAATCCGCCAGTTTTATTTGAAATTTCTTTTAAAGTAGTTTCATCAATTTTCACTTCCATGTTCTGGTATTGAATTCCAAAAGGTCCTTGCACTGGGTAAGGAGCCATTCCGTTTTTTCCAACACCAATGGAGTAAACTCGAATATTAAATGTTTTAGCAATTTCAGCCGCGGTTAAAGGAGAAATGGTTCCTGCATTGTTGGAGCCATCAGTTAAAAGAACAATAACTTTACTTATAGCCTTGGAATCCTTCAGTCTATTTACGGCCGTTGCCAGTCCCATTCCTACTGCAGTTCCATCTTTTATCATTCCAAATTTAATGTCTTTAAACAGGTTTTTGAGAACTGAGTGGTCGGTAGTTAAAGGGCATTGAGTAAAACTTTCACCAGCATAAACAACTAAACCAACTCTATCATTTGGTCGTGTGCTTATAAATTCCAAAGCCACTTCCTTACTTGCTTCCAAACGATTTGGTTTAAAATCTTGAGCCATCATACTTCCCGAAATATCGAGTGCTATAACAATGTCAATACCTTCCACGGTTTCATTTGTCCAGCTGGACGAGGACTGTGGGCGTGCCAAAGCAACAATAATTAGTGCTATAGCCGCAATTTTCAATACAATTAAACCATTGTAAGCAACCTCTTTGAAAGAAGTAGATATTCCTTGAAAACCAATCAAGGTACTCATACTAATACTGGCTCTTCCAACATAATATCGATAAAAATACCAAGCTGCAATAGCAGGTAAAAGCACCAAGGCCCAAATCCATTCCGGATTAGCAAATTCAATTCCTTCTATCATTCGGAATCCTCCTTTGCATTTTCTGTTATTTTTTCTTTGGTTTTTTCAATCAGATTTTTACTCCAAGCTATTACAGCAAGGTTCTCTGAATCGGTTGGCTGCATTTTAGCAAATTTCACCAAATCCATGAGTTGTAATAAATCCTTTAAATTGGCTCTAACATTTTGGTCTAAACGTATTGGTTTTAAATCGTCTAAAATCTCCTCGGTAGTTTGTTCCATGGCAAGAATCTCATAACGGTTTTCAAGATACTCTCTTACAATTTCGCTCAGTCTTACATGATATTCTTTAAACTTTCCACCTTGCCAAAGTTTTTTGTCTTCCAAATTAATGAGTCGTTGCAAAGCCAATAAATGGGCAGGAATACCTGGTTCTATAACTATATCTTCAACTGGTTTCTTTTTTCGTGTTACAAATAAGTACCAAATAACAAATACAAACAACAAAAAGGCCAAAATACCTGCAACGTAGTGCCAATAAGCATCAACGTAATCCATAAAAGTTAATGGTTCCGATATATTTCCTTTAATATCAACAATGGCATCGGTTGAATCAATAGGATAGGTGAAGACACCGATTCTAAAGGATTGGGAAAATGCGCTGTCTCCATTAATAGTTGCACATAAAGGTTTTATCGTATAAATTCCTGTGTCAAATGAGGTAAGTACTAAACTTTGTCGAATAGTTCTTTGGTTTTTATTAGTATTATGATACAGAGTATCTGGAAGTTTCCGTGATACAATCTCCATGTTTTTTACTAAAGTGTCACCCAAATTCGGAAAAGTAATTTCGTCAGAACTTGCGCTCCTCAATTCTAACGTCATATTGATTTGCTCACCAATAAGGATAATCTGTGTGTCAACACTTAAAATAAGTCCGCGTTGTATTTGAGCAACTGAATCCAGTGCCAAGAACAAAATAAAAAGAAGGATAATTTGCCTTTTCATCTACCTTCTACTTTCTCGTTTTTTAAACAAATTCATTAATGGTTTTATGTACGATTCACCAGATGCAATATTGGTAAAGTCGATACCAGATTTTTTAAATGCATCTTCAATTTCACTATGAAAATCCACTGATTTTTTTGCAAAATTTTCCCTTACCGATTTATTAGAAGTGTCTATCATTCTAATTTTCCCGGATTCAGCATCGCGCAACGGAACTAGACCAATATTTGGTAGTTCACGTTCCCTTTGATCATAAATTTTAAGAGCTACTAAATCATGTTTTTTGTTGGCAATTTTTAAAGCATGTTTAAAGTCACCTTCATCAATAAAATCGGATAGAAGAAAAGCAGTACTTTTTTTCTTAATTGCATTGGTCATAAATTTCAGCGCCACTTCTATATTAGTTCCTTTCCCTTCAGCTTCAAACGTTAGGAGCTCTCTGATAATTCTTAGAATATGTCCTTTTCCTTTTTTCGGGGGAATAAACTTTTCTACTTGGTCACTAAAGAAGATGAGCCCTATTTTATCATTATTTTGAATAGCAGAAAAGGAAAGAACGGCACAGATTTCTGTAATTACTTCTCTTTTTAATTGTTGTTTGGTTCCAAACGATTCGGATTTACTGACATCCACAAGTAGAATTACGGTCATTTCCCGTTCTTCTTCAAATACTTTAATAAAAGGAGAGCTGAACCGAGCGGTTACGTTCCAGTCAATTTTCCGAATTTCATCTCCCGGAGTATAATTACGTACTTCACTAAAGGCCATACCAGATCCTTTGAAGGCAGAGTGATACTCTCCCGCAAAAAGCTGACTACTCAACCCTCGAGTTTTAATTTCGATTTTCCGAACCTTTTTTAGTAAATCGCTAGTTTCCAAAGTGTATCCTTTATGGAATTTCTACTTTATTCAAAATTTCAGTAATAACGTCTTCTGAAGAAATGTTTTCAGCTTCTGCTTCGTAGCTTAAACCAATTCTATGGCGCAGTACGTCTTTACAAATGGCACGAACATCTTCTGGAATAACATAACCTCTACGTTTAATAAAAGCATAAGCTTTAGCGGCTTTAGCCAAGTTGATACTTGCTCTTGGCGAGCCTCCAAAATCAATTAAGTCTGCGAATTTCTCCATTCCAAAATCTTGAGGATATCGTGTGGCGAAAACAATATCTACAATATATTGTTCGATTTTTTCGTCCATGTAAACTTCCTTTACCACGTTTTTGGCGCGTTCAATATCATCCGGAGTTAGAATTTGATTTGTTTTTTCAAACCCTTTCAATGATATGTTGGAACGAATGATAGCTCGTTCTTCTTCTTTATTAGGATAATCCAAAACTACTTTAAGCATAAATCTATCGACCTGCGCTTCTGGTAAAGGATATGTCCCTTCTTGTTCAATGGGGTTTTGAGTTGCTAAAACTAAAAATGGTTTTGGTAATTCAAAAGTAGTATCACCAATAGTAACCTGTCTTTCTTGCATGGCTTCTAATAACGCCGATTGAACTTTTGCAGGGGCACGGTTAATTTCATCAGCTAATACAAAATTGGCAAACAAAGGGCCTTTTTTTATGCTAAACTCTTCTTTTTTCTGGCTATAAATTTGAGTGCCCAATAAATCGGCGGGCAATAAATCTGGGGTAAATTGAATACGACTAAAGCTAGCATCAACACATTTAGCTAAAGTTGTAATAGCAAGGGTTTTCGCCAAACCGGGAACACCTTCCAATAAAACATGTCCATCAGAAAGTAATCCAATTAGTAGGCTTTCCACCATATGTGGTTGACCAACAATTACTTTACCCATTTCCATTTTAAGAAGGTCCACGAAGGAACTTTCTTTTTGAATTTTCTCGTTCAGAGCTCTTATGTCGGCCGAACCAGTATTTGTACTCACTTGTATTTCTTCCATTCTTTAAAAAATTTTGAACAGTGCTTTATTTCAATATGCAAAAGTCCCTATTACAGTGCCTTTGCGTTCATTTTAGCTGTTAATTAAAGTTAAGCCATAACGGCTCGAAAGTGCTGCAAAACCAACTACTTTCGGAACTTGAAGCTGTTAAAAAAAATTAAGAAATGAGTAAATTATCTTTACAAGAGGCAATTGATTACGTTCAAACCTTCCACGATTCGTTTAAAATTCATAGTACAGATGTTCCTACTGTGGAAGTAGAAGATAGGCTTATTGATTTGAGACACAAGTTAATGGCAGAAGAAAACGACGAATATTTAGAAGCTGCAAAAAGTGGGGATTTGGTAGAAGTTGCCGATGCTTTAGGAGATATGCTTTATATTTTGTGTGGAACAATAATTACGCATGGTATGCAACATAAAATAGAAGAAGTTTTTTCTGAAATTCAGAGAAGCAACATGAGTAAGTTGGATAAAGACGGAAATCCAATTTATAGGGAAGACGGAAAAGTCATGAAAAGTGATTTGTATTTTAAACCGAATATTGGGGAGATATTGGAAGATTGAAATTCTTAAAAGGAACTCATAAAGAAGTACTGAATTAGCGTATGAGATTAAAGGGGTAACCCTAAAAAAAGAAAAGCAAGGTTTTTATTTCTCTAAAAATAATTATTGCGATTGAAAGTTTTCAATATTCTCCTAATTCCTTCCTACTCCAAAACACTAATCATGTGAATAATTTCCGTTTCAAAACCCATTCTTTCCCAAAACCTTTTTCCAGCTAGGTTTTTTTGAGGATACTTGAAGTTCCATGATATCACAATTCTGAAATCTAAATACTCCTTGGCTTTATTTACCAAAGCTTCTCCAATTCCCTTGGAACGGAAGTTTTCGTGAACTATCGTTAATACCTCTTCATTGATGTTGTTTAACCTTTTCTCTAACTTGGGAGGAACCAGCTCTTCGTAATTGTCAATTAAAACAAAAAACGGATTATCTCCTTCGTGGTATTTCATGATATCAGCTCCTTATTTCTCCATTTTCAGAATTATAATTGCATTGGTTAAGGTGTAGTGGCTTGGCCATTCATTGCTCTTATTCCAATAGATCTTTCATTTTTGACTTAAATTCTGGAAAACTCGCAAAGTCACTATGACTTGCGCCAGTTATGGTGGTTAGGTCAATGTTTTTTCCAATTTTTTTCAGTTTTACGCTAGATTCATAAGGTACAAAATCATCTTCTGTACCATGAAATAGAAAGACAGGACATTCTACTTTTTTAAGATGTAAATCGTTTCTAAATTTATATTTTAATAACATAGAAACCGGTAGAAGAGGATGTTGGTGGCTTACAACATCTTCAAAGTTGTAATAAGGTGTACTTAAAATCAATTTTTCAGGAATGTTTTCTAGTGCTAGTTGTGAAGCAATACCAGTTCCCAAAGAACGACCATAAAAAATGCAACGTTTATCTCGGTATTCATGACAGATTCTTTCGTACAAAAACTTGGCATCATCATGCAAAGAATGTTCAGCTGTTATTGCACCTGAACTTTTACCATAACCGCGATAGTCCCACATAAAAACATCCCAACCATGGTCTTGAAAAATACTGGCCCATTGTCCCCAAGAAGATATGCTGCCCATGTGTCCATGAAAATAAAATACAATACCCTTAGGTTCTTTTACTCTAAAAAGTAAACCATGAAGATCAATTCCGTCTTCAATATGGTAAAACCGTTCTTCGTACTCTCCTGGGAAATTAAAGACATGATTTTTGTCTAATTTTTCGCCTAAAAAAATCATTTTTTCCTGACGCGAATAAAGGAAAAGCAGAGTAGTTACGAATGCAACAACTAAAACAGAAGCTATGAGAATAAAAAAAATCAAACTAGAATTTTGCTTGAACTGAAACTAAAATATTTGCATTTTGGGTAGTGTACTTAATAGTCGTTGATGTATTTGGGTTGAAATCAGAATCATCTCTGTAAACGGGTTTTTCTGCGGAGAACAACCTACTTTCAACTCTGAATTTCACCTGTTTTATGGGTGAATAATCCAATGCTAAAGAATAGCTACTAGTAACAAATGGATTTAGGACATCTGTTTTTATATACATTTTCCGTTCATCGTTGTAGTATTCGTAACGACCTGCAACAGCAAATTTATCGGTGAGTTTATATTTGGCCAAAACGCTTATAGCATATAACATATCTTGTTTGTTGGTGACTTTATTGTCGCTAAATGCGAAATCAAAACCTAAAACCATGTCCAGTTTTTTTCCTAATTCGAAAGTAGAGTATAGGTTGTTGTAAAAAATAAATATTGCGGATGAATCAGGCTCATCGTTATAATATAGGTTACTATAATTTACAGTCACTTTTTTTGTGGGAGTATAAGTGAGTTGAAGTCCTAACAGTTTATTTGTATTGCCTTCTACTTCAGTAATTTTTTGATTGCCATTTGCAAGAGTTGCTCCTACAAACCACTTGTCCGATAAAGTGTATTCTAACTTCAATCCGGCCAAGTAATAGGCTGTCCATTCGGTAGTTAGAGAATGGCTAACCAATAGGTTGTCGTAACTCAAAGTAGATTCAAACCCCATGTGTGAGCCAAAAATTCCAATGGTAAGCTCCAAATCTTTAAGAATTTCATAACCAATATTGGCTCGATAAAGCATACGAAATAAATCTCTTTCGTTGGCCATATTCACTTGAGCAAACCCGCCTAAGCTAAGTCCCAGATTTGTGCTTAGTTTATCTTTAGTGTAATTAACTTCAGCCATAGCGTAGTTTATTCCTACTTGTCGGTGGCGGTTATACTGCAATAGAAAATCTGGACGGTTATGGTTGTTTGGTTCATTGAAATCGAAACTGTAGTAAGAATCTATATAAAAGGTATAGTCAAACTCACCTTTTGTTTCTTTTTTGGTACTGTCTGATTGAGAGTAGGATAAGGAGTAAACAAGTAGGAGAATCGAAAGTAAGGATAGGTGTTTCATAGAATATTTTGAGTGTGGCTAAATTAGGATTTTTCGTACACATTCAAAAGGTGACAAATTCATTGGATGAAAATAAGTCACTCTTTGAATACCTAGCTGAACAAAAAACTAAAGCCTAGTAGTTACTCATTGAAAATTGGTTAGTAGAATATAGTTCTATCGTTTCTTGATTTTTATGTTCAAATAAGCAAACAATACTGTCATAATAGGACTGATGTAATTAAAAAAGCAAAAAGGTAAATACACTAGAGTTGCAACACCTAAAACCGAGCTTTGTGCCGCACCGCATGTATTCCAAGGAATTAATACGGATGTAACAGTTCCTGAATCCTCCAATGTTCGACTTAAATTTTCGGGAGCTAAATTCCTTTTTTTGTATTCTTCTTCAAACATTTTTCCAGGAACCACAATAGCTAAATATTGATCGGATGCAGTCACATTCACAAACAAACAAGAAATTACTGTTCTACCAACTAAGCCTCCGTAGCTTGTTATTCCCTTGAGAAGCATTTTAGAAATTTTCTCTAATGATCCTATAGCTTCCAATACGCCCCCAAATGTCATTGCACATAAGATGAGCCAAACTGTGCCCATCATACCACTCATACCTCCGCTAGATAGTAAATCGGTAATGGCCGCATTTCCAGTTTCAATATTTGTATCCGAAGTAAGTGCATGTACAACAGCAATATAACTAGCCTCAAAATAGGAAGTAGTATCGGGTGCTAATTGTTCAATAATTTGCGGTTGAAATACAATGGCAAATAATCCTCCTAATATTGACCCAATAAACAATACGGGAAGTGGTTTTACCTTTTTAATAATCAGAAAAATCACCACTGCAGGCACTAAAAATAAAAATGGAGTTGTGTTAAATGAAGATTCAATGGTGGTAATTAAATTTGAAATTTGAACTTCAGATTGTGTGTTTTCGTAATGTAAACCAATGCCTAAAAAAATAAGAATATTTAGCCCAAACGAAGGAACAGTAGTGATTGCCATGTATCGGATATGAGTAAATAAATCGGTTTTAGCCATGGCTGCGGCCAAATTAGTAGTATCGCTGAGCGGACTCATTTTATCTCCGAAATAGGCACCGCTTATAATTGCTCCAGCAGTAACTGCTTCTGAAAAACCAAGTGCATTCCCCACCCCCAACAAGGCAATTCCGACAGTGGCGATGGTACTCCAGGAACTCCCTGAAGCCACTGAAATAACAGCACATATTATTGTAGTGGCTACTAAAAATATACTTGGCGAAAGAATTTGCAGGCCATAAACAATAAGAGTAGGAATAATTCCACTAATAAGCCAGGTGCCAGATAAAGAACCAATAAGAAGCAATATTAAAATTGCAGAAGTGGTATTTGAAATACTTGAACTAATCTTTTCAAAAATTCTGATGTAAGGAATTTTCAAAATCAATCCAATTACAATACCCACTGCTGCAGCCGTTAGCAAAGCGAATTGATTCGCTCCTCCCAAAGCATTATCTCCAAATACCCTTACATTAATAAATAGTAGCGGAATTAATACTAAGATTGGTAGAAATGCTTGAAATAGAGAAATTTGCTTTTTTGCCATCGTTGCGTCAAAAATAAGATTCTGTTTACTTTATAGAAGACTAAGTTGAAAGATGTGTCGGCCTATATTTGAAATAATGAATTGACTTCTTTTTTTTATACTAAAAAGCTCTTTTGTATGGCTTATTTGTATTCAATCCAATGCTCAAAATGATTCGAGTAAAAAAGTAAACTTTACTCAAACTAGATCATAGATTGACTTAAATTCATTTCCGGTAAACCGCGATGTACTAGTTTTTAAATTTTCTAAAACAGGAATTAAATGGGAGAATTATGGTGGTCACCAAATTTAGTTTGATTCAATTTGATCTTAAAAATAGAATTGAACGCAGAAGGGTTTATTTTACTTAATGATTTTTATAAGTATAATTTGATGAGCTCACAATTGTGGAGGGCAAGTTTTGGTTTGGAAGCAAAAGCTTTATTTGTTCTCAGGGATAAAATTGACTTGGCAACTTCATTATAGTTGGCATCATGAGAGTAATTAAAATCATTTTTGGATCTATATGAGGTAACTTTCTATAAGTAAATAGCTAACGATTTTATTTCAATACAAAAAAGGTATAAGAATAATAGAATTGGAACGCTTATTATGTCCTGGTATTCAGAAGTTGGAGTTCGTTAATTGGTAATAATCATAATAAGTTAAGTCTTTTATTCGCGACCGAAATTCTTATGGAAAAGGAATCGATTTTATTCAATTTTATAGAGATAGGGGTGGCGGAATTAAAATTGTGATTTAGATAAATTCTATCCGAATCAGCTGCAAAACAATAGTACTTTTGCGCCCGCAAAAAACGTCCTTAACTTTGAAGTCATATATCCGAAATTTTACTCTCAATCCCAAGAACGACATACTTTCTGGGCTAACTGTTGCACTTGCTTTAGTGCCCGAAGCAGTTGCATTTTCTTTTGTAGCAGGTATTGACCCACTCGTTGGGTTATACGGTGCTTTTATGATGGGTATAGTAACCGCACTTTTTGGTGGACGACCCGGAATGATTTCTGGCGCAACAGGCGCAATGGCCGTTGTTATGGTTCATATGATTCAAAAAGGAAATGAAGTAGGGGCTGGATTAGCTGAACCTATAGAAAATCTTGGTTTGCAATGGCTTTTTATTACTCTATTAATAGTGGGCGCTTTTCAAATTTCGGCTGGTGTTTTTAAACTTGGTAAGTTTGTAAGACTTATACCTCATCCAGTTATGATGGGCTTTGTAAATGGTTTAGCCATTGTTATTTTTCTTTCGCAAATGGGTTTGTTTAAAGAAACAGTTGACGGAAGTACTTCTTGGTTGCAAGGAATGGATTTATTGACCATGGTTGGATTAGTAGGTCTTACAATGGGAATAATGTGGGGATTGCCAAAACTTACCACTAAAATTCCTGCAGCGTTAACAGCAATTATTGTCGTTGCGGCAATTACCATATTTGGCGGAGTAGATGTAAGTACAGTTGGATCATTTATTAGAGATGGTGGCGGAAAAGGTTTACACGGCGAGTTACCAAGTTTTCAGTTTCAAATTTTCACTTTATTTGATACAATGGCGGGAAATTGGGACCTAATCATTTCTACTGCATTTTTATTAGCCTCAGTTGGACTTATTGAATCTTTAATGACTTTGAATTTAATAGATGAAATGACTGAATCTCGTGGGAGCGGTAATAGAGAATGTATCGCACAAGGTGGTGCCAATATTCTTAACGGATTTTTTGGCGGAATGGGAGGTTGTGCCATGATAGGGCAATCTATTATTAATGTAGATTCTGGAGGACGTGGAAGACTTTCGGGAGCCACAGCTGCAATAGCCCTACTTATTTTTGTGTTATACGGAGCTCCGCTTATTGAGCAAATTCCAATAGCAGCTTTAGTAGGAGTAATGTTTATGGTGGTAATTGGCACATTTGCTTGGAGCAGTTTTCGTATTTTAAATAAAATACCTTTTTCCGATGCCTTAGTTATCATCATTGTTTCTGGAATTACCGTTTGGAAAGATTTAGCTGTTGCTGTTATTGCCGGTGTTATTATTTCAGCAATTGTATTTGCTTGGAAAAATGCTACGATGATTAGAGCTCGTAAACGATTAAAAGAAGATGGAACCAAAATTTATGAAATTTGGGGTCCTTTGTTTTTCGGTTCAGTTCAAAATTTCCATTCAAAATTCGATCCTAGAACAGATCCAGAAAAAGTAGAAATTGATTTTATTGAATCAAAAGTAAGTGACCATTCGGGAATAGAAGCCGTGAGAAACCTTACCGATAAATACCTTAGTTTGGGTAAAAAAGTGAAGCTAACACATTTAAGTCCTGAGTGCAAAACGTTACTACTTAGGGCGGATAAGAAGTTTGAAAGTTTGATTGAATCGTCTATTGATGATCCCCGCTATTATGTAGTTACTAGCGAAATGGACGACGAAATTTGAGATTCTTGAAAATCAAGCTTTATCTTTTCTCAAAATAGGATTACTTAATATAGTATCGGTCAGATCTGAATTTTTCTAGATCGTGGATTCTCCATTTAAGTTTGTAGTTAACTTCTCGCTCATGTAGTCAAAAAATGGTCGCATAGCTTTGTAGCTTTTCACAATTTCGGAAGCTAATTCCTCAGAAGTATTATATTTATTATCAAAGTGTTGGGAAACTATTAGTTGTTTGTAGCGAAGTAAATCAACTGCAGGATCTTCCTTATCAAAACCTTTTGGAGCAGTTTTTAACTGTTCTCCTTCTAAACTCCCAAAATGTGATTTAAACGATTTAGCAGAAATTATTTTTCTTAATGGCTCAGGATCGGCTTGTATTTGTTGTCGAATGAGTAGGAGGTCATCTTTATTTGGCCCCCAAAACCCACCAGCTGAGAAAAGTTTATCTTCTTCAATATGGAAATAATAACCACCTCTTAAATTGGAAGTGGCACGTTTAAATCCACCTGCCCACCACGTTTTGTAAGGATCTTTGTTTTTGCTAAATCGTACATCACGGTATATTCTGAAAAGACTTTTTTTACCATTTACCGTTTCAATGTTGTCTATTTTACTTATTTCACTCAATAAGTTATCCGAAAATTCAATAACATTTTCATGTGCTGCTGCGTATCGATCTTTGTTTTTAGCAAACCAATCTCGATTGTTGTTTTTCTTAAGGTCATTTATAAAAGTGTAGGTATCTTTTGAAATGGCGGACATAATTGTTTTTCAAAAATAAAGTTATTAATGAATCTTGCTTGCAAGATCTTCCATTCTCATTTCTAATATTTCATTAATGTAATATCTTAAAAATACTGGACTTAAGTTGTTTTCAGAAAATTGATGATTTCCTGATTCTGAATCTAATAAAAAGATTCCTTTATAAGAAAGGCATCTCTAAACACTCATTTTATTTAAATTAGATTTTCACTTAGGGCCATATATTTATATAAACAAAAAGTACTAATAAATCATTTAAAAGAGCAACTTCCCTCCAAAATTAGTCTTGAGGATGTTCTCGCCGAGAGATTGAATGTAAGTATTGATAATGTGTATAGTCGTGTACATGGCAAAACCGTTTTAACATTCGATGAAGTTTGTCTTCTTGCCAATAAATATCGGATTTCAATGGACACTATCTCAGGGATCAAAAAAAGGTATGGTCGCTCATTAAAAATGTCGATGATATAGAAACCAACCTGAAGTTTATGCTCTATTTTTTTAAACTTCAAAAAAGATGCAAGGGGCGTAAACTGATTTATAGGAGGAAGGACAACCCTATTTTACTATTTTTCTTTTCCCGAATTAGGTGCGTTTAATATGTTCGCAGGGCTCCAAAACAACAGAAGTTTACACACATGTAACAACAAATAATATAAAGACAATTAGGAACTCTTTAGATTAAATATATTTGTGATTGGTATACGGCGGGTATAGGTAACGTTACCTATATCGACTTGTTAGCTTGCATTAAAAAAAATGAAATTCATTTCACCCATACCAAGAATCTTGCATGAAATCCACAATAAACTGGATAGGTTTTGGATGAGTGAATTAAACCAAGAAGGAGATCCTCCCCCAAAACCATTGATTTTAGGTGGATGGAATTTCAGCAATGACTATGATAAAAAAAACAGGTGGGATCAAACAGTTACTTGGGCCAAAGAGAATAATTGTACGCACCTTTTACCCGATTTGGAAGTTGATCACAAATACTTTGTCAACGAACTATCGGATTGGATTCCTCATCAATACTCCAATTGGAACGAAGAACCTCGAAAGCGACCAGACGATTTGAAAATAGAATCCTATTTGCAAAATATTAAG
>CAWUST010000006.1:0-142957 GCA_963925495.1 uncultured Flavobacteriales bacterium | reverse complement strand
ACAGCTCCATTTACTCCTTGTCTATTTAAAGAATCTACTGCTTGCACCACAGAAGTAAAGTATCCTCCACTTCCACCTACAGTATATGACCCAGAAAGCTGTCCGAATGTTAACGTAGAAATGCTGATTGAAATGAGTAAGAATAATAGTCTTTTCATAATAATTTATTTATTAGTAATAACCGTCCAAATTATAGCATTATTTATCGAAACACCTAATTAATTTGTTGTTTTTCAATAAAATAGTTCTATCCATCAATGAATACACATAAAAAAAGCAGCCGTTGGGCTGCTTTTTTCTTTTTTTCATTTTTAAAAAATTAATGAATTCCTTTTGACGCTAAATACCTTTCAGCATCCAATGCCGCTATACATCCAGTACCAGCAGCTGTTATTGCCTGACGATAAACCTTATCGGCCGCATCACCGGAAACAAAAACTCCTTCAATATTTGTATGTGAAGTTCCTGGATTATTTAATAAATAACCAACATCATCCGTCTTTAACCACTTTTTAAAAATATCAGTATTTGGTTTATGTCCAATTGCAACAAAAAAACCATCCACCTTTAAAGTAGTTTCAGTTTTAGTCTTATTATTTCTTATCAGAGCACCTTCTACAAATTCTTTTCCGAGTACTTCAACAGTTTCACTGTCAAACAAAACCTCAATATTCTTGGTGTTGTTTACTCTTGCTTGCATGGCTCTTGAAGCACGAAAATGATCTTTTCTGACAATCATATAAACTTTGTTACAAAGCTTGGCCAAATAGGTGGCTTCTTCCGCTGCAGTATCGCCTGCACCAACAATTACAACATCTTTTCCACGGTAAAAGAATCCATCACAAACTGCACAAGCAGAAACCCCACCTCCAATGTCTCTCAAACGCAATTCACTTTCCAAGCCCAACCATTTTGCAGTTGCTCCTGTAGAAATTATTACAGAATCTGCAGAAATCCATTCAGCTCCGCCAACTTGTATTTTATGAATCGGTCCAGAAAAGTCAACCTCTGTAACCCAACCTGTGCGAACATCAGTCTCAAAACGTTCTGCCTGATTCTGAAGGTCTTCCATCATTTTTGGACCTGTTATCCCATTCGGATACCCCGGGAAATTATCAACTTCAGTAGTATCCATTAATTGACCGCCTGGCTGCATTCCCGTTATCATTATAGGCTTCATATCAGCTCTTGCTGCGTAAATAGCCGCAGTATAACCTGCAGGGCCCGATCCTATTATTACACATTTATGGTGTTCTTTTATATCCATCTCTTAAATTTTATCGAAACTTTTGACAAATGTAAATTTTGTTTTCAAGCTACTTAGTAAACTATCTCACACATTTACCATTTTTTATTAGCCAATTCAGTTTGTTTGATTAATTATGCAATTATTGTTGATTTATATTACCTGAAATGAAATTCCTTACTCCAATCATCTTTTTGTCTCTTTTTTATAGTTGTAATTCCAATAACAACGAACCATGCGAGTGGGAAGAGAATAAATTCTATGCAAGGGTAGATTCTGTTGAATATATTGGAAATAATAAAACAGGAGATAGTCTATTTACAGTATGGGTAGGGTTTAATGCCGGTAGTTTGGCTATTGACCTACAAGATTTGGGAAAACTTCGGGATATTGAGTTTACAAAAGAAAAGATTGTCAGCAATCAAGCTTTTGTAGGAAATTCATATTCTGGACTTATAAACGATGTTGTAAAAGGAACTTGCGAAACACCCCTAATTTCATTTGACCAGAAACGACGATAATCCCCTATTTTTGATTTGTGGCAACAAATAATAAATTTCTTTTTAATAAAAAACTAAACCTCAATCCCTCTGAGCTATTCACACAATTAACTCAAGGGAATATTTCTGCATTATCGCGGGCAATTACTTTAGTTGAAAGTAACAACCCTAACCATACTAAAATTTCAAACGAGCTTATTTCTTATTGTAATTCTACAACGAGCAAATCATTGCGCATTGGCATTACTGGTGTTCCCGGAGTTGGCAAAAGCACGTTTATCGAATCTTTCGGTGAAGTAATGATAAAAGAAAATAAAAAACTAGCAATTTTAGCCATAGATCCCAGCAGTCAACAAACGGGGGGTAGTATATTAGGGGACAAAACAAGAATGGAAGAATTGGGAAAAACCCCAAATGTATTTATCCGTCCTTCTCCTTCTGGCAAAACTTTGGGTGGTGTTGCAAGAAGTACAAGAGAAAGTATCTTATTATGTGAAGCTGCGGGCTTTGATATCATTTTAATTGAAACAGTTGGTGTTGGTCAATCTGAAACAGAAGTTCATTCTATGGTTGACTTTTTTCTTTTATTAATGCTTACCGGCGCCGGAGATGAATTACAGGGCATAAAAAGAGGGATAATGGAAATGGCTGATTTAGTTGTCATTAATAAAGCTGACGGAAATAATACTATAAAAGCAAAATCTGCCCAAAAACTACTCCAATCCGCACTGCATTACCTCCCTCCTAACGCCTCTAATTGGCATGTAAAAACATTAACTTGTTCTTCTTTAGAAAACATAGGAATTAAACAAATTTGGGAAAACTGTCTCGAGTATCAGATACAAATGTTGAAAAATGGCTATCTAATGCAAAACAGAAACAGCCAGAATAAAAATTGGTTTCATCAAAGTATTTCGCAACATCTTCAGGAAATAATTTTAAACAAACCACACATAAAAGAATTGATTGAATTAAAGGAAAAGCAAATTTTAAATGGAGAACTCAGTCCATTTCTTGCTGCTGAAGAAGTGAGCTTAGTTTTTCGAGCTTAATACTTTCACTTCAGTGTTTTCTTTAATTCTTGCTTCAAATAATTCTTTGCAATATCTACAGGATGATGATCAATTTTACTCATTATTTGAAAAATCATATTACTTAAATCTATTGCCGTAGAATCGGGTGGAACTTTTGAACTTGCAACATTTACAAGTTTAATTGTCTCTTCTTTTGCATTTCGAATATAACCCCAAGCTGTATTTGAAACGTACAACTGTTGGGTTAAATTATGCTGAAACTCTTCTCTAATTGTTTTTACCAATTCGGCCTGAAATTTTTGTGATGTCATTCCTTTTTGGTGAACACGTAATACCATTTCCGCCGGGTGAATCCTTTCTAAGAACAAAACAATTCTTTCATAGGCATTTATTTTATTTGGGGTTAATGATTTAGAAATATCCCTTCTAAGCTCCAGTTCATTGCGTTTGAATTGAGCTTCAAGCAACTGTTTTATTACAAAATAAGCAGTTACCATAACACCTATTGCAGGTAACGAGATTTTCAAAATATCCCAAATATCTTCCATTCTAATTTGTTTTGTGCGTTAAAATCTACGCAAATCAATAATAAAATAGCATACAAACGAAAGGAAACTTTAATTATTGCAATATTCATTTTATTCAAATTAGTAGCTTTGCACAGATTATGGAAAAACATCTCTCAAATCGAATTAATTCTCTCTCTGAATCTCAAACGATTGCTATGTCAGCAAAAAGCAGAGAAATGAAGGACAAAGGAATTGATGTAATAAGCCTTAGTTTAGGGGAACCCGATTTCAACACTCCCGAATTCATTAAAGAAGCAGGAATTGAAGCTATAAAAAATAATTTTACTCACTATCCACCAGTTCCTGGCTATTTAGAATTGCGACAAGCAATTTCAAACAAATTTAAAAGGGATAACAATTTATCTTATTCCCCTTCCCAAATTGTAGTTTCTACTGGAGCAAAACAATCCCTTGCAAATGTTATTTTAAGCTTAGTAAATGAGGGCGATGAAGTTATTGTTCCAACACCCTATTGGGTAAGTTATATTGAGCTAATCAAACTAGCTGGCGGTAAACCTGTATTTGTTTCCTCTAGTATTGATACTGAATTTAAAATAACTCCTGATCAGTTAGAAAATGCCATAACTGACAACTCTAAATTAATGATTTTCAGCTCTCCTTGTAACCCAAGTGGTGCGGTTTATTCTTTAAAAGAATTAGAAGGTCTAAAAGATGTTATTAAGAATTACCCTAATTTTTTTATTATTTCAGATGAAATTTACGAATTAATAAATTTCGATTCAAAACATGCTTCTTTAGCTTCTTTCAGCGAAGTATACGATCAAGTAATAACGGTAAATGGTGTTTCGAAAGGATTTTCTATGACCGGATGGAGAATCGGTTACATTGGGGCTCCAGAATGGATTGCAAAAGCTTGTACTAAAATGCAAGGTCAGTTTACTAGTGCTCCAACTGGGATTTCTCAAAAAGCAGCTCAAGCAGCAGTTGAAGCAGATCCTAAAGTGGTAGAACACATGAAGCATACATTTAAAAAACGACGAGATTTAGTTCTTGGCTTACTGAATAAAATAGAAGGAATTAAATGTACAACCCCACCGGGTGCTTTTTATTTATTCCCAGATGTAAGTTTCTATTTAGGCAAATCTTACGATGGAAAAACCATGAATAATGCCGGCGATTTATGTATGTTTTTATTAGAAGTTGGAAATGTTGCACTTGTTACTGGCGAAGCTTTTGGAAACCCTGAATGTGTTAGAATTTCATATGCGGCTAGCGATAAGGACTTAGTTAAAGCTGCAAAAAGAATTAAAGAATCTCTCGCCTTACTTTCTTAAATTCATGACAAAAAAAGAAATTACTTCTCTTTTCGAATCCTTTAATCAAATGACTGTTTTGGTTGTCGGTGATGTAATGATCGATGCTTATTATAGCGGAAACGCGAATAGAATTAGCCCAGAGGCGCCTGTTCCTGTAGTACATGTAACTAATAGCGAAAAAAGACTTGGTGGGGCTGCAAATGTGGCTCAAAATTTAAAAGCCCTTGGCGCAACCCCTATTCTTTGTTCTGTAATAGGAAACGATTTTTCCGGTTCAGATTTTCTGAATATTTTGAAAGAAGAAAATCTACCAATCGAAGGAATATTAAAATCGAGTGAGAGAATAACAACCGTAAAAACCAGAATCATATCTGGCAGTCAACAAATGTTGCGCGTTGATGAAGAAGAAGTAAAAAGTTTATCCAATGAAGACAAAATACAGTTCGAAAACAAAATCAAAAAAATTATCGAATCTCGAAAAATTGATGTTCTGTTATTTGAAGATTATGACAAAGGGTTAATTGATTCTGATTTAATAAAAACTGTTGTAGCCATTGCACGGCACAATAATATACCAGTGGCAGTGGACCCAAAAAAAAATAATTTTTTAAACTACCACAATGTCGATTTATTCAAGCCTAACTTAAAAGAATTATCCGAAGGTTTAAATCTTGTTTTAAAAACAAAATCTTTCAATGATCTTAATGAGGCTAATTTGAAATTATCCAACATCCTTAGACATAAAATTTCCTTGATTACCCTTTCTGAACTAGGTGTTTTTGTTGGGGATGAAAACGGAGCTGAAATCTTACCTGCTCATATTCGAAAAATAGCGGATGTATCTGGTGCGGGAGACACCGTTATTTCAGTTGCAAGTTTATGTTTAGCCAAAAAAATTCCTAATCATTGGATGGCAAAATTCGCTAATCTTGCAGGAGGTTTAGTTTGCGAAAAATTAGGGGTAGTCCCCATTGATAAACAAACTCTTATGAATGAATGTTTAACACTTTCCGAAAACTAATATGAGTAAAACAGTTACTCCATACCAAAACGATAGCGCCAAAAAGGAACAGGTCGCTGAAATGTTCGACAACATAGCAAACAACTATGATTTCTTGAACCATTTTTTATCCATGGGTATTGATATTTTATGGAGAAAAAAGGCGGTTCGATTATTAAAACCTTTTGCCCCAAAACTAATTTTGGATGTTGCAACTGGTACTGGCGATTTTGCTTTAGAATCTCTTTCGCTCAACCCCGATAAAATTATTGGAGTCGACATTAGCAGAGACATGGTTGCAGTAGGCTTAGAGAAAGTAAAAAAGAGAAAGTTACAAAATAAAATTGAATTAAAATACGGTGATTCCGAAAATTTAGAATTTGAGACCAACACTTTTGATGCTCTCACAGTTGCTTTTGGTGTTCGAAATTATGAAAATTTAGAGCAAGGGTTATCGGAAATGTTACGAGTAATTAAACCCGGAGGACATGTTGCTATTATCGAGTTTTCACAGCCGCAAAAATTCCCGATTAAGCAGATCTACAATTTTTATTTCAACAACATTTTACCGGGAATTGGCCGAATTGTGAGTAAAGATGCTCGGGCATACACCTATCTCCCTGAATCTGTTGGTGCATTCCCGCATGGCAATGAATTCCTAAAAGTTTTAACTAAGGTTGGATACAATAAAGTTGAAGCTATACCGTTGACACTTGGTATTGCTTCTATATATTTAGCGAGTAAATAATTAACTTGAAACACTTAGTATATATATCACTTGTTTTTGTTTTTGTAGGTGTATTTTTAAATCCCATTTTTTCTCAAAGAAGTTCATACAAGAAAAAAACAATTCAAAATTTGGATCAATTTGAAGATAAATTATTTCACTTTGGATTTTCATTAGGCATTAATTCTTCAGATTATTTACTGGACGCCAATCTAGGCACAAATGATAGTTTATTAATTATAGAGTCAAACCCTACTTTGGGGTTTAACCTTGGAATAATAGCTGACCTGCATTTAGGAATTCATTTCGACCTTCGTTTTATCCCAACTTTGTCGTTTAGTCAACGAAATTTGGATTACACATTTAAAACAGCTGGAAATAGAAAATCATCGGAATTTTCCAAACCAATTGAATCTACTTACATCGACTTCCCTTTAAATCTAAAAATGAAAAGTGCTCGGGCCGGCAATTTCTCTGCTTATACGCTTATTGGTTTTATGTATAGTTATGATTTAACTGCCCAAGATAAAGTCAAAAATGATTCAGCAAATCCTGATGATTTAATCGTAGCTGTAAATAGAAATACTTACAGCTATCAGGTTGGAATAGGATTGGACTTTTATCTACAATACTTTAAATTTAGCCCCGAATTCAAATTATCTATGGGCTTAAACAATAACTTAGTCCAAGATGGAACTATGTTCGCAGCACCTATAAGCTACTTAAGATCAAGGATTTTCCTTGTTTCATTTACCTTTGAAGGTTAAAAATTATTCATTTTTCATATTTACTATGCGCGCATAGTAATTTTTTGTAGATTTGGGGTCGTGAAAAATTTACAACTCCGAAAACTATAACTAATGAAGCCGGAAGAAACTTTTGATTTCCCACTTCGATGGGCTTGGCATGGCGTACAACGACAATACAATCTAATCGCTTCAAAACATGAACTTACCATGACCATGGGGTATGTTCTACTTAACATTGACACAGAATATGGCACACCTAGCACCCAACTCGGCCCTAAAATAGGAATGGAACCTGGTAGTTTAACCAGAACCCTTAAGACTATGGAAGAAAAAGGTTACATAACGAAAAAAAATGATGAAACTGACAAAAGAAAAGTACGTATTTGTCTTACTGAGATTGGGAAAGCAAAAAGAGAAGTATCTAAGGATGCTGTTGTTCATTTCAATGAATTTTTAGATAAAAACATATCAACCACTCAAAAAAATGATTTTTTCGTGGTAATGGAAACAATAAATGACGCACTTAGTCAAGAAAACATATTTAAGAAGTATGAAGCGAAGAATTAAAAAAGTAGCCGTTTTAGGCTCTGGTGTTATGGGTTCACGTATTGCTTGCCATTTTGCAAACGTTGGTCTCGAAGTCATTCTTATGGACATAGTTCCTAAAGAAGCAAACGATAAAGAAAAAGCGAAAAACTTGTCCATTGAAGACAATGCAGTCCGAAATCGGATTGTAGATGAGTCTTTGACGTTTGCATTAACAAGCAACCCTTCTCCTATTTATAAAAAAACATTTGCAAAGAAGATTTCGACGGGAAATTTCACCGACGATCTGGACAAAATCAAAGATTGTGATTGGATTATCGAAGTAATTATCGAGAACTTGGATATTAAAAAATCTCTTTTCGAAAAAGTTGAAAAAGTTCGAACTCCTGGCACTTTGATTACTTCAAATACTTCTGGAATTCCAATTGGATTAATGACCGATGGTCGATCGGAAGATTTTAAAAAGCATTTCTGTGGTACGCACTTTTTCAATCCTCCCCGTTACTTACCACTTTTAGAAATTATTCCTACCAAACATACAGATCCTGAAGTAACTGAATTCTTTATGGATTACGGTCAACGATTTTTAGGAAAAGAAACTGTTTTATGTAAAGACACTCCTGCTTTTATAGCAAATCGAGTTGGCGTATACTCCATTATGGCCTTGTTCCATATCGTGGAAGAAATGGGCCTTACCGTTGATGAAGTAGATAAACTTACAGGACCTATTATTGGCAGACCAAAATCGGCGACATTTAGAACTTGTGATGTTGTTGGTTTAGATACCCTAGTGCATGTTGCCAATGGTTTAAAAGGTGCCGCACCAAACGACGAAAAAAAAGAAACTTTTGTTATCCCTGATTATGTTTCTAAAATGGTCGAAAACGGCTCGCTAGGAAGTAAATCCAATCAAGGGTTCTACAAAAAAGTAAAAGGCGAAGGTGGGAAATCTGAAATCCTTTCACTAAACCTCAACACGTTAGAATACGAACCAAAACAAAAGGTAAAATTTGCTACACTTGAAATGACTAAGCCAGTTGACGATTTGTTAAAACGTCTTCCCATGTTAATTAAAGGAAAAGATAAAGCCGGTGAATTTTACCGGAAAATGTTCTTTTCAATGTTGGAATATGCGTCCAATCGTATTCCCGAAATATCTGACGAATTATACAAAATCGATTGTGCCGTTTGCGCTGGATTTGGGTACAAACTAGGCCCATTTGCCACTTGGGATGTTCTTGGTGTAGAAGCAACTTTAAATCAAATGAAAGCAGAGGGCTACTCCCCTGCTCCATGGGTAGATAAAATGTTAGCTTCAGGATCAAATAGTTTTTACTCAAGCAATGCTGGGTCGAAAACCTATTACGATATTCCAAGTAAATCACAGGTACTAATTCCAGGTGCCGATCAGATTTTAGATCTTGATATAATTCGTGAATCCAATACCATTTGGAAAAATTCAGGAACTACAATTACAAATTTAGGTGATGGAATTCTGAATCTAGAGTTTCACACCAAAATGAACACCATTGGTGGCGAAGTTTTAGCTGGAATAAATAAAGCAATTGATTTAGCTGAAGCCGAATACGACGGATTGGTAATCTCAAATAATGGTGATAATTTTTCAGCAGGCGCCAACGTTGGCATGATATTCATGATGGCGGTAGAACAAGAATACGACGAACTGGACTTTGCTATTCGAGCATTTCAAAACACAATGATGAGAATCCGTTACTCTAACATACCCGTTGTCGTAGCTCCACACAACTTAGCCCTTGGCGGTGGCTGTGAAATGAGTATGCACGCCGATAAAGTTGTGGCTCATGCAGAATTGTACATGGGTCTTGTTGAATTTGGAGTTGGTGTAATTCCTGGCGGTGGAGGAAGTAAAGAATTTGCATTAAGATGCAGTGATGCTTTCCATGAAGGTGATATTAAAATAAATACGTTGAGAGAAAAATTCTTAACTATTGGTCAGGCCAAGGTTGCAACTTCTGCTTATGAAGCATTTGATTTAGGCTATTTAAGAGAAGGAGTAGATGAAGTTGTTGTAAGTAAAAAACTACAATTAAAAAGAGCAAAAGAATCTGCTTTACAGTTAAGCCGAAACGGATATACTCAACCTCAACCAAGAACAGACATTACTGTGTTAGGTCAAGAAGGATTAGGAATTGTTTATGTCGGCGCTAATGCCATGATGTCGGGCAACTACATGTCTGAACACGATCAGTTAATCTCTGAAAAGTTAGGCTGGGTTCTTTGTGGTGGTGATTTATCTGAAGAAACACAAGTAAGTGAACAATATTTATTAGACATGGAACGAAGAGCATTTCTTGAACTGTGTGGGGAAAGAAAAACATTGGAAAGGTTGCAGAGTATTATTAAGACGGGGAAAGTCTTGAGAAACTAGGGTTTCGCAAGAAATTTTGAATTTTAAGTTTTTAATGTTGAATGAAAAAGGATAGTGTTATAAGCGAAAAAAGTTTTCAATTTTCATTGAAGATTATAGGCCTGTACAAAATTCTTGTTGCACAAAAAGAATTTGTAATTTCGAAACAACTATTGCGGTCTGCTAACAGCATAGGGGCAAACGTAGAAGAAGCATCTGCAGCCACATCGAAAAAAGATTTTGCATACAAAATATCAATCTCATCAAGAGAGGCTCGAGAATCAAAATATTGGCTAAGACTTTTAAACGAAAGTGATTTAGTTGAAGTTGAATTAAATGAATACTTGCTTGATGTTGAAGAGCTAATTCGAATTTTAACCGCAATTGTAAAATCAATTCAAGGTTAATGAGAATTAATAATTCAACATTCAACACTAAGAATTAAAATTTATGGAAGCATATATAGTAGCAGCAAAAAGAAGTGCCATTGGAAAAGCGAATCGAGGTGGTTTCAGATTTTTAAGACCAGACGATTTAGCGGCTCAGGTTATTAAAGGACTTATGGCTGAAGTTCCAGAATTGGATCCAAAAAGAATAGATGATCTAATTGTTGGAAATGCAATGCCTGAAGCAGAGCAAGGTCTAAATGTGGGAAGATTAATCTCATTAATGAGTTTTGACACAGACCAAATTCCAGGACAAACAGTAAACAGATATTGCAGTTCTGGATTAGAAACAATAGCAATTGCAACAGCAAAAATAAGAGCTGGAATGGCGGATTGTATTATAGCTGGTGGAGCAGAAAGCATGAGTTTGATTCCCATGGGAGGCTGGCGAGTAGTACCTAATCACAAGGTAGGAAAAGAAAACCCAAGTTGGTATTGGGGAATGGGATTGACTGCTGAAGAAGTTGCCAATCGATTTAAAATTAGTCGAGAAGAACAAGATGAATTTGCGTTTCATTCGCACCGTAAAGCTGCTACAGCCATTCAAAATGGAAACTTTAAAAATGGAATTATTCCAATTGAAGTGGAAGAAACCTATTTGAAAAATGGAAAGCGTGAAAAACGGACTTTTACAATTGACACAGATGAAGGCGTAAGGCCAAATACTAAAACAGAAGTACTAGCAAAATTACGCCCTGTATTTAATGCTACAGGTTCTGTAACAGCGGGTAATTCATCTCAAACTAGTGATGGAGCGGCATTCGCTATTGTGATGAGCGAAAAAATGGTAAACGAATTAGGCTTAAAACCTATTGCTCGATTAGCGTCATACGCTCCTGTTGGAGTGGAACCAAAAATTATGGGAATGGGTCCTGTTCAAGCCGTTCCAAAAGCATTAAAATTAGCCGGACTTAATCTAAATGATATAGATCAAATTGAATTGAATGAAGCCTTTGCCTCACAAAGTGTTGCCGTTATTCGAGAGTTGGGTGTTAATCCCGAAATCGTTAACGTAAACGGAGGAGCAATTGCTCTTGGCCACCCTTTGGGTTGCACAGGCGCAAAACTTTCGGTTCAATTGTTTGATGAAATGAAGTTGCGAAAACAAAAATATGGCATAGTGACAATGTGTGTAGGAACAGGTCAAGGTGCCGCTGGAGTTTATGAAATGATCTAAAATTTTGAATGTTTAATTGTGAGTTTTTAATGTCTAGTCTTTTCATAAGGCTGTTCATTCAACATTAAAAATTCAACACTAATAATTATAAGAGATGGAAGCAATAAAAGGTGGAGAATTCCTAATAAAAGAAACAGAAGCAAAAAATATATTTATTCCAGAAGAGTGGGACGAAGAGCAAAAGATGATTGCTCAAACGTGTCAAGATTTTTTGGAAAAAGAAATATTTCCAAATTTGGATAGAATCGATTCTATGGAAGAAGGTTTAATGCCGTCTTTATTAGAAAAAGCTGGTGAATTAGGAATGCTTGGCATATCTGTTCCTGAAGCTTATGGCGGTTTCGGAAAAGACTTTGTAACAGGTATGTTGGTTACAGAAGCTATAGGTGCAGGACATTCTTTTGCCGTGGCATTTTCAGCTCATTCAGGAATTGGAACCTTACCTATTCTCTATTATGGAAACGAGGAACAAAAACAAAAATACATTCCCAAGTTAGCAAAAGGTGAATGGAAAGCTTCTTACTGCTTAACAGAGCCAGGATCTGGATCTGATGCTAATTCAGGGAAAACTAAAGCCGTTTTATCTGAAGATGGAAAACATTATGTTCTTAACGGACAAAAAATGTGGATTACTAATGGTGGTTTTGCAGATGTATACACTGTTTTTGCAAAGATTGACGATGACGAAAATCTTTCTGCTTTTATAGTAGAAAGAGGCTATGCTGGTTTAACACGTGGTGCAGAAGAAAAGAAGATGGGAATCAAAGGATCTTCTACTGTTCAAATATTCTTGAATGATTGTAAGGTTCCAGTTGAAAATCTATTATCCGAAAGGGGCAAAGGATTTAAAATTGCTTTGAATATTTTGAATATAGGTCGAGTGAAATTAGCCGGAGCCTGTTTAGGTGGAGTCAAAGTCGGAATTAGTACAACAATAAATTACTCTAACGAGCGTTCTCAATTTGGTCGAGTTATTTCCAAATACGGAGCAATTCGTCACAAATTAGCAGAACAAGCCATTCAAACATTTGTATTAGAATCTGCAACCTACAGGTGTTCCATGGACATTGATAACTCAATAAAATCTTTTGAAGAGGGGGGAATGGATCATGGTTTAGCCATTTTAAAAGGTGTGGAACAATTTGCAACTGAAGCCGCTATACTGAAAGTCTTAGGTTCTGAAGTAGCTGATTATGTAGTTGATGAAGGTGTTCAAGTATATGGCGGAATGGGATTTTCAGCAGAGGCTCCAATGGACAGAGCTTATCGCGATACTCGAATCAATCGAATCTTTGAAGGTACCAACGAGATTAACCGAATGTTAATTGTTGATATGCTATTGAAAAAAGCCATGAAAGGTCAATTGGATTTGATGGGACCAGCTATGAAAGTGGCAGACGAATTAATGTCTATTCCTGATTTTTCAGAACCCGGAGATGCACTTTTCGAAAAAGAAAAAAAGTATATCGGAAATTTCAAAAAAGCCATTTTAATGGTTGCTGGTTCTGCTGCTCAAAAGCTAATGATGACTTTATCAAAAGAGCAAGAAATTTTAATGAATGTAGCTGATATGGCCATTTGGACTTATGCTGCAGAAAGTGTGTTGTTGAGAGTTGAAAAAATGAGTTCCTTAAAAGATATTTCTGAGATTCAAGAACAAATTGCAATTGCCCAAACCTATATTTATGATGTTTCTGACAAAATAAACAAAGCAGGTAAAGATGCTTTGAATGCGTTTGGTGAAGGTGATGAATTGAGAATGATGTTAATGGGAATGAAACGTTTTACAAAGGTTGATTCTTTTAATTCTAAAAATGCTAGACAAACAATTGCTATTAAAATGATTGCAGAGAATAAGTATTGTTATTAGGTTCTTATTAATTTGACAAAAAAGGCCGCATAAAGTGACCTTTTTTGTTTCCTATATTGCACTGGGCCAAATTAAAGACAAAGAATTACCTCCTAATTAAACTTCTCTTTACACGTTTTAATTTAAAAAGTCAGATTGAATTCTTCAATCTGACTTTTTTTATTGCCATTTGCAAAGGCAAAGCTATCAACATTTCAACTCTAGTATCACCTCCAAAAAGAGTTGATACCATAACTATTTTACCCCATCTTTGGACTCTATGAAATTTAAAGAATTAAATATTTCTACCGAATTAGTTGATGCAGTTGGTTACATGGGTTTTGAAGAATGTACTCCCATACAAGCTGAAGCCATCCCAGCCATACTAGAAGGTAAAGACTTAATTGGGTGTGCTCAAACCGGAACAGGTAAAACTGCGGCTTTTTTAATTCCAATTCTTGAAAAGCTCAGTTCAAACGATCACGACACAATTAAAACATTAATCATTGTTCCAACCCGGGAATTGGCTTCCCAAATAGATGAACAGGTTCAAGCAATCGGATACTTTTCGGGAGTAAGCTCTATTCCAATTTTTGGCGGTGGTGCAGGAAGTGATTTTTCAGTTCAAAAAAGAGCAATTGAAGAAGGAGCTGATATTTTAATTGCCACTCCGGGAAGACTCATCGCGCATATTAACCTTGGGTATGTTGATCTATCTAAATTAGAAGTACTTATTCTAGATGAAGCAGACAGAATGCTGGATATGGGATTTATTGAAGACATTCAAAAAATAATAAAACTCTGCCCACAAAAACGACAAACCCTAATGTTCTCTGCAACTATGGCAACCCAAATAAGGGTGCTTGCAAAGCAAATTTTACATAATCCAATACAAATAAACCTAGCTATTGCAAAACCAGCAGCTGGAGTTAATCAAGTGATTTATAACGTTTACAACCCAAGTAAAATTGATTTACTTGTCCATATTATTAAGAATACAGAAGTTGGAAACATGATCGTTTTCGCCTCTCGAAAAGAGATGGTGGATCAAATAGAACGTAAATTGATTCAAGCAGGTATTTCGTGCAAAAGCTTACACTCTGGAAGAGAGCAAGAAGTTCGATCAGAACGATTGCGTGAGTTTAAATCAGGAAAAATAAAAATTCTAGTTGCTACCGATGTTCTCAGTAGAGGAATTGATATCAACAACTTAACCCATGTCCTGAATTTTGACATGCCGAATGATGCGGCGGATTATGTTCATAGAATAGGTCGCACAGCACGAGCGGATAAAACCGGAACTGCCATTTCATTTGTAAATGAAGAAGACCAGCCTAAAATGATGAACGTTGAGGAGCTCATTGAAAGGAAATTAGAGAAACTTAACCCCCCTCCAAATATTGGCGAAGGTCCAGATTACGACCCAGATGCCCAGATTAAAAAAGCTAAATCAGCGAATCAAAATAGAGGTAAAGGAAAAGGCAACAAACCTTACAATAAGAACAAAGGTTCAGGAGGTTCTAAGAATAATTGGAATAAAAACAAAAACTGGAAAAAGAAAGGAAAACCAAATAATGAGCAAAATAATGCTTCAAATGAAAAGAAAAAAGAGAGCTAATCTTATTACTTATAGCGAAAAAAACTCATAAATTATTTTGAGGTATTCTTGTTTTAAAACTTTTCCTTTCTGGTCCAAGTAAACTTGTTCTTTATCACATTCAAGCATCGAATCTTTCATTTCAGCAATTTTAAAACTTCCAATCCAAAACTCACTCATCAGCACGTTACATCTGAGTTGATGATGAGGAGATGTACATAAAATCGCATTTTCCAATCCTAGATCTTGAGATAATTGAGCAGAATGTAAAATATTTTCCTCAGTATTGAAACTCAAAGTATCCCAAATTATATCCTCAGGATCAAACCGCCATCTACTTATCATTAATTCATTAAACCTAAGCTGTTCCGACTTGCGACAATATCCTTCTGATATAATTACCTTTCTCTTTTTCTTTTTATAAATAGAACTAGCCAAATTCAACCTTTCTTCAGTTCCCCTACCGGGGTTGCAGCCAGCTCCTGGAACTAAAATCACATCCCCGTAGTCTTTTTCTATTTCCTCACCAACCTCCAAGGGCCACATTCCAATGGCGCATTGATAATTATAAGGAAGGAAGTAAAAGCCAACCCCTGATAGGAGGAAGAAATTAAATAACAAGAAAAATATTTTTATTTTCACGACGAATGAAATGGATAATTATTTTCTTACAAAGAAACTGCTTTTTATTTGGTTTATCTACCAAAGTACTAAGCCAAGGAAACACTTCCTTTTACTTATCAACTGATGAATAAAAAGTCAATACAGACCTCAGAATTGCAGTTTATGAAAAAGAAAAAGTATTTCGACTGGACCTTAGAAATCAAAATTTAAAGCACTTCCCTATCGAAATCTATGAGTTGTAAAACCTTCAAGTTTTAATATTGGATGGAAATCAAATTAGCACCATTAATTTCATTCCTGAAGTATTAATTAACTTGTATTATTTGAGCATTAAAAATAATAAATTAAGTGAAATTGTAATTCCTCCGGAATGTCTTAATGGCCTAAAAGAGTTCTATCTAAAATTCAGACAACTGATTGAATTTCCTAAAATAAATAATGAATATATAGAATTGACAACACTGTCGTTAAACAACAATTACATTGCTCTTTTACCAATTGAAGACCTTTCCTTGACTCGTTTAGTGTATTTTTATTTGGACTCAAATCCATTAAAGAAGCGAAGATTGCTTTTAGTTATTCTCCAATTTTAGAACGTCTAAGTTTGTATCAAACAAACTTAGAATCTTTGCCTCTAGGTAGAATTAACAGCAGAATGACAAAGCTAATTATCAGCGACAACCCCATTAATTTCACACCAGACTTTCCCAGTTATTTTCCTAAATTGGAATATTTGGACGTCAGTCATACCAACTTATATTCTACGGAATCTTTTCTACCTCTTTGTTCTTTAAAAAGTCTAAAGTACCTATCTCTTGACGATTGTAAAATAAAAAACCTTCCTCCAGAAATTGTCGAGCTTGAAAAACTTAGAGAGATTTCATTCATCAAAAACGACTTATCTTCTTTTCCTAATGAGTTTTATACCATGAAATTAAAATTAATTAACCTAAAAGAAAACCCTGTTTCATTTGAAGAAAAGGAAAAGTTAAATAGTGCATTTAAGAAAACGACTATTCATTACTAACAATTAATCAAAGAAAAGACCGCCACAGGCAGTCTTCTAAATAATTTGTGTTTTAAGAAACTAACGATCTCCAATATTTACAAAAGGCCTTTCAGTAGCACCAGTATAAATTTGTCTTGGACGACCAATTGGTTCGTTATTCTCACGCATTTCTTTCCACTGAGCTATCCAACCTGGTAATCTTCCCAAAGCAAACATTACAGTAAACATTTGGGTCGGAATTCCTAAAGCTCTGTAAATAATTCCTGAATAGAAATCTACGTTAGGGTATAATTTACGTTCTACGAAATATGGATCTTTTAAAGCAACTTCTTCTAATCCTTTAGCAATTTCTAGAATCGGATCATTAACACCTAATTTAGCTAAAACTGAATCCGCTGCTTTCTTAATAATTCTTGCTCTAGGATCAAAGTTTTTATAAACACGGTGTCCAAAACCCATTAATCTGAAAGGATCATTTTTGTCTTTGGCTTTTTCCATGAATTTATTCACGTCTCCGCCATCTGCTTTTATTTCTTCAAGCATTTCTATTACAGCTTGATTAGCTCCACCGTGAAGTGGCCCCCAAAGTGCAGAGATTCCTGCTGAAATTGAAGAATATAAACTAGCATGACTCGACCCTACAATACGAACAGTAGAAGTAGAGCAATTTTGCTCATGATCAACATGTAAAATCAAAAGTTTATTTAATGCATCAGTTACTACTGGATCACCTTTATATTTTTCTGATGGAATGGCAAACATCATTTTTAAGAAATTAGAGCAATAATCCAAACTATTATCCGGATAATTCACTGGGTGCCCTAGTTCGTTTTTAAACGCCCATGCAGCAATTGTAGGGAGTTTTGCGACAATTCGAATGATGCTCATGTAAACTTCATCTGCAGAACGGTTAGGATCTAATGAAGAAGGATAAAAAGCAGTCAAAGAAGAAATTAAAGCAGAAAGCACACCCATTGGATGAGCATTAGAAGGAAACCCGTCTAATATATTTTTAATTTCCTCGTGAACTAATGTATGTTGAGTAATGTCGTGATTGAATTTTTCGTACTGTTCTTTAGTAGGCAATTCTCCGAAAATAACCAAATAGGATACTTCCAAGAAAGAAGCACTTTCAGCCAATTCTTCGATAGAATATCCGCGGTATCTTAAAATTCCATTTTCACCATCCAAATAAGTAATGGCACTTTTTGTAGATCCTGTATTTTTAAAACCCAAATCAAGCGTTACTAAACCCGTTTGAGCACGAAGCTTAGATATATCAATTCCTTTTTCCTGTTCTGTTCCTTCAACAACTGGAAAATCATATGATTTACCGTCGTACGTAATTGTCGCTTTTTCTGCCATTCTAATTTAACTGTTACTTACTACATATCAGTAACTTACAGTAATAATAAGTGACTAACCGACCACAAATGTGGTTATTGCGAATATACAACTCCGAGGGCAATTTTCCTAGCTATTCGAAAAATAGAATTGACAGAGATTTTACTTTTTGTAAACTACTTTAAAAACTTGAAGTTTTTTCCAGGAAAATATGCGTCAGCAGCTAGTTCTTCTTCAATTCTAATTAACTGATTATACTTTGCAATACGGTCGCTTCTAGAAGCAGAACCAGTTTTTATTTGTCCCGTGTCTAAAGCTACAGCCAAATCCGCTATGGTCGTATCCTCAGTTTCACCTGAACGGTGACTCATAACAGATGAATAGGAGTTACGAGTAGCCATTGCAACTGCATTTGCAGTTTCTGTTAAGGTTCCAATTTGATTTACTTTAATAAGAATAGAATTCGCCACACCCATTGAAATACCTTTCGCTAACCTTTCGGTATTGGTGACAAATAAATCATCTCCAACCAATTGACAGGAGTTTCCTATTTTATCTGTCAAACTTTTCCACCCGGTCCAGTCATCTTCCGCCATACCATCTTCAATAGAAATAATTGGATATTTTGCAGCCCAATCGGTCCAATACTGAGCCATTTCTTCTGGGATAAGCTCTCTTCCATCACTTTTATGGAAATGGTAAACTTGTTTATCCTTGTTGAAAAATTCGCTCGAAGCAGGATCTAAAGCAATATGAACATCTTCACCAGGTTTGTACCCTGCACTTTCTATTGCTTTTAGAACAAACTCAATTGCTTCTTCATTTGATCCTAAATTAGGTGCAAACCCACCTTCATCTCCAACATTGGTAGAGTAACCAGACTTTTTCAAATCAGCTTTAAGAGCATGAAATATTTCAACACCCATTTGTAGTGATTCACTAAAGGTATCTGCACCAAATGGCATAACCATAAATTCCTGAAAATCTATTTTATTATCAGCATGTGAACCACCATTTAATATATTCATCATAGGAACAGGCAAAGTGTTTGCATTTGCACCTCCTATATAGCGATACAAAGACAATCCATGATACTCTGCTGCCGCTTTAGCGCAGGCCAAAGAAGCTCCCAAAATAGCATTTGCCCCTAGTCGTGCTTTGTTTGGCGTACCGTCTAGCTCAATAAGTATTCTGTCAATTTCATTCTGATTGCTGACATCTATACCCACAAGCGCCTCTAATATCTCGGAATTAACATGCTCAACAGCATGTTTTACTCCTTTTCCTAAATAGGTGTTTTTATCATTATCTCTAAGCTCGCAAGCTTCGTGAATCCCAGTAGATGCACCACTTGGAACAGCTGCCCTACCAAATGCCCCCTCTTCAGTCAATACTTCAACTTCTACGGTTGGATTACCTCTTGAATCTAAAATCTGTCTTCCAAATACGTCAATAATTGTACTCATGATTTAGGCTTTGTGATTTTTTATATTATTAATAAACTGATCGAATAAATATCTTGAATCGTTAGGACCTGCAGACGATTCGGGGTGAAATTGAACCGAAAAGGCATTTTTATTTAGCACTTTAATTCCAGCCAATGTATCGTCATTTAAATGCTGATGTGTTATTTCAATATTTTCATTTTTACTGGCGGAATCCCAATCTACTACAAATCCGTGATTTTGGGAAGTAACTTCGCAACGACTTGTTGCAAGGTTTTTTACCGGGTGATTAGCACCACGATGACCATTATGCATTTTTGAAGTCGATAGCCCTTGACTAAGAGCTAGAACTTGATGCCCCAAACAAATGCCAAACGTAGGTTTACCTGAATCTACAATTTCACCTACAGTTTGTATTTGCTCTTGCATAACGGAAGGATCTCCTGGGCCGTTTGAAAGCATATACGCATCTGGATTCCATTTCTCCATTTCTTCAAATGAAGTATCATGTGGAAATACATTCAAATAACAATCGCGTTCAGCCAAACAACGTATGATATTTTTCTTTACTCCTAAATCCAGCACCGCTACCTTATATTTTGCTGTCTCATTGCCTAAAAGAAATGATGCCTTAGTAGAGACCTTAGAGGAAAGTTCAAGTCCATCCATAGATGGCACTTCTTTTAACTGCGCTTTTAATTTATCCAGGTCTGTTATTTCAGAAGAAACAATTGCATTCATTGCTCCTTGTGAACGAATATGACGTGTAAGAGCTCTGGTATCAACATCTGAAATTCCTACTCTTTCGTTTTTTTCAAAATAATTCTGAAGACTATCTTTTGCGGCAGGTCTTGAATAATCTTCGGAAAACTTCTTACAAACTAATCCCTCAATTTTCACTGAATCAGACTCTATTTCATCTGGAGAAACGCCGTAATTACCCACATGAGAGGTAGTTAACAATAAAATTTGTCCATAATAAGAAGGATCGGTAAAAATCTCTTGATATCCATACATACCAGTATTAAATGCAATTTCACCTGTTGCTGTTCCAATTTTACCTACTGCCTTTCCGTGAAATACAGTTCCATCATCAAGAAGTAAAACTGCATCGGGCCTCTTTTTGTATTTCATTTTATCCTTTCACTATTTACGGCAAATCTCGTTAAAATTTAGCCAAAAAAAAAGGACAAAACTTATCGTTTCATCCTTTTTTAATATTATTATAAGTTAAAGAAAATCAATTTTATTCTTTTCCTTTTTCTTTTTTATCCTCTCCGTCTTTAGCTTCCGCTTTAGGCTCTTTAGCTATATCTGCAACAGGTTTCTTTTCTTCCTTAACATCAGTAGATTTTTCTTCTACTTTAGTTTCAGGAGCAATTTCTTCCACTACAACAGCATCTTCTACTGTTCCAGCTTCTGCAGTTGAAGTTGCTTCTTTTTTAGCACCGCCTCTTCTAGCTCTTCGAGTTTTCTTTTTCTCTTCTTTGCCATATATCTCGTTGAAATCAACCAACTCAATCATACACATATCAGCAGCATCACCAACTCGGAAACCTGTTTTTATAACGCGTGTATATCCACCCGGACGATCAGCAATTTGACTAGCTACGTTACCAAATAATTCAGTAATAGCTTCTTTGTCTTGAAGATAACTGAATACAACTCGTCTAGAGTGAGTCGTATCAGATTTTGACTTTGTAAGAAGAGGTTCTATATAACGACGAAGTACTTTACCTTTAGCAATAGTAGTAGTAATACGTTTATGCTCTATAAGTGAACATGCCATATTAGCTAACATGGCTTTTCTGTGCCCCGTTAATCTACCTAAGCTCTTGGTTTTATTATTATGTCTCATTTTTCTTCGAATTCAATAATGATGGATATTAATCCTTATCTAACTTATATTTCGAAAGATTCATTCCGAATGACAAGCCTTTATTTTCAACTAATTCTTCCAATTCAGTAAGTGATTTCTTACCAAAATTTCTGAATTTCAACATATCGTTTTTATCAAACTGAACTAAATCACCCAGAGTATCAATCTCTGCAGCTTTTAAACAATTCAATGCACGAACACTTAAATCCAAATCAACCAATTTTGATTTAAGCAATTGACGCATGTGTAACGACGTTTCATCAAACTCTTCTTCAGCAGCTTTTTCTTCAGTATCCAAAGTAATTTTCTCATCAGAGAAAAGCATAAAGTGATGAATAAGAATTTTAGCAGCTTCTTTAAGAGCATCTTTTGGATGAACAGATCCATCAGATTCAATTTCGAAAACCAACTTTTCATAATCCGTTTTTTGCTCAACACGGTAGTTTTCTACCGAATATTTTACATTTCGAATCGGAGTATAAATAGAATCTATCGGAATTAGTCCCAAAGAACCTTCAGTATTGTTCTCTTCAGCTGGAACATAACCACGTCCTTTTCCAACAGTAAGTTCCATTTGAAACTCACAACCTTCGTCTATTGTAGCAATAATGTGATCCGGGTTTAAAACCTGAAACGCAGAAGTATACTGTCCAATATCGCCAGCTGTAATAGCATTTTTCCCAGAAACTTTTACGCTCACCCTTTCGCTATTAATGTCTTCAATTTGTTGTTTGAATCGAACTTGTTTTAATGCTAAAATAATTTCTGTAACATCTTCTACAACTCCTTTTACAGTAGAAAACTCATGATCTACACCATCAATTTTTATACTTGTAATTGCAAAACCTTCTAAAGAAGAAAGTAAAATCCTTCTAAGCGCATTACCGATTGTTATTCCATATCCAGGTTCAAGAGGTCTGAATTCAAATTGTCCAACTCTATCGTCAGACTCAACCATAATTACTTTGTCGGGCTTTTGAAAATCTAAAATTGCCATATCTTTTTGTTATGATTTATTGTTTTTATTTAGAATATAATTCGACGATAAGTTGTTCCTTAATATTTTCAGGAATTTCTTCTCTTTCCGGATTCTGTATGAAAGTTCCAGACATAGTTTCACGGTTAAATTCTATCCAACCAAAATTTGCTGAATTTGAACCAGCAATAGAACTACGAATAGCCTCCATTCCTTTTGACTTTTCACGAACACCCACTACATCACCTGGTCTAACATGGTATGAAGGAATATTTACAATACCTCCATTTACTATAACATGACGGTGAGAAACTAATTGACGAGCCCCATCTCTAGTAGGAGAAATTCCCATTCGAAAAACAGTATTGTCTAATCGTGATTCACACAGTTTCAATAAGTTTTCACCAGTAATTCCTTTAGAACGAGATGCCTTGTTAAACAAGTTTGCAAACTGACGTTCCAAAATACCGTAAGTATATTTAGCTTTTTGTTTTTCAGCCAATTGAACAGAATATTCAGATTTTTTCTGACGTCTTCTGTTTGGTCCATGTTGCCCAGGTGGGTAACTTTTTCTGTCTAACACTTTGTCAGGGCCAAAAATAGGCTCTGCAAACTTACGTGCGATTCTGGACTTAGGTCCTCTATATCTTGCCATCTTTTATTTGTTTTATTTAAGAAAGGGGTGTGAATTAAGGCATTTCCTTCGACACCAAAATCCTTTCTAATTATTTAATTTACTAAACTCTTCTTCGTTTTGGAGGGCGACAACCATTGTGTGGCAATGGAGTTACATCAACTATTTCCATAACTTGAATACCTGCATTATGAATTGTTCTAATTGCAGATTCACGACCTGAACCAGGCCCTTTAACAAACAATTTTACTTTTCTCAAACCAGCATCATAAGCCACTTGCGAGGCATCTTGAGCAGCTTGTTGAGCAGCATAAGGAGTATTCTTTTTAGAACCTCTAAACCCTAACTTCCCGGCTGAAGACCAAGAAATTGTCTGCCCTTGGGCATTAGTAAGGGTAATAATGATATTGTTAAATGAAGCTTTGATATGAGCTTCTCCAACAGCATCAATTTTTACTTTAAATTTTTTAGCGCTAGACTTTGCCATAATTAATTACTATTATTTAGAAGCAATTTTTTTGTTCGCAACTGTTTTTCTTTTTCCTTTTCTTGTTCTACAGTTGTTTTTCGTTCTTTGACCTCTAAGTGGAAGCCCTGAACGGTGGCGAATGCCACGGTAACAACCGATATCCATCAATCGTTTTATGTTCAATTGAACTTCCGATCGAAGAGCACCTTCTACTTTAAAAGTAGAGTTAATGTAGTTTCTGATGGCAGATAACTGATCGTCATCCCAATCTTGTACACGAATGCTTGGATCAACTCCAGCTTCTTGTAAGATCTCTTTAGCCTTAGAGGGACCAACACCATAGATGTATGTCAAACCTATGATTCCTCTTTTGTTTTTTGGTAAATCTATTCCTGCAATTCGGGCCATAATTTCTACTATTAACCTTGTCTTTGTTTAAATTTAGGATTCTTTTTGTTAATGACGTAAAGTCGTCCTTTTCTTCGGACTATTTTACAGTCTTCACTTCTCTTCTTAATCGATGCTCTTGTCTTCATCTTATTTGTATCTGAAAGTAATTCTTCCTTTTGTTAAATCATATGGCGACATTTCAACTTTCACCTTATCACCCGGTAATATTTTTATGTAAAACATTCTCATTTTACCTGAAATATGCGATGTAATAATGTGACCGTTTTCAAGCTCCACTCTGAACATTGCATTTGACAATGCTTCAATAATTTTACCGTCTTGTTCTATAGATGCCTGTTTGGCCATATTTATTATTTATTTTCTAGTACTTTTTCAATCTCTTCAAAACTTGACAGTATATCTGCCTTTCCATTTCTAATGGCAATGTCGTGCTCAAAATGAGCTGACGGCTTCCCATCTCTAGTGACAATAGTCCAACCATCATTTAGTTGCTTAACCGCCTTTCCACCCATATTAATCATAGGTTCAATTGCAATTACTAACCCTTGTTTAAGTAGTTTACCTTTTCCCTTTTTTCCATAATTTGGAACTTCGGGACCTTCATGTAAACTTTTACCTAAACCATGGCCAACCAACTCACGAACTACGCCGTAACCATGAGATTCTGCATGAGATTGAACTGCGTTACCAATATCACCAGTTCTGTTTCCAGAAACTGCAGCTTCAATCCCCCTATACAAGGACTCTTTTGTAACTCGAAGTAATTCCTTTACTTCTGGAGCCACATTTCCTACTTCAAATGTATAAGCAGAATCTCCACAAAAACCATTAAGAACGGTTCCACAATCAACAGAAACAATATCTCCATCTTCAAGTGGCTTTTTAGTAGGAATTCCATGTACAACTTGTTCATTCACTGAAAAACAAAGTGTATTTGGGAATCCTCCATATCCTTTAAAACCTGGCTTAGCTCCATGATCCCGAATAAATTCCTCAGCCACTTTATCAAGCTTTAAAGGATTGGCTCCGGGTTCCATTAACTTAGCTACTTCTGCCAAGGTTCTTCCAACAAGCAAACAACTCTCTCGAAGAATTTCAATTTCTTCGTCAGTCTTATAAAAGATCTGACTCATTATTGACCTGCTCCATAACTCCCAGTTGATGACCGACCACTTATGCGACCAGATTTCATCAAACCATCGTATTCACGCATCAACAAATAACTTTCTACTTGTTGAAGAGTATCTAATATTACACCAACCATAATCAATAAACTTGTGCCTCCAAAAAAGTAGGCAAAACTATTACTTACACCTGCAATCATTGCAAACGCCGGTAAAATTGATATAAATCCTAAAAATATAGAACCAGGAAGTGTAATTTTTGAAATAATATTTTCTAAAAAATCAGAAGTATCTTTTCCCGGGCGTACACCAGGAACAAACCCACCATTCTTCTTTAAATCATCAGCCATTTGGTTAGGGTTAACAGTAATAGCCGTATAAAAATAAGTAAAAGCAATGATCATTATAAAAAATGTGATGTTATACCAAAACCCGGTAATATCAGCAAACATTGAAGCAACTGATGTAGCAGCTTCTGAATCCGAAATACTAGTAAAACTCATTGGAATAAACATTAATGCTTGAGCAAATATAATAGGCATAACTCCAGCAGCATTTACCTTTAATGGTAAGTATTGACGAGCACCACCAATTTGTCTACTACCCACAACATTTTTCGCGAAATTCAAAGGTACTTTTCTCACACCTTGAACAAGCAGTATTGTGGCTATGGTAACTAGTAATAAGAATACTAATTCTACTAAGAACATAACCAATCCTAATCCTTCTGCACTATTTTTTGCTTGAAACTCAAACACTAAAGCAGTTGGAAAATTGGCAATTATACCAATCATAATCAACAATGAAATCCCGTTTCCAAGACCCTTGTCCGTAATTCTTTCTCCCAACCACATCACAAACATCGTCCCTGTGATAAGTAATACAGTAGAAGTAATCCAAAAGAATGGAGTGTTTTCAATAATTGCTCTCGGATCAATTGAAGTTGCAATATAAGAAGGTGCTTGAGCCAAGCAAATTCCAATGGTCAAAAATCGTGTCCACTGAGTAATTTTCTTTCTTCCACTTTCACCATCCTTTTGCATTTTGGCAAATTGTGGAACTGCAATACCCATAAGTTGCATTACAATCGATGCAGATATATACGGCATTATTCCTAAAGCGAAAATTGAAGCTCTACTAAACGCACCACCGGCGAACATATTAATTAATGCTGCCAGACCGGTAGCTTGTTGAGCATTTGCTTCCAATACCACAGAGTCAACTCCAGGTAAAACAACGAAAGATCCTAATCTGTATATAAGTAGAAAACCAAGAGTATTCAAAATTCGAATTCTCAGATCATCAATTTTATAAATATTTTGGATTGTTGTAAATAAACGCTTCATTCAATAAATCTTATAATGTGATGGCTTCTCCTCCGTTATCTTCAATTGCTTTTTTAGCAGTTTCAGAATACGCATCTACCGATACTTTTAGTTTTGCTTTCAACTCTCCGTGTCCTAAAACTTTAATTATATCGTTTCTAGATACAAGACCGTTCTCCATCAAAACTTTCTTATTAATCTCTGTAACCTTTTTTCTCTCAACTAAATCTTGCAGAGTAGCAAGGTTTACAGCTTTATATTCAACTCTATTGATATTTGTAAAGCCAAATTTAGGAACCCTTCTTTGAAGTGGCATTTGCCCACCTTCAAATCCGATTTTTCTCGAATATCCAGATCTAGACTGTTGTCCATTATGTCCACGTGTAGAAGTTCCACCTTTACCACTTCCTTCTCCACGACCAATTCGTTTTTTACTTTTTACAGCACCTTTTGCAGGTCTTAATTCATGTAATTTCATTGCGTAAGCGAAATAAATTATTTAACTTCTTCTGTTTTAACTAAATGCCTTACTGTATTAACCATACCAAGAATTTGAGGGGTAGCCTCATGTTCTACAGTTTGATTCAACTTTTTAAGACCTAATGCAATTAGCGTTCTTTTCTGTCCTTCGGGTCTTTTTATCTTTGACCTTACTTGAGTTACTTTAATCTTAGCCATTTTTTATAAAATATTAGCCGTTATACACTTTACTTAAACTAACTCCACGGTGATTAGCCACTGTTAAACCATCTCTTAATTCAGTCAGAGCTTTAACCGTAGCTTTAACAACATTCTGAGGATTTGACGATCCTTTTGATTTTGCTAAAACATCAGTTACACCAACACTTTCCAAGACTGCTCTCATTGCACCACCAGCTATTACACCAGTACCATGCGAAGCTGGTTGAATATACACACTTGCTCCACCAAAACGTGCATTTTGTTGGTGAGGAATAGTTCCTTTTAGAATTGGCACTTTTACCAAATTCTTTTTAGCATCATCAATTCCTTTTGCAATTGCACTAGTAACTTCTTTTGCTTTTCCTGTTCCAAAACCTACAACTCCGTTTTCGTCCCCTACGACAACTAATGCAGAGAAACCGAATGTACGTCCACCTTTAGTTACTTTAACAACTCTACGAATATCAACAAGCTTATCTTTTAATTCGATTTCGCTTGATCGAACTCTTTTTATGTTTTCGTTTGCCATCTTACTACTAGAATTTAAGGCCGGCTTCTCTGGCAGCATCAGCAAAAGCTTTTACTCTACCGTGAAACAAAAAACCATTTCTATCAAATTTAACTTCTTGAATACCCACTCCACTAGCTTTTTCAGCTAATGATTTTCCAACTAGAGCGGCTGTTTCCATTTTACTTCCTTTAGATACATCTGCATTTTTCAATGAAGATACTGATGCTAAAGTTTTTCCTGATACATCATCAATTAATTGAGCATAAAATTCTTTATTACTTCTAAAAACTGACAATCTTGGAATAACAGAAGTTCCAGAAATATGCTTTCTAACCCTTCTCTTAATTCTTCTTCTTCTTTCTAACTTAGTGAGTCCCATGCTATATATTATTTGGCTGCTGACTTACCAGCTTTTCTTCTAATGTATTCACCTACGTATTTAATTCCTTTTCCCTTGTAAGGTTCCGGTGGTCTAAACGATCTGATTTTCGCAGCAACCATTCCGATTAACTGTTTGTCATGAGACGTCAAAGTTACCAATGGAGCTGTTCCTCTTTCTGTTTCAGCTTCTAATTTTATTTCAGAAGGCAATTGAAACACAACATTGTGAGAAAACCCTATAGTAAGTTCTAATTCTTGACCTTTTGCAACGGCTCTATAACCAACACCATTAAGTTCTAATTGTTTTTTATAACCTTCTGTAACTCCATCAATCATATTTGAAACTAATGAACGGTACAATCCGTGTCGAGATCTAGAGTCTTTAGATTCGTCTTTTCTTATCAAAGTAAGTACGTTTCCTTCTACAGAAACACTTACGTGATCAGAAAGAGTTTCTGATAACTCTCCTTTAGGACCCTTAACATTAACAACATTACCTTCTATAGTAACCGTTGCGCTTTCAGGAATCGTAATAGGTGCTTTTCCTATTCGTGACATTTTTTACTTTTCTTTTTATCTATTAATAAACGTGACAAAGAACTTCTCCACCAACATTCAATTTCCCAGCTTCTTTATCAGTCATTAAACCTTGTGAAGTTGAAATTATTGCTATTCCAAGGCCGTTAAGAACTCTTGGCAATTCTTTCGAATTTGTATAACTTCTCATTCCTGGCTTAGAAACCCTTTGAATTGATTTTATTGCCGAGGTGTTATTTGACTTAGAATACTTTAAGGCAACTTTAATGTTCCCTTGAGGACCTTCATCTTCGAATTTATAATTCAAGATATATCCTTTTTCAAAAAGGATTTTAGTCATTTGTTTTTTGATATTTGATGCAGGAATTTCAACAACTTTATTCCCGGCCATTACACCGTTTCTTATTCTTGTAAGAAAATCTGCTATAGGATCTGTATTCATGATTCCGTATTAAATGCTATTACCAACTTGCTTTTTTCACTCCAGGTATCAATCCTTGAGTTGCCATTTCTCTAAATGTAACTCTAGAAATACCAAAATTTCTCATATACCCTCTCGGACGTCCAGTAAGCTTACAACGATTATGTAATCTTACTTTAGAAGAGTTTTTTGGGAGTTTTTGTAAACCTTCCCAATCACCTTCCGCTTTCAGAGCAGCACGTCTTTCAGCATATTGTTCAACTAATCTTTCGCGCTTTCTTTCGCGAGCTTTCATCGATTCTTTTGCCATCTTTTATTTTTTAAAGGGTAAACCAAATTCTGTTAACAATGCTTTCGCTTCTTCGTCAGAATTCGCCGAGGTAACAAAAGTTATATCCATTCCATTAATTTCCTTGATTTTATCGATATCAATTTCCGGGAAAATAATTTGTTCTTTAACTCCAAGGGTATAATTTCCTCTTCCGTCAAATCCCTCTTTTTTAATTCCTCTAAAATCTCTTGTCCGAGGCAAAGCCAAAGAAATAAGACGATCTAAGAAATCATACATTTGATTTGAACGTAAAGTTACTTTAGTGCCAATTGCCATACCTTTACGAATTTTGAAGTTAGAAACATCTTTTTTCGCTTTGCAAGAAATTGCTTTTTGACCTGTAATTAGAGCTAATTCATCAAGTGCTGCTTCCATGATTTTCTTATCAGTAGTGGCTTTACCCATTCCTTGACTGATAACAATTTTTTCCACTTTAGGCACTTGCATTGGAGTAGTATACTTGAATTTTTCCATCAAGGCACTAACAATACGCTCTTTATATTCTGATTTTAACCTGGGTTGATACATTATTTAATTTCCTCCCCTGTTTTAACGGAAACTCTAATTGAATTTCCTTTTTCGTTTTTTCCTCTTTTAATTCTAGAAGCTGTTCCGCTAGAATCAACTACCATTAGGTTAGAAACATGAACTGTACCTTCCATTTCTACAATACCACCGTCAGGACTTTCTGCACTGGGTTTATTGTGTTTCTTAACCATTTTGACGCCTTCTACTCGGGCTCTATACTTTACAGCATCAACAGAAAGAACTCTTCCTGTTTTCCCCTTACCTTCTCCGGCAAGAACTTGTACTGTATCGTCTTTTTTAATATGGATTTTCATCACTAATTATTATTAAAGCACCTCAGGAGCCAATGATACAATTTTCATGTATTGCTTTTCTCGCAATTCACGAGCAACAGGACCAAAAATCCTTGTTCCTCTAATTTCACCTGTGGTACCTAAAAGAACGCAAGCATTATTATCAAAGCGGATATACGAACCATCTGCTCTTCTAACTTCTTTTTTTGTTCTTACAATAACAGCTTGTGAAACTGTTCCTTTTTTAACGTTACCAGAAGGTATGGCATCTTTAATGGCAACTACTATTTTGTCACCCACAGAAGCATATCTACGCCCAGTACCGCCAAGTACTCTTATACAAAGTACTTCTTTTGCGCCACTGTTATCAGCAACTTGTAATCTACTTTCTTGTTGAATCATCGCTATACCTAATTACTTAGCTTTCTCTAATACTTCGGAAAGTCTCCACCTTTTGCTTTTAGACAAAGGTCTAGTTTCCATTATTTTTACCTTATCACCAACTGAGCTCTCTTCATTTTCATCGTGAGCCATAAATTTGTTAGTGATTTTTACGAACTTGCCGTATTTAGGATGTTTTTTCTTTCGTTCAACCATTACTACAATAGACTTATCCATTGATGTACTAGTCACCACCCCTATTCGTTCTTTTCTAAGATTTCTTTGCACTATATATCTTATTTAGATTGCGCTAATTCCCTTTTTGTAATCTCGGTCTTCAATCGAGCTACAGTTCTTCTTTTTTGTCTCAATACAATTGGACTTTCCAATTGAGAAACAGCATGGTTAATGCTGAGTTTAGTCAAAGAACCCTTTTCATCTTCTAATCTTTCGAAAAGTTCCTCTGTTTTTAATTCATTTATTACCGATTGTTCCATTTCATTTTCTATTTACCGTTGTAATCTCTACGAGTTACAAATTTGCATACAACAGGAAGTTTTTGTGCTGCTAAACGCAACGCTTCTTTTGCTGCTACTGAATCAACACCATCGATTTCAAAAAGTATTCTACCAGGTTTAATTTTTGCAACCCAATGATCCAAAGCTCCTTTTCCTTTTCCCATCCTTACTTCAGCTGGCTTATTCGTTATAGGAGTATCCGGAAAAATTCTTATCCAAACCTGACCTTGTCTTTTCATGTAACGAGTTACTGCAATCCTTGCAGATTCAATTTGTCTTCCGGTCAATCGTCCTTCTACAGTAGTTTTAATACCAAACGAACCAAATGAAAGGTTAGCGCCTCTTTGAGCGTTTCCCTTTATGCGGCCCTTCTGAACCTTTCTGTGTTTTACCTTCTTGGGTTGTAACATGTTTACTATCGCTTAAAACTTAACCAACTAGTTTCTTTTTTTTCTGCTATTGAACTTTTGCTGTCTAGCAGGACCTTTATTTTTTTTCTCTACAACTGGTGACAAGTCTCTTTTACCAAGAACTTCTCCATTGCAAATCCACACTTTAACCCCAATTCTACCATAAGTAGTTTTGGCCTCACTTAATGCATAATCAATATCAGCACGAAATGTATGTAAAGGAATTCTACCATCCTTTGCATGCTCAGTTCTAGCCATTTCAGCTCCGTTAAGACGACCAGAAATGGTAATCTTAATTCCCTCAGCACCCATTCTCATTGTAGATGCAATTGACATTTTCGCCGCTCTTCTAAAAGAAATTCTTCCTTCAATTTGTCGAGCAATACTATCAGCAACCAAACGAGCGTCTAACTCAGGTCTTTTGATTTCAAAAATGTTAATTTGAATCTCCTTATTCGTAATGTTTTTGATTTCTTCTTTAAGTTTATCAACTTCAGATCCACCTTTTCCGATAATAATACCAGGTCGCGCAGTTCTAATTGTAACTGTAATAAGTTTTAAAGTTCTCTCAATAATAATTTTTGAAACACTAGCCTTTTGAAGACGAGCATTCAAATAACGTCGAATATTATAGTCTTCAACTAATTTATCCGCGTATTTATTTCCACCGTACCAGTTTGAATCCCAGCCTCGGATAAAACCTAATCTGTTTGCAATCGGATTTGTCTTTTGTCCCATCTTTTCTTCTTATTGTTCCTGGGTTCCAAGAACCAAAGTAACGTGATTTGATCTTTTTCTAATTCGATTTGCTCTTCCCTGTGCACGAGGTTTAATTCGTTTCAACATTCGAGCTCCATCTACCTGAATCTCTTTTACAAAAAGACCAGAATTTTCCCAATTTTCTCCAGATTTCTCTTCAAAATTGGCAACTGCCGACCAAATCAATTTCTCTAATTTATTCGATGCTGCTTGCTTATGAAATTGTAAAATATTAGATGCTTTTACTACATCTATTCCTCTCACTAAATCAGCAACTAGTCTCATCTTTCTAGGTGAAGAAGGGCAATTATTTAAGCGAGCAATGTATTGCGTTTTACGCGCCTCTTTTCGCTCTTCGGCTATTTTTCCTTTTCGGGCTCCCATAATTTCTTACTATCTTCTTTTATCTTTTTTACCAGCGTGGCCTCGCCAGTTCCTAGTAGGCGAAAATTCTCCCAATTTATGCCCTACCATGTTTTCTGTAACAAAAACCGGTATAAATTGCCTACCATTGTGAACACCAATGGTTAAACCTACAAAATCAGGTGTAATAAGCGAAGCTCTGCTCCAAGTTTTGATAACCGATTTCTTTCCACCTACTTGCATATCATCAACTCTTTTTTGGAGTTTGTAGTGCACAAATGGCGGTTTTTTTAATGAACGACTCATAATTCTATCTTATCTCGGATTACTTACGCTTTGTTATTATATAACGATTACTCGCCTTTTTCTTTGACCTAGTCTTAAATCCTTTTGCAGGTATTCCATTTCTAGAACGAGGATGACCACCAGACTGACGCCCTTCACCTCCACCCATTGGGTGATCCACTGGATTCATTACAACCCCACGAACTCTTGGCCTTCTACCTTTCCAACGACTTCTTCCCGCTTTTCCACTTACTTCTAAACTATGCTCTGAGTTAGACACAGAACCTATAGTAGCCATGCAAGTAAGTAAAATCATTCTAGACTCTCCTGAAGGCATTTTTACTATAGCATATTTGCCATCTTTTGCATTTAGTTGAGCATAAGAACCTGCTCCACGAGCAATCTTACCACCTTGTCCAGGGTTCATTTCAATATTATGAATTACTGTACCTAGAGGTACATCTTTTAAGAAAAGAGCATTTCCTATTTCAGGAGTAGCTTTTTCTCCACTTAAAAGTTCTTTTCCAACAGTAAGTTTATCGGGGGCAACTATGTATCGCTTATCTCCATTAACAAATACAATCAGAGCAATTCGTGCAGTACGATTTGGATCATATTCTATTGAAGCAACTTTACCAGGAATTCCGTGATTATCTCTTTTAAAATCAATAATACGATATTTTTTCTTGTGGCCTCCACCCTTGTATCTTACGGTCATCTTTCCAGTACTATTTCTACCACCACTTCTTTTCTTAGTAGCGAGCAAGCTCTTTTCTGGAGTACCAGTTGTAACATCATCAAAAGTGACCTGCACTTTGTGACGTTGTCCTGGAGTAACCGGATTAAATTTTCTAACAGCCATGTTATCGGTGAATTATTCCTTTATTAAATATTACTATAAAAATCAATCATGTCCCCATCAATTAAAGTCACTACAGCTTTTTTAATTGTGCTTGTATTACCTTCCACAACACCTCTTTTCGTGTGTCTCGATTTTGACTTACCTGGGGTAACCATAGTATTTACAGAACTAACTGTAACACCATACATTTCCTCCACAGCTTTTTTTATTTCAACTTTGTTAACGTCTCTTGGTACCACAAACCCGTAGCGATTAAAATCTTCACCTTGTCGCGACATTTTCTCTGTGATAACCGGTTTTATTAAAATATTCATCGCTTAATTAACTTAAAATAGATTCAATCTTTCCTACTGAAGCCTCACACATTACCACTTTCTCATTATTCAAAATACTATAAGTATTTAATTCAGAAGCAGTTATGTACGACACTCCCCTCAAATTTCGGGAGGACAAATATACATTTTTATCTGGTTCAGACAGCACCAGCAATGTTTTTTTGCCAGTTAATTTGAGATTAGCCAACATCGTAATCATATCCGTTGTTTTGGGGCTTTTCATCTCAATCTTATCAACTATCATTATTTCATCAGATTTCACTTTTGAAGAAAGAGCAGAAATACGTGCTACCTGCTTAGTTTTCTTATTTACCTTAAATCCGTAAAACCTAGGTTCTGGGCCGAAAACGCGACCACCGCCCCTAAATATTGGAGATTTAATACTACCAGCACGAGCAGTACCCGTACCTTTTTGCTTTTTAATCTTTCGAGTACTACCAGTTATTTGGCCACGCTCTTTAGAAGAGTGTGTTCCCTGTCTTTGGTGAGCTAAGTATTGTTTAACATCCAAATAAATTGCATGCTCATTTACTTCAGCGCCGAAAATTGAATCGTTCAATTCAGCCTTTTTACTGGCTTTCGATCCGTCTGTTTTATAAACTTCAACTTTCATAATTACTTCTCAATTGTAACGATTGAACCTTTAGGACCCGGTACAGCTCCTTTAACAACAATTAGATTTTTATCAGCCATTACTTTTAGTATCAATAAGTTCTGAACTTTAACAGTATCAGTCCCCATTCTTCCGGCCATTCTCATTCCCTTCATTACTCTTGAAGGTGTAGAAGCCATTCCGATTGAACCAGAGGTTCTACCTACGTCCTTCGTACCATGAGAAGCATCACCAACACCTTTAAAGTTATATCTTTTCATAACTCCAGCAAAACCTTTTCCTTTAGAAGTTCCTGTTACATCAACAAACTCTCCTTCATTAAATAAGCTCACATCTATTGTGTCACCAGCTTTCACCTCGTGATCAAATCCCTTAAACTCTACTACGTGTTTTTTGGGCGTTGTACCAGCGGCTTTAAAATGACCTTTAATAGCAGCGGAAGAACGCTTTTCAGCTTTTTCTTCATACCCAATTTGCACAGCGGTGTATCCGTCTATTTCTTCTGTTCTCAATTGTGTTATTACACAAGGACCAGCAGAAATGACTGTACAAGGCATGTTTTTACCAGCCTCATTGAACACACTTGTCATTCCGATTTTTCTACCAATTATTCCAGGCATTTTTTTTATTTTTTAATCTTTATACTTTAATTTCTACATCAACTCCACTAGGTAATTCTAGTTTCATTAAAGCATCTACTGTCTTTGAAGACGAAGAGTAAATATCTAGCAAACGCTTAAATGCGTTTAACTCAAATTGCTCTCTCGCTTTCTTATTTACGTGAGGCGAACGCAACACTGTAAATATTTTTTTTTGCGTAGGAAGTGGAATTGGTCCGCTTACTACAGCACCGGTTGACTTTACCGTTTTCACAATCTTTTCAGCTGATTTGTCAACCAAATTATGATCGTAAGACTTGAGTTTAATTCTAATTTTTTGTGCCATATTGTCCTATATTAAGCTCCTGTTACTTTTTCAATAATTTCTTTTGCAATGTTCGTCGGTACAACTTCAAAATGTGAAAATTCCATGGTGGATGTTGCTCTACCCGAAGAAATAGTTCTGATAGCCGTAACATAACCAAACATCTGAGATAATGGAACTATAGCTTTTACAACTTGAGCAGTTCCTTTACTATCCATACCTTGAATTTGCCCTCTTCTTCTATTTAAATCAGCTACAATATCACCCATATTCACTTCTGGTGTTACTACTTCCAATTTCATAATTGGCTCCAGTAAAACTGGTTTAGCGTGTTTAAGTGAATTTCTGTAAGCTAATTTCGCGCAAATCTCAAATGATAAAGCATCTGAATCAACTGCGTGAAAAGAACCATCCTTAAGTGTTACTTTCAGTGAATCCAAAGGGTAACCCGCTAAAGGACCATTAGACATTGCATCTTTAAAACCTTTTTCTATCGATGGAATAAATTCACGTGGAATATTTCCACCTTTAATTTTATTCACGAATTCTAATCCTAATTTACCTTCTTCTGCAGGTTCAACCACAAAATCAATATCAGCAAATTTTCCACGACCACCAGATTGTTTCTTATATATTTCTCTGTGGTCAACGCTAGCAGTAATTGCTTCTTTATAAGAAACCTGTGGAGCTCCTTGATTACAATCAACATTAAACTCCCTTCTCATTCTTTCAATAAGAATTTCAAGGTGTAACTCACCCATTCCACTTATAACGGTCTGACCAGAATCATCATCAGTTGCTACCTTAAAAGTAGGATCTTCCTCAGAAAGTTTTCCAAGTGCAATACCCATCTTATCTACATCAGCTTGAGTTTTAGGCTCAATTGCAACTCCAATAACTGGTTCAGGGAAACTCATTGATTCAAGAACCAAAGGATGTTTTTCCGCACATAATGTATCACAAGTTCTAATATCTTTAAAACCAACACCGGCACCTATATCACCAGCTTCTATCGAAGGGATTGCATTTTGTTTATTAGAGTGCATTTGGAAAATTCGAGAAATCCTCTCTTTTTTTCCAGTTCTTGTATTTAACACATAAGAACCTGCATCTAATTTTCCAGAATAACAACGGAAAAAACACAAACGACCAACATAAGGGTCGGTTGCAATTTTAAAAGCTAAAGCTGTAAACGGCTCCTCAACATTAGGCTCACGTTTTATTTTTATTTCCTCATCATCAATATCATGACCTTCTACAGCTCCTTTGTCTAAAGGAGAAGGTAAAAATGCCATAACCCCATCCAACATGGTTTGAACACCTTTGTTTTTAAAGGCAGAACCACACATTACAGGCTGAATAGACATATTTATAGTAGCCTCTCTAATAGCTGCTAACATCTCTGCTTCGGTAATTGAATCTGGATCTTCAAAAAACTTCTCCATCAACTCATCATTAGTTTCAGCTACTGCCTCAACTAATTTCTCCCTCCATTCAGCAACAGTTTCTTTCAAGTCTTCAGGAATTGGAATTTCCTTCCAAGTCATTCCTTTGTCCTCTTCGTTCCATTCAATACCACGATTGTTAATTAAATCAACAACACCAGCAAAATCGTCTTCTGCCCCAATAGGAATTTGCAAAGGAACCGGGTTTCCACCTAGTCTTTCTTTAACTTCTTCAACACAACGGAAAAAATCGGCACCAGCCCTATCCATTTTGTTTACGAAGATCATACGAGGCACGCCATATTTATCTGCTTGTCTCCAAACAGTTTCTGACTGAGGCTCAACTCCAGAAGCAGCACAAATTAACGCAACTGCCCCATCCAATACACGTAAAGACCTCTCCACTTCAACAGTAAAATCAACGTGACCAGGGGTATCAATAATATTTATCTTGTATTCAGTATCTCGGTAATTCCATGAACAAGTAGTAGCAGCAGATGTAATAGTAATACCTCTTTCTTGCTCTTGTTCCATCCAATCCATAGTAGCAGCGCCATCATGAACTTCACCAATTTTATGACTTATTCCAGTATAATAAAGAATACGCTCCGTTGTGGTAGTTTTACCAGCATCAACGTGAGCCATAATACCAATATTCCTTGTAAGTTTTAAATCTCTTTTTGCCATTTTAAATCTTATAAACTTTTATTAAAATCTAAAATGTGAAAACGCCTTATTTGCATCAGCCATTCTATGTGTGTCTTCTCTCTTTTTATAAGAGCCACCTTCTTCTCTTGAAGCTGCAACAATTTCATCTGCTAACTTCTCTGCCATAGAACGTCCGTTTCTTTTTCTTGCAAAAGAAATCATCCATTTCATTGCCTGAGATAATTTTCGGCTGTTTCTAATTTCTTGTGGAATTTGAAATGTTGCACCACCAACTCTTCTACTTCTCACCTCTACTTGAGGAGTAACATTAATAACTGCCTTTTTCCATACTTCCAAACCATCTTCTTCCGTTTTTTTAGCAACCTGTTCTAATGCAGTATAGAATATTTTAAATGCCGTATTCTTCTTTCCATCTAACATAAGATTATTCACAAAAGTGGTAACCATTACGTCGTTATATACCGGATCTGGAGCAATTTCATGCCCTCTAGCTTTTGACTTTCTCATTTTACTATCTCCAAATTATTTTTTAGGCCTTTTAGTTCCGTACTTAGACCTTCTTTGAGTTCGACCTTCAACACCTGCAGTATCTAAAGCGCCACGAACAACGTGATACCTAACTCCAGGCAAATCTTTCACCCTTCCTCCACGAACAAGTACAATAGAGTGCTCTTGAAGGTTATGACCTTCCCCACCTATATAACTATTCACTTCGTTTCCGTTTGACAATCTAACCCTTGCAACTTTTCTCATTGCAGAGTTTGGTTTTTTTGGAGTAGTAGTGTACACACGTACACACACGCCACGTCTTTGTGGGCATGCATTAAGAGCAGCGGATTTACTTGTCTTAATCTTGCTCTTTCGTCCTTTTCTAACTAACTGCTGTATAGTAGGCATATAGTTCTAAATATTATATTATTCGGGCAATATTTACCCATTCTTTTTTAGAGCCGGCAAATGTAAGTTTTTTATCCCTTTAAAATAACCCCTTTAGAAACTATTTTCCATCAAAAAAATTAACCATGATTTTTTAGGAGAAAAAACTGATTTTCTGGTAATTACATAAAAATACACCTCAAGTTTTTTGACCAAGCAAGATACACTAGTTATGATTATCAACTATGTATTATGAAATAAATATCATTCTGTAGAAATGAAAATGGAATTATTTCAATCAACTTTAAAACCTACGAATAGTTGGACGAAAAATCAGGTTTTCAACCAGTTATGAAGCGCAAAAAACACTGATTTGTTGAATTAGAAATCAAGATTGCGATGTCAGAAATTGTTCTTTAAGTTAAAAGTTAAAATAAACATCATTTTTTTCAACGTTCAGAGGTTAGAATCACTGTTACTCAATTTGACGTTCAGCTAGCTTATGGAATTGACCCTTTATTTCCATTAATTCATCAAAAGAGCCACTTTCAATTAACTCACCACCTTCCAAATAGTAAATTTTATCAGCATTAATAATTGTAGACAATCTGTGTGCAATAACGATTCTTGTTACATTAAGATTATCCAAACTTGCAGTAACTATAGCCTGTGTTTCATTATCCAATGCACTAGTAGCTTCATCAAAAATTAATATCTTAGGATTATGCACCAAAGCACGCGCAATCATTAATCGTTGTTTTTGCCCACCAGAAAGAGTACCACCATCTTCATTAACGATAGTATGCATTCCCATTGGCATATTTAAAATGTCTTTATCAAATGCCGCTGCTCTCGCTGCTGCCCATGCGTCATTTCTAGTTAATTGAGTAGATGAACCAACAATGTTTGTGTAGATATCTCCAGACATTAAATCACCATCTTGAAGCACTACGCCCATTTGACGACGCAGCATTTTCGGATCGTAATTTTCCATGTCCTGCTTGTCAAAATAAATAGAGCCTGCTTCAGACTTATTAAATCCAAGTAATAACCGTATAAGTGTAGATTTTCCTGAACCAGATGGCCCTACTAATGCAATATACTCGCCGCTCTTTATTGAGATACTTAAATCTTTTATAATCAATGGGGCACCATCCTTATATCTAAAATTGATATTGTTCATTTCGATAGAACCTGTGAATTTTGTAGGTGCTTCCTTCAATGTTTCGCATTCCGGAAGCGTCTCTAAAATTGGTCTTAGCCTATCGTAAATAACAGGAAGTTTGAGGATTTGAACAAGAGAAGAGCTTAATCCAATAATAGCACCTACAAATGCCCCGTAAGCAGCAAGAAAAGCAAAAAACTGTCCAGTTGTTAAATCATTAGTTGTTGTTTTAACAATCACAAAAAGAAACACGCTTGATAAAATACCTAATACGGAATTAAGTATTGCTTGTGCATTTTGCAACTTGGCCAGTCCAATCGCCGTTGTCTTTGCTTTCATAAAAGCCTTAAACCAGAACAGGAACGCTCTAGACTCCGAACCACTCGCTCTAAATTGTGAAATTCCATTTAGAACTTGAAAAGCAACACCTTCCAATTTCCCACCTTCTTTCATAAGCTTCGCCTGCAACTTCAATTGAAGTCGAGCAAATAAGCTTATAATCGTAATTTGGACTAGACTAAATGCAATCGCTAAGCCTGCCAGTGAGGCACTATAGTATAGTAAAAGGCCTAAATTTAAAATTGAAAAAGCTAAAGCTAGGACTGATGTAATCGCTGCACCCGAAATAATAGATTTCATTTGATTAATTCCCATGGACCTTGAAGCCATGTCTCCTGTGCTATAATTTGAAAAGAAATCACTTGGAAGGTTTAGCAAGCGATCCCAAAGTGCAGATTGAGCCTTATAATCTAATCTGTTCTCAGCGCGCATTAAAGCAAATTGTTTCACCAACTCAAATCCAATCGTTCCAAAGGAAATAGCAATTAATGCGAAGGCAATGTTTAACAATTGCCCTTTATCTGCGCTTGGAATAACAAAATCAAAAATTTGAGCCGTTAAGATTGGAAACAATAGCATAAATAAGCTACTAATAAACCCCATGACAAAGACTCGGATTAAATCTTTTTTGTTCTTTTCAAGTGTGAACACAACAATGTCCTTTATTTTAATTGGTCGATCTGCAGGAAATGGTCTATAAAAAACATAGGCCTCTTGTTTAAACAACCCCACATTATCCTTGTCTACTTCTACTATTTCTTGGGTTTTGGTATTAACAAATGACAATTTTCCTTTATGAGGAATAACTGCAAGGGGATCCTCTTGCCCATTGTTTATGAAGGCTAAAAATGCATCTTCTGTATTTCTCTCAAACCAATTTGGCTCCAAGAGAATTTCACGATAACGAATACCGTTATAGCGACATATTTCAGATAAAAAATCTTCATTTTGAGAAAACCCTTTTGGAAAAGACACTTTAATCTCTTCATACTTCATGACCATTGAAACTGCGTTAAACAGGTCATCATGAGAATCAAAATCTACTTGTAGTCCTTTATCTTTCTGAAAAACTTGAGAAAAGGATTTTAAAGATTCGGAAAAATCGTCGGATTCTAATTGATACTTTTCAATTAGTCTACTTGTTTCTTGAGCCTCTCTGAATAAAATTTCATGTGCGTCACTTCTAAAGACAACTTGACCTAACTCTAAAAGTCCATTCCACATTTCATCTCTAGAAATAATATCAGCGGTTCGATGGGTTGTCAATTTCACTCCACCTTCAAAAACCAAATATGAACGTGTCCCAACTGGGAAAATCACATTATCTATATTTACTTCTAGGTGCCTATTAAATTTACATTCTCCAATTTCATGAAACAATACCCAAGTCAATTCCCTGTTCCCAGCGACTGAATTTTCAGGATCACAATAGGAAGTATTAAAACTTAAGAAATCATGAATAATAGGGATATTGACGCTTGTATCATCAGCAACACCTGCATAGAGTCGATTAATCCAGGTTTCGATAAGAGTAATAATCGTTGGGCCAAATTCTACTGAATTTGCAAGCTCTCTAATATATTGAATATCAATATCTATAAAAGTAGACTCAATCTCCACATCCACTAAAAAAGATAAGTTATTATCGTAATCTATCGCAGTGCCGAATATCAACTCACCTTCGGGAATTTGTATGAAGTTATCTAATCGACCATAGGCGTCTTCTTCAACAACTTTTGATGTAGAAAGATTGACAGAACCTTGGAGTACAAAGTGAACTTTTGAAGGGTCAACAGAAAGAAAAGGGTCAATCACTGATTGAATTCTTTCTTGACCTCTTCGCTTGAGTTCTTTTATTAAGGATTGATTATCCAAACTTCTAAGTTTTAATTAAATGTGAATATTTCCCTTGCATTTTAAGTAACTCTTCGTGAGTTCCTCTTTCCACTATTCTCCCTTGGTCCAGTACAATGATTTCATCGCTATCTCTAATAGTACTAAGTCGATGAGCAACAACTACTACTGTACACTTTCTCTTTTTTATGTTAGTGTCGATTTCAAGTTCTGTAGTAGGGTCTAATGCGCTTGTAGCTTCATCAAGAATAAGTATCGATGGGTTGTTCACTAAAGACCTTGCGATTTCTATGCGCTGACGTTGACCTCCACTAAAATTTTTACCACCCTCGCCAACCATAAAATCATATCCACCAGTTTTTGTACTAATGATGTCATGAATAGCGGCATCTTTACATGCATTTATTAGTTGTTGATCAGTTATACTTCTATCCCATAAGTTTACGACATCCCTAACTGGGCCTTCGAACAAAAACACATCCTGCGAAACCATTGACATAGAATTATTTATAACCTGTCTAGGAATTTGAGCTCGAGGTTTGCCATCAAATAATATCTCACCTTCCCAAGGCTCATAAAATCCAATCATAAGTTTGGCAAGTGTCGATTTTCCGCTTCCTGAACCTCCTACTAATGCTATACGTTCACCGGGATTTACTTTTAATGAGAAATTTTCAATTAACGGTGGCGCGACTTTACTATAACCAAAAGTCAAATTTTTAAACTCAACATACCCTTCTAATTTTTTGGACACAACATCAAGATTCTCCTCTGTAATCTGAACCGAACGTTTAACTTGAGGATCGGGCTCTGAGCGCATAACATCATCAATACGATTCATGTCCCCTTCCATTTTCTGCAGGGTACTTCCGAGTCTCAATAAACTCTGAATAGGCCCAGAGAAGCTCACCACGAGGCTTTGAAAAGCAACCAGCATACCTACTGTTATTTCACCATTCATTATTTTCCAAGCACCAATGGTCAGAATGATTGAGCCTTGTAAAATACTAAGTGATCTTGGCAACAAACCAAATTTTATCTCGAATAAACGAAGATCAATTGTTTGATTAAAAACTTTGGTAAAATTTCCGCTCCACTTTACGAAGAAATCATTTTCTCGACCCATAGCTTTGAGGGTTTCGATTGACTTTATCCCTCCTAAAGTTGTTCCGTATAATTTACCAGAAGAAACAGACAAGCTGAAATACTTTTCAATTCTTACATGGCCTATCAACTTTAAGGCTGCGATATTTAATGCTGCAAAAACAATCGTAATGACTGAAAGCAGAACATCATATTGAAGCATTAGAATAAAGTAAAAAACGATGACAACAAGATCCAATAAATTTTTTGCTAATTGACCTGTAATCAAAGCCGCTATTTTACGATTTATCCCAACTCTACTAGCCATTTCACCTTTGTTTCGTTGGTGGAAGAACTGGATAGGCAGTTTAAGTAAATGCCAGAAATATTGCGCCGAAGTAACTACTTCGAGTTTATTTTTAGCCTTTAATAATACGCTAAGCTTTAAATGTTGTAAAACTGCCCGTAAAGCAGCAGTCAAGAGCATTCCTGCTACCAAAGGCCATAACCAATCGTCTGCTTTTCCTATCAATATTTCATCAACAAATACTCGCGAAAAAATCGGAATTACTAATCCAGGAATAACCAATAACAATCCTACCGTGAACAAGTATGTGATTGTATTCTCGTATCCTTTTAGGCGAAGTTTTAATCCGCTAATTAAACCCCCTTCAATTCCTGATTTCTCAAAGTCAGGGCCTTTTTTAAACTCTAATGCAATCCCGGTAAAAGCCCCATTGAATTCATCAAAAGATAATGATCTGTGACCGATAGCAGGGTCATTAAGGTGAAACCGACCATTTTTTATTCCTTCTAAAACCACAAAGTGATTGAAATTCCAGTGAATTATTAATGGAAAATTCATATCGAGGAGATCACTTAAGTCATCAACTTTAAGTCCCTTGCATTCCATTCCATGTTTTCTGGCAGCTTTTAAAATATTGATTGCCTTACTTCCATCACGATTTACTCCTGCATCTTCTCTTAACTTTTCCAGTGTTTGGAACCTACCAAAGTAAGCTAGCACCATTTTCAGACTTGCTGCTCCGCACTCAACGGCTTCAAGTTGTATAACGGAAGCAGTCTTCGTCCTAGGTTTGGATGAATTCCAAATTAACTTTTCTTCTTTTGATGGCTTATTCGTCATGGCAATATGCTAATCAACAACAGGTAAGACTAGACTTATAGGACGCTTATTCTGAACAACTATTTTTGAATTACACAATGTTCCAGACTTAATTTCTACATCTGGACCTTCTCCCGATGTCCATTCATAGCCAGAAATATTACTACTGGTTTTTAAACCTACACGAACTGCAATAGGAGGCATTCCATTAAAGAAGGATTCTACCAATTGTTTATTCTGAAGTGTATTCAACATTCCTTCAAATGTGGCAGGATAATCAGAAACCTGAATAACCTTTCCTTTGATATAGCCAAACTTTTCAACTTCAACAGTTGAGGGAGATATATTAACATCCATGCCAACTTTTACTTTCTTTCCTTCACGAGGGCTTACGTAAACGATAGCTTCTATTTCCTCATTAAGATCATCTCGCTCCATACTTAAAAGAAAGCTTCCCGGAGAAACAATACTTCCTGCATTAACCATTAGTTCAACTACCTTTCCAGTATAAGGACTCTTGATTTCAGAATTAAGTTGATAACGAGCTTGCAATTCACCTAATTCTCCTTCTAAAGCAATTATTTGTCCGTCCAAATTATTTAGTTCAATTTCAATTTCTTTAGACATTTCAAAAATTGACAGTTGCAACTCCTCCAATTCATTTGCAAGGACCAAATTTTGTTGTTCCAACTCAAACTTCATTATTTTAGTTTGATTCAAAGTTTCTGTTGTAATCAAACCCTTATCCAACAGTTCTTCTCTTGCTTTAATTTGCGTTTCAACAAACGAAATACGTTCAATATTTTTCTCTATTCGTTTCATTTTATTTTCCGCATTCTTTTTTAACAGCTCTTTTTTTAATTCAAGATCACGTTCATCAAATCCTTTTATTGTCTTGTATTTACTTTTTAAATGAAACAACTGCTGTTCCATGTGTTCAATTTTTAGCTGCAGCTCTGGTTGAGCAACTTTTGCCAATATCTCCCCTTTTTGAACTATCATTCCTGGCTTAATTATTAGTTCTGAAACCTGACCGTTTGCTATTGCAGGAACCTCCATAACCCCACCCGATTTGAGAAGGATTCCATTTCCTTGAACATTAATTGGTAGCCGACCTAGCACACTCCAGATTACAATAAAAACAAACAATACTGCAATAGACAGTACAGCAATCCAATTGTTTGGTGAAATTATTCGAACCATTTCATTCAGCCTGTCAGGCGATTGCAATTTGTCAATTGCATCTTTTCGAAATAAGTTATCTTTCATTCTGATACTTTTATTTTAGGTAACGAGAATAATTCGTCAACATCTACAACTACTTCGTTTAACTCCGAGATTTCTATCAAATTACCTGACTCAAATCTAAATCTGATAACTGACGAGTTTAAAGCAAACTGCAACCGATTCAGTGATGTTTGAGAGATTGCATAATTATTTTGCACCTGAACTAGGTTCACTACAGCTGAAGTCCCTAATTGCAATTTCAGATATTCATTTGTACGTGCCTTTAAGTTAAAATCCACAGAAAGCTGTCCTTGTTTTACAGCTTCGTTATAGTAAATAATATTGTTATACTGAGAAGATAACTGTTGCTGAATGTTCAGCTCTATACTTTTAACTGTTTGTTCAGATGTTTGCTTTTCCGCCAATGCTGAGGCGTATGCTCCTTTAGTTGACATCATCCCCATTGACCATTGAAAAACCAAGCCTGCCCTGTAACTCAAACCAGGAATATTTGAATAGAATGGCGAAACGTATTGCTCAAAAGAATTAGACTCATAAATTCCATTATATCCAACACCTGCAGTAAAATCTAATCTTGCCTGATTTTTATTTTCCGCATACTCAATTTCTCTTTTTTTAATGGATACGTTTTTCTGAGCGGCAAGATAATCTCTCCGAGTAGTCGAAGCCTTTTCCAACCAATGAGCCAAATACCCATCTTCAATTTCTTCCTGCAAAGAATCCAAGCCATATTGCATGGATTCAAAGTCGTATTTCGAAATATCAGAACTTGGAAGGCCCATCGATTCTAAAAGCCGATTTTTAGCTGATAAATAAGATGATCTGGAGCTCAGAACTGTTACATGTTGTCGAGCTAGATTCGCATTAATAAATGTCAATTCAGCTTTTGGTATTACATCTTTTTCAGACAACATTCTCAGTTGTTCCTCAAATTCAGCATAATTTGTTTCAATAGATATTTGAATTTCTAATTCTCTTCTAGCGGAAACAACGCTAAGGTAATTCAGAATTACCAAATACGTTTGGCTACTTACATCGAATGCATAGTTCAATTGAGCTTGATTCAGTCTGAGTTTTTCTACATCTAAAGTAGCTGAATAGAATTTCTTTCCTCTTCCTTGCAGCAAAGGTTGAGTCACATCAAAAAACAATCTTCCTCTATTTGTCATAAATTCACCTAAACCAGCTGTTGACAAGTCATCATATAAAGCATTACGCCCAAAATTGGTAAACTCTAGACTTGATTTTATTAGAGTCCCAGTCTGAAATCTTTTAGTTAGAGATAATTCATAATCCAAAAGATCACTTTTAAACGACTCATTTTGACTAAACCCAAGTAACCCTTCACGCTGAGCTTTGGTAGTTGGTGATAAATTAAAGCTTTTGTTAATCCCAAAATTCAAACTAGGATTGAATTGTCCTTGTGCCTGCAATATCCTGCCCTGCTGAAAGTCTATACTCAAGGAACTAATACGAACGTTGGGGTTTTTCTCAAAAGTTGTTTTTAGAACAACTTCCAGGTTAGCTATGTTTTGAGCACTTGCCGATTGATTCATAATTGAAGAAATCAACAAGAAAGCACTAAATGCAATTCTAAATTGCAGAAAAAGATTAAAACATTTCTTCATACAGATAGAGAATCAAATTTTAATTTATGAATTTGATTCTCATTTGTTTCAAACATAAAAATAAAAAAGGCTTAGCAGAATTTTTTTTCTTTAAGAGTTTTAATATTATCAAATACAACCGCCTAATCAACAAAAAAAGATTCTGTAATTTTAATTTCGACAAACTGCAAGAAATCAATACTTCAACTCAAACTGATTAATAAAAAATCAGAGCAAAAAAAAAAGGCTCCAAAAAGGAACCTTTTAAATAACCTATTACACGATTGTATGTCTATATACCGTGATCATGGAGTCCATGCTGCTGATCTGCGTCATGGTCATGGTGATCGTCCTGGTCCTGGCCATGGTCAGGTCGGTTTAATTCGCTACTGTTTTCATCACCTTCCATTAAAGGTTGAGAACCATCATCACCTGAAGAAGGGTGAATACCCATTCCAGCACCACCACTTACATTCTCTAATTCGTTTTCGTTTATTTCTTCACTCATAATACAAATTTTAACTTATTTACTGTAAATATTTACGATGTAAAAGTAAACAAACTATTCGTAATAAAAAAATTTATGCAAAATCATCTAAAGACATTTATTCTTTATAAATTATTAACGGCATACTTACTTACTCTACTTTGTTGGTTTTACTTTGCACTTTATGAGCAATACCACCTATCTAGATGAATTAAACCCCGAACAGCGAAAGGCTGTAGAGCAGACAAAAGGCCCCGTAATGGTTATCGCTGGAGCTGGCTCAGGAAAAACCCGAGTGCTTACTTACCGAATTGCTCATATGATTCTGACAGGAGTTGACTCCTTTTCTATAATATCGCTGACATTTACAAATAAGGCAGCCAAAGAAATGAAGAAAAGGATTTCCAAGATTGTAGGTCCTTCAGAGTCTAGAAACATCTGGATGGGAACATTTCATTCAGTATTTGCAAGAATTCTACGGTCAGAAGCTACGCTATTAGGCTACCCAAGTAATTTTACCATTTATGATTCCGACGACTCTAAGAGTTTGATAAAGCGAATTATTAAAGAGTTTAAATTAGACGACAAAGTATATAAACCTAATCTAGTATTAAGCAGGATTTCAGCGGCAAAAAACAATTTGATATCAGCCAATAATTACGTTAATAATTCTGTTATTCAAACGGAGGATTCACAGAGTAGAAAACCAGAATTGGGCAGAATATTTCAGTCTTACGAAAAGCGCTGTTTTCAATCTGGAGCAATGGACTTTGATGATTTGTTATACAAAACAAACATTCTTTTCAGAGACCATGCAAGTGTCCTTTTAAAATACCAAGATAAGTTTAGATACATATTGGTTGATGAGTACCAAGATACTAACTTTTCGCAGTACTTAATTCTAAAGAAATTAGCAGCTAGATTTGAAAATATCTGTGTGGTTGGTGACGATGCCCAAAGTATTTATTCGTTTCGTGGCGCGAACATTCAAAACATTTTGAATTTTCAAAAGGAATATTCCGACGCAAAAGTTTTTAAATTAGAGCAAAACTATCGTTCAACGCAAAATATTGTAAAAGCAGCAAACGGATTAATTGCTAAAAACACGGAGCAGATTAAAAAAGATGTTTGGACAGAAAATACAGAAGGCGAAAAAATTAAAATAATTAAAACGCTATCAGATAACGAAGAAGGTTACGAAGTAGCAAACGACATCTTTTTTAGACGAGGAAATGAACAACGTGCAAACTCCGATTTTGCAATTCTATATCGAACAAACTCTCAATCCAGGTCTATTGAAGAGGCACTTCGTAAAAAAGACATCCCCTACAGAATTTATGGTGGCCTTTCTTTTTACCATCGAAAAGAAATTAAAGATTTACTTGCCTATTTTAGATTGGCAATTAACCCCAAAGATGAAGAAGCACTAAAAAGAATAATAAATTATCCAAAACGAGGAATTGGTAAAACTACTTTAGATAAAATATTATTAGCCGCAAGTCAGCATGAAAAATCGGTTTTAGAAGTAGTAAAAAACCCATTAAAATTTGGCGTACATCTATCCCCTTCTGTCATTGGTAAACTAAATTCTTTTAGCAAACTTATTGATACTTATCATGATATTATTGAAAAAGGAGATGCCTACGATATAGCGAGTAAAATTTCTAGTTCTTCAGGTGTTTTAAAGGAGCTTTATATTGACAAGAGTATTGAAGGAGTAACTAGGTACGATAACATTCAGGAGCTGCTTAGCGGAATAAAGGAGTTTGCTGAACAGGACACTATAGAAGAGGGGATAGATTTACCAGATGGAAACGAACAAAGAACTCTTGGAGTATACATGCAAGACATTGCCCTGCTTACGGATACCGATAAAAATAAAAACGAAAATGACGTAGTATCCTTGATGACGATTCATGCGTCAAAAGGATTAGAATTTCCGTATGTATATATTGTAGGTATGGAAGAGAATTTATTCCCATCTCAACTTTCAATAAATTCGAGAACAGAATTAGAAGAGGAGCGACGCCTGTTTTATGTGGCTCTTACTCGAGCAGAAATAAAGGCAACTCTTTCATTTTCTACTACTAGGTATCGATGGGGAAACTTAACTTATGCTGAACCAAGTCGTTTTTTACAAGAATTAGATGTTCAATATATAGATCAAATTGAAGAAAAAAAATCAAAAAGCAATTCTAGTTTCGACTTTGTAAAAGAAGCGAAAAACACGGGTTTGAATGAAAGAAGTAGCACTTTGAATTTTAAAAAAACACAAAACTTAAAACGTGTAGTTAATTCATCTTCAACTCCTAGTACTTTTGAAGGAACTGATTTATCCGGCTTAAAAAAAGGTGACCAAGTCATTCATCAACGATTTGGAAAAGGAACAGTACTAGAATTAGAAGGGAACTCCCCCAACAAAAAAGCAACTGTGAATTTTGAAGAAGTTGGCTCAAAAAGTTTGTTATTAAAATTTGCCAAACTTCAAATACTATAAGTCAAACTAATTATCAAATTACTAATTTTGAAATTCTAAATTTTCACATGGATTATAACACAAGTAGAGAAAAATTAATTATTCCTGAATACGGAAGGCACATTCAAAAAATGGTTGATATCGCAATTGAGATTGAAGACCATGATGAAAGAAATGTAGCGGCTAAAAGTATTATTAAAGTAATGGGGCAACTGAATCCAAGCCTTCGAGATGTCGATGATTTTAACCATAAATTATGGGATCATTTACAGATTATTTCCAATTTTGCATTGGATGTAGATTCTGAATACCCCCAGCCCACTCCCGAATCCGTGAAAATTGCTCCTGACATCGTACCTTATAACGAGGATTTTGTAAAGAACAAACATTATGGGAAAATAATTGGCCAATACATCGCTCAGGCTATTAAAATAGTTGCTGTAGAAGAGAAAGAAGCTCTTGTTTATTATATAGCCAATATGATGAAAAAAGCTTATGTCACCTACAACAAAGATTCAGTAACGGATATTGAGATTTTTACCGATTTAAAAAGGCTTTCAGGAGGAAAACTTGATATTGATGCGAACACCGAACTAGTGAAGGCAGAACAAGTATCCACTCCACGACCAAAAAGAAAGAACAACAACCAAAAGAAAAAGAAAAGACGATAATACACCACTATGGGAACATTTAAAATTACGGGTGGCCACAAATTAAAAGGCGAATTTCAACCACAAGGGGCTAAAAACGAAGCCCTTCAGATTCTTTGTGCCGTACTTCTAACTAAAGAAAAGGTTATAATTAACAACATTCCAAATATTGTAGATGTTAATAAACTCATTGACCTTCTGGGCGCTCTTAATGTTAAGGTTGAAAAATTAAAAGCAAACTCATACTCATTTCAAGCCGAAGATGTAGACATAGAGTTTATGCACTCTCCGGAATACATGAAACGTGGTGGTGGTTTACGTGGATCTATAATGTTAGTTGGACCACTTTTAGGGCGATTTGGAAAAGGGTATATCCCTAAACCAGGTGGAGATAAAATTGGAAGAAGGAGAGTAGACACTCACTTTATTGGGTTTGAAAAACTTGGCGCTACTTTCAGCTACGAACCTGAAGGCCATGTTTATAGAGCGCACGCAAAAGAGCTTAAAGGTGCGTTTTTATTACTTGACGAAGCTAGTGTGACAGGAACTGCCAACATCCTTATGGCTGCAGTTTTGGCAAAAGGAAAAACGTCAATTTACAATGCCGCATGCGAACCCTATATTCAACAACTATGTAGAATGTTGAATAGTATGGGGGCAAACATTTCTGGAATTGGTTCTAACCTTTTAATCGTTGAAGGCGTAAAAGAACTAAGTGGTTGTGAGCATACCATTCTTCCAGATATGATAGAAATCGGCAGTATTATTGGGCTTGCTGCAATGACAGAGTCTGAAATTACTATTAAAAATGTAGGTTACGAGCATCTTGGAATAATTCCGGAAATATTTCGTCGCATGGGAATTATTATCGTAAGAAAAAATGATGATCTGATTATTCCTCCTCAAAAGAATTACGAAATAGATACTTTTATTGATGGGTCAATAATGACCATAGCAGATGCCCCTTGGCCAGGATTTACTCCTGATTTATTGAGCATTATCCTTGTTGTTGCCACACAAGCAAAAGGTAGTATGCTCGTTCACCAAAAAATGTTTGAAAGTCGATTGTTCTTTGTCGATAAACTGATTGACATGGGAGCACAAATAATTTTATGCGATCCGCACCGAGCTACCATTATTGGGTTAAACAGACAATATGCACTTCGAGCAATAGAGATGACATCTCCTGATATAAGAGCTGGTGTATCTTTGCTCATTGCTGCCTTAAGTGCAGAAGGAGTTAGTAAAATACATAACATTGAACAAATAGACAGAGGCTACGAAAATATTGATGTAAGACTCAATAATATTGGTGCAGAAATTGTTAGGTGTTAAGCTTTTATAAAACAAAAAAATGAAAACAATAATAATAATTGCAAGTACATTGGCTTTAGGGTTATTTTTAATATCCGCCTCTTATGCTTTAGATAACAGCAATTCAAGTAAAAGTGATACTTCTAATCAAGGTATATTGGTCGGCACTCGCATTGGCGACAAAGCACCAGAAATAAGCTCAAAGGATCCAAATGGAAAGATAATTAAATTGAGCTCCTTACAGGGAAAAGTTGTTTTGATTGACTTTTGGGCAAGCTGGTGTGGACCATGTAGAAGAGAAAATCCAAATGTTGTCTCAGCTTATAACAAATATAAAAACGCCAAATTTCTGGATGCTAAAGGTTTTACTATTTATAGTGTTAGTTTAGACAGAAATAAAGATTCATGGTTAGCTGCAATACAACAAGACAAGCTAAACTGGGGAGAACATGTTAGTGAATTAAAACATTGGGACGCTCAATCAGTTTCTGATTACGGGGTGCAAGGTATTCCTGCAAACTTTCTTATAGACCAGAATGGAATAGTTGTGGCTTCTAACTTAAGAGGACAAGCCTTGCATATGGCAATTGATAAATTGGTTAAAAAACTATAGTAATAAAACACAATCATTTTATGAAAAAAAGGCAGACATTGCGTCTGTCTTTTTTTGTTTTATGTCAGATTGGCAATTAAATCAATTGGCAGCATTTTAGGTATGACAAACCAAAAGTAATAAATCGAACTATGAGCAAGGTAAATGTGACAGATGGAAACGACGCTACGGATGAAATACAAATGAATCCAGAAGAGAGTAATGAGGAGCTAGATATAACCGAAAGCTCGGATCTGGTTGATGAAGAATTGGACAAGTTTTCTGCAATAGAAGAAGAATTAAAAATAGCTAACGATAAATACCTTAGACTTTATTCTGAATTTGAAAACTTTAGAAGGAGAACAGCCAAAGAAAAATTGGAATTGATTTCTACGGCTTCAGCAGATTTACTTACGGAAATAATTCCGGTATTAGACGATTTTGGAAGAGCAATAAAAACTAACGAAGAAACAGAGGACATTATTGTTATTAAAGAAGGGATGATTTTGGTTCACAATAAATTTGACTCTATTTTAAAAAGTAAAGGTCTAGTAGAGATGAATTCTTTAGGAAAAGAATTTAACATTGACGAACATGAAGCTCTCACTAAAATACCTGCACCTGATAAAAAACTACGTGGAAAAGTAGTGGATGTAATTGAAAAAGGTTACAAATTGAAAGATAAAATCGTACGCTACGCCAAGGTTGTAGTTGGAGAATAGTTATGGCAAAAAGAGACTTTTACGAGATACTTGGTGTATCACAAAACGCCACTAAAGAAGAGCTTAAAAAAGCTTACCGAAAAATGGCAATTAAATATCACCCAGACAAAAACCCGGATGATGATTCTGCTGAAGATAAGTTTAAGGAGGCAGCAGAAGCTTATGAAGTTCTAAATGACCAAAATAAACGTGCTCGATATGATCAATATGGTCATGCGGGAATGGGTGGTGCTTCTGGCGGTGGCGGTTATGGCGGTGGTGCTGGAATGAACATGGATGACATTTTCAGTCAATTCGGAGACATTTTTGGTGGCGGTGGTTTTGGTGGTGGCGGAGGACGCACTGCTAGAGTAAAAGGTTCTAACTTAAGAATAAAAGTAAAACTAACTCTTGAAGACATTGCTAATGGAGTAACAAAAAAGGTAAAACTTAACAAACTGGTAAATAGTGGCGACACGAAGTTCAGTACCTGTTCTCAATGTGGTGGAAGTGGACAAGTTATGCGAATCTCAAACACTATTTTAGGTCAAATGCAAACCGCATCGACTTGCCCAAGTTGCCACGGTACTGGAAAAAAAGTAACCAGTAAAGGTACTGGAACAGATAGTAATGGTCAACTGAGAAAAGAAATAATTGAAACTATTGAAATTCCGGCCGGTGTAGAAGATGGAATGCAACTTTCATTGAGAAGCAAGGGAAATGATGGACCTTTCGGCGGTATAGCTGGAGATTTAATTATTGTAATTGAAGAATCACCACACCAAAATCTCATGCGAGATGGCCAAAATTTGTATTTTGATTTGTATTTAAACTTTGCAGATGTTGCTTTAGGAATAACTTCGGAGGTTCCAACTTTAAGCGGAAAAGTGAAAATTAAAATTGCTCCTGGTACTCAAGCGGGTAAGATTCTTAGGTTAAAAGGAAAGGGATTACCAAGTATTAATTCTTACGGCAATGGCGACTTACTTGTTAACGTAAATGTTTGGACCCCAAAAACCCTCACAAATGAAGAAAAAACTATTCTTGAAACTTTCAGAACTTCCGCCAATTTTATTCCAGAAGAAGGAAAAAAGGATGGCGGCTTTTTCAACAGAATGAAAGAATATTTTAATTGAGATAAAAGTCATAATACTTATTGACCCGAGTCCTTTTATTAATACTCTCAGGTTATTATATTTGAGCGCTGTTTAGAAATACTAAACGGCGCTTATTTTTTATAGTAAATGAACCCAGAAACAATTTTGTCAATTCAAGGCGTTACAAAACGCTATGCAAAGCATACAGCCTTGGAAAATATTTCCATTGACATACCAAAAAATACGATTTTCGGATTACTTGGGCCCAATGGAGCCGGAAAAACGAGCTTAATTCGTATAATTAATCAAATAACAGCTCCTGATGAAGGCCGAATTCTCTTTCATGGGGTTCCTCTAAATATTTCACACGAATCGACCATTGGCTATCTTCCTGAAGAACGAGGATTGTACAAAAAAATGAAAGTGGGCGAACAAGCCCTTTACCTTGCAAGACTTAAAGGCCTTTCTAAAAAAAGGGCAATGGAACTCTTGAAATTTTGGTTCGATAAATTTGAAATAACTGATTGGTGGGATAAAAAAATAGAGGAACTTTCAAAAGGAATGCAGCAAAAAGTGCAATTTATCGTTACTGTACTTCATGAGCCTGAGCTTTTAATTCTAGATGAACCTTTTTCTGGTTTTGATCCAATTAATGCCACACTTATTCGAGACGAAATAATGAGATTGAAAGAAAATGGAGCAACAATTATTTTATCTACTCACAATATGTCATCAGTTGAAGAAATTTGCGATGACATTGCTTTAATCTACAAATCGAGAAAAATTATTGAAGGAAGTGTGAAAGAAGTAAAAGAAGCAAGAAAAGAAAATATTTTTAATGTTTCGTTTATAGGCGATAAAGTAAAATTCTCTCAAGCACTTTGGATTGACGCTGAATTAATAGAATCGAAAAAAGTAGGGAATTTTGAAACTGCCAAAGTTCGATTACTGAATGATAAAACTCCCAATGATTTATTACAAGCACTTCTTCCTCATGTTGAAATACATGCCTTACATGAAGAAATACCTTCGATGAACGATGTGTTTATTCAAAGGGTAAATGAAATTAATAACGAAACATTGGAAGAGGTATCATGAGTAAAATTTCACTAATAATAGAAAGAGAGTATTTAACTCGTGTAAAAAAGAAGTCATTTATTCTAATTACCCTTTTAGGGCCGCTTGTTATTGGACTAGGGTTGGCTGCTGTAATTTGGTTGAGCATTACTGAAGATGTAAATCATAAGGTACTGATTATTGACGAAAAAGCACCAGCATTCAACAATATTCAAGATACTAAAAACATAAAGTTTAATTATGCCAATAACATGGATTTACAACAATCCAAAGAAATGTTTTATGAGTCAGATTATACCTGCATACTTTACATACCTAAAAATATTGAAGCCGGTAATATTGCTATGTTGTATTACAAAAAACAACCTAGCGGAACTGTTATTAGGGGCATTGAAGATCAAGTGGAAGGTGTGGTTGAAGAATTAAAACTTCTTCAGTACAAAATTGACCCCGACGATTTTAGGGCGGTTAAAACTAATTTTACTTTAAACGCTATAAAATACAGTGAAACTGGCGAAGAAGAAAATTTGGATAAGGGAAAAACCTTAATTGGACTTGGATTTGGAGTTTTGATTTATTTATTCATATTCATGTACAGCGTCCAAGTAATGCGCGGAGTAATTGAAGAAAAATCCAGCAAAATTGTAGAAGTAATAATTACCTCTGTTCGTCCTTTTGATTTAATGATGGGTAAAATAATTGGTGTTGGTTTGGTTAGTCTGACTCAATTTGCATTATGGATTATCCTAACCTTAGGAATTTTTGGAATAGCTCAAGCTACAATTTTAGAATCCTATTATTCAGCGGATCAAATTACAGAACAAATACAAACAACGCCAGAAATATCGCAAGAATTACAAGCGCAAAGCAATGGAGACAAAACCGGATTGTTAGACCCGAACAATATAATTAACCGTACAAATTGGCCCGTAATGATTGCCTTGTTTTTCTTTTACTTTTTAGGTGGTTACTTTCTTTACGGAGCTCTATTTGCTGCAGTTGGAGCAGCAGTTGACAACGAAACGGACAGCCAGCAATTTATGGTCCCTATTACCTCCCCTCTGATTCTGGCCTACGTTTTTGCAACTACAATTATCCAAAACCCAGAAGGGTCAATAGCATTTTGGTTGTCCATATTCCCCCTTACTTCACCAATAATAATGTTGGTTAGGGTAGCGCTTGGCGTTGGTGATGGTGGCATTCCAATTTGGGAAGTAGCATTAAGTATGGGCCTATTAATATTAGGCTCCTTCGCGGCCGTTTGGTTTGCTGCAAAAATTTACCGTGTTGGTATTTTAATGTCTGGCAAAACTTCTTACAAAGAACTTTGGAAATGGTTGAAGTACAATAACGGTTAATTTAATTATGGCAAAAATCTTAGTTATTGACGACGAAAAAAGCATAAGAAACGCTTTGAAAGATGTTCTAGAATACGAAGGACATATTATTGAAGAAGCAGAGGACGGTATGGCCGCCATAATTATGGTTCGTAAAACCAACTACGACTTAGTACTTTGTGATGTGAAAATGCCAAAACTCGATGGATTAGAATTTTTAGAAATGGCATTTGAATCTAGACCAGATTTAAATGTAATTATGATTTCTGGACATGGCAATATTGAAACTGCAGTAGAAGCCATTAAGAAAGGAGCCTACGATTATTTGGCAAAACCTTTAGATTTAAATCGACTTTTAGTAATTGTAAGAAACGGACTTGAAAAAGAAAAACTTGTAAAAGAAACACAGACCCTACGCAAAAAGGTACAATCATTTAAAGGGGGAAGCATAATTGGTGAAAGCAACGCAATAAAAGAAGTGCACGAAATGATAGCCAAAGTCGCTCCCACTTCAGCACGGGTACTTATAACCGGGTCGAATGGTTCTGGAAAAGAATTAGTTGCAAGAGAAATACACAATAAAAGCCGTCGTAAAAAGCTGCCGTTTGTCGAAGTTAATTGCGCTGCAATTCCTTCTGAATTAATTGAAAGCGAGCTATTTGGACACGAAAAAGGGGCGTTCACATCCGCTATAAAGACAAAAAAAGGCAAGTTTGAACAAGCTCAAAATGGCACCTTATTTTTGGATGAAATAGGTGATATGAGTTTATCCGCTCAAGCAAAAGTATTAAGAGCACTACAAGAACACAAAATATCAAGAGTAGGAAGCGAAAAAGACATTAAAGTAGATGTTCGAGTTTTGGCAGCAACCAACAAAAATCTATTGGAAGAAATTGCAAAAGGAAATTTCAGAGAAGATTTGTTTCATCGGCTAAGTGTAATATTGATTAAAGTTCCTTCACTTAACGATAGAAAAACAGATATAAAATTACTCAGCAATCATTTTGTTAAGGTAATTTGTCGCGAAATGGGAATGCCAGAAAAAACACTTAGTGAAGATGCATTGAAAAAACTAGAAGAAACAAACTGGACAGGAAATATTAGAGAACTAAGAAATATTATTGAAAGACTTATTATATTGTGCAGTGATAAAATCGAAGGAAATGACATTATTAAATACTCGAATCCAAAATAACAGAATTATGAAAAAAGCAAGTTTACTTTCGCTATTAGTAATTTTCCTAATAGTGACTTCTTGTGACGATAATAAAAAATCGATTAAAAAGGCTGAGGTCAAAACTGAAACGGTTAATAAAGAATTGTTTGAGTTACTGAAACCTGAACAAACTGGTATTTCATTTAGAAACGATTTTACACTGGAAAGAGAAATTGAATTTTACAAATTTCAATATCAGTTCAATGGTGGTGGAGTTGGAATTGCTGATTTTAATAATGATGGAAAGAACGATATCTATTTCACAGGAAATGAAGTTGATAATAGATTGTACTTAAACAAGGGGGACTTTAAATTTGAGGATATTTCTAAAAAATCCGGTACTGAAATGTCTGGGGAATGGAGTAACGGAGTATGTCTAGTAGATATAAACGGCGATGGTTTTATTGACATATATGTAAGTAAGGGTGGAATGAATACCGCAGAAAACAAAAAGAATGTAATGCTAATTAATAATGGCGATTTGACCTTTACAGACAGAGCAGAAGAAATGGGAATTGCGGATACCGGGTGGACAACTCAAAGTATTTTTATTGATTTTGACAATGATGATGACTTGGATCTTTTTGTTCTTAACCATCCAAACTCTTGGTCATCGACAAAAAGATTGGACAGAGATAATTATAAAAATGCCCCTCTAGGCGGAGACCATTTTTACGAAAATGTAAATGGAACATTCAAAAATATCACAGATAAAGTTGGACTAAAATTAGAGATTTTTGGAGGATATGGATTAGGTGTTGCTGCTGGAGACTTAGACCAAAATGGCTACATTGATCTCTATATTTCAAATGACTATTCTTCGCCAGATTTTATGTATATGAACCAAGGAGATGGCACATTTCAAGAAGAAATAAAGAAGAGAACTAATCATATTGCATTGTATAGTATGGGAAATGATATTGCTGACTTTAATAATGATGGTTTGCTAGATATTCTTGCCCTTGATATGTCAGCGGAAGATCATATAAGAACTAAAACACAAATGAGTGGAATGAATCCTCTGTTCTTCAATGAACTTGTGCGTTTTGGTTTGCCTCATCAATATATGTATAACAGTTTTCAATTGAATAATGGAAATGGCACCTTTTCAGAAATTGCTCAGATTGCTGGAATTCAAAGTACGGATTGGAGTTGGACACCACTTTTTGCAGATTTTGACAATGATGGATTTAAGGATTTGTTGGTTACTAATGGATACCGACTCGATGACAGAGATAATGACTTTACAAGAAGAATCAGTAAAAAATATGTCAAATTAGACGATTTAACCGATGCAGAGCAAATGGATCGTTTTACTAGTACTCCAAGTACGCCTTTAGCAAACTATATCTTTAAAAACAACGGTGATTATACTTTTTCAAAGAAAACATATGAATGGGGGCTTCATAACAAAGGCTTTACTCAGGGTTCAGCTTTTGGAGATTTAGACGGAGATGGAGATTTAGATCTTGTAATGAATAATATGGAAGAGTTTGCATGGGTTTATAAAAATAATGCAGAACAGCTAAACAATAATTATATAGATGTGGAGCTTACTGAAATTCAAGCAAAATGCTCAGGAGCAATGGTCAGGGTAACTACTTCAGAAGGAACTCAAACTCAACAATTTCAACCTACTCGAGGCTACATTTCATCGGTAGAACCTAAACTTCATTTTGGTCTTGGAAAATATGATGGAAAAGTACAAATTGAAGTAACTTGGTTAAATGGTACCCAAAGCAAATCAGAATCAGCGGTGAATGTAATTGCCAAAATAAATCAGCAAAATGCACAACCAACGGTAAAACAAGATATTTCTAAAAATTTCTTGTTCGCCGAAACCAAAAATAATTTAGGTGTTAAATTTAAACATAGGGAAAATGAATTTGACGACTTTGAATTAGAATCATTATTGCCACATGGTAACTCCAAAATGGGCCCTGGAATGGCTAAAGGAGATTTAAATGGAGATGGATTGGAAGACCTATATATTGGCGGTGCTTTGGAACAGGCAGGAGTAATCTATTTTCAGAATTCATCAGGCACTTTTACTCAACAATTTCCAGAAATTCTAATAGCAGATAGAATGAGCGAAGATATTGGAGCGCTTATTTTTGATTTCGATGGAGATGGCGACAACGACTTATATGTTGTAAGTGGAGGTTATGAATATAGAATCAACAATCAATTTTACGCCGACCGTCTTTATGAAAACCTAGGTAAAGGAAAATTCAAAAAAACAAAAGGCGTATTACCGAATATAAATTCTAGTGGTAAAAGCATTTCTGCCGGAGATATGGACGATGATGGTGATCTCGATTTATTTTTAGGTGGTAGAGTAGTTCCTGGCACATACCCTTTTGCGCCCAATAGCTATCTCTTGAAATACGAAAATGGGAAATACCAAGATGTGACATCAAAGGTTGCTCCGGAACTTAAAAAGCCAGGAATGGTTACTAACAGCAGTTGGGTGGACTATGACGGCGACAATGATTTGGATTTAATTGTTGTAGGAGAGTGGATGCCTATTATGCTTATGAAAAATGAAAACGGGAAACTAACTTGGCAAAAGGAAAATAACCTCGCCAAAGAAATCGGCTGGTGGAGTGGTTTAGCTTGTGAAGATGTGGACAATGATGGAGATGTCGATTTTATGGTTGGAAACCTAGGCTTGAATTACAAATACAAAACGACAAAAGAAGCCCCGTTCCAGATCTGGTGTCATGATTTTGACGATAATGGAACACTAGACATTGTTTTGGGTTATTACGAACAAGGAGCTTGTTACCCTGTAAGAGGTCGTCAATGCAGTTCTGACCAAATGCCGTTTATTAAGGAGAAGTTCCCTACTTATAATGATTTTGCAGCTGCCACTATTAAAGATGTATATGGGGATAAATTAGAAAAGGCATTAAATTATAAAGCGACTAATTTTTCGTCTGTTTTTATTGAAAATTTAGGTAATGGAAAGTTTAAGATTTCCAACCTTCCTCAAGAAGCTCAGTTTTCCATGGTCAATTCAATTATACTAACTGACTTGAATAAAGATGGTGAAAAAGATGCAATTTTAACAGGAAATTTATTTTCATCAGAAGTAGAAACTCCTCGAGCTGATGCTTCAATTGGTTTAGTATTAATACACGGCAAAGCGAATAAATGGATTTCAAGCCCCTATATAAAAACAGGACTATATATAAATGGAGATTCTAAAGCAATGGATATCATACAAATAGGTGACAATGAAAGAATCTTGGTTGTTGGAAAAAATGATGCCCAACCACAAATTATAAATATCGTTAAATAAGTTGGAAGCGCATAAGTTAGCAATTACTTAACATTTTTTAAAAATGTTTCGTCAATATTTTTTTATTGCTATATTTGGCACTCTTTAATGGGTAAATAATTAATTAAACAGAAATTTATGAAAAAAATTCTACTCGGAGTAACAATGCTTTTGTTCAGTGCGCTTTCAATGAACGCTCAGACAAACATTGCTCCTCAAGCAACTTTTACAGATTCATACATGAGTGCAGGGTATGGACCCGGAAAACTTAATAACCTTATCTTTGGTACTTGTGGTACACAAGAAATGTGGCTGCGAACCGCTACTCCTCCTTCAAGTACAATTGGAGTAGAATGGATTCAATGGGAGTTTACAAGCTCTAAACAAATTGATGAAATTATATTCCATCATGGCCAGACTAATGGACGATTCATGAATGGTGCTACTTTGCAATATTGGAATGGTGGATGGGTGACTGCTCATCAATTTTCTAACTTACCTCTTCAATGTATCAATAGTGTTAAATTTAATCGTATAAAATCTACAAAATTTAGATTAACTGCTTTTAAAGTGGATGCAGGCGGTCAACAGAGTAATATTAATTTTAGAGAAATCGAGGTAATCGAGTCTCCTGAATTTAATTTTGACGCAGGTGTATCTGGACTTGTGAAACCTGGAATTCCAGTTTGTAGCGGTTTATCTAACTCGGTAACTGCAGTTGTTACAAATTTTGGAACAAAAGACTTGGATAGTTGTATTGTTAATTGGAAAGTGAACGATTCGTTGCAAGTACCTCTAAAATTCAATAAATTATTAAAACCTAATCAATTTGATACTATTAGCTTAACTTACTTTCAAACCTTTTCGTTTGGAGATACTGTTGAATTTTGGACTTCAATGCCTAACGGTGTTTTAGATAGTAACGATGTGAATGATTCATTGTATAATGAATTAATTGCCGGTCTTCAAGGAACATACACTGTAGGTGGACCTAGCTCTCCTGACTATGCTACTTTGGATTCTGCTATCATGGATTTAAATAAAAGAGGTGTTTGCGCCAATGTAATATTTGAATTATATGACACTACACATATGGCGAACACTCCAATTTATAGTTTCTACTCTTCTAGCCCAACAAGAGTTGTGACTTTTGAATCTAAAGGCGGAGACAAAACTTTGTGCTCCATTTATGATGTTTCAACTAATTCCGTTAATAATTATGCTTTGCAATTTAAAGGCGGAAGCAACATTGTTGTAAAAAACCTCAGCATTACCAATGCTTCTGCTGGTTCTTACTCTGGAGTTATTTCATTAGAACAAAGTTCAGGAAATATCACGTTTGACAATTGTAATATTTCAAGCAAGTATTCAGGCGGAAGCACTAATGCTTGCTTAGTATATTCTGGACCTAAAGATCGTGTTTCGGACATATCTTTTAATAATTGTGAATTTGAAGGTGGATCTTGGGCAGCTCATTTGGAAGGCGATAAAGGTGCTTTGCATAGCAATATTAATTTCACTAAAAGCAAATTCAAGAATAACAATCGATCTAGTATTTGGTTGATGTATGTTGACGGATCAAAAATTTCGCAAAACACCATGGAATCTAACAGCACATTTGCAGGTGTTGCCGCAATTAGAGTTGATGAAACAGCAGGTTATGTTGAGATTTATGGAAACTACATTAAACGTCAAGCTGTTTGGCCTACATATGGTGCTTTGGTCAAAAACTCTAGTGGAACAAGCAATAAGCAGAATCTATTCTCTACTAATAGTTTTAGTATTGGAGATACACTTTCTGCAGCTGGTGAAGCTAAAAGAGGTATTGCTCTTGATAACGTTGGGTTTTTTAACGTAGTTTCTAATTCAGTTTCTATGAAAAGCAATAACATTAATTCAAATGCATTTATGGTTATTAATTCTAGTGGCAACACTATTTTAAATAACGTGTTTGCAAATATGTCAGCTACCGGAAACGCCGTTTTAGTTAGTGGACTTGGTTCTGTTTTAAAAATGGATAAAAACTTGTTGTATTCTTCAGGAAACATCGGGTCCTTTAATGGCAGTAATCAACAATCAATTAGCTCTTGGCAATCAAACACTGGATTTGATGCAAATTCCGTATCGGATAACCCAATTTTCAGAAGTGATAATGATTTGAAGATGTGTAGTAAGCTTGCCGATAACATAGGTCAAAGCTTTGGTCTCGTCGTGGATTTTGATGGAAACCTTCGTGACCCAAAATCTCCAGATCCAGGAGCATTTGAATATTCTGCTATATCTGGACTTACTGTAGCAGATCAGAGGGTTTGTAAAGGTGATACTGCTTCATTTTTTGTTGCCAAAGGCGCAAATGATGTTGTAATATGGAATCACCAAGATTCAAGTCAAACTTTTAACACAACTTCTGTTGGCACTTACTCTCTTACTGCACTTGGTGTTTGTGGAGCAGATACTGCTTTATTTAACGTAATAAATAATGATTTAGTAAAGCTTGGTAACGATACCAATATTTGTGGTGGAGATACTTTAATCTCTATGGCTTCTTTGAGTAATGCTTCTTACAGTTGGAACAATGGTATGTCAACTAGAAGTGTTGGAATTAAAAGTAATGGTCGTTATATTGTAAATGTTGTTGATTCAGATGCATGTGTTTCTGCTGATACAATAGAAGTCACTGTTTCAAAATCAGTTGCTTTGAGATCAGATACTTCAATTTGTCTTGGTAAAACGGTAGAACTTGACCCTGGAACTCCAGGGGGAAGCTATACTTGGTTTAGAAACGGAATTTCTTTTTCTACTGCTACTAAAATATTTGCAGATTCAGCTGGAAAATATTCGGTTCTTTATCTTGATGCAAAATCATGTTCTAGCTCTGATACATTTGACTTAACTGTAATTAGTATTCCGTCTGCTAAATTCACTTGGACTCAAAATCAAAACAATGTGAATTTTATTGCAGATGATAAAACTGGGTCAAATTACTTTTGGGCTTTTGGAGATGGTAAAACAATAAGCGGTCCAGCTTGGAATACTCTTAACAAATACGTTGCGAACAAAGTTTATAACGTTACCTTAACAGTTTCTTCAGCTTTTTGTGGCGATAGTACTTTGGTAGATCAGGTTAATTTGGAAACAATCGGTATGAATGAGTTGTTAAACTCAAATGGACTGCGTGTTTATCCTAACCCAAGTGATGGACTGGTTAATTTAAAAATTCCTTCTGATTTAGTTACTGAAACATTAAATGTTAAGGTAACTGCTGTTGATGGTAAAGTGGTATTTGTGAAAACTGGACTTAACTCAGGTTCTAAATACGAAATAGATTTAAGAGATAATGTTTCAACGGGTATATATATGATACATGTATATTCAAAAAACAACATTATTTATTCCAGTAAAATTTCCATTAAATAAGAATTTAAAATAAAAATTATAGATATGAAAAAAAAATATTCAATATCGTTAGTATTAAGTGTGTTCCTTTTTATGGGAATGAATACTGTTGCTCAATACTGCACCCCTATTGCAGGAAGCAGTACTTGGGGTTATATTAGTGAAGTAAAATCTACTGGTGGCGTTGCCAATTTCAGTAAAACTACTGGATCTACTTATGCATATAATGACTTCACAAAATCTCATGGAGTCATTTCTGCACCTGGCAAATCATTTACAATTAGTGGAAAAAGAACTCGAAACATTTCAATGTGGGTAGATTGGAATGGTGATAATGATTTTCTTGATGCAGGAGAATGGGTTTTAAGAGAAACCAATAGTTCTACAACTTTACGTACATTTACAAAAACCTTAACGCCTCCTGCTAATGCAGTTGTAGGTGTTAAAACAAGAATCAGGCTAATTGCTGGTTACAATGGCTATATGACCTCTTGTGGTTCTGTTTATAGTAGTGGGTCAACACGTTACTATTATACTGGAGACGTGGAAGATTATTATTTGTTTCTGACTTATGATAATAATGCAAGCATGAAGAAAATCGCTTCACCAACTGCAGAGTGTAAAGGTTCTGCTGGAACATCAGTAGATGTATCGTTTTCAAATTCTGGAGTTAAAGACTTAGACACACTTTATTTTGCTGGAGAAATCACCAACACATTTAATTTTAAAACTAAAATTGATACAATTAGATGGACGGGAAATTTAAAAACTGGAGAGTCTGTTAAAACCCCATTCAATGTGCACAATAACAGCTTTAACTTTAAAGCTGGTGATACCGTTTGCGTATGGTCATTCAATCCTAATAATGTTCCAGATTCTGCTGATTTAGATGATACTATTTGTTATGTAGTACTGAAAGGAATGTCAGGAACTTTCTCCGTAGGTGATACAACTTCAGGACAGCATGACTTTAGAACATTGAAAGATGCCGTAGATTCTCTTAATTTAGCAGGTGCAATTTGTGATTCAGTAGTTTTTGAATTACATGATACAACTTGGAGCGCATACAAAAGTCAATATGAAATAAGCGATATTGTAGGAACGAGTCCTACTTCTCCTATAATTATTAGACCAGAAGCACATAACCAATACTTAACTAGGGTTTGGTTTGATTCCTGTTCTGAAGATTTCAATGAAGTTTTTCTTTTGAAAAATGTAAGTGATATATATTTTGAAGACATTATTTTCAATGCTACTGATGGTAAGGGAACCGGTTATGCCACTAACATTAGAGTCAATAATTCACCTAGAGTAAATTTTATTAATTGTTCTTTTAAAAATGACAAATTCAATCGTAATGATGAAGACTTTGATTTGGTTGTTGTAGATGAAAGTGATGACTTGTTAATCACAGGTTGTAAATTTAATAGTGGTTCTAGTGCATTAGTTGTTAAGAATTCAAATGGAATAAATATTCTGAAGAACACTTTCACGGATATGTATAAACATGGAATTGATATTAAAAATGTAAATAACACTACTATTAAAAGAAATGAGATTATTTCTAAATCTACATTAATCTCTGGTAGCCGTGCAATTTCTTTAGAAAATGCAAATAATTCTCTTGATGTTTCTTATAATACTGTCAAAGCTTCCAATGGGCAATGGCCTCAGCATGGAGTATTTATGGATAATTGTAATGCTTTAAATAGCTCAATTGAACTTTATAATAACATGATTAATGTTGGGCAATCTTGGAGCGGTGTAACATTCTATTCCATCTTCTTAAAAGATGTTGTAGGAAGTACTGTTTTGTTTAACACTTGCGCAGTAAGTGGTAACAGTAGCTCTAATTCTGCTTTTTACGCTGAGGGAGGAACTAGGAACACTATCTTTAGTAATATTTTTGCCGCTATGGTAAGTGGTTATGCTATTAATATCCCTGTTTCAGGCTCTGTTGTAAGTGGAGACAACAACGATGTTTATTCAGGCGGAGGAACCGTAGGAAGGCTTGGAGCTAATAAGATAAATTCATTAAAAGATTGGCAAAATGCTTCTGGATTAGATATTAATTCTGTTTCAGTTAATCCTTTTTTCTATAAAATATCAACTAATGACTTGCATGTTTGTAATGACAAATTATTCCAAGCAGGAAAAAGCATAAGCAGTATTTCTGATGATTGGGATGGCGATTCTAGAGATCCTAAAAAACCTTGTATCGGTGCGGATGAATTTGCACCTGTTAGTCAGTTCTCTCTAGGTTCATCTTTTGGGTTATGTGATGGAGATACTACTAATTTAATTGCTGGTAAAGGATTGACAGGTGAAATCGCCATTTGGAAAAATGGTTCTGGTATTGTGGTTGACACTAATCAACTTTACACCGTTAAGGCACCAGGTAAATATTCAGTTACCTTGTTGAATGCTTGTGGTATCAATACTGATTCTATCGAAATTATTGCTCCTAATAAAGTAATTTTAACCGCAGACACTAACATTTGTCCTACTCAGACAGTAAGTGTAGATGCTACTACAGCAAATGGAAATACGTACAAATGGTCTAACGGGAATACTTCAACTGCAATTACTATTTCAAAAGAAGGAACATATTTCGTAACAGCTACCGACAAGTGGAATTGTTTGTCTTCAGATTCTGTTAATGTAACCTATTCGACTCCTGCAGTGTTAACTTCAGGTGATACCATTGTATGTCAAGGTGCTCCATTCTCAGTATTTGGTGGTATTTCTGCCATTCAACCGAATGTGATTTACAAATGGATTGGTTTTAATCCAGATCCCGGAAGTGTTGATAATGTATTTATCGATTACGACTTAATGGCTAACGATACTACTATTGTTGTTGAGTTAATTCATAGAGGTTGTAAAACAATAGATTCTATGAAAGTTATTAAGAAGCCTAAGCCTACTGTTAAGGGAATTGGTTTCACTACTAATGGATTAGCTCTCTATATTACTGGAAACACTTCTACAGGTGAAGATCACAACTGGAATTTCGATGATAATGATTCTTCAGCATGGCCAGTTCCTCGTCACTTATATAAGAAAAATGGAACTTATAATGTAAAGTACACAAACTCGAATATATGTGGTAGTGTTGATACTACTATGGAAGTTGTTATTGTGACATTAGCTGTTGGTGAAAAAAATTCTAATAGTAAATTAAACGTTTATCCTAATCCAAATAATGGAAATTTCAATATTGAACTTTCAGATATTACCGCAAACGACGTATCTGTAAGAATAATTGATACTCAAGGTAGAACCGTGTTCAATAAAGATTTTGGAAATGTATCTGGATCTGCTAAAGAAACCGTTTCTCTAGAAGGAACAGGAGCTGGAGTTTATCTAATTCAATTAAAGATTGATGGTGCTATTCAAATGGCAAGAATTACAATTGAGTAAATCTTGAACAACATATTAAAACAAAAAAGGGGCTTTTGCCCCTTTTTTGTTTATTATACATTAGATCTAATAATAATATTAAACGAGAATTTTATCTAGCTTAGATTAATTAAGTTTAACCAGAATCGACTCAACAATTACCTTGGCAGCTTGCAAAGCACTTTTAATTCCGCCTTGATTTTTTCCACCAGCTGTAGCAAAGAAGTCTTGACCTCCACCTCCACCATTAATATGATGTGAAATATCTTTAATAATATTTCGAGCATTTAACCCAGTTTCAAATTTAGTACTTTCGGAAAACATTACCGTCAACCCAGCTTTTGTTTTATCCTTATTTCCAATTACAATTATTAAATTCTGTACCTCATTACTCAACTGGAAGGCCAAATCTTTAACTTGCTTTGAAGAAAGAGAAACCTCATCTATTAATATATTATATCCATTAATGTTTTCGATTTGGGTAATCAACTTTTGTTTTGTTCTATGAGCTTCGGCTAACTCAAGCTCTTCAATTTTTTTTCTAAAATCATTGTTTTCAATTTGTAGTTCTTCCAAAGATTTTAAAACATCATCTGAATTCTTTAAAGCCTCCTTCACTTCATTTAAAAGCGAAATTTGAGAGTTGTACCAGGCAAAGGCTGTTTTATTAGTAATAGCCTCTACTCTTCTTATACCTGATGCAACGGAAGATTCCGAAACGATTTTTAGCCTTCTAATATTACCAGTGTTCTGAACGTGAGTTCCGCCGCATAACTCCAACGAGTTCCCAAATTGAATCATTCGAACTTCTTCACCGTATTTTTCACCAAAAAGAGACATGGCCCCACGATCTTTTGCTTCCTTTATAGGAATTGAACGGAAATCTTCAAGAGCTATTTGTGAATCAATCAATAAATTCACCTCAACCTCCACCCTCACAATTTCTTCTTTACTCAATTTCTTAAAATGAGAAAAGTCAAAACGAAGATGTTTCGAATCAACCAATGAACCTTTTTGTTCCACATGTGCGCCTAATACTTTACGCAATGCAAAATGCAATAAATGAGTTGCACTGTGATTTGATTCAATTAAACTTCTATCCTCAACATTTACACTTGCCTGCCAAGAACCCGATAATTCATCCGGTAAAGAGAGAACCTTGTGGATTACTAATTCATTCTCTTTTAATGTATTTACAACTTTAATTTTGATGTCGTTTTTAACAATAAACCCCTTATCACCAACTTGCCCTCCGCCTTCTGGGTAAAAAGGGGTTTGATTTAATATTAGGTGATACAACGTTTTACCTTTTTCAGAAATTTGCCTATATCTAGTGATTTGAACTTCGGTTGATAATTCATCATACCCAACAAAACGATTTTCCGCAATGTCTTTAGAAACAATTGTCCAATCACCAGCCTTGATTGCGTTTTTAGACTTAGACCTTTCTTTTTGTTTTTTTAGTTCAATATTGAATTCCGAAATATCTATTGCAATATTTTTTTCTGAGGCAATTAATTGGGTTAAATCAATTGGAAACCCATAGGTATCATACAATTCGAATGCATCTTTACCCGAAATTGTTCGTGAACGTTGGGTAAGCTTTTCAAGACGCAACAATCCCTTAGATAGAGTATTTAAAAAACTCTCTTCTTCTTCTTTAATTACTTTAGAAATTAAAGAAGATTGAGCCAATAACTCTGGGAAATAATGTCCCATTTGCTTAACCATTATGGGAACTAATTCGTAAATGAAAGATTTTCTAAACCCAAGAAAACTATAACCGTAACGAATGCCTCTCCTTAATATCCTTCGTATGACATAACCTGCACCAGTATTTGCTGGTAGCTGGCCTTCAGCTATTGAAAATGCAACGGCTCTAATGTGGTCAGCTATTACCCGGAAAGCTATGTCACTTTTACTATCTTTCCCCAAGTACTCTTTTCCAGAAACAACCACTAATTTATCGAGAATTGATTGAAAAACATCCGTTTGATAGTTGGATTGTTTTCCTTGAAGAACCATAGCTAACCGCTCTAACCCAAGTCCAGTATCCACATGTTTTTGAGGGAGTTGTTCCAGTTTCCTGTCCGATTTCCTATTGAATTCAATAAAAACCAAATTCCAAATTTCAATAACTTGAGGATGATCCATATTCACTAAACTTTTTCCATCTACCAATTTTCTATCGGCATCAGAACGAATGTCTACGTGAATTTCAGAGCAAGGCCCACATGGCCCATTTTCTCCCATTTCCCAAAAGTTATCCTTTTTTCCGCATCTTAATATTCTGTCAGCCGAAATATGTTTTTTCCAAAACTTCTCTGATTCTGTATCCAGAGTAGTTTCATCTTTTTTATAGCCCTCAAAAACCGTTATATATAAACGTGATTTATCTATTTTATAGACTTCAGTCAAAAGTTCCCAAGCCCAATCAATTGCATTCTCCTTAAAGTAATCACCAAAAGACCAATTTCCAAGCATTTCGAACATCGTATGGTGGTAAGTATCGACTCCAACCTCTTCTAAATCGTTATGTTTACCCGATACTCGAAGACACTTTTGACTATCTGCAACTCTTGGAGAAATAGGTTTACTATTTCCAAGAAAAACATCCTTAAACTGATTCATTCCTGCATTAGTAAACATTAATGTAGGGTCATTTTTAAGAACCATGGGAGCAGAAGGCACAATTTTATGCCCTTTATTTTCAAAATAATCTAAAAATTCCTTTCGAATTGAATTTACATCCCACACCTTGATATCAGCCATTCTAATCAAAATAAATGTCTTTTAAACTTGTTAAAAAGACACAATAAAAAAGTGGCAATATGCCAATTGACGGCAAAGTTAGCCGAAATGTCTAATTTTGCACTCGTCTTTAATAGAGAATTATTTTGGACATCAAATAATAATGGCAAGTAAAAAATACAAATACAATCTTAAAACGCTTTCTTATGAGCAAATTGAATTAACAGCATCCGATAGGTTGTTAAGGCTTGTAACGTATGCCTTTACAGGAGTTGTCTTTGCAGCTATTTTTATTACTCTTACTTATTTCTTTATTGATAGCCCAAAAGAAAAACAACTAAAACGAGAAAACCAACAGCTCGTGTTGCAATTTGAGCTTTTAAATAATAAAATGACTCGAGTAACAGACGTTCTTGGAGACTTAGAATATAGAGACGATAATATTTATCGTGTTGTTTTTGAAGCAGAACCTATAAGTGGAAACATTAGAAAAGCTGGTTTTGGAGGCGTAAACCGTTACTTGCACCTTAGAGGATATACCAATTCAGATCTAGTGATTAACGCAACCGAAAGGCTCGATCAATTGACGAAACAACTATACATCCAATCCAAATCTTTTGACGAGGTAATAGAACTGGCTAAAAAGAAAGGAGAAATGCTATTATCTATTCCTTCCATTATGCCAATTTCTACTTTAGACCTGAAAAGGGTAAGCAGTGGGTTTGGAATGCGGTCTGACCCAATTTTGAAGATTCCTAAACACCATGCTGGTCAGGATTTTACAGCACCTACTGGAAGTGAAATTTATGTTACGGGCCTTGGAGTTGTGAGTAAAGTAAATAAGAAAAAATATGGCTATGGTTATCATGTAATTGTAAATCATGGTTATGGTTATCATACCTTGTATGCTCATATGAGTGAAATAAAAGTAAAAGTTGGTCAGAAACTGAAAAGAGGAGACATTCTTGGTTTAGTTGGAAATACTGGAAAGTCAACAGCGCCTCATTTACATTATGAAGTAAGAAAAGATGGAAAAGCCGTAAATCCAGTAAATTATTATTACCAAGACCTAAGTCCAGATCAATTTGAGCAAATTATTGAACTCTCTGACCAGCAGTTACAAAGCTTCGATTAGAAAAATTTCTTCTTTTTCTCTTGTCATTCTTTCATCGCATCCCAGTCCGATTTTGAATCTAATTTAAAATGTGATGTGAAACTCAGCCATATTTGTAAAATCAATTACTTTTACCAACCTAAATAAATATGCCCCTTAAAAAAAATCAAATAAATAAGCTATTTTACTCTATTGGAGAAGTAGCTGGTCTATTTGAAGTTAACACTTCATTAATTCGTTTTTGGGAAAAGGAATTTGAAATTATTCAACCCAAGAAAAATAAGAAAGGAAATCGCCTTTTTACTCCTAAGGATTTAAATCACTTCGAAATTATTTTTCGCCTAGTTAAGCATCAGGGCTATACATTGGAAGGCGCAAAAAAAGCTTTGAAAGAGCAAAAGAATGAACTACAAAATAAAAATTTATTGCTCAATAGATTAAAGTCAATAAAGACCCAACTACAACTTTTGAAAGAAGAAATTTAAAGCTTAGACTAATAAATTTGGTTTGGGACTAAATAGTTTTGCACGTAATCTTCCACGCCATCTTCTAAAGAAGTAAAAGGAATGTCATAGCCAATTGAATTTAGCTTTGACATATTAGCTTCGGTAAAATATTGATACTTCTCTCTTATATCTTCAGGGGTTGATATAAAACCTATGTTTTCCTGACGACCCATTGCCTTAAAAGTGGCTTTAGCTAAATCCAAAAATGTTCTTGACAACCCCGATCCTAAATTGTATAAACCCGAATTTTTTCTATGATTCATTAAAAAGAAAAGTACATTCACAACGTCCTTAACATAAACAAAATCACGGATTTGTTCGCCATTTTTATACCTAGGATTATGAGAAGCAAACAATTTCATTCCACCAGTTTTTCCAATCTGGTTAAACGCATGAGATATAACCGAAGCCATTCTACCTTTATGAGTTTCGTTCGGACCATAAACATTAAAAAACTTCAGACCTGCCCAAAAAAACGGTTGCTTTTCTTGTTTTATCACCCATTTATCAAACTCATTTTTTGAATCTCCATATGGATTTAATGGTTTAAGGTTGTAAATTACTTCGTGATTATCCTCAAACCCATGTTCACCCATTCCGTAGGTAGCAGCACTAGATGCATAAACAAAAGGAATTGCATATTCAGAACATAATCTCCATATTTCTTTCGAGTAATCCAAGTTAAGTCTATTAAATAACTCAACACTAAATTCTGTGGTGTCCGTTCTAGCTCCAATGTGAAAAACAAATTCAGTCATTCTTTGATTTTTCATTAACCAATCAGAAAAATCATTTCTATCCACTAATTCAATGTAGGCTTTACCTATGTAATTCCTTTCTCTGTCTTTTCGCGAAAAATCGTCTACCAAAACAAGCTCTTTAAAACCCTCATTGTTTAATTTAGTAATTAAACAACTTGCAATAAACCCTGCCGATCCTGTAATAACAATCATAAAATCAAAAATATTTAATGTGCAAAAGTAAATTAAAAACCAAGCCTTGAAGACAGCTTATACCACAACCACACAATCAATAAAATTATATTTGCAATCCATTTTAAAAAAATCTTATGAAGGCATATGTATTTCCAGGACAAGGCGCGCAATTTGTTGGTATGGGACAAGACCTATACGATAATGGCGGATTGGGCAAAGAACTTTTTGATTCGGCAAATGAAATTCTTGGATTTAATATTACTGAAATAATGTTTTCAGGAACTGACGAAGAGTTAAAACAAACCAAAGTGACTCAACCTGCTATTTTTCTTCATTCTGTGATCTTGGCAAGTTTAATGGGCGATAGTTTTAAGCCGGATATGGTAGCAGGGCATTCTCTTGGCGAACTTTCAGCATTAGTAGCTAACCAAACGTTAAACTTTGAAGATGGACTAAGGTTGGTTTCTAAGCGTGCGCTTGCAATGCAAAAAGCATGTGAAATAGAGCCTTCGACTATGGCAGCAATAATTGGTTTAGAAGACAAATTAGTTGAAGACACATGCTCAGGAATTGACGGAATCGTTGTGGCGGCAAATTACAACTGTCCAGGTCAACTCGTAATCTCTGGTTCTGTTTCAGCGATAGATTCTGCCTGTGAAAAATTAATAGAAGCTGGAGCACGCAGAGCATTGAAACTTCCAGTTGGGGGAGCTTTTCATTCTCCATTAATGGAACCAGCTAGAAAGGAATTAGAAAATGCCATAGCCAATACTACTTTTGACACAGCCATTTGTCCGATTTATCAAAATGTCAATGCTAAAGCTGTCACTAATTCTCAGGAAATCAAAGAAAATTTAATTGCTCAGTTAACGGCCCCTGTAAAATGGACTCAAATAATGCAACAACTTATGGCAGATGGTGCTAGTGAATTGATTGAAGTTGGTCCTGGAAAGGTTTTACAAGGATTAATTAAAAAGATAGATAGGCAATTCCCTACCTCAAGTGCCAGCTTATAATCCCGCTGAACTTATTCTGCATTTAATATTTGGTTAACCGCTTCCATCTTCATTATCATAATGCCCGGGTCGCTATTCATGCCCTGATCCAAATCCATCACCAATAAAAGAACTTCAGCTATTTTCTTACTTAATTGACCTCGATCAATTTCGATAGCATCGAATTTAACTTTTTTAGATTCTAATAGAATTTGGTCAACAGGAATTTTCATTTTTATTAGCTGAGGCTTTTGCAATTCAATCTGCTCTTCACACGAAGACAAGTAGCTCATTTTTGTCAAAATATCCTTGGTATCTTCTTTGTTTTTTTGAGTAATAGCCATTTCAAACCTCATATTAAGCTCTTCGCATTTGTTCATACTATAATCCGAATACATCATTAATAACTCTTCGTTTGCTTGCATTTTACAATCATGGATCATTGCTGGCACACTCATGAATTTTATTAGTATATCCTCTGGCATTGACATTGGCGATGGCTCGCGCATTCCGCCCATATTTTCCGCACACTTGGATTCATAACACATCATTAAACCCATATATGCATCATTTAAAAAAGAATTAATGTTTTCGTTTTGCTGCTTTTCCATTAACTTTAAAGCCATATCAAATGCGTCTGTTTGACTCTCGCCAGAACCCGAAAGATCAAAAGTCTTTTCTCCAAATGACTGCTTGCTAATGAGATCAATTAAAATTAGTTTAACTTTTAAGTTCGTTTCAAAATTGATTTTCTCACCCAATCCAATCGTATTGTTTTCAGAAACACAACTAGCAACAACTTTATGTGGAAACGAGGAGAACTCACTCACCTCAAACTTTTCATTAAGTACTTTAGTCAAGCTTTTTTCAATTTTAGAATAGGAAGAATCATCCAGTCCGGTGGTTATGTCAATTAATGGACGAAGGATAATCGCAAAATCTATTGGCGTGTCCATTTGAGCAACAGATGTTTGAACATTAAAGAAGAAGGTGGAAAACGCAAGTAATTGAACTAATTTCGTCATAATGGAATATTAAGTTTTCAAATTTAAGGTATTGAGTGAGTTTATTTATTTATTATTTGAAGACATTTCTTTAAAAGTCTTAATACCTTAATTTAGCACAACCTAAAATTTAATCAAATGCTAGTAAAAACCTACGGAAGTGCAGTTTATGGAATTAACGCACAAACCATCACAATTGAAGTAAACGTAAGTATTGGAATAAAATATTTTTTAGTAGGCCTCCCAGATAACGCCGTCAAAGAAAGCCAACAACGAATTACATCTGCCTTAACAGAGTGTGGATATAAAATGCCGGGTAAAAAAATTGTAATTAATATGGCGCCTGCAGACATTCGAAAAGAAGGTAGTTATTTCGATTTACCATTGGCAATTGCAATACTGGCAGCATCAAGACAAATTGAAACCGGAGAATTAGATAATTATTTAATTATGGGCGAGCTTTCTCTTGATGGAAGCTTACAATCGATGAAAGGGGCATTGCCAATGGCTATTCAGGCAAGAAACGAAGGATTTAAAGGGATTATTTTACCCAAACAAAATGCGCAGGAAGCGGCAATCGTAAATAACCTAGAAGTTCTGGGAGTTGAGCATATAAGTGAAGTAATAGACTTTTTAGATAAAGGGATCAAACCACCTAAGACTGAGGTTAACACTCGAGACGAATTCTTGAAAAACCTCAATAATTTCGATATAGATATTGAGGATGTCAAAGGTCAAGAAACGGCGAAGCGAGCACTGGAAATTGCCGCCGCTGGAGGACACAATATTATTCTAATTGGCCCTCCTGGAGTTGGCAAAACGATGTTGGCAAAGCGTTTACCAACCATACTCCCTCCTCTTTCATTAAATGAAGCACTTGAAACTACAAAAATTCATTCCGTCTCCGGAAAACTAGGAAGCCAAACTTCTTTGCTTACCAGCCGTCCTTTTAGAAGCCCTCACCATACTATTTCTAATGTTGCCTTAGTAGGAGGAGGAAGCAATCCACAACCTGGAGAAATTTCTTTGGCACACAACGGTGTTTTGTTTTTAGATGAGTTACCAGAATTCCAGCGACAAGTATTAGAAGTTTTAAGACAACCTTTAGAAGATAGAACAGTGACAATATCTAGAGCAAAACTATCCGTCGATTTTCCTGCATCATTTATGTTGGTGGCTTCAATGAATCCATCGCCAAGTGGAAATTTTTATGATCCGACTGATGCTAACTCTGATGCTGAGCATGTAGTAAAAAAATATTTGAGTAAAATCTCAGGACCATTACTCGATAGAATTGATTTACATGTTGAAGTAAACCCAGTTCCATTTGATGAATTAGCAACCAGTACAAAAGGCGAATCTTCTGCTGACATCCGAAAAAGAGTTATTAAAGCTAGAGAATTTCAAAACGAAAGATTTGTCGATTTCGAAGGAATCCATTGTAACGCACAACTGCCTCCAAAACTCATTAAAAAATATTGCGAAGTAGATGAGGCCGGAAACTTATTAATTAAAACGGCGATGGATAAATTAGGGTTTAGTGCAAGAAGTTATGCTAGAATTTTAAAACTATCAAGAACCATTGCCGACTTAGAGGAAAGTGAAAAAATAGAACCTAACCACATTGCCGAGGCAATTCAGTACCGCACTTTAGACAGAGATGGCTGGGGAATGTAAAATTAGGCATTCTTTCTAAAATAAACATCCCACGTGGTAAATGGTCTATAGTCACTGTTTTTTCTTCTTGGATTTTGATTTAATAGTTTCACTAAGGAAATAACAAAATGACTACAGAAAATAAAACAATCGAATAAATATTTACTTAAATCGATACATCTTTAAATCTCCTAAATTTCGGGCTACTAGATAGGCTGTAAATTTATTTCCGATTTTAATTGCTCTAATATTCTTCATTTCGTCTTCTCCAAAATAACCGCTTTGCTGTGGTTTTATTTCGTCAAAACCTCCTGACTTTGTTCCTAATAATAGATTACCATAACCAGCATCGTTTCTTGGAGTTTCAACTTCCGAATAAAATAAATTACCCGCCATCATTAAGTCCATTATTCCATCCCCATTTATATCATCAACCAAAATGTCATTTATTGATGACAATTGAACTTGATTACCAAAAGGCTTTGCTAAAAATTTTCCGTCAACATTTTCAAATAAAGTAGTAGCAAAACTAAAAGCGTTTAAAACAGATGCCTTATTCATGTTTTCAACTCCCAAAACATCAAAAACTGACGCGGAGGCAAAAGTCTTATAGTTTGGGAATTTTTTCTTAATAAAAGGCAACTGCTGTGAAGAACACTCCCTTCCACGAACTGGATAATAGACTCCCTCTTGCGAATAACTTAAAACTACATCTACCGTTTTATTATTATCAAAGTCTTCTGCTATTACCTTGAACGGCCTATTCTCTGATGCTGAGTATTTATAATTCAACCCTAAATTTCCGGCAACTAAATCTAAGTCTCCGTCATGGTCAAAATCAATCTTATTTAAGCTGAACCACCATCCATTTGATTTGTGCAAACCCAGGTGTTTAGCATCAATCGGTAAGAATTTATTATTATCAAAGCTAAAAACATTAATAGGCATCCATTCACCAACAATAACAAGTTCTATCTTTCCATCATTATCTATGTCTAACCAATCGGCATCGCTTACCATACCTACTTTTTGAAGACTACTAGCCTTTTCTGAGGTAATATCTTTAAATTTTCCATCAATGTTTTCGAAAAGATAGCTCCTTGGAGACAGCGGGTACTGCTTGGCTTTAAATCTACCGCCAACAAATAAATCCAAATCTCCATCATTGTCAAAATCAAAAGGCTTGACGCATCCTGGAGTTACTAAATATTTTGGAAGAGCATTTTTAGTATATGTAAAAGCTCCATTTCCATCATTTAAATAAATGCGATCTTGGAGCAAAGAAGAATTGGCATCAAATTCATACCCTCCGCTTCCTAGGAATAAATCAAGATCTTTATCACCATCTACATCAAATAGAACCGCTTCAATATCTTCATATATTTTATGTTGAACAGGAATATTACTTTTTGTTTTTAGAAATTTTCCACTGGACTTTTGAATATATAATTCTGTCTTATATCCGGCAGCTCCTCCTACAATAAAATCCTCCAATCCATCGCCATTAACATCTCCTACCGTAAGAGCTGGGCCTAATTGAGAATATTTATGTGGCAACAGTATTTGATCCTGATAGTCATTGTAGAAATTTTCTTTATGAACGAAATTTATCCCATGCTTTTCGCTCACATCAAACAATCCAACCTCATCCTTTTTAGTTACCCTCTCAATATTCTTTGCAGAAGCATAGTCAACTTCTATCGTTTGATTAATGGGAGGTGATTTTACAATACTGACCTTACTATCAGGCCATGTTACTTCTAGTTTGTCTACGGTTTTGGATTTCCCAAGCCCAAAATGTCCAATTGGTGAAACACTAGATTGGTAACCTCTTGTTTGGTAAATTTCTTGGTGCTGCGTTTTATCATTTTGAACAACTTTAATTTTAGTTCCTATGCCAAATGGATTTTTACCTCGACCCTTTAAACTAACTTTTAAATAATTGAAATTGGGACTTTGGTTTTTAACATTTTCATATAAAAACGCTTTTTCGTCAATATTATTAACTACCAAATCCAAGTCACCATCGTTATCTAAGTCAGCATAGATTGACCCGTTAGAAAAAGAAGGCTTTGAAAGGCCCCATGAATTAGATTTATCCTCAAAAGTTAAGTCATTTGAATTTTGAAAAATGTAATTCGAAACTTTTTGTGTTGGAATGTTAAGAAGTTGTTCACTTACTATAGCCGCCGAGTCTATGCCAATATTTTCAGACATTTTTTCGGCTAATAACGCGCGCTCCTTAATATAGTCGTTATTTCTAACATCCTTGCGCAGACCATTTGTTATAAAAATGTCTTTATTTCCATCGCAATCAAAGTCAGCCAATAAGCAAGACCAACTCCAATCTGTATTTGAAATCCCAGCCAACTGTCCCATTTCACTGAATTTTGAATTACCTCGATTAAGCTGTAAGGAATTGTACATGTATTGGTAATGAAAACCGAAGTTTATGCATTGTGCAAATTTTTGGGGATTCATTCCAGACATGTTTGTCTTTTGCCGAAAATTATCTTTCGCAACCATGTCTACAACCAATATTTCTGATAATCCATCATTATTAATATCCGCTATATCCACTCCCATTCCATAATTAGAAATATGTTTTGTTGCGCTTTGAATGGACTCCTTGAATGTACCGTCTCCATTGTTCAAGTACATAAAATCATCTTCCACAAAATCATTGGTAACGTATATGTCTGGCCAAGAATCATTATTTAAATCGCTAATTGCCACCCCTAATCCAAAACCATAAGATGTAGAATTAATACCTGCCGCTTTTCCAACCTCAACAAACTTTCCTTCATCATTTCTATAGAGTTTATCACCAACATACGGGTGCCTTTCACTTTCTCTAATTTGTCGATTATAATCGGAAATGAATTTTATTTCATGGTTAACCAAGTACATATCTAAATCACCGTCTTTGTCGAAGTCAAAAAAAGCTGCTTGGGTTGAATACCCCGAATCATCTAATCCATATTCTTCACCGCGTTCTTTAAAGGTTGAATTGCCCTGATTAATTAGCAGCAGATTTTTTCGGAATTTAGGCGCAAGCTTACCCGACTTACACACATAAATATCCATAAATCCATCTCCATTTACATCGGCCATGGTGACTCCAGTAGTCCAAGAAACGTCATTATGGGCGGGTAGATTATTGGAAATATCTTCAAATTTCAGATTGCCTTTATTTAAATATAACCTATCTGAAAGTTGATTTGCCGTAAAGTATAAATCAGGAAGGCCATCGTTATTAATATCACCACAGGCAACTCCACCACCATTGTAGAAATAGTGATATTTGATGATGTTCATCGACTTTGTTTCGGTCAGGTCATTTGAAAAGTCTATGTTGCTAATGGTTGAAGGAATAAAACTAAATAAAGTAGTCGAAGGTTTCTTTTTCTTTACATCTAAGTTTTTGGCAGACAAATCCTTTTCTCCATTTTCATTGGAACAAGAAAGCAACATCAGAATACTAAAAAGAACTGAAAAAAGTGATATTGATAATTGCTTCATAAAAATTTACCCATTAAACCAAAAGTAAAACTAATCACAATCAATGGATAAAATCAATTTGGCTTTTCATTTTTGAATTCTCCGACAGCATTCTTATCGTAATCCACGAAAAAATTGATCCAAACTACTCGTGAAAATTTAAAAAATACTGGAGTTAAACCAACTAAACTTCCAATTGCTAAAACCAAATAAAAATCAGTTGAAAAATCAGGATACAAAACCATTAACGCCACAAACAAACTCACCATCCAGGCAATACCAACTCCATAGGAAACATACATAGCTCCATAATAAAAAGCAGGCTCAAGCTCTGTTTTCTGCCCACATGTAGGGCAAGTTTCCGGCATTTTAAAAAACTTATCGATTTTATAAAGATTTTTGTTTTCAAATAACGCAGAGTCATGGCACTTCGGGCACTTTAAAAACAATATGCTGTACAATTTTGCACCTTTAGGTATAAGTCCCATTTTGAATTTAGTTTTACGCTGGCAAGATTAAAAGGAATAATGGTCAAAATTGGTAATAAAAATCACATAGTTGGTGAATGTGCATAATTTTAAATACCCATGTACCACTCAAGGGCCTGAGAAACATCCTCGTCAGTAAGATTAAAATTTATTTCACAGGCACCAATTCTCGTTAATAGAGTGAAATTTATCCCGTTTTCATCATTCTTTTTATCCGAATGCATCAGCTCTATCAAAGCCTTAATTTCACTTTTTTCAATATTATACTTCTCAAATTGACTAAAAATGTAGGTTTTAATTTCATCCAATTCTACCTTCTTTAATTTAGAATGAAAAACAGAAAGAAAACTTTCCACAACTATACCAACAGCAACAGCTTCCCCATGTAATAATGGCTTTTCTTTTCGAAGAGCCAAACTTTCAAAAGCGTGCCCGACGGTATGTCCAAAATTTAGTTTTTTTCGCGCCCCATTTTCAAATGGATCTTGGAGTACAATATCATTTTTTATACTAATGGAACTGGCAATATATTCCTCCGTCGGCAACTCTGTTAAGTTGAAGTCCTTAATTGTATGCAAAATTCTATCGTCAGCAATTAATCCATGCTTTAAAGCCTCCGCATGTCCTGAAACAAGTTCATTAGAGGGTAAGGTTTCTAAAAATTCGAGCCCACAAAAAACCGCTTTTGGATTGGCAAAAGTTCCAAGTTGATTTTTAAATACACCAAGGTTTACTCCTGTTTTACCGCCAGAACTGGCATCAACCATTGCTAATAGAGTAGTTGGCAAATTGATAAATGGAATTCCTCTTTTGAAAGTAGAGGCAAAAAAACCACCTAAATCACTAACTACTCCCCCACCCAAATTAAGCAGTAAAGTTTTTCTAGTGGCGCCTATTTCTAATAAAGTCTCACCCAATTGAGCAATAATCTCTATACTTTTACTTTCCTCGCCTACTGGAATACACAGCGTATCGGCCGAGTTTAGTTTATTATTTTCTACCCATCCTAATAATGGCAAACAGTGTTCTTCTGTATTTATATCTACTAAAATAAGAATGCGATAATCTTCGTAATACTCTTCAATAAAAGAAGATAACTCTACTAAAATATTTTCAGATATAACTATCGGATAAGATGTTGAATCAATTTTAATCACAGGCTTTAAAACTGAGATTAGATACACCTATTTGGGAAATCCAAGCACTGTCTCTTGCCAATGAAATTTCAGCAACAACATTTCTGTTCTCATTAATTTCCACATTAACAAAGTATTTCCTTATGGACGATTCGGTATTGCTCTTTTCAAAATCTATATCTCCCGAAACAAACATTTCATCTACTTCAGATTCAAACACACCCGATTTATCTAAAATGCACTGGTAACTGGAATGGTCTCGATTTAAAGAAGAATTTAATTTTTTAATTACACGACCTTCGGGTAACCAACTTCCATAAAACTCACGGTCTGTACCTTTAAACATAGTTGTGTAAACCAATACACACCCCATAAAAAAACCAACAGAAAAAATCAATAATCGCCTCGCCACAGTTAAATGTTTTTTAGAACATCCCTAAAAGGATGTTCAAATCTTTGTGTGGCAAATCAAATGCATTTCCGAGTGCGGGACTTGTTAAAGTTCCTTTATAAAGGTAAACCCCATTTCTAACCCCTTTAAAATTTCTAAGAACATTAGCCAAACTTCCTTGAGCTCCAAATTTTATTAGAATAGGTGAGAAAATATTACTCAATGCTTTAGAAGCAGTTCTAGAAACACGACTAGGAATATTAGGTACGCCATAATGAATTACTTCGTATTTCACATTTATAGGATGTTCATGGGTGGTAACTTCAGAAGTTTCGAAACATCCTCCCTGATCTATGGAAACATCAACTATTACAGCACCATATTTCATATTATTCACCATTTCTTCGGTAACCAAACAAGGCGAACGACCACTATCTGAGCGTACTGCACCAATTGCCACATCACAATTAATAAGTGCCTCAGCCAAAGTTTCCGGGTGCATGGTGCACGTATTTATTCGTTGACCAATATCGTTTTGAAGCCTCCTTAATTTGTACATGGATTGATCAAAAACTTTAACGCTAGCACCTAAACCGAGTGCGGCTCTGGTTGCATATTCACCAACTGTTCCTGCACCAATAATTACCACTTCGGTAGGCGGCACACCCGTTATTCCACCAAACATTGCTTTGCTACTCCCCGGTGCCTGACTCATTAATTCTGCTGCAATTAAAATGGAAGTATTTCCAGCTATTTCACCCATTGCTCTAACAATAGGATAAACTCCATCATCATCTTGAATAAAATCCCATGCTATGGCAGTAATGTTTTTTTGAGCTAGTTTTTGAAGTGAATCCTTTGGTTGTGTCGAAAGTTGCAAGGCAGAAATTAAAGTTTGACCCCTTTGCATCATTTCAATTTCTTGAAAAGAAGGAGGAGCAATTTTCAATAAAATATTAGCTCTATAAACTTTAGTTACATCTTCTTGAATTTGCGCACCCGCCTGTATGTATTCGTTGTCATCAAAATTAGAACCTTCACCGGCACCTTTTTCTATCATTACCCTATGACCATGAGCAACTAGTAGCGCAACTCCATCAGGAGTTAATGCAACTCTCCGCTCTTGAAATGATTTTTCTTTAGGAACCCCAAAAAAAATGGTCTCTTCTTTTTCCTCTAATGCTTGTAGTTGTTCTTTGGGCGAAAACGCAGCCGATTCTGAAAGTTTTTTGAGTTCACCAGACGATAAGTTCATTCTTCAAAAATAAAAAACCTAAGGGTAAGAAGCTAGTCCAAAATCAAATTAGATTCTATTTCTCTTTTACCCTCCAATTCCTTAATCTTTATCAGCACAAAACTTGGTGGCAACAAAGAGTCAATTTTATCCGGCCATTCTATAAAACAGTAATTTCCAGAATCTAAATATTCTTCTAAACCAATATCATAAGCCTCGGTTTCGGTTTCAATTCTATAAAAATCAAAATGAAAAATAGTTTTCTCTACACTACCCCTGTACTCATTTACCAAAGAAAAAGTAGGGCTACTTACCTCTTCTTCCACCCCGAGTGAACAGCACAGTGCTTTTATAAAAGTGGTTTTACCAGCTCCCATTTTCCCTACAAAGGCATAAATCCTTTCTTTTGGATATGCCTCTAAAAGTTCTTTTCCTGTTTTTTCCAGGTCACTCAACTTAAGATGTTCCCAAGTTTTAGACATTTACTTTGGGCTTAATAAAACTACTGGACATAACACTTCTTCCATAGAAATACCACCATGCTGAAATGTGTTTTTATAATAATTAGCAAAATGATTGTAATTATTTGGATATACAAAAAAGTCTTCGCCTCGGGCAAAAATATAGCGAGTGCTTACATTGTGCTTTGGTAAATGTGCCTGTTCTGGATTATGCACTTCAAACACTTGTTTAGCTGGATAATCCAGATTTTTACCAGCTTTATATCTCAGGTTTGTATTGGTATTTCTATCTCCAATAACTTTTATTGGGTTTTTCACTCGTATGCTCCCGTGGTCTGTTGTTAAAACAACTTTAATTTTCTTTTCGGCCAAAGTTTTAATAATATCCAACAAAGGCGAATGCTCGAACCACGAACTTGTAACTGATCGGTAAGCCGCCTCATCGTCTGCTAGTTCTTTTATCATATCCAATTCGGTTTTGGCATGTGTAAGAGTATCCACAAAATTGTAGCTAATTACCAATAAATTATTGTGAAGGTATTCATCAATTTTATCTGCCAATTTTTTACCTTCCTCCAAGTTATTAATTTTCACGAAATCACTTTTACATTGTTTTCCATTCAATGCAAGCATACCGTCCAACAAATCTGCTTCGTGGGTAAATCCATCCTCATTGCCCCACTGTTTACCAAAACGCTGCTCTATTTCGGTGGGTAATAACCCGGAGAACAGTGCATTTCTTGAAAAAGAAGTTGCTGTTGGAACTATGGAAAAATAAACACCTTCCTCTTCTACTCTATAGAAATCTGTAAGTGAAGGGCGAATGGCTCGCCATTGATCAAATCGAATGTTGTCAATACAAATAACTACAACGGTTTCATCGCTATCCGCATTTATCAAAGGCAAAACTTTTTTTGGGAAAACAGTGTGAGACATAACCGGAGCAAAATCAGCTCCTTCTATCCAATCGGTATAATTCTCTTCATAGAAGCGACAAAACGCATTGTTAGCATCACTTTTTTGCATGGCCAATATTTCTTCCATGCTATCATCGTTTGAGCTATCTAACTCGTGCTCCCAATGGACCAATTTCTTATAAACACCCACCCAATCTTCTTCTTCCAAATCATCATTGATGCGCATAGAAAGGTTTCGGAATTCTCGTTGATAATCCGAAGTGGTTTTTTCGCTCACCAATTTTTTTACATCCAAATTCTTTTTAATAGAAAGCAATATCTGATTTGGATTTACCGGTTTTATTAAATAATCGGAGATTTTAGAGCCAATTGCATCTTCCATGATATGCTCTTCCTCACTTTTTGTAATCATAACCACCGGCAAGGACGGAAACTTCTCTTTTACCTGCTGCAAAGTATCCAAACCGCTTAAGCCGGGCATTTGTTCATCCAAAAAAACAATATCAATTGTCTGGTATTCCAAGTATTCTAGGGCTTCATCTCCGCTATTGGTAGTAAAAACTTTATAGCCTTTATCTTCTAAAAAAAGTACATGTGGCTTTAAAAGATCTATTTCATCATCGGCCCATAAAATGTTTATTTCTCCCATCAATTTCGTTTTCTCAATTATTAAGCAGTTAGAAATTCAAATTTCAATCAATTTCAACTCTAAGCGCATATTTTTGTGAATTAAATTTTCACTGTGAATCCTTCGCAATACAATAGCAAAAGAAAAATCCTTAACGATCCAATTTATGGGTTTATTACAATTAATAACGAATTAATTTTCGATTTAATAGAACACCCTTATTTTCAACGATTAAGGCGGATATCTCAATTAGGGTTAACCAACTTGGTTTATAGTGGAGCCAACCATACTCGTTTTCAACATGCACTGGGCGCAATGTATTTAATGGGAAAAGCCATCGATACTCTTCGACAAAAAGGACATGAAATTTCGGAAGACGAAGCATTGGGTGTGACCATTGCCATTTTATTGCACGACATTGGGCACGGCCCATTCTCACATACTCTAGAAAATACCATTGTCCCGGAAGTGAGCCACGAAGAACTTTCGTTACTTTTTATGGACAGGTTAAACAAAAATTTTGGAGGAAAATTAGATATTGCCATTCAAATTTTCAAAAACGAACATCCAAAAAAATATTTAAACCAGCTAGTAAGCAGTCAACTCGATATCGACCGATTGGACTACTTAAGAAGAGATAGTTTTTTTACAGGAGTTACAGAAGGAATTGTTGGTTCCGATCGCATCATTAAAATGATGAATGTCTACAAAGACAATCTGGTAATTGAGGCAAAAGGCATTTATTCCATTGAAAAATTTCTGGTAGCACGACGATTAATGTACTGGCAAGTTTATCTTCACAAAACGGTATTATCAGCCGAGAACATGCTCATGAGAATTTTAGGTCGTGCCAAGGAACTTGCATTACAAGGAACAGTTTTACCGTGCTCAAATTCATTACGTATATTTCTATATGAAAAAATAAATAAAGGTGATTTTAAAACCAGAAATGACTTACTCGACTCCTTTTCGCAACTGGATGATTATGATGTATTGGGAGCTATAAAACAATGGATGAATTCTGGCGATTTTGTTCTTTCTAAACTTTCTACTCAGTTAGTAAACAGAAACTTATTGAAAATTAAACTTCAAAAAAATCCATTTACAGAACTGGAAATAAACAAACTTGTATCTGAAGTAGCAGCGAAAAATAAAATTAGTTTGGATGAAGCGAAATACTTTGTATTTTCTAAAAGCATAGACAACAGGGCTTATATCAATGACAAATTTGGGATTAATTTATTGTATAAAGATGGATCGGTAAAAGATATTGCCTCTGCAGCTGATTTGCTAAACATTTCGGCATTAGCAGAACCAGTGATTAAGTATTTCTTTTGTTATCCGAAAGGGAGGGGAATTTAGCAGCCAAAAAAAATTATTTCTTCCTCAAATAACCGAAAAAATTGCACTCCTGGAAACATTATTTATAGCCAATCCTTAGTTTAATTCTATTTTTGTTGAAAAGTTTGAAAGAGCCTAAAAATGAGGCTTTTTAGATTCTTTATTTTTGAGAAAATTGAAACTTAAAACAAGGTGACCGTAACTCACTGATTTTCATAAATTAGTTTAAATATTTGAATGGAATTTAACGCCCAACAAATAGCAGGATTACTCGACGGTATCGTAGAGGGAAACGAGGACGAAGTTGTTACTAAATTGGCCAAAATAGAAGAAGGTGTTCCTGAGAGCATAACTTTTCTGTCTAATTTGACCTACCAAGAGCACCTTTACAACACCAATGCATCCATTGCAATAGTTGACAAATCGTACAAATTAACCAAACCCATAAAACCTACTTTAACTCTGGTAAGAGTTGATGATGCAAGAATGAGTTTTGGTAAACTCCTCCAAGCTTATCAAGCATATAAAAACAGTAAAACGGGGGTTCATCCTTCGGCTTTTGTATCTGAATCAGCCACTTTGGGCGAATCGGTTTATGTAGGTGCTAATGTGTATATCGGTGAAAATTGTGTCCTGGGAGATCGAGTAAGAATAAATTCGAATGTAAGCTTAGGCGACAATGTGAAGATTGGAGATAGCACAACTATTTTGGCAAATGCAACTGTGCAAGACGATTGTGTTATTGGAAACAATTGTTCGATTTATAGCGGTGCTATAATTGGCGGCGATGGATTTGGGTTTGCCCCAAGTAGTATGAATAACTACCAAAAGGTTGTACACATAGGTAACGTAGTTATTGAAGACCATGTAGAAATTGGCTCAAACACTACTATTGATAGAGGTACTTTAGGAAGCACTTTAATCCGAAAAGGAGTGAAACTAGATAACCTAATTCAAATTGGTCACAACGTTGAAATAGGTGAAAATACCGTTATGGCAGCACAATGTGGTGTTGCTGGTTCGGCAAAAATTGGCAAAAACTGCATGGTTGGAGGTCAAGTGGGTATAGTAGGACATTTAAGCATTGCAGATGGTGTAAAAATAGCAGCGCAATCTGGAATTGGAAAATCCATAGAAGAAGAAAATTCTTTGTGGCAAGGTTCACCCGCCATTAAAGTGAGAGACTTTCAACGCTCGTATGTGTTGTTTAGATCATTCCCAAAAATTAAAAACAAAATAGACGCCATGGAGCGTCAACTTCAAGGAAAAAAAAAGCATGAGCGATAAACAAAAAACGCTAAAGCAAGAAGTTAGCTTTTCAGGCATTGGATTACATACTGGGCAGCATGTAAATTTAACTTTAAAACCAGCAAAAGAAGATAATTGGTTTGTCTTTAAACGAGTGGACATGGAAGGGTCTCCTGAAATAAAAGCTGATGTTGACAATGTTTTTGCCACTCAACGCGGAACGTCACTTAAACAAAACAATGCCGAAGTACACACTACCGAGCACTTACTTGCTGCTTTAATGGGCCTTGATATCGACAATGCTATAATTGAATTGGATGGCCCTGAGATTCCAATTTTAGATGGAAGTTCAAAACACTTTGTTGCCGCAATTAAAAAAGCTGGAACGGTTGAACAATTACAAGATAAAAACTACTTCGATTTACCACACAATATTGCCTGGGAAGATGAAGAGCGTGGAATTGAGATGCTAGCAGTTCCTACTGATGGTGGTGAATTTAGATTAACCGTAATGGTTGATTACAATTCTCCTTTACTAGGCACACAACACGCTCACATGTATCACATGGGAGATTTCGAAAAAGAAATTTCGGATTGTAGAACTTTCGTTTTCCTTCGTGAGCTCATTCAATTGGTAAACGCAGGGTTGATTAAAGGAGGCGATGTGGACAATGCCATTGTAATGGCAGATACAGAACTATCCGACGAAGATAAAGACAAACTTGCAAGTACATTTAACAGAGATAGATCGGAATTAGATTTTGTAGGAATTGGAATTCTAAACAACGTTAATTTACGTTTTGAAAATGAGCCAGCTCGTCACAAACTCTTGGATATTATTGGAGATTTAGCATTGGTAGGTCGCCCAATAAGAGGTCATATTTTAGCCGCAAGACCGGGTCATTATGGCAACATGGAATTTAGCAAAATCATCAAAAAATTGATGAGGTCAGAAGAAAAGGCTGCTCCTAAATACGACCCGAACAAAGCTCCAGTTGCCGATATAAATGACATTACCAAACTTTTACCTCATAGATACCCATTCTTGTTAGTAGATAAGATTATTCATTTGGATGAAACGAAAGTTATAGGAATTAAAAACGTAACCAGAAACGAACCATTTTTCGTTGGTCACTTCCCTGCTGAACCAGTTATGCCTGGCGTGCTATTAGTTGAGGCTATGGCCCAAACAGGTGGTATTTTGGTTTTAAATAATGTTGATGACCCAGAAAATTACTCGACTTACTTTCTGAAAATAAACAACGTAAAATTCAAACAAAAAGTAATACCAGGAGATACTCTAATAATGGACTGTAGATTGACTGCACCCATAAGAAGAGGAATTTGCCAAATGGAAGCAAAAGCTTATGTTGGAAATAAGTTAGTTTGCGAAGGAGAATTAGTTGCACATGTAAGTAAAAACGATTAAATGATTCACGGATTAGCTTCAGTACACCCAAATGCCAAAATTGGAAAGGATGTGACTATTGGTCCTTTTACTTACATTGAAGCAGATGTAATAATTGGCGATGGCACATGGATTGGCCCTCAGGTAACCATTTTTGATGGTGCTAGAATTGGAAATGAATGTCAAATTTTTCCAACCGCAGTAATAAGTGCGGTTTCTCAAGATTTAAAATACAAAGGAGAGTATACCACTGTAGAAATTGGTAACAACACCATAATTCGAGAAGGCGTAACAATACATCGTGGTACCGTTGACCAAATGAAAACTTCAATTGGCAAAAATTGCTTAATAATGATTTACGTGCATATAGCACACGATTGCATTATAGGTGATAATGTAATTATCGCAGGTTATACTGGCCTTTCTGGGCACATTAGAATTGATGATTATGCAATACTTGAAGGTAAAGTTGCTGCTCAACAATTTGTTCATATTGGAGCACACACTTTTGTTGGAGGCACTTCAAAAATCAGAAAAGATATTCCGCCATATATTAAAGTGGCAAAAGACCCTTTGCAATATATAGGTGTAAATTCTGTTGGTCTGAAACGAAGAGGCTATTCTGAAGAAAAGATAAGAACGATTGAAAAGATCTACAAAATTCTATTCATCCAGAACAAAAACATTTCAAACGGAATTGAAATTATTAAAAATGAAATTCCAGAATGTGACGAACGAAAAATCATTTTAGATTTTATAGCGGGCTCGCCCAACGGAATGATAAAAGGGTTTAGCTAAACCTGAATAAATGGTTGAAGTAAACTTAAAAAATATAGGACGTAGGTTTGCTATTCATTGGATTTTCAGAAAAATTGACCTACAACTAAAAACAAACGAACACACCGTTATTCTAGGTAACAACGGATCAGGTAAATCTACCCTTTTAAAAATTATTAGTGGTATCTTATCTCCATCCGAAGGCGAAGTTCACTACTTGGTTAACAACAATAAAGTTGATGTTGATTCTATTTATAAAAACCTAAGCCTTTGTACCCCATACCTATCTATTCCAGAGGAATTTACACTTGACGAACTACTGAGTTTTCACCAAAAATTAAAGCCATTAAACCAAACTTATACTGGTGAAAGTTTTGCTAAATACTTGCAAATTGAATATGAAGAAGATAAGGCAATTCACTTGTTTTCTTCAGGAATGAAACAGCGGGTAAAACTGGCACTTGCGCTCCTTTCCAAAGCACCTTTAGTACTTTTGGACGAACCCTTAAACAACCTGGACGAAGCTGGGAAAAACTGGTACCAAACATTGGTTAATGAAAATAAAGAGAATAGACTAATAGTGGTTTGTAGTAATAATACACCTGAAGAGTTTTCATTTTGTGACCATGAAATTAGGATAGGAGATTATAAATCCTAAACCGCTTTTTTATAGCATCAAAAAATATCCTTTTTTTTACAATCAATTTTTAAGATTTAATTAACCACTAAACCAATACAGCAACTACATTTGTTAACCTAATAACATTAGAATTAAAATTATGGCTTCTACTTCAGATATTAAAAACGGACTTTGTCTCAATTTCAATCACGACCTTTTCACAGTAATTGAATTCCTTCATGTTAAACCAGGTAAAGGACCCGCCTTTGTTCGAACCAAAATTAGAAGTTTAACTTCAGGCAAAGTATTGGATCATACTTTTCCTTCAGGGCACAAAATTGATGTAGTAAGAATTGAAAACCGTACCTACCAATACTTATATAACGATGGCGAAGCTTATCATTTCATGAATACGTCGTCTTATGAGCAAATTTTTTTAGAAAAACATTTAATAAATGCTCCACAGTTTATTAAAGAAGGCGACATGGTGAACATTATGTTCCATGCAGACAAAGAAGAAGCAATTAGTGCAGATATTCCAAATTTTGTACAACTGGAAGTAACCTACACGGAGCCAGGTGTAAAAGGTGACACAGCAACTAATTCTACTAAACCGGCTACCCTAGAAACTGGAGCAGAAATTAAAGTTCCTTTATTTATTAATACAGGTGATTTTATAAAAATTGACACAAAAAAAAGCACTTATTCTGAGAGAGTAAAAAAATAGAAATGAAATTTATCTCTCCTCAAACCTTACTCAGTATTGCAGACATTATTGGGGCAAAAAAAGTTGGGCCTGATGATTTTCCTGTACTTGGATTAAACGAAATTCATGTTGTAGAAAAAGGAGATATTGTTTTTGTCGATCACGAAAAATATTACAAAAAAGCACTAGAGTCTGCTGCATCTGTTATTATAATAAACAAGGAAGTGCCCTGTCCGAAAGGAAAGTCCCTTCTAATAAGTGATGACCCGTTTAATGATGTCCAAAAACTCATTGAACGTTTCAACCCCTTTAAATCCTCAGATAATACAATTTCTCAAAGTGCTAAAATCGACAATAGCACAATAATTCAACCTGGTGTTTTTATCGGAAATAATGTAAAAATTGGCAAAAATTGTTTGATTCATTCCAATGTGTCTGTTTACGACAATTCTATTATTGGAGATAATGTAATTATTCATGCTAACTCAGTTATTGGTAGTGATGCATTTTATTATCAAAAAAGAAAGGGCGAATTCAAACAATTTAAATCCTGTGGTCGTGTATTAATCAAAAACGATGTTCATATTGGAGCAAATTGCACAATAGACAGAGGGGTAACTGGTGATACAATTGTGGGCGATAGAACTAAAATTGATAATTTGGTTCAAATTGGTCATGACACTCAAATTGGCAAAGACTGCCTCTTTGCAAGCCAAGTAGGCATTGCTGGTTGTGTTATCATTAAAAATAACGTAACCCTTTGGGGGCAAGTTGGTGTTTCGAGTGACATTACTATAAATGAAAACGTTACAGTTCTTGCTCAATCAGGAGTGGGGAATAATCTAGAAAAGAACAAATCGTACTTTGGTTCACCGTGTGAAGAAAGTAGGAAAAAATTCCGTGAATTTTATACAATTAAAAAATTGGTTCAAGAACAATCCCGTCCTAAACGATTAAAAAAAGCAAAAAAAGAGAATAAGTTTTAAGTATCTCAAATATCTTTGAGTTGTACAACGAAAAACAAATTCTCTTATGTCAAAAGTAACCTTATTTGGTCAAATAATCCAAAAATTAGACCGCACAATTTTCAAGAAGTTAGTAATCACGTATGAATCAGATAAACATCAAAAAGGTTTTGATAGCTGGTCACATTTAACTTCTATGTTATTTTGTCATTTTGCAAAAAGCCAATCTTTACGAGACATAAGTAATGGGTTAAGGTCAGCCACAGGCAATCTAAACCATTTAGGCAATGTCCATCCTCCAACCAAGTCAAACCTAGGCTATCAGAACAAACATCGGTCTTGGGAGCTATTTAAAGATTACTACTATGCTTTGTCCAAACAATTAGGACAGCAAGCAGGATTTAAGCAAGTAAAATTCAGAATTAAATCCAAAATATTTCTATTAGATGCCAGTACAATTAGTTTATGCTTATCGCTTTTTGACTGGGCGAAATACAAGACAAAAAAAGGAGCAATAAAATTGCACACATTGCTTGATTTTGATGGTAATTTACCTGCCTATGTAAATATTACAGATGGCAAAACAGCAGATAACAAGGGGGCCTATGAGATACCTTTGATAAAAGGAAGTGTAATTGTTGCAGACCGGTTTTACAATGATTTTGCACTATTAAATGTTTGGGACAGCACAGGAGTATTTTTTGTAATTAGGCATAAAACAAACATCCAATTTACCACTATTAAAGAAAGGGAGTTACCTGAAAACAGACATCCACAATTACTAAAAGATGAGGTTATAGAATTAACAGGAACAGCCTCTAAAAAGAAATACCTTAAACGATTAAGGCGAGTAGCTATATGGGATGAAAAGAATGAACAAGTGATAGAAGTTATTACAAATAATATGACTTGGTGTGCTAATACCATAAGTGAACTTTATAAAAGCCGTTGGGATATCGAAATATTTTTTAGGGATATAAAGCAACTACTTCATATTAAATCCTTTATTGGAGCGAGTAAAAATGCAGTAATGATTCAAATATGGACGGCTTTGATAACTATTTTAATACTTAAATACTTAAAAGAAATAGCAAAATACAAATGGTACCTATCTAATTTAGTGGCTTTCCTTAGAATTAATCTGTTTGTGAAAATTGAACTTCAAAAATGGCTTGATGAACCCTTTTTGAAAAAAGCGAAACCTCCAAATATCATTTTACAAGGGGTGCTTTTTGAGTTTTAGTGTTTATTCAAGGATTTTATAGTGAAATAAGTACCTTAAATTACGTGTGAAATTTATTTAGGACGGGATTGGTTCAAGAACATTAATAATGACACCAACTCCATCACAGAAAAAGAGTCAAACTCAAAATAAATTCAAAGTTCGAAGAATTCTTGAAATTACCACAGCCATTAATGAAAATAAAAACAGCTTTAAATATTGAGTTTTTGTAAATTTGAAGTTAAGGGGAATGTTTACTAGAATTATAAATCTATTAATCTGAACTCCCAGCCAAATTCAATATAAAAGCATATTCCAGTGCCACTTCTTTCAAGCCTTCAAAACGACCACTAGCTCCACTGTGCCCAAAATCCATTTGGGTTTTTAAAAGCAATATATTGTCATCGGTTTTTAATTCCCTGAGTTTTGCCACCCATTTTGCAGGCTCCCAATACTGCACTTGAGAATCGTGCAAGCCAGTTGTTATTAGCATATTAGGGTAGTCTTTTGGCTCTACATTATCATACGGAGAATAGGTTTTTATGTAATCGTAAGCTTCTTTTTGTTTTGGGTTTCCCCATTCGTCAAATTCACCGGTGGTAAGAGGTATGCTTTCGTCTAGCATAGTAGTAAGTACATCTACAAAAGGAACTTGAGCTACAATAGCCTTCCACATTTTAGGCTCATAGTTTACAATGGCTCCCATAAGAAGCCCACCTGCACTGCCGCCCATTGCAAAAAGCTTTTCGGGACTTCCATATTTTTTTTCAACCAAGTATTTTCCGCAATCAATAAAATCGAAAAATGTGTTTTTCTTATTCATCATTTTGCCGTCTTCGTACCAAGTTCTGCCTAAAGTTTCGGAACCCCGAATATGTGCAATAGCATATACAAATCCTCGATTAAGTAAACTCAGTCTTCCAGATGAAAAGTAAGGGTCAATATTGTGCCCATAACTTCCATAACCATACAATAATATGGGGGCAGTTCTGTCCAAATTTGTGTTTTTATGGTATACCAAGGAAACTGGAACTTTCACTCCGTCTCTTACTTTAACCATCAATCTTTCCGATTTATAATCCTCCTTATCGAAAACACCAAGAATTTCTTGCTCTTTTAATAGAGTAAATTCTCGGGTATTCATGTCATAATCAAAATGAGTGCCCGGCGTTGTTAGGGAGGTATATGCTAGCCTTAAAATATGGCTGTCTAACTCCAAGTTAGTTGAAGCATAGGCTGTGTAAGCCTTTTCTCCAAAATTCACATAATGATCTTCTTTTGTTTTTCTGTTAATTACTCTTATATTGGAAATTCCTTCAATCCGTTCTTCTAATAGAATGAAATTGCTAAATAGCTCAATATCCTCAATCAAAACATCCTTTCTGTGTGGTATAACTTCTTTCCAGTTTTCTTTTTCTGGCGCATCTACATTCACAACCATAAGTCGGAAGTTTTTTGCTTGCCAATTGGTTAAAATATAAAAGTCATCATTTAAATGCCCAATACCATATTCAAGTTCGTTTTCTCTTGGATGTAACATATTAAAATCTTGGTTTGGAAAATCGGCGTCTACAAATCGATATTCACTGGAAAGTGTACTTGAAGAACCAATGAAAATATATTTTTTTGACTTGCTTTTATAGACAAAACAATTGAAGGTTTCATCGCTTTCTTCAAAAACTAACTCAGCCGTATTTACACCATTGCCAAAATTGTATTTCCATATTTGGAAAGAACGAAGTGCTTTATCTTTTTTTGTATAAAAAAGTGTTTTATTGTCATTAGCCCATGAGCTACTACCGGTCGTGTTTTCAATGGTTTGCGAGAAGTTTTCACCTGTTTCTAAATTTTTAAAGTGAATGATATAAATCCTTCTACTTAAGGTGTCTACTCCATAAGCCATTACTTTTTTATTTGGACTAATTGACATTCCCGAAACGTCATAATATTCATGACCTTTAGCCAATACATTTACATCCAAAAGAATGTTTTCTTCGGCTTCCAAATCCCCCTCTTTTCTACAATAAATAGGATATTCTTGTCCTTCCTCATAACGTAAATAATAGTACCACCCGTCAGAAAAATAAGGAACACTGCTATCGGTTTCTTTAATACGAGCTTTCATTTCTTCAAAAAGATTTTCTTGAAACCCTTTTAATGGCTTCATCACATTTGAAGTGTATTCATTTTCCGCATTTAGATAATCAATTACCTTAGGATTTTCTCTTTCGTTTAACCAATAATAATTGTCAATTCTGGCTTGTCCCTGTTGAGATAATTCTTTCGGTATTTTAGCCGCTGTTGGGCTTTGTAAGCTACTATTCATAAATTTTTTGAGTAATCTATTATTGTTTTTTTGATTTAATAGTGGCGCATTGACCTAACAATCAGCATTCTAAATAGAAAAAGAACTTCAACTTCTCGAAGAAGTATATGTTTTTTTTCTAATTTATTTTTCCATCTCTTGCCAATTCAGCATAAGCTTTGGCAAAGTAGGTTATTATAACATCTGCACCTGCACGTTTTATGGATAGTAGCATTTCTGGCATTGCCTTTTCAAAATTCAACCATCCATTTTGGCACGCTGCCGTAAGCATACTACACTCACCGCTCACATTATATGCTACAATTGGAATGTCGTAATTTTCTTTTAATACATGAATAATATCTAAGTAAGGCAAGGCCGGTTTAACCATCATGTAATCGGCTCCTTCATTAAAATCAAGCTCTGCTTCAATCAACGCTTCTCGTTTGTTAGCTGGATCCATTTGGTAGGTCTTTTTATCGCCTTTTTTTGGTGCAGAATCTAAGGCATCCCTAAAAGGACCATAAAAAGCCGAAGCATACTTAGCGGTATAACTCATAATACTTACATTATGAAAACCATTTTCATCCAATACATTTCTAATATACTCGACTCTGCCATCCATCATGTCGCTTGGGCCAATTATATCTGCCCCTGCTTTTGCTTGAGCTAAAGCCAGTTCACCCAAAATAGGTAAGGTTTCATCATTTAGTATTTCACCACCTTCTACTAAACCATCATGACCGTCAGAAGAATAAGGGTCCAGAGCTACATCTGTTATTAAATTAACGCTATCACCAAATTTAGACTTAAACGTTTGGAATGCCTTTAAATAAAAATTCTCTGGAGCTGAGCCATAAGTAGCTAAACTATCCTTTAATTCTTCATTTACAGCTGGAAACAGAATAAAAGACTTTATTCCCAATTTCATGCAATATTCCATTTCTTTGGTAGCTACATCAATTGACATTCTGAAATTGCCTGGCATAGATTTCACCTCTTCCTTTATACCCAATCCATCTACTAAAAAAAAGGGCTGAACAAGATTGGAAACACTAAGATGGGTTTCTTTTATAAACGCACGGGAAATTGCTGTTTTTCTATTTCTTCTTGGACGTCTTTGCATAAACTATTTTTTTTGCAAAAGTAGCCATTAGAGTATTTTCTTACCTATTTTATGCGTTCTAAAACAAGTTATCTCCAAAATAGCTGACTTTAGCCCTGCGAATTATTCGCAAACTGATTTTAGAAATACTTTTATCCTAGTGAAATACACTAGTCAATTATGAAAATAATAGACTTTTTAATTTGTATTTGACCTTCCATAAAAGATGGATTTTAAACGCCATACTCTAAAACTACATACAGTTTAACGTAAGCACTTATCTGATCGGAATTAACACAATGACCCACCCTATCATTGTGAAATAATTTCATTCCAGATTCTTCTCCACAATATCTTTTTTTTGACTTAACATTGTGAGAATGAAAAAAATAAATTCCTTAGTGGTTTTCTGTGCTTCGGCAATTGGTAATAACGAGATCTATGCTAAGTCGGCAAATGAACTTGGGAAATCATTAGCCCAGCGCGATATTGAACTAATATATGGTGGTGGAAAAGTTGGTTTAATGGGTGCTGTGGCAGATGGAGCACTTGAACTTGGCGGAAAAGTAACTGGCATTATTCCAGATTTTATGACTCCTCACGAGATTGCTCATCAAGGTCTCTCTGAATTAATTGTCGTTAAATCCATGCACGAAAGAAAGTTATTGATGCATGAAAAATCCGACGCTGTAATAACTCTACCCGGAGGATTTGGAACTTTTGAAGAATTATTTGAAATTTTAACTTGGATTCAATTGGGGCTTTATCAAAAGCCAGTGGTCATTCTTAATCAAAATGGATACTACGACAATTTGGAAGCTCAATTAGGACAAATGATGCAAGAGGGATTACTAAATAAACAACAAGGAAAAATGCTCAAATTTGTAAATTCAATTACCTCAATTTTCGATTATTTTGAGCGTTACGAAGCAATTCCAGGAATATTTAAGATGAAAAGAAACCAAACCTAAAGGTTTTTGAATAAAAAACTACATTTGTCCAAAGATAGTTAATGCCATATTTCCTTTATATAATTTGGGATATTGACCCCGAAATCATCTCTTCACCAATTTCACTTCGATATTATGGGTTAGGTTGGGCAAGTGCTTTTATTGCTGGATACTACATTCTTCAAAAAATTTTCAAATCGGATAAAGTTCCTGAACCGTGGCTTGAAAGCATTTTGATGTACATAATGATAGGAACTATTGCCGGAGCTCGCCTGGGTGATTGTCTTTTTTATCATTGGGAATATTATCAACATAATCTGCTTGAAATATTTCTACCAATAAAATTAGAGCCAGAACTTCATTTCACGGGCTTCCGTGGGTTAGCTAGTCACGGTGCTGGTATTGGAATGTTGATTGCAGCTTATCTATGGTCGAAAAAAATTAGTAAAAAATCCATGCTTTGGACAATGGACAGGGTGGCTCTTACAGTTTTAATTGGGGCTGCTTTCATAAGAACCGGCAACCTGATGAACTCAGAAATCATTGGCCTTCCATCCGATTTACCTTGGGCATTTGTTTTTAAACAAATCGATGATATTCCTAGACATCCTGCTCAATTATATGAGGCACTATGCTATTTAGTTTTCTTTTTCTTATTGTACTTTTTGTTCAATAAGAAAAACTGGAAGAAAGTAGAAGGTTCAATCTTTGGACTTTTTATGATTCTGATGTTTATTGCTCGATTTCTATTAGAGTTTTTTAAAGAAAACCAAGTAGGCTTTGAAGATAGTCTTTCACTAAATATGGGTCAAATCCTTAGTATTCCTTTCGTTATTATTGGGATTGTACTTTTATTAAAGAAAAAAAACAAACAAAAAACATGAAAAACCGAGTTGCTATCAGCCTCTGGCTCGTTTTTTTTACGACAAGCCTTTACTCGCAGCTCACACAAAACAACTACATACCACTAAAATGTGCAGGAGAAACTCCTTCAACGTTTTTAGAAACTGCTGAAGAAAAATACAAAAAAAGAGCAGGAACAATTTCTACAGAAGAAGATAAAAGAACTCAAAAGAACTCAAAAGAACAAAGATGAGTTTTACGAATCAAGCAGTTATATGTTAGACCGTGTTTTACTTAGCGGCGATGTCATTTTTGGTGATACACTAACAGCATATATAAACAAAATTGCCGATCACCTTTTAAACGATGACCCTGAATTAAGAAGTGAAATTCAATTATTTACCTTCACGTCACCTTATGTTAATGCATTTGCGACAGATCAAGGATTCATTTTTGTGAACATTGGATTTATTGCACAAGTGGCAAACGAAGCCCTAAATACAGGCCATACTAACATTATTTTCGTTGCCTAAATTTCTATTTCTATGAAAGCCATTCTTACCTTACTATTCCTTACAGCATTATCCATAATTAGCGTTAAAAGCACATTCGCAAAAGGTGCAGACAAACCAGGACCCGCTTCGTCTGCGCATATTCTAGAAGGACTTGAAAAACTAAATGTTTTAGGTTCGGTTCTTTACATAGCTGCCCACCCCGATGATGAAAACACGAGGCTCATTTCGTGGCTTTCTAACGATAAAAAAGTAAGAACAGGCTACCTTTCTTTAACTCGAGGTAGTGGTGGTCAAAATCTTATCGGCAACGAAAAGGGAGAATTAATTGGAGCTTTGAGAACACAAGAGCTCCTAGAAGCGCGGAAAATTGACGGAGGGATTCAGTTTTTCTCACGTGCCGTAGATTTTGGCTATTCTAAAACTACTAAAGAAACCATAGAGAAATGGAATGAAGATCAAATTTTGTGGGATATGGTTTGGGTTATCCGGAAATTTAAACCCGAAATAATTGTAACACGATTTCCGCCAAATAAATATGCAGGGCATGGTCACCACTCAGCTTCGGCTGCATTGGCAGAAAAAGCATTTGAAATGGCCGCTGACCCTAAAACATTTCCTGAGCAAATGAAGTTTGTAACCGCTTGGAGAACCAAAAGACTTTATTACAATACATCTTCTTGGTGGCGAAAAGATTTAGAATCTAAATATTTAACAGACGACAATCTAATACGAATTGATGTAGGAACATACAACGCAACACTTGGAAAATGGAACAACCAAATTGCAATGGAAAGTCGATCTCAACATAAAAGTCAAGGGTTTGGCGCCTCCATTAGCAGAGGAGAGCATTTCGAATATTTGGAATATGTAAAAGGAGAAAAAGCCAAGGATGACATTTTTGACGGCATTGATTTAACTTGGAAGAGGTTGGCAAAAACCGATCAAATTCAGAATGAATTAAATGAGATTATAGATGAGTTTGATGCTAGAAACCCTTCAGCAAGTGTTCCCAATTTAATTGATTTGTATAAGCTAATGGAAAAATACCAATATGTTTCGCATTGGATGAATCTAAAGAAAGAGGATTTAAAACACATTATTTTTGATGCCTCTGGACTTTGGATGGAAGCTGTATCAAAAAAGGAATACGCCACCCCGGGCGGGACAATAAATGTAAGCGCATCCATTATAAATGCTGGAAATATTCCAGATATAGAAATAGATTCAGTTAGTTTTCCTGGAAAAGACACTGCTATATTTAATATTTTAGAACAAAACAAATGGCAGAAAGTTTCAATAGAAATAACTCTACCAGAAGATGCTAAAATCACACAACCTTATTGGTTGCAAGAAGATTTTACTACCATGTTTAAAGTAGATGATATACAATTGAGAGGTCTTCCTGAAAACCCACCACCATACTCTGTCGTTTATCACGTAAATATTGAAGGTCAATCGTTTAGATTTTCAACTCCTATACGCTACAAATGGAGAGATCGAGTTTCTGGAGAGAATATAAAAGAGCTTTCTATTCGACCAGAACTTACTGTAAATATTGACAATTCAGTTTATGTATGCCCAGTTGGAAAAGAAAGAGAGATCTACGTCACCGTAGTCAACCAAAAAAAGAATATGACCGGTATTTTAAGTTTGGACTTACCCGATGGTTGGGCTAAATCTCCTACAGAACATGAAGTTACCTTAAACACAAAAGGAAGTACCAAGGTTTACGCCTTCAAACTAATCCCAAGTGCTAGCGCTAAGTCTGGAGATTTTGTGGCACAAATTAAAACAGGAAATGTGATTTATGATCGATCTATTGTAACCATAGATTATCCTCATATTCATACTCAAACTGTGTTTCCAAAAGCAAAAGGAAAAGTAGTTACCGGAAACATTGGATTAGTAAGTAAAAAAATAGCTTACATTTCTGGAACAGGCGACATGGTTCCGCAGGCCATACAGCAAATGGGGGGACAAGTTGAGTTTTTACTTCCAGAAAACTTACCTTCTACTAACTTAAAACAATACGATGTAATTGTAGCAGGAATACGCGCTTATAACACTCAAAAAGAATTGGCAAAGTATCATCAGCTTCTAATTGATTATGTTGATTCTGGAGGGCTGTATGTAATTCAATACAACACGTATCATGGTATATTGGTAGAGAACCCAGGGCCTTATCCTATGGCGTTTCCGAAAACTAGAAAAAACAATAGAGTTACCAATGAATTTGCACACGCGAAATTGCTAGAACCGGATCATTTAGTATTGAATTACCCAAATAAAATTGAACTAGCCGATTTCGATAATTGGGTTCAAGAACGAGGCCTCTATTTTCCGGATAAATGGGATAAAAATTACAATGCACTTATTCGTTGGGCAGACCCAGACGAAAACCCTTTAGATGGGGCTCTTTTAGTTTGCGATTATGGAAAAGGACAGTTTGTTTATACTACCATTTCATTTTTTAGACAATTGCCGGCAGGAGTTCCAGGAGCATACAAATTATGGGGAAATATTCTTTCATATGGAAGAAAAAAATAATTCTGAAACCAATCAAGGTTGGAATAAAAAATACTTTTTGGTTATCGTATTCTTTATTATTCAAATTGCCTTTTATTATTTCATGACAAACTTTTTTTCATGAGCAATATAGATTGGTTCGTTCTCATTAGCACCCTAGCTTTTATTGTTGGGTATGGTACTTGGAGAACAAGAAAAAACAAAGATCTTGATGGCTATTTAAGAGGTGGCAGCGACATGGGTTGGCTCACTATTGGGCTTTCAGTAATGGCTACTCAAGCCAGTGCCATTACTTTTATTTCTACTCCAGGTTTAGCTTATGAAAGTGGAATGGGTTTCGTCCAAAATTACTTTGGACTGCCTTTGGCGCTGATTATTGTTTGTGTGGTTTTTCTTCCCATTTATTACAAACTCAAAGTTTATACAGCCTATGAATATTTAGAAGGAAGATTCGACTTAAAGGTCAGAATTCTAACGGCAAGTCTATTCTTAGTTCAAAGAGGACTAGCGGCTGGAATTACCATTTATGCTCCTGCAATTATTTTAAGCACAATGTTGGGCTGGAACTTGAGCTTCACGATTCTTTTAGTCGGTATATTGGTAATTGTTTACACTGTTTCTGGAGGAACTAAAGCAGTAAGCCTTACGCAGAAATGGCAAATGTCTGTTATTCTACTGGGAATGGGTATTGCCTTTTATATTTTGTTAAACAGTATGCCAGAAGGAATTGGCCTTTTTGAAAGTTTACAAATAGCTGGTGCAAGCGGAAGAATGGATGTTGTTGATTTTTCATTTGATTTGGACAAACGATACACTTTTTGGACTGGAATTACTGGTGGACTTTTTCTTGCTCTTTCTTATTTTGGGACCGACCAAAGCCAAGTGCAGCGTTACCTTTCTGGTAAGTCACTGAAGCAGAGCAGAATGGGCCTCGTTTTTAATGCTATTCTAAAAATTCCCATGCAATTTATGATTTTGCTTACAGGAGTATTGGTGTTTGTTTTTTACCAATTTGAACAACATCCAGTTCTTTTTAACCAAGTAGCCATTGAAGAAGTACGACAAAGTGAATTTGCCAGTGAGTTTAAAGAAATAGAAGAAAAACATGCGATTTTTCATGCAAAGAAAAAGAAAGCAATTTTAGCATATACAAAGGCACCAAATAAAGAAAAAGACGCCCTTTTAAATTTAGACAAAAGAGGAAAAGAAATTCGTAATGAAGCCAAAGCAATCGTCTTAAAAGCCAACAAAGACCAAAGTTCTAAAGATAGTGATTATGTCTTTCTTACTTTTATTTTAAATTACCTCCCCAAAGGTATTATGGGGCTCTTAATAGCTGTAATTATATCTGCCGCTATGTCGAGTACCGCAGGAGAAATAAATGCACTTGCCTCTACTACTATGGTAGATTTTTATCAACGTTTGGGTAAAAAAGAACTTAATGACCAGGAAAAAGTGACTGTTTCAAAATGGTTTACTTTATTGTGGGGAGCTATTGCGATAACCTTTGCTCTTTTTGCCAGATTAGTCGAAAACCTAATTGAAGCTGTAAATATTTTAGGTTCAGTATTTTACGGAACTATTCTAGGCGTATTTTTAACGGCATTTTTCTTGAAATTTGTAAAAGCGAAATCCGTTTTAATTGCAGCTATTTTAGCCCAGGCTATTGTGTTTATCTTATTCTTTTCGAAACAAATTGACATTAGCTATTTGTGGTACAATCTAATTGGATGTGCGCTGGTATTTTTTGGAGCCTTAATAATCCAATTCGGGTTCCTGGCGGTAGAGAAAAAATAATGCAACCATTTATGGATTTTACTTATTATTGATTTTCAATAAGATTATAAAAATGTGAATTCAAAGCTCATAACTTTTTAAAAACATCTTTAAATTCAATTGCCTTTTCCATCACAGTTTGCCAGTTTTGAGACAATGAAACTCTGTATTGCAGAAAAGCCGAGTGTAGCTAAAGATATTGCCCGAATTATTGGTGCAACCACACGTCATGATGGATTTTGGGAAGGAAATGGCTATTGGGTTTCGTGGACTTTCGGACACCTATGTACCTTAAAAGAGCCTGCAGATTATTCTCCTGATTGGAAAAGTTGGGACTTAAATGTTTTACCAATGATTCCCGAAAATTTCGGAATTAAACTTATTCCCAATAGTGGGGTTCAGCGGCAATTCGATTCTATCGCAAGATTAGTTGAGCAATGTGATGAAGTAATAAACTGCGGTGATGCTGGACAAGAGGGAGAATTGATTCAGCGATGGGTATTGGCAAAAGCTAAAAATAAAAAACCAATTAAACGTCTTTGGATTTCTTCGCTAACCGAAGAAGCAATAAAAGAAGGTTTTGCAAATCTAAAAGATGGAAAAGACTATGACAACTTGTATGCAGCGGGAACTGCTCGAGCCGTTGGAGACTGGTTGTTGGGCATGAATGCCACAAGACTTTACACTTTAAAATTTGGCGCTTACAAACAAGTGTTTTCAGTAGGCAGAGTGCAAACCCCTACCCTAGCAATCATAGTAGATAGGCAAGAGGAAATTGACAATTTTGTTTCGGAAACCTATTACGAAATAAAAACCACTTACCGAGATGTACTTTTTTCGAGTACGAAAGGAAAAGTAAAAACCAAAGAAAAAGGAGAAGACCTCCTCTCCAGAATAAAAGAAGAGGATTTTGAGGTAATTTCTCACATTCAAAAAGAAGGAAAAGAAGTTCCTCCTATGTTGTTCGATTTAACCTCTACTCAAGTTGAATGCAACAAGAAATTTGGTTTTACGGCAGAAGAAACACTTAACTATGTTCAGTTTCTATACGAACAAAAATTAGTCACCTACCCTAGAGTGGATACGGCCTATTTACCAAATGACGTTTATCCGAAAATTAAAGGGATTCTAGGAAAACTAAACGCATACAAAAATCTAACAGAACCCCTACTAGGAAAAAAAATAAAGAAATCGAAAAAGGTCTTTAATGACAAAAAAGTAACTGATCACCACGCTATAATACCAACAGGAGAAGACCCCAGTCGAGTAGCTTTAAACCTCCAGCAGAAAAAAGTTTACGACATGCTTACCCGTAGATTTATTGCCGTTTTCCACCCTGATTGCAAGGTCAGTAACACTATAGTTACAGGTCAAGTGACAAAACATGAGTTCAGAGCCACTGGGAAACAAATTTTAGAACCAGGATGGCGCATGGTTTACGAAAGCAAAAAAGAAACGCTTAAGGCAGAAGAAGATACAATAATGCCCACTTTTGAAAAAAGAGAAAAAGGCCCGCATTCTCCAGAACTTCATGAAAAACAGACCAAGGCACTTAGTTATTTTACAGAAGCTTCATTGTTACGAGCAATGGAATCGGCAGGCAAACATGTAGATGATGATGAGCTTCGAGAGTTAATGAAAGAAAACGGAATTGGGAGGCCTTCTACACGCGCCAATATTATTGAGAAATTGTTTTCACGTAAATACTTAATTCGTCAGAAAAAGAGAATTCTGGCAACGGCTACAGGTCAGGAATTAATATCACTTATTGAAAACGATTTACTTAAATCCGCAGAACTTACCGGTGTTTGGGAAAAGAAAATTCGTGACATTGAAAGGGGAAAGTATGACGTAAAACTATTTAAAGGCGAACTAACTAAAATGGTAAAAGAGCTTACCGAACAGGTAAAGTCTCAAGGTTATCAGCAGAAAAAAACCGCATGTCCAAAATGTGAAATAGGACATCTTATCCGAGGGAAATCCTCCTGGGGTTGTTCCAATTGGAAAAAAGGGTGCAAATTTACTTTACCATATGAATATAAGGGGATAACAATTAACGATAGTGAAATGCTTGAGCTAATTCATAATGGAATCACTCGCTATTCGTATATTTTCAATAAAAAGAAGGCCGATGATTTGAAGAAAATAGTTTTCTCCGATAAATTAAAATTAGAAATTAAAAAGGAGGCAAAATAAAGCTCTATTCTTGTTTTTTTTTCTTAAAAATTTCGTAAAAAAACCCAAACTTAGAGTCAAAAACGTCTTGTTGATATAGGATGCAAACGGTGGCAATCCCTCCGGCCACAGCTGCCCCAATAAAACCATTAAATTCATAATTACAAGTAGAATCAGCAATGCTATTTTCATAAAATGTATATCAATTAATAAAAACGAAAATAACTATTGTAATAAAATACCCATTTTTGTATTGAATGCCATTAAATAAAAACACGTATAAAGCACCTTTTCTAATGAGAAGTGCACACCTCAACACAATTATACCCAATCAACTGCGCCAAATAAAAGAAGTAAAGTATAATCGCCATCGATTAGAGCTTAGTGATGGAGATTTTGTAGATCTCGATTTTTCTGTTAAAAACAGTAATTGTATTGTCTTAATTCTTCATGGTTTAGAAGGTGATTCATCTCGCGCTTATGCTAAAGGAATCGTTCGTCAGGCAAATTCAAAAGAATGGGATGCTTGCGTTCTTAATCAACGAGGTTGTTCTGGTGAGCCCAATCGATTACTTAAATCCTATCATTCGGGACGGACAGACGATTTAAAGTATGTGGTGAATTGGCTTATTACCGAAAAGAAATACCAAACTATATATCTTGCAGGCATAAGTATTGGCGGAAATATGACTTTGAAATATTTGGGCGAAGAAGGAGTAAATACTCCATCCGAAATAAAAGCTGCTGTCGCCATATCTGTACCTGTCGATTTATATTCTTCCGTAAAAGAACTCGCAAAAAAGTCCAATTGGATTTATATGCGTCGGTTTTTGAAAACACTTAAATCCAAGGCTATACAAAAAGTAGAACAACACCCAAGTTGGAATGGTAATTTGCCTGCAGTATTACAATCAAAAAGTTTTAGAGATTTTGACCACAATTTTACAGCCCCAATTAATGGTTTTGCCAGCGGCGAGGATTATTGGACAAAAAACAGTTCACTTCCGTTCATTCCAAGTATCAAAATTCCCACCCTATTAATAACCTCTTTTGATGATCCATTTTTGGGCCCTGAATGTTACCCTATAAAAGAGGCTAAAGAGAGTAAGCACTTCCATTTAATGACTACTGAACACGGAGGGCACGTTGGCTTTGTTTCTAATATGAGGTTGACTGAAAAGCAATGGATGGAAGAGGAAATGTTTCGCTTTTTTCAGAACTAAACTTCAATCGAATTTCAAAACTTAAATGGCCGAATGTTCCTACTCCGGGATGAGGTGTCGATAAGTTGATACACGCCTAGATGAAGAAAGCCCAACCAGCACCCAACGGGAGTTCCATTTGCCAAAATACTAATAGAAGCATCATTGTTATAGGCAAATCCCAATGGAGAAAATCCCATGCTGGGTTTTGCATCTACAACAATTGAACAAATCGCAGAATCGGTACAATTGTTGCGGTTATTAAACACATATTTAAGTGTATGTGTTCCAAAACCTCCGACAGAAGCATCAAATTTACTAGAGGTAACAGCTGCTCCAGAATAAGCGCCTACGTATTTTAACAAAATATAATTGTATGTACTTTTGCTTACTTAGATAATGAACTGGAGTGTCATGACAAATATCAGTATTTAATCCCACTTCAATTTTCAAGATTCTTAAAAATTAAATAATGCAAAAAAAATTAAAACGCTCAATACTTAATCGTAATATTGCGATTAATTAAGATATGGGAGTCACAAAAACTGAAGAATTTACCCAAGAACAAAATGCATTAGCAGTACTTGCCAAAGTTTTGGGGCATCCTGCACGAATTGCAATTTTACAATACCTGATAAGTTCTAAGTCTTGTATTACTGGTAATTTGGTTGAATTACTCCCATTAAGCCAATCAACTATAAGTCAACACCTAAAAGAACTGAAATCCGTTGGTTTGATTAAAGGAACAATTGAGGGAACTAGTGTTTGCTATTGCATTAATGTAGAAATGTGGGAGCAAGCAAATAATATGCTCAACCAGTTGTTTGAACATTATAGAATTGAAAATAAATGTTGTTAAAAGTGTAATTATGAGTTTTCCAAGAATGCACGTCAGTCTTTATGTTAAAGACATTAATAATACGGTGAAATTTTATGAGTTTTTTTTTAATAAAAAAGCAGACAAAATAAAGGACGATTACGCCAAATTTATAGTAGAAAGTCCTTCTCTTATTATATCATTTGTTGAAAACAAAGAGAAAGTTAACCCCAACTTTGGGCACTTAGGAATCCAAATCGATTCGGAATCTGAACTGCTGGAGCGGCTTGCCAAAAGCACATCTGTTGGACTTCCTATCTTAGAAGAAATGGGAACTAACTGTTGCTATGCTAGTCAAGATAAATTTTGGGTTACAGATCCCGATGGATATCATTGGGAAGTTTACTTTTTTCACAAAGATGTGGAGTTCAATGACCCCAGATATTCTAAAAATGAATCGGAACAATGTTGTGTGCCAGTAAAGAAAAAAAAGAAAGTAGTCTTAAAGGACCTGAGCACATCAAGTGGCGAAGTTTGCGAACCGGGATCAGGTTGTTGCTAATTTATTTATCATGAAAAACGTATTAGTGCTTTGTACAGGTAACTCTTGCCGCAGTCAAATGGCTCATGGATATTTAAAAACGCTAGGCGAAAATAAAGTTAACGTCTGGAGCGCTGGAATTGAAACTCATGGCTTAAATCAAGAAGCTGTCGTAGCCATGAAAAGAGATGGAATTGATATTTCAAAACACACCAGTAATTTAATTGAAGAATATTCAGAAATTGAATTTAATGCTGTAATTACGGTTTGTGACAACGCTAAAGAAAGGTGTCCAATATTTCCTGGAAAGAAAAAAAAACTTCATCAGAACTTTGAAGATCCTAGTAAATTCAAAGGCTCCAAAATCGATAGAATAGCAGAATTTGATCGCGTAAGAAATCAAATAAAAATATATTGCACACAATTTTTACAACATGAAATCTAAAAAAATAATCGCTCTTACTGGGGCAAGCAGCGGAATTGGCAAAGCAACTGCCTTGGCTTTGTCTAACTCCCCTCATATGCTGGTTCTATTATCCAGAAATGAAAAAAAACTTAACGAAATAGCAAAGTCTTTGGATTGTCCTGTTCTTATTATACCTGCGGATGTCACCAATATAGAGGAGATGGAAAAAGCATTCGAATCGATAGAAGAAAAATTTGGTGGTTTAGATATTCTAATCAATAATGCTGGAGTAGGAATGTTTGACCCAATCGATAACGCTAAACTCAACGAGTGGCACACAATGATTGACGTTAATATAAAAGGGGTGGTCAATTGCCTTCATTTTGCTTTACCTCTGCTTAAAAAAAGTTTAGATGGACAAATAATAAATGTAGCTTCTGTAGCTGCTCATCAAGTTTTTCCTAATTCAGGAGTTTATTGCGCTACAAAACATGCAGTTGGAGCAATTAGTAAATCACTTCATTTAGAAATGGGGACGCAATTAAAAATAACAACAATTTCTCCTGGTGCTGTTGACACCGCTTTTGTAGATAATACTACTAATGAAAATATGATTGGTGATCTTAAAAAATACTTTGCAGAAGGTCTAACTCCTGAAGTTATTGCAGAGCAGATTGTCCATTGCATTGAACAACCTCCAAATGTGACAATTAGCGAAATAATTGTTCGCCCAAAAAGATAAAAGAATTAAATTGTTTTTTTTTGCTAAAGAAATTAAAAAGCAAAAAAAAGCCGCTAAAAGCGGCTTTTTTTATTTTCAAGTCTTTTATTACAGTCCGAACCCTGCTTTAACTTTATCAACGAAATCTAATTTTTCCCAAGTAAATAATTCTACATCCATTGTTTTGGTAGTTCCATCAGGAGTAGTAAATATTTTAGAAACTGTTTCGTTTTCTCTACCCATGTGACCATAAGCTGCTGTTTCCAAATACATAGGATTTCGTAATTTTAAACGTTGCTCAATGGCATAAGGGCGCATATCGAATAATGCTTCCACTTTTCTTGCAATTTCGCCGTCGTTCAAATCTACATTTGCAGTACCATAGGTGTTTACAAAAATTCCCATAGGCTTGGCTACACCAATTGCATAAGAAACCTGAACCAATACTTCACTGCACAATCCAGCTGCTACTAAGTTTTTAGCAATGTGACGTGTTGCATAAGCAGCAGATCTGTCTACTTTACTAGGATCTTTTCCTGAAAAAGCTCCACCACCATGTGCTCCTTTTCCTCCGTAAGTATCAACTATAATTTTACGGCCAGTAAGACCTGTATCCCCATGAGGACCACCAATCACAAAAATTCCAGTTGGATTTACGTGGTAAGTAATGTCTTCATTAAACAAAACATTAATATCATCTGACAAATGAGCCTGTACATTAGGGATAAGAATAGACTTTACATCTTCTTTAATTTTAGCAAGCATGATTGCTTCTGTATCAAAGTCATCGTGTTGTGTTGAGACAACTATTGTATCAATTCTAATTGGCTTGTTATTGTCATCATACTCTAAAGTAACTTGTGATTTAGAATCCGGACGTAAGTAAGTCATCTTCTTACCTTCCTTTCTGAGTTTTGCCATTTCACTTAATATTAAGTGTGAAAGGTCAAGTGCCAAAGGCATGTAGTTTTCTGTTTCGTTAGTTGCATAACCAAACATCATTCCTTGGTCGCCAGCACCTTGCTCCATAGGGTCTTTTCGTTCAACACCTTGATTAATATCTGGTGATTGCTCGTGAATTGAAGACAAAACTCCACAAGAATGAGCATCAAACATATACTCTCCTTTTGTATAACCAATTTGAGCAATAACGTCTCTTGCAATTTTCTGTACATCTAAATATGCTGAAGACTTAACTTCTCCGGCAAGAACTACTAAACCAGTAGTACACAAAGTTTCACAAGCAACTTTAGACGTGCTATCGAAAGCCAAAAAATTATCAATTAATGCATCTGAAATTTGATCAGAAACTTTATCCGGATGTCCCTCAGAAACGGACTCGGAAGTGAAAAAATACGCCATTTATACTAAATTTATATCATTAAAATTGAGCGGCGAATGTAAGGATTTTGATTCGTTTGGTAATATTGGTTTTTATTATTTCTTGGTTAATGCCTTAAAAGCATCCTCTAAACTTCTCTCTTCTTTTTGGAGAGTAAGAATACCCAAATTATTTTGCATGGAAAATTGGAATAATTCATTTCGAATATCGGTCTTTGAAATTAGAATCCAATCTTTTTCAGAAATAGCTTTTACATCTAAAACGTGTCTAATGTTTTTTAACGTATTAACCTCTACTATTTTATCAAACTCAACTCGAATAACAAACTGATTATCTTGAGATTCACTAATGTGTTCTGAGGTATCGTCAGCCACAATTTTTCCTTGGTTTATAATGATCACTCTATCGCAAATAGCTTCCACTTCTTGCATTATATGAGTACTCATCATAACCGTTTTTTGTTCACCCAATTTTTTAATCAAGTTTCTTATTTCCTCGATTTGATTTGGGTCTAGTCCAGTTGTAGGCTCATCTAAAATAAGCACTTCAGGATCGTGAATTAGTGCTTGTGCCAATCCTACCCGTTGTCGGTAACCCTTACTTAAAGCTCCAATTATTTTATGCTGTTCACGCTCTAAACCCACCAATTGAACCATTTCATCAACCCTTTCTTTTTTATTCTTTAGCCCATGTAATCCTGCTATAAAAGTCAAATACTCTTTAACAAACATGTCTGAATAAAGCGGATTGTGTTCGGGCAAATAACCAACTCGTTTTTTCACTTCCATTGCATCCGTTTCTACATCAAAACCGCAAACCGATACTTTTCCTTCACTTTGAGGAATGAAACAAGTGATTATTTTCATAATCGTAGATTTTCCAGCTCCATTTGGACCCAAAAAACCTACAATTTCTCCTGGTTTTATGGAAATAGAAACATCGTTGAGCGCCTTTTGCTCACCATAATTTTTTGTTACGTTTTTTACTTCAATAGACATGGGCGGCAAATGTAATGGCTTCCGAGAGAAAATTTAGAATTGTAAGTGCGTTTTAGTGTTTTTATCCCATAAACCATCGTGAACAGCTTGGGTTTCCTTTAGTTTCCACCAACGCTCATAATGATTTTGAGTTTGATCATAATAAGATCCTGTTTCATCATCCGAAAATTTCATTGTTGGACCAAAAGTATGGTTTTGAATAAATGATTAGAGGTGTACTAAGTATTAAAAATAGTAGCACAAATCATTTTCATACTAGTACGTCAAATTTATATTTTTGGCGACAATGAGAGGACGTATTGTAAAAAGCACTGGTAGTTGGAGTTCAGTAAGAACTGATGACGGAAAAGTGATTCCTTGTAAAGTGAAAGGGAGCTTTCGCTTAAAAGGCATTCGTTCTACAAACCCCGTTTCAGTTGGGGATTGGGTTGAGTTCAAAATGATTGATGATGTAAATGGTATTATCCATAAACTCGAAAAACGAAACAACTACATAATTCGCCGTTCCATAAACCTTTCCAAACGGGGTCATATTTTGGCAAGCAACATCGATCAAATTCTGATTTTTGTAACTCTACGTGACCCAGAAACTACTAAAGGCTTTATTGATAGAATTACAATTAGCGCAGAAGCTTACCACATTACTCCCGTACTTATATTTAATAAAGCAGATTTATTGGATGAATCGGATTCTCACAACCTAATAGAATGGCTTTCCGTTTATAGTAAACTTGGCTACCAATGCATTCAAACATCCGTAACCGAAAACGTAAATTTGGAAGAGGTAATACAAGTAATGAAAGGGAAAACTAGTATGCTCGCTGGGCATTCTGGCACTGGAAAATCTTCATTAATTAATGCAATTTCGCCCACTTTAAATTTGAAAATTGATGACATTTCTAAAACCCACCGTCAAGGAAAACATACTACTACTTTTGCCGAATTATACCATTTAGATTTCGATGCCCAAATAATTGACACCCCTGGAATTAGAGGATTTGGAATTATTGACATCGATCAAAAAGAATTATCTCATTATTTTTTAGAAATGCGAAAGCTTTTATCGAAATGCAAGTTCAACAATTGTCAACATTTAAACGAACCTGATTGTGCCATTAAAAAAGCCGTGGGCAAAGGTGAAATTGCTGAGTCGAGATTTAAAAGCTACATGAGTATTTACAGCGAAGATGAAAACGAAAACTACAGAACTGTTGACTACTAGTACAGAAAATAGCGATTCTTTTTTTTCTTCAAATTCAACAGATTCTAAGATTTCTTCTTTACAAAAAGCGTTGAATGAATTAGGCCAATTGGAAAATGCTAAACTTGAAAATACGCAAGCTTATTGCATGATGATTTGGTCTACGATTGAACTTCTTTCTCGCTTTTATTCAGGACAATTAGGCAATCAGCAAGCAACTAAAAGGTTGAAGAACTTTATTCGTGGATATTTCCCACACAAAAGAGAGCATACAGAGATATTGTTGCTTTTTCGGAATGCTTGTATGCACTCTATTTCATTGCATGCCACAGATATTTCAGGAAAAAAGGAAGTCCGTTTCAGTCTCGTAAATGAAGGTGATTTTTTGAGCTCAGAGAAAAGGACTTCATTTGATATAAATCCAAAAGAATTTAAAACCCGACTTTTGAAATCCATAGAAAACTATAAAACAGAATTACAAAAAAATGAAATTCTGCAAAACAAATTTGACACGGTTTATAGAAAACTTGGATTCGTTATTATCTAGCTTTTTATACATAAATCATACAACCTTGAGGTTATTGATTTCATAGGTCTTTCATACCAATTTACTAACGTATTTTTGCCACAATGAATTACCTATCCGTTGAGCAGCTATCCAAACGATTTGGAGACCGAGAAATACTAAAAGAACTTTCATTTGGAATGGCAAAAGGGGAGAAACTTGCCCTCATTGCAAAAAATGGAACTGGAAAATCTACCCTGCTTAATATGATAGCAGGACTTGATACACCAGACACCGGTCAAGTCGTTTGGCGAAAGGACATAAATGTTCAATTTCTTTCACAAGACCCAAATTTTGATCCAGAACTAAGTATTTGGGATGCTGTTTTTCAGAGCGATAATCCAATATTAAAGGCTATCAGAGAATACGAAGATTGTATTGAACACACTATTGAAGGAGAAAGATTTCAAAACGCTTTGGACAAAATTGAAGAACTTGAAGCTTGGGATCATGAGGTTAGAGTAAAAAGCATTTTAAGCGAATTGAAGGTGGATAACTTCGACGCTCAAATAAAATCACTTTCTGGAGGACAAGTAAAACGACTAGCTCTTGCCAAAGTATTAATTGATCAGCCCGATTTTTTAATATTGGATGAACCTACTAACCATCTGGATTTAGAAATGATAGAGTGGTTAGAGAAATTTTTAGTTTCTGAAAAACTAACTCTTCTAATGGTAACCCACGACAGGTATTTCTTAGAAAATGTATGTAACGTCATTCTTGAAATGGACGACCGTGGTTTGTATACATACAAGGGCAATTATTCTTATTTCCTTGAAAAACGAGAAGAAAGAAAACAAATAGAACAAAGTGGCATTGAAAAAGCCAAAAATCTTTACCGCAAAGAATTAGATTGGATGCGGCGCCAACCAAAGGCGAGAAGCACTAAATCGAAAGCTAGAATAGATTCGTTTTATGGGGTAGAAGAGCAAGCAAAAAAACGAACCGATGAAAAAGAAGTAGAGCTTGAATTTAATATGGAAAGACTGGGAAGTAAAATCCTGGAATTTCACAATATTTCTAAAAGTTTTGGCGACAAAGTTTTGTTTCATGGGTTTTCTTACAAATTTCAACGGGGCGAAAAAATTGGGATTATTGGACCCAATGGAGCGGGGAAATCTTCTTTTTTAAATCTTGTAACGGAAAATTTAGAACCAAGCACAGGTAAAGTTGTAATTGGAGAAACAGTGTGCATTGGGTATTATCGACAAGATGGTTTAGATTTTAAATCTGGCGATCGAGTTATTGAAGTGGTAAAAAAAGTTGCGGAATATTTGCCTTTAATGAAGGGTAAAAAATTGAGTGCCTCTCAATTATTAGAACGCTTTTTGTTTCCTAAAAACATGCATTTCAACCACGTATCAAAATTAAGTGGAGGAGAAAAAAGGCGCCTTCATTTGCTCAAAATATTAATGAAAAACCCAAATGTTTTAATCTTGGATGAACCCACCAACGATTTGGATATTATGACATTACAGGTTTTAGAGAATTTTTTATCCGATTTTCCTGGATGCGTTATAATTGTGAGTCACGACCGTTATTTTATGGATAAATTGGTAGACCATCTATTCGTAATCGAAGGCGGAATTGAAATTAAAGATTTCCCAGGAAATTACTCTAGATACAGGGAGTGGAAAAAATTAAATACGGATAAACTACCAGAAAAAAAGACAGTAAATATAGAAAAACAGAAGACTGATCGCAGTGGAAAAATGGGGTTCAACGAAAAACGTGAGTTTGGTGTGATCGAGGTCGAAATAGAAAAACTAGAAAAACGAAAAGAAGAAATCAACGCCAAATTTGAAATTGGAATTTCGGATGGAGACGAAATGATGAAACTATCGGATGAGCTCGGAAAGGTAATTGAACAATTAGAAAGTAAAACGGACAGGTGGCTGGAATTAAGCGAACTGGATGCGTAATTAGTTTAATTAACTAAAGTAATTGAACCGATTACATCAACAACTTCTTTGCTATAACGAGTGAAACGCCCTTTATAAACCAGAGCGGAATTGCCAGACCAAGGTTCTCCATTGTAAAGACCATCCCAACTATCCTGCATCCCGGTAAATTCATAAACCATATCACCCCAACGTGTATAGATCCTGAAATATTCCATTTCTTTAAATCCTTCAGCGTAAAAATCAAAATTATCGTTTAGTCCATCCTTGTTTGGAGTAAACGCATTGGGAATAAATAATTTATAATCATCTCTAACAAAAACAGAAAAACTCGTATCTAAACTAAAGCAGCCATAATCATCCGAAATAGTCAGGGTATAAGTAATATTTCTGTTAGCTTTTAATTCAGGATTTGGACAAGTAGAACAGCTTAAAAACAAAGCAGGTTTCCATTTATAATTCCAACTACCAGCAATTGTTTGATCCATTTGTGTAAGCTGGCCTAAAAATAAGATAGTGTCCTCCACACTCTCAATGTAGGGTGGTTTTATGACTTGAAACTTAAGGTCAATAGAGCTTTTACAACCAAATTTATTAGTGCCAACCACATTGTAAATAATATCATTTTCAGGAAGCAATAAGACAGAACCCATTGTATCTGTTGAAAGATAAGTGGTTGGCTTCCATTGGAATTTTTCAGCACCCGAAACAATTGCTTTTGTAGAATCCTTGTAGCAAAATAATCCATCTCCACTTTTTGAAAGTACAGGAAGTGGGAAAACAGTAAATGGTAAGGAATCAAAACCAAAGCAACCGGTATTGGTATTGGTCGGTTTTAATACAATTGTGTATTGCCCTGGCGATAAAAACCCTTTTGAAAAACTCTGTTTCAGAGAAAACACATCTCCTCCAACACTCCATTCATATACGTCCACATTCGCCTTATCCGCATTTACATTAAGACGAAATACCGAACAACCTGCTGTGTCTATTGCATTTATTTTGGCGTTTATTTCTTGAACAAACAAGGAGTCTTGCCATGACTTAACACAATTTCCAATTGAATCAGTAAAAATTAAAGACACAGGATAGAATCCGCTGTTGGCATATTTATGCCTGATTTTTTTTGTTCCACTAGGAAAAGTATCCAGAATTCCATCACCAAAATCCATTCTAAATTCATAGACTTCAAACACGTCTTTAAGGTCGAACTCAGATTCATCCATAAAACAAAAGGTATCTTTCATGTCGAACCTAGCATAAGGTCCGCCAACTTTAAGAATAGAATCAATTCTAAAAGTATCTCTACATCCAAAAGTCGTTTCAACCACGATATCTACACCAAAAACACCTGGTCGGCTATAATTGTAAAAAGCAGTAGGACCGGATAATCGAATAAATGCATGGGAAGAATCAAATCTCCAATAGTAATACTGAACAGTAGAATCCCTATTCTTAACTCTAAAATCAATATCAGCAGGGTAACAAGTAGTATCTTCTGGTTCCGAAACAACTACAGGTAAAACTGCTTTCTGAACCTCAATCCAAAGGTTTTTGTCGATTATACTATCGCAGCCATAGCTGTCAATTGAGGTCAAACGAATAGACTTTTTACCAGGTTTAGTATAAATAACCTGACTCGTTTTCCCGTTACCTAAAAGGCTATCTCCAAAATTCCAAGCATGGGTTTCATTTGACAAACCATTTTTATTCGTAAATGTAATTGGTATGCCAGCACAAACTTGTGTATCCGCACTAATAGTAGGCCAAGGCTGAAATGCGTACACCAGTTTTGACATTTTTCCTATGCACCCCAAAGTATCTTTGACGAAAAACTCAATAGTCTTTTTCCCCCTTTCGTTAAAAGTGAAATTTGGATTAGTCAATTTAGAAAAATTCCCTTCTGACCCACTCCACCAAAGCGAAGAAAAGGTCGTATCCGTAATTGAGCTATCCGTTAGATTTATGGTTAAAGCGACACATCCCGAATCCTTATTCATTCCGAATTTGGCAATGGGCAAATAGGTTTTAAGTCTATAAATATTGGTGTCAGCACATCCATTAATATCAGAGCCAATAATTGTAGAAAAATGTACGCCTTTGGTTTTCGTTTTGTAGGAGAATTTTTTAAGTGAAACAATATTTTTCACAAGTCCATTGTTTATGGTCATAACAGCTTCCAGGTCCTGTGAACTATCTGTCTTAAAAGTAAAAAACGACGGATAACATCCTACTTTTTTATCTACTGAAGTTTTAAGCTTAAGAACTCTTATGTATACCTTAGCTTCTAGTTCCTCTTTACACCCATTACTATCATCAAATAAAGTGAGTTTCACATCATAATCTCCTCGACTGGGATATTTGTAAGAGGCTATTTTATTTATGGAATCTGTAGACCCTGAGATTGAGTCTCCAAACTCATACAAAAAACGTTGAACATTTTTCCAGCTTAAGCCAGTAAACTTTCTATCGAATGGCTTATCGCAATCCATTTCAACTGCAAATTGACCTGTAGGACCAACAACGCGAACAATACTATCCAATATCAATGTATCAGGGCAGCCATTATTATCCACAATTAGCATAACCGACTTATATCCAGTATCTGTATAATGTTTTTGTGGATTTTTATCGTAGACAAATGGAATACGTTTTGCCCAATCCAAGTTCCAAGAATATTTTTTTATTTTATTAGTATCGGTAGACAAATTAATGAACTTCACCGTGTCATTCAAACATACCTTCATGGTATCAATCGTAAAATTCGACTTTTGTTTTTTGCCCACCTCAATGGTAAAAGGACCGTATTTATAAAGACACCCTAGCCTTTTATGTTTAATAGAATATGAGATTTTATAGGTACCCGGTATTGTATATGTTTTTGAAGTAGAGCGGGTTACCAATGGGTTTTTTCCATCGAACAACCACGTACCTACGGTAATAGAATCACGAGAAAACATTTGATCAACTAATTTTACGGTAATGGGTGCACAACCGGAATATGGCGCAACTAAAGGGTAGCCTTTTGGTCTCCAAATTTCAAATTTTTGAAGAGCCACCTTGGAACTGCATGAGCCCCATTTTGGATAAAAAACTGTTAGGCTATCTGAGTGTTTTCCTTTTTTCTTTTTCAGAAAAGTAGCAGAACCATAAGGAACTGCATTGGATCGATACTGTTGTTTAAAAGGCCAATCCCATAAATCCCATATTGCTGTTTTTGCCTCAGAAGTATAGGTTCCACCTGGCGTATAGATTACATTAGCATCATCACACCAATAATTTTTATCCGTGGTATAATTAGCAATTGGTTGAATAACATTTATGTATTTATCCATGGTGTCACTGCAAGGAGTAGCTAATCCTATTATAAGTCGAACTTTGAATCTCCCTGTTTTAAAGTAGCGATGTGATGGTGATTTGAAGGACGAAACAACTCCATCTCCAAAATCCCATAAATACGTATTTGCGCCTACAGATAAATTTTTAAACCCAAACAAATTAGTATCACTTAAACAAACCGTATCTACGACTTGAAAATCAGCTTTAGGAGCACCAACTGTAATGTAACGACTAATTCTCAATGAATCGGAACAACCCGTACCATTTTTCGCTATTAGCGTAATATCATAAGACCCAACACCAAAAGTATAACTTGGGTTTTTAAGAATACTTGAATCTCCATTTCCAAATTTCCATAAATAAGTTAGAGTTCCGGTTCCTGTGCTTTGATTTACAAAAGTGACTTTATGTGGAGTTTTACAGCTGCTAGGATTGGGTGTTACTGAAAATTTAACTTTTGGGATTTTTATCACTTTTACATAGGATGTTTTGTTAAGTGTAGCAATACACGCATTAGTATCAACAACACTTAATATAACAGGATAAGTTCCATCGGCCAAATACTTGTGAAATGGATTTTTAGTATTTCCACGAAAACCATCTCCATAGTTCCAACTATAGGACTTTATTGGAGCACTACCCAATATAGTTGAATCAACAAAATTTAGAGACAATGGTGCACAACCCGTTCGGACTTCTTTTGTGCCGAAATTTACTTTTGGAAGTGTAAAAGCTCTGATGTAGGCAACTTTTGTAATTGAATCTGAACTTGAACCATTGCTTACTACTAATTTTACAGAATATGTTCCGGAGTTTACGTAAGAAGCACTCGGTGACGAATTATTGGTATTTGAAGTACCTCCTTGACCAAAATTCCAGCGTCTAGTGGTAATCGTTCCACCAGTTGAGTTATCAGTAAAACGGACAGAATAAGGTGGACAAAAACTTAAAGTGTCTGCAGAAAAATCAGCTTTTAATTGTGCTCTTAAACCAATGCTATTGACTAGGATGGCTAAGAATATCAAAAACGATATATTATTGATTCGGCTCACCTTAAGTGCTTTCTAATGAATGGGCAAGGTAACCAAAATCAACTGGATACAATGAAGTGTTCACCAATTGTATACCTGCTTTTACAAAACCTTACGCCGTAATTGTTAAGACGTTATAATTAAGGAAAAGGTTGCTCGTGAGCTTAAAAAGCTAGTTCGCTTATTTCGTGCTCCCGTCGAAACGTGTATGACACATTACCCGTCACTTTTTGCAATTAGAATAACATCTAACTCTCCATTTCATCTGCATTTCTAAATGGATAATCTTTAGTTCTAAATGCTAGGCCTCCTTCAATTGGGAGAGTAGTATTTAAAAACTATATTATAGTTATTCTTCCCGAATGGCTATAACCTTCAGCACTATTAACTCTTAGAACTAAACGAGACCGTTGACTTAAATATTAAAAGTAAATCGACATCTAATTACCGCTTAAAAAACCAGAAATTTATTATTAGACTAACGTTTTATAATCAATCTGTTAGTGAAATAATTACCCGATTGAATGGCTCGTATAATATAAAACCCTTCGTTCAAATTGGAAATATCTATATCCTCATTTTGCTCTATCAGAATCTCTTTCGCTATCTTACCTGTTACATCAATTATTTGAACAGTAATTGACTTCGAGCTACTACTCACAGAAATAGAAAGAGTGTTTTGCGCCGGATTTGGGTAAAATTGAAGCTTAAATTCATTGGCCGAAATGGTAGACAGAGAATTAGCCGGACCAGGAATTATCAATCTCACTGAATCCATAACTACATCCGGATTAGGAGTTGAACCATTTTTAGGGACTTTTCCTATTTTCTGAACAATATCAAAACCTACAACTATATGTCCAAAAACAGGATGTTTTGATGTGCTAGGGGCTTTATCCCAATCCAATCCTGTGTTATTTACCAAATTAATAAAAAACTGAGTGGTTCCAGAATTGGCTGCGCCCGTATTGGCCATAGATATTGTACCTTGGACATTACTCAACCCGGTAATAAATTCATCTTGAATATTTGGTTTACTTGCACCGTTTCCCCCTTGAATCATGAAATTATCAATTACTCTATGAAATATTACGCCGTCGTAATACTTTTCATTTACTAGCTTTATAAAATTTCCTGCCGTAATTGGAGATAATGTATCCTCTAAGTAGATAGTGAAATCCCCTTGCGTAGTATGAAAAACTGCTTTTGACTGGGCCAGGCCCCCCAAAGAAATGAAGAAAGCTAAAACGGAAATAAATAATGATTTTTTCATGATATATTTTTGTTCACCAAATGTATTAAAAAACCACAAAAATTTCTTCAAAATAGTTTTAATCAAAAAATATTTTCCGTGGGTGCCACTCCAAACATCTGTTTTAATGAAATCAAACTGTTTCAATATGGAAATAGAAGCAGGATTATCAACGGCGGTATATGCCAAGATTTTAGATAAACCTAGATGATTAAATCCAAAATCTGAATTATTACCTCACGCCATCCATACAAGGGGAAATAGGATCGCAAATAATCCGAAAAGAATGGCATGCTTATGGTTTTACGTAAAAAAATTACGGTAAAAAAAGATGCCATCTACTAACCAAGCCTCGTATCGAAAACCTGCAGTAACCGTCATGGCTAAACCACCCCAAATAAAATATTTTGATAGGGTTACCCCTATTAACTAAAATGAAACTACGGGTTTTTAATCTGCCATTTGAATCCATAAATTCTACAATATATTTCTATTTTTACCGCATGCTTACAGAAGAAACAGACTTAATAAACCTCAGCGCAAAATTCGTTAATAGTACGGCAAGCCATGTTTTTTTAACTGGAAAAGCTGGCACCGGAAAAACCACCTTTTTGCACAATTTGGCTGCTAAAACACACAAAGAATTCATAATAATTGCCCCAACAGGAATTGCTGCACTAAACGCGGGAGGTGTTACCATTCATTCTCAGTTTTTATTTCCCTTTGGAAGTTATATTCCTGAAAGAGGAGTTAACGATATTGCTGGATTTTTTAATCAAAATACACTAGCAAGAAAAAACCCATTAAACAGTATTCGTAAACAAGTTTTAAGAGCGGCAGATCTAATTATAATTGATGAAGTAAGTATGTTGCGCGCCGATATTCTAGATGCCATAGATTATAGAATGCGCAGTGTTAAAGGTAATTTCAACAGAAGTTTTGGTGGAGCACAAGTACTTATGATTGGAGACTTGTATCAGCTACCGCCAATTGTAAAAGATCACGAATGGAATGTGTTGAGCAAGTATTATGGAAGCATGCACTTTTTTGAAGCTTTAGCACTTAAAGAAGAAGGGTTTGTTTACATAGAACTCGATAAAATTTTCAGACAACAAGACGGACAGTTTATAGACATATTAAATAACCTAAGAAACAATCTTACTGCCAAAGAAGATATTGAAGTTTTGAATAGCCACTTTAAAACCGAAAAAGAAATAGACCAAGAAAAAGAAATAATAACCCTGACAACACACAACTATAAAGCAGACGAGATTAACCTTAAAAAATTAGGCGAACTTCCCGGAAAAGCTTCAAACTTTAAGGCAAAAATAAAAGGCGATTTCCCGGAAAAACTATACCCTATTCTTGAAAATATCGGCTTAAAAGTAGGATCTCAAATCATGTTTATTAAAAATGATAGCGGTCCCGAAAAGATTTATTTCAATGGAAAATTAGCAACGGTTATTGAAATAGAAAAAGAGGAAGTGACCGTGCGTTTGGCAGATTCTAATGTAGAATATGTGCTTCAAAAAGATGAATGGGAAAACAAAAAGTACAGCATAAACGACCAAAGCAAAGAATTGGAAGAAGATGTAGTGGGTACTTTTATTCAATATCCCGTTAAATTGGCATGGGCAGTTACTGTACACAAAAGTCAAGGGCTTACTTTCGACAGGGCAATAATTGATGTGGGACAAGCATTTGCTCCCGGACAAGTATATGTAGCATTGAGTAGGCTCCGTAGTTTGGAAGGATTGATTCTAAGAACCAAAATAAATACTAACTCTCTTGGAAGCGATAAAAATGTAGTCGATTTTACCCAAACCAAAAATCAACAAAAACCATTACCCGAAATATTGCAAAACCAACAAAATGGTTTTTTACATCGCCTACTGGCAACCACATTTGAGTTTTCGGACATAGAAAAACAAATTGCCTACATACAACATGGCAAAAAAACCAAAATGGAATTTGAAATTGAAAGTATGCGCACTGCCCTTTCAATAATTGACGGCAATTTCAGGAAGGAAAAAGAAAACACTCAAAAATTCAGAAACCAATTATTGAGCTTATTAACGAATGGTGATAAAGATGCTTTACTCAACAGGATTGAGAAAGGAAGCACATATTATCTTAAATTTCTCGAAGAAAACCAAAAGCTTCTACTCCACCACCTTGCTGAGGTAGAGCAATATACAAGAACGAAAACATATATAAACGGATTGGATGAAATTGACCAACTTTTAATGAAAAGTCTTGGTGAAATTGAAAAAGCGGCTACTATTACGCATTGCATTCTTTCGGGAAATGAAATAAAGAAATCTGATTTTGACAATCAAAAAAGAACCGAACGTCATAAGAAAATTGCAGACGAAGCTTTAAAACTTGCAAAAGAAAACCCCGAGTTGGCTAGTACCAAAACAGGCAGAAAAAAAACAACAGGAAAGTCTTCAACAGAACCTAAAAAACCGAAAGTGGACACGTTCAAGGCAACCTTCGACTTAGTTGCTGAAGGAAAATCAATTGCTGAGATTTGCAAAGAAAGAGGTTTAGTAAAAACAACCATTGAAGGCCATATTGCGAAAGGGATTGGGCTCGGAAATATTTCTATTTCCAAATTTATGCCAAAAGAAAGCATTGATGTTTTATCGCTCTCCATAACTAAATCGAAAAAAGGATCGAAAGAAATTTACGAGGCATTTAAAGGAAAGTATTCTTATGGCCAGATTAGAATGGTTCAGGCGATTTTGGCTAAAGGAGAGTAAAGATTTGGAAACAACTGCAATAATATCTGGTTTAATTTCAATAATTACTCCGACCACTTTTCTATCTCTAATTATCCTTTTGATCGCGGTCAGTAAAACTAAGCCCTCAAAAAAAGCTCGAATTGGATTTGTTTTCTCATTCGGCGGATCCATTGTCCTCTTCTATATATTCCTAGGCTATTGGCTTATAGACATAAAAGCTGAAACTTTGGATAAAGTTGCCAATACGGTTCACATAAAATATTTTTTTTCAATTCTAAACCTGACAATAGGACTATGGCTAATTGGAGTAATTAATAAAACTTCAAAAGCTGTGGAAAATAATCGGATATTTAAAAGCTTTATTTGGGTAATGTTGAGCATTATTTTTATGGCTAGCTCTTTAGCTAGTGCGGGGCCAATATTGGACATGCTTTTACTCGGACAACCAAATTCCATGCTTATTTCTTTCTTTTATGGTTTGGGGCTTACAATACCTGTTGGCTTTCTTCTGTGTCTTACGTGTAAATTCACGGCTAAAATATTAATTAAAGCTGAATACAAACAGACATTTAATCTTTATGGAGGTTTATTTGAATGGTGCAATCGAGGATTACCTATGGTTGACAATGAAAGCGATGAAACAACCAATATTCATGGAGTGACAACTGATTGGTCAAAATGGTTAACAAAATGAAAGCTAACGTATTAGTCTAAAGACTACTTCAATTTAATGCTTCTCCTTCATTTCTATTTGGATAATAAATAATTATGGCCATGCCGCTCCAAAAAAGGAAAGCTACCATAGGGACATTCAAAAAATTATTAAATAAAGAATGAAAAAATAGTGTTCCTAATCCGGCAAGTAAAGCTGCTGTTAAAGGGTCCGATTCTGATTTTGAAGTTTTATAGATACTCGAAGCCCATAAAAACAAGAAGGACAAATAAGACAGAAAAAGAAATACTCCTCCTTCTGACAAGGCCAATAAAAACTCAGAATGTGCTGTGCCCCCATGCCCATCTTTTACAATGTGAGGATTGGTTATACTCATACGAGTTTTAAGTGACTCCCTCTGAAAGGGAATGTAAGTGTATTGATATGTACCAGGGCCAAAACCGGTTATGGGTTTTAATAGAAACATATCCCATGCGGTTACCCAGCGATTAATTCTTTCAAGATTACTTACATCGTTTGACACATTGTAGACACTTGTAACCTGTTCAGTGAGGCTCGAGTTTGATTTACCAGAATCAGAATTATTGGAATAGACACTTGAAACCAACGAATTAAAATTAAGCACAACTAAAGAGAGGCCAATAAATATAACAACTAAAAACAACTTTTTCAAATGCCTATTAAGTACAAAGGCAGCTACAAATAAACCGATAGGTAAACTTATAATTGCGGCCCGGCTTTGACCAATCCAAAGGCAAACCAAAAACAAGACAAGCATTAGGCCCACCCAAAATCTATTCCTCCTTTTGATGACATTAGTTGCCAACAATACAATTAGGGCTGAACTTGCAAAAGCAAGCACGGCACCCGAAAGAGTATGGTCAGTGAAGAAAGGTCTAAAAAATATTCGATTCAAATCAAAACTAAACCCCCTCAAGGCAAATTGATATATTGACCAAAGCGCAGTTAAAACTAACCCCGACATCAACAAAAGAAACGAAAGTTTTAAGGCTCCTTTTTGAAACAAAACCTCCCTCCCTAGGAAGTAAAAGGTAATTGTATAAGAAGAGATGATTAAGCAGTATTTAAATGATATTATGATGTCTTCTGAAAAGAAACTCAAAATCACTAACAGCAAAGGAAAAGAAAGAAGAACATAGTCTTTTGAAGATTGAATAAGCTTAAAGTGCCCCCACAATAAGCCAAATAAATATGCCAAAACTGCTATGCCGATTAAAGGTTCAGAAGGGAAAAATATTTTAGTGCTGCCCAGCTCTAATTCTAAGGATAAGGGAATGGACAGAGATAACAGACCAAAAAAACCAAAATATACCTTAAAACGAACTACCAACAATGCCGCTAAGAGCATAAGTGAAATCCCGAAATAAACTGGAGATTTCTGGTACAGAAAAACTGAAACCAAAGTACCTACAAGAGAAATGAACAGAATTAATGTTCCTTTTGGGAAATTCGTATTGAACTTTAAAGAAGCCAAACTATAACCCAAGTCCATCTTCTTTTACCTTAACAAAAAGAAGTGCAAGAAGCGAACAAAACACAAAAGCTCCTATGGAAATTAAAACCCGTTTCGGAGAAGCTGCTTTGTAAACAGGAAACGCTTTTGAAACTATAAATGCTTTAGGGGCAAAGGTTTCTTTTATCGCCATTTCCTTTTCTAAATCATTCTTTCTTTCTATCAGTTCTTTAATTTCATTTTCAAATTGTGTCCTTAATTTTAAAATTTCTATTCTATCTCTATTGGGGACATCTGAGATCTGAATTTTCCAGTATCTCTTTTTTAATTCTCCAATTTCATTTTCATACCTTCCGATCTGATCATATAAACTTTTGTTTTTCAATAAATTTTCCTCTTGATCCAATACTATCTTTTCATAAACTGTAGATTTTTCGCGTTCACCGCGCATTTGACTTACTTTTAGCTTATACAAACTGTCTTCGGTTCCTGATAACTCCCCTAAACTTAAAGCGAAAACCGAATCTCTTTTGTAATTTCCTTGAGACTCCACATAACCACGATAATTTTGCGACATATCACTCGAATTCACATACGCAGAATAATTACCAGAAGCGTAAAGATCTTTTTCAATCTCTTGCTTGCTTTTGTTCAAATCATCTATAACAGTCTGATTTTGCTCTAATTCAATTTCTTTCTGGCTATTCACAACACTGTCAAATTTAAATTCGAGTAGCCTTACTTCAGCTAGCTTGTCTGTATAAAGCTGCTCAGCAACATCGTAGGCGATCAAACTATTACTTTTAAAAATGTTTAATTTTACCTGATTGCCAAAGCTTACAATAGCATTAGCCATATTAGCGGCAATGACAGGATCAACGTCCAGCACTGATATAGAAATACTACTAAATTTCGTTTTACCAATATTGATATTTGAGGTAAGCATTTCGTGTGATTTTGATCGCCAGTTCGGATTCTCAATATCAATTTTATAGTGTTCAATTAATTCGAATTTCTGAATCAAACTATCTAATATAATTGTCGATCTCAGCAATTGAATCTGGGTGTTTATTTCAACTTGAGACGCCACAGTTCCAGAGTAATTAAGCAGTTGAACTTTTTTAGCCAAATGTGGGATATAGACCAAAGTTTCTGATTCGTACTTTGGGTTTATAAAAACCGAAGACGTAAAAATGAAGGCAATTCCACTTGCAATTACTCCAGCGATAAACCAAACTTTAAAATGGTTGATTATGAACTTAATAGGGCTCTTATTTTCCAAACAATAGACTTTTAATAGGTTCTTATTTCAGTTTTAAAATGGTATTCAGCGGTCATTTTTTCTTTTTTATCAGGATTGAATTCATTATAAGTAAACCCCTTTTGAATTGAGTACGCACCAGTTTCACCTTTTTTATTTAGTGCTAAATAGCCAACTTGAAAATTTTTCGCATCTGCGTTCTTATCTATTATCCTTTTTACGGCTAATTCACATGCCTTTTGTGGAGAGTTTCCTTGTCGCATTAATTCAACAATAAGGTGGGCGCCAACTGTTTTAATAACCGCCTCGCCTTTTCCTGTGGCTGTTGCCGCTCCAATTTCATTATCTACAAATAATCCTGCGCCTATTATTGGTGAATCCCCTACTCTTCCATGCAGTTTCCATGCAAGGCCAGAGGTAGTACACGCGCCACTCAAATCTCCATTTTTATCCAAAGCAATCATACCAATTGTATCGTGGTTGTTTACGTTTATTTTAGGAGAGTAGTTGGCTTTTGTTTTCCACTTCTCCCAAGCTTCTTTTGATTTCTTGGTGAGTAAGTCTTCCGTTTTAAACCCCTCAGAAACTGCAAAATCCTGAGCACCCTTTCCAACCAACATGACATGGGGCGTTTTATCCATTACCAGTCTCGCAACTTTAATTGGATTTTTAATTCCTTGAATAAAAGCAACTGAACCGCAATTTCCTGTTTCATCCATAATGGCAGAGTCTAACGTAACAAACCCATCTCTATCCGGCATTCCACCATAACCTACACTCATTACATTAGGGTCGCTTTCCGGAACTTGAACTCCTCTTTCCACAGCATCAATAGCACGACCAGCGCTTTCAAGAGTTTCCCAAGCTTTTTGATTAGCCGCGAATCCAAAATCCCAAGTCGAAAGAACTACTGGTTTGACAACAGGATTTTCCACCTTATTTTCGGCTTTCTTACGACCATTTTTTAACGGTATTTCCTCAGCAAAAGAAGATATTCCTAAAAATGAGATTACCGGAAATGTTATTCCTAATTTTTTTATAAATGACCTTCGATTTGACATTGAACAAACTTAACTACTAATTTAACTTATTGATTTCAAAGACATAATTGATTTCAAGAATCTGTTTTTTAGTAAACACACAATTTAACTCAAATCCTTGTTTTCCTGCTTCGTCTCTAATGGCTACTATATCACAGTCTTCAGAAAGAACCATTAGAACTTTCTGGGAAGAGTCAATTCTTTTAAGTTGTCGAAATAACCTTAAAAAATATTCGAAATTTAATCCGCAAAACCAAGCGCGCTCTTCAATGCTTTTAGGTTCAATGGGGTAGTATGGTGGGTTAATTATTACATAACTATATGCATTAATATCAAGGTTTTCAAACAGATCTGATTCTATGCATTCTACTTTGACCTTGTTTTTCTTTGCGTTTATAATCGTATTTTCAATTGCCATAGGGTTAATGTCACTTGCCGTTACTATAGCCCCTTGTCTGGCAGCCCAAACTGAAATTGTCCCTGTTCCACAACCCAATTCCAATAAATTCTGACCTTTTAAATCTTTAGATTTCAAAAATTGAATTAAAACTTTAGTACTAAAGAAAAGCTCTGGATGGAAGACGCCCGCTTTAACTAGCAAACTCAAATCCAGAAACTCAACGATATGATCTTTTGATGAATATTTCGCATATCGCCTTTTAAGGACACGACTTATAGACCATTTTAACGTCTTACGAATTCCTTTTCTTATCATTATTCAGAGTAAAATCCTTCAATTTCTGGTTGGCGATACTTCCATATTTTGTGCAAGACCTTAATTTCATAGGGGCGTTTATATGTATTGCTGTTATACCTCCATGCTGAACTCAATCTTAACAAGTCCTTTTTCCATCCTTTTATTCTAAAATCAGATTGTGTCGGATAATACCCATTGAGTACCGTTTCAAAATTCCTGACCTTATCAACCATTTCAGGTGTTAACCAGGGTGTGAGTGGATTTTTTCTTAAATCAAAATTTTCCCAACTAGGATCTAACCAATCTTCTAATTTTTCTGGGAAATTAAACCCTGCTTTTTTAATGGCTTCAAATAATTCTGTACCCTCACTTGGAACTGGACTATACAGATAAATTATTATTTCCGTATCAGGGTTTATCTTCTTAACTTGTTTTATAAAATCAATATCGAAATCTATTTGAGCCATCACTTCTTCAGGAGTATCTGCTGGCATTCCCAATACAAAAGAATATTCAGGTACAATATCAAACTTTTTCATTCGACCCGCGAAACTTAAAATTTGTTCAGCTGACTGAGTACCGCCTTTGTCCATTTGTTTCAGAACCTCATCATTTCCTGTTTCTGCCCCTAGAAATATCATCCTACATCCAGCTTCACGCATGAGGGCTAGGTTTTCATCCGAATACTTATCTATAGTGTCAATTCTACCTTCTCCCCACCATTCAATACCCTGTCCTATCATGAGTTTGGAAAACTCAACTACTCGTTTTTGAGAAGTGAAGAAATTATTATCATGAAATTCAAAACCATTAATTCCTAGTTTTTCTTTCAAATACAATACGTCTTTGAACATTAGATCAGCAGACTTACCATTCCATCTTGCATTATAAATAGGAACTACCGCGCAAAACGAGCACGTGAACGGGCATCCAAAACTGCTGTGATAAGCGAAGGTTTTGTCCCCCATGAACGTTTTGGCAACGTAGTTTTTGAGCGAATAAAAACCATCTAAAAACTCGTAGGGTAAAGGTGGAAGTAAATCCATGTTTTGTAAGACTTCCTTAGCGGTTTTCACATATTGACCATCTCTTTTGAAAATCAAATTTTTAATACCGTCTACACTCTCTCCTTTTTCAAGAGCATCCAGCAATAACGGAAACGCGTTGTCGCCAGGGCCATTTATAGCATAATCTACATACCCTGAATCCAACACAACCGGATGTTGGTTACTTGCAAAATACCCGCCCCAAATAGTAATAAGATCAGGGAAGTTCTCTTTTACTTTTTTCGAAAAGGGAATGGCTTGTTTTAGCTGTGGACCAGGCATAACTGTTGAGCCAAAATACTTGTACTCTCCAGTCTTTAAATATAATTCAATTTTTCTCCATGGATCAGTCTCCAGATTTCCGTCTACAAAAACAAAATCGTACTTACCATAAATACTAGCCCCCACCTGTAGGATGGAATTAGGAACGCGGTGTTTATGATTTGCACTTCTAGGGTTAAAGAGGATTACTTTGTTCATTTTGTTTTTTTAAAAGCAGGTGAATCTAGGGTTTGTATTTCTTGTTCAAATCACCCGACTGGTCTTGTTCCAGATAAAATCCATGGTGTTGGTCTATATTTATTGGTTGCCCCAGAGCATTGTAATAGGCATTAATAGTTTCTTTTCTTTCAAGTTCAATTGAACTTATGCTCACCGAAGAGCAATACTCATTAACATCATTAATAATTACTGGGAAAGATCCAATCATGGCATTACCTCTTCTCACCCAAGCTTGATATGTTCCACTTGTAGTAATCTCAATAGCCAAGGAACTCTCATCAGTCGACCAAATAACTTCAGAATATGAACTGTCTAAGTGAAGCAATAGCTTTCCATTATTTCTTTCACAGCTCAATGTAGGTCTATTCAGATCAAAATTACCCGTCATTAATTGGGATCTATAGCTGACGACGGAATCTTTAAAATACACCCGACAAAGATCATTCTTTTGATCATCACAAACTGAAATTGAAGGGAAGGGTCTCAATGTGGCTCCATAGTTTATTAAGTGATGTCTTTCCTTTGACGTTTCGTGGTTTCCCATTGCTCTGGAATATGCATTACCCGTTTCAACATATTCCCATTCAATATTGGCCCTCATGTTAATCGTATCTAAACTGAACTCTAATGCTCTAGAATATTTTTTAGGTAATCTGGTGTTTCCATTATCAAACACTGTTAAATTACCATTATCCAAAATTCGTATATCGTGTTGACCGCTAAAACCTGAATCATTATCAAAGGAGAATGAGGAGTTAACACCACCCAGTTTCCATATTACTTTTCTCGTCCTCCCGTTGATCTTATAAACCGAATTTGTATTTCTTAAGGAAACATAATAATCACCATTTTTATCTTTTTCAATGGCATTGCCGTGACAATAATCAAAATCAAGCCTATCGTAGCCATTGAGTAGATTAGATTCACTAGGTGGCACATAATCATTACTATTCCATTGAAATAATAATTTGTTTAAGGAGTCAAATTCTTCTATTACAAACCCCCTTAAAACTGTGGAGTCAAATCCTAACTGGCCTCCGATTGTGTCATTACTCAAGTCTACCGTATCCATTACTTGACCGGCTAAAATTCGATTACCATTGTCAAGTAAATGAAATTCATGCCCTTCCGTATCAATACCTGGGCTATTAATTACTGTATCAATCACATTAAATTTATCATCCAAGATAAAATAATGAATATCTCCCTTAATAATGGTGCCAGTATAAACTTGGGCCATAGAAAATTTATTTTGCTTTTCATAATATTTGAACATCGGGAGGAAGTCTAATTCTGTTACATAATACATGGCCACATATCCATGTTTATCCAAAATAATGGGAGGAGAACCTGTCGATTTACCTCCTGGACCAAACGCTCTAAAATGAAATGGTACTGTTAATACGTAATCTTTAAATGTAGAATCCAACAATTCAAACTCATACCCATATAAGTACTTATTCGTCGGCCTATTAAAGTTTTGACTGTTGACCTTATAGGTTAAGGTAACAACAAAATAAAAAGCTATACAATATTTCATTTTAACATTTAATTTTTCTAACATAAATATCTCCCGTTAAGATGTCCTTCGGTAGTTTATTCAAAAGTTCAATTATCTTAGATGAAGATTGCCATTCACTAAAATAGAATTTCATGGTATCGAATGAAGAAAATTGAAACTCATAATTAGCCATTTTATCAATATGGTTCACGCACGAAAAGGCTAATTGACTTAATCGTGCATTATATTCAATTGAAAGAGCAGGCAAGGGCTGTTTTAATCCTAGAAGAACATTGAGCTCGTATCCCTCGACATCTATTTTAGAAAATTGAGGGACTCCGTGCTCTTTGATTAGGTCTTCCATTGTAATAATGGAAACTTCCACATCTCTATCCCATTTAATACCTGGTTGATTTAGATATGCATTGATGAACTCACTAGAAAATGTAGACACTTCTGAGAAATTACTCAAATGCATTATTTTTTTACCGTGTTTTTCACCAACTCCCTTGTCCACAAGAACAACTTTTGGATTTCCTTTGTATCTGGCCCTTAACTGTTCAACGCAAGTAGCTTGAGGTTCTACGCTCACAACATTTGCCCCAAGGAGCACAAAAATATCTGTTCGGTTTCCCACATTAGCGCCAATATCAAAACATAAATCTCCTTCCTTTATAAACTGACTATAAAATTCTCTCCTTTTTTTTAGAACTCTGCCTTCCATATAACTAGGCGCCATATATTTTAACCACCTTAGAATTGCTTTTTTCATGTTACTTGAAAAGAATTAGAAGTTTTAGGTAGCTTTCGATACCTTAAAACCACAAATAAAGCAACAATCAAACGGGAGAGAATCCCACCCAAGAGAGCCCCCTCAATTCCATACAAAGGGATCAGTAACCAGGTGGTTACGGACCCTGCAATTGCTCCTAAAAAAGCAAACCCAATCATCGTATATACCAAATTAAATTTTAATAAGATATGGGCTTCAATTAAATAGAAAAAGAAGGGTAACAAGTATAAGATTAACATGGGTAAAGCTTCTATATTTAGCTCAAAACCATAAATCAGTTTCACAATATAAAAAACACATGTTGCCCCTATAATCGATAACATACTCCCAAGAATTAAATATTTTTTCTTGAGTATTGAAAGTTCTGATGGTCTTAAACGATAGATGTTTTTTTCGAAGGGCCTTAACATTACAGCAGATACGCCCTGCATTAATATAAGGAAGGATAAAACAATACTGTATAACGCTAAGTCTGATTCGTTCATTTGGAATGAAACAATGTATAAATCTGCTTTATTCTGAATTAAGCCAATAAATGATAGAAAAAAAAAGGGGAGCGCAGGCAGAGCAAACCCCTTTATGATTTTTAAACTAAATGGAATTATTTTTATTTCTTTTATGATAACTGAAAGCGTAAAAACAGCTTTTATGGCCGAGCTTAAAACTAGAATCCACATTAACCCTTCGATGTCATTAGGCCGCCAGACTACATACACTGTTAACCCAGACAGAGCAGCAAAGAGTTCTGATGAAAGTAAAATTTTGTACTTTCTTAAGTAAGGCAGTAATGCATCGCCCAGTGAAATAAGAAATTGAAAAGTGATCCAAAGCAATAACATAGGCTTTTCACTTTCTAAAATAGGCCAAAAAAAGACGGATAGAAGCAAAGTAATCACGAGTAATAATCGAATTTGAAAAGCTCCATTCCATGATCTGTTGATCTCATTGGGCGAAACGGAAAAATTGCGCATTAAAAACTGCTTTTGCCCCCAAGATGTGAGCATAATTATTAATTCAACTCCAATCAGATAGTAAACAAAATCGCCCCACAACTTTGCTCCGTCTTGATTAATCACCAAGAATGAAAACAAAGCCATGAAAGCTGGCCTGACAGCAAAAGTTATACTCTCAAGGCCTATCCAATTGAACCTTTTCATTTTCGTTTTCACAATCATTTCCAAATAGACTTTTCAGAATAATCCGTTTCACGAAGGGTTCTTGTAAAATTTATTGGCTTGGACGGGGCAAAATCCTCGACTTCATGACGCCAATACAAATCTTTCATTTCGGTAAACTCATGATGATCATGGGTTTTTAGCCCAATTAACTTTTTTAAGATTTCTTCTTCAGAAAGACCCCATTCCTGAGCCAAACGCTCTGCTGAGGGCTCCATATATCTGAAATATAACTTTTCAAGTAAAGTATGTGCCATTAGCTTAGTAAAGTCTATTTCGCCTCTTATTCCAGATCGATACTTTTGTAATTTTTCATAACTAACCTTAACAATGCTATCAAACTCTGCAGGAGAGTAATATCCTGGCATGGAAGTTATTGCCGCAAATGCCGGCTGTATATTCATCTCATGACACCACAAGCATTTAGCCGGCTTTCCAGCTTCCGTTAGGGTAGGATCAGATCCATTAATTAAAATTCCCTCAGTAGAGTATATACCAAATCTCAATTGACCATTATCCATAACATCCATCACTTCATACTCCTTAGGTTCCGGCGTTATTCCTATTGAGTCTAACTCCTCCGCAATAAATGCTTGTTTCAGCGCACTTGAATGTGAAGGAAGCTGAATTATTCTACTTCCATATGCCACAGCAGATTCTTTAATTGCAGCCTTTTTAGGATTAAAAATGTACTTTTTTGAAAATGAATCTAAGCGATAAGGCATTCCAACGATTCGATAGTAATGGGCACTATTATTAAAAACATTGACCACCCAGCTCCCCGCATCAAGTCCGCTCTGAGCGTACTCTGGAGAAGTCTTAAATACTTGATTTATTTCTTGGATAACATTCAATGCATCTTGGGAAAACCCTAATTTTTCAAAATCAACAGTTAGCAATTTATCATTTTGCCAATGAACTCCTTTTGACCAAGAATCCTGGGGCAACTTAGCTCCTAAAAAAGAAAAGCACCATTTAAGCCCTTTAACAAATTCTTCTTTAGTCTCTATATCACTATTGTACCATCTTAGATTTAGAATAGAGTTTTCGTTATTATCAGCAGAGACCGGAATATTTAATTCTTCTTTTTTACAAGCATCAAGGAGAACCATAAGAGTAATGACCAGGGTCAATATTTTAATAAATGAGTGCTTAGACATTCTCTCGCAAATATCGTTTTTGAACCACTATTAGCAAAATAAAAAGCATCAATAGTCCAAATAGTCGTGGAAAATGAACTAAGACATTTAGGACATAGTAACTTTGAATTCCAGGAATATTATGAGCTAACAAATTACAAATGAAAAATACGAGAACAATTACCCCCGTAATTATCTTCTTTGAAATCTCATGATCTTTCAGCCAAGCTAAAGCCAATAGCAGGGCAGGAATTAAAAAAAGAAAATGATAGGTAGCACTAGCTGGAATTAGCAGTGAAGCGCCGATAACTAAAATTCCCAGTGACAATTCTTTAGTTTTTTCCACCCCGGTTTTTAGTGATTGAGCAGAAAAGAAGATAATCACTAAAGCAAAAACGATTTTAATCACTGCCTTAAGATAAGGCGCATCAATCCACACCATTGGATTTTGCTCAAGATCATATATAAAAAGATTGGCCAATAAAACATCAATAGATTGAAAAGTAACCGAGAATTGTCCTTGTCCAGATAAATTGCCATTGAGATGATTCCAGAACTCACCAAAAAAAGCCTGGTAGGGACTAATTCCGAAGAAAAAAACGGGTAAAATGAGGGAACTTATAACCACAATTGAAAAAATGAATAAGTGTTTTTTGTTGATGGCAGGAAGTCCGTAAACTAAATAAACCAGAGGAAAATATTTGAGCGATGCAGCAAACCCTAACAAGCTTGGACCAAGTAATTGCTTTCCCTTTATACTTCCTTTTATGAAACTGGTAATGAATACCGTGAACAGCAAGTAACTCTGCCCCAATTTAATATTTGAGGCAATTGGAATACAAAACAGACCGAGAATAAAAATCAATTCAAACCATGTCAAATTACAAATTGCCTTTAGTTGAAACGCAAGTATGACCAGAAACAGAAGGTTGCAAATTAACCAAGCCCGCTTTGCTTGCGGAGGATTTAAAACCACAAGCGGTAAATATAAAAAAGCTGTAGTCGGGGGAAATGGCGCAAATTTCGCTCCTCCCATTTCACCCACATCAATAGCCTTTTCCGAAAACCAATCATTATCATAAAAGTCTGAAATGGACTCCCCATTTGACAGCAAGACTGCCGAAGCATAGTAATTAGAAAAATCTGATCGCCCTTCTTGCCATCCGGGAATAATTCCTTTTACGAAAACAACTGCTACAACAGCAATAATCCAAGTACTGGCAAGTATGTTTTTCCAACTCCACATCTTTATCCTGCAGATCGTTTAAACAATCCTTTCAAAATATAAAAAGCCTCCTGAATATGCATTCGCAACTCAACCCAATTACTAATTCCAACTATTCTTTTAAGAATGTAAATTGGTCTAAAATAAAATGAACGATAAGCCCAATTTTTTATTTCTTGAAGCTCCTCTCTTGATAATTCTCCCGTGCCCATGGTTACCTCATCACCCGATTGATCCATTACTTTCACAGACTCATTTATAATACCTGCTTCAATTGCTTTCTCACGAAAAGAAGTATTGGAACGCGGAACCGCGACATTAAATGAAGCATAATCGGCCTTTATCTCTTTGGCAAATTCCACAGTGTCTATTATTGATTGTCTACCCTGTCCTGGCACTCCTATTAAAAAGGTTCCCAATCGTTTAATTCCAGCTTTTGCCGTAAGATCGAAGGTGGCTCTGACTTGATTTAAGGTGTAACTTTTTTTATACTCTTCCAAGTATTTTTCATCTGCCCACTCTACTCCAAACATGACTAAATTACAACCTGCTTTTTTCATTAGGTTAATTTCATCTTCATTGAGCACATCCACTCGTGAAAAACACATCCAAGAAATATCATAATTGCTTGTAACCATCCAGTTTAGCAATTCCCTAGTAATGGCTTTAGATTGAAAAAAAGTTTGATCAGAAAAATAAATGTATCTGTAACCCAGTTTTTTTAACGTTATAAGCTCATTAATAATACTGTTAGCCGACCGACTCATATAGGGCATGGTAGACATTATACAAAATGTGCAAGGGTATGGGCAAGCATAATTAGTTAAAACTGTCGCCATAGGCAACGCATTGGCAAACGGCATACGATATTTCCTAGCAGAAAAAAGATCATGTCGTGGAGTCTCAAGCTCTAAAACCGACCTTCGTACTTCCGCCTTTTTTAAAAATGAATCGCCATTCCGAATAACAATTCCACTTGCGTTTTCAAAGTCGTTTTCAATCCACTTTTTAGCACCACCATTAAAAAAATTAAAAATAACAACGTCCAACCATTTCCAATTTCCAAAAACACTGTCATAGTCTTCCAAAACAGCATCGCCACTAACCAGAATTTTTGTTTTAGGAATCAATGCTCTCAATTGAGTATAAAATGGCACATCCTGTTTTAGAGAAACCGAAGCCAATAAACCAATAATAAAATCAGGTTCAAATTCTTTACTTAGCGAATGAGCCTTCTCAATCGATATTTTATCTGCAATACAATCCAATACTTTTAGCTCATATTTTTCTTTCGAAAAAAAGCTAGTTTGAATCAATAAATCAACCGGTTGTGGCAAATAGTAGGCCTTCGAAACTTTGGAACAATAGTAATCTCGGATAAATATTTTATTCCCAGGAGGGTTAAGAAACAGTATTTTTATTTTACTAGACATACACTGCTACTTTGTCAATATTAGATTTAAAAACTCCTATTTGAGCCGCTATCATTTTAGGGCTTAAATTTACAAAACAAGTAATCTCTCCTTGGCATTCTTTGGCAATCGCTGACTTTGGGTGTACAAAACAAGGAGAGCAATGTTCATGAGTTGAGATGTTTTTCATAATCTCCGAATCAGAATAACCAACACTTTTAGCCGACGTTGGACCCCATAGCACAATACAAGGAGTAGCGTAGTAATTCGCCAAATGTAGAGGTCCCGAATCATTGGTAATCAATAATTCACCGTTTTGAATTTCACCAGCCAAATCCTGCATCGACTGTTTTCCGGTTTGGTTTTTCACCGGAATACTCCATTTTTTTAAAAGTCTTTCTAATCTAGAAACATACTCGAGTTCATTTATTCCGCCGGTTAACACAAACTTTAAATCTTGGTTTTGATTATATAGAATCTGAACAATTTCGGCAAATTTAGTAATGGGGTATTTCCTTTCAGGAAGGTATTCTCCTGCATTTACATTCACGATAACACTGTTTTTAACACCACCCTTAGTTTTTTCTTTATTTCTTATTGGCTTTACTTCTAATGCCTCGTACAAAACTTCTACAGCACTCTTATCTTTTAAAGATATCGATAAATGTTTTCCAGAAACACGATTGTCATTGTCAAAATAGAAAGACGAACTAGGTTTTTGGATAGAGCATAATACCCTGAAAATTCCTGCAATGTTTGAACTTCTCTCTAGGTCTATTACGCGGGTATTTGTTTTAAACCAAGTATTGAGAATTGCTCTGGTAATATCCCACAAAACGAGAATTGAGTTCGACCGAATATAGATTACTGGAATTTCTAAAAGTTCCACTATTTGTTCATTTTTTTTTAATGTTATAAGGGTAATATTAGTCAAATCAACATCACTATTCTTTAATACATAAGCCATTCTTACGATACTACCCATTCCAAAAAACTTGATAACAAGCAAGTTTTTTGTTTCATTCCTTCTTTTGACGCCCATATTAGATAAACTGCTAAACAGCCTATTAATAGGAGCGAATAGCCCATCAATAAAAACAAGTGTTGACGTTTTAATTCTCACAGTTTTAAGATAATAACCTCATACCCAATGCGGTAATAAAAACTTTAGCCTGAGTTTTAAACGCGATTTTATCGTTAGCTTTTTCTCTTTTCAGTTTTACTCGATTATGGATATTTCGAATCGCTAAATTGTAAAATCTGTCGCTGTATTTCCTTTTAAAATCAATTTCTCTATCGGTACTTGTAGTCCATTCCGGCTGTTTGGTAATACTCTCTTCAATTTCATCGTAAAGGCTAGTTCCTTTAATAGGATAACTTTTGGTAATCGTAAATTGATCGGGCAAGGCATCTTCAAGATATTTCGCCGTTGTTTTTATATCCTCTATAGTTTCACCGGGATAACCCACCATTATAAATGTTCCAGTTTGAATACCCGCCAGACGTGTTTTTATAAGCATGTCCTTCACCTTATTGATATCAACGCGTCTATCCATGGCGTCAATTATTTTTTGCGAACCACTTTCAGCGCCAATCCACACACGAATACAGCCCGATTCTTTTAACCATTTGATAACTTTATCATTCATTCTCTCAGCGCGCGTGATACATTCAAACTTGATCTCAATCCCAGAATCAATAATTTCAGTATGAAATTCTTCCAACCATTTATGGCTTATTGTAAACACGTCGTCTACAAACCAAAATGTATCCGGGTTATACTCCTTGGATAACAGTTTCAATTCGGCCACTACATTTTTAGCGGATCGTCTTCTATAACTTTGACCGTATACAGCTGTACTACACCATTTACATGTATAAGGACATCCACGCTGGGTACTAATGTTTAGGGCACTTTCACCATGATAACTTTTCCAAGTATCCAAATATTTTTTTATTGGATAAGCAGAGCGATTCGGCAGAGGAAGGTCTTCAAGGTCTTTCATTTTAATGCGCGGCGCATTCACGTTCAATTCCCCTTCTTGCATATATGAAACACCATTAATTTGATCTGTGCTTTCTTCTTTTCTTAAGGCTTCAACAAGCTCATAAAATGTTTCTTCCCCTTCCCCTATCACCAAAAAATCTGCTCCTGCATTTAAATATTTCTTTTGATTATAAGTTAAATCCGGGCCACCTAATACCACCTTTATTTTTTGCAATTGCTCTTGGCTTCGGATAAATTGAATCAACTCTATCACCTTTACTTTGGTCATAAGATTGGTGTAGAATGCGATTACTTCAGGCTGGGTGGCAAGTAAATGATTTTTAAATTCATTGGTAGATGAAAAGGTAGTGTCAAAGACATCATGCACTACCCCTTTTTGATTTAAGTACCCAGAAATATAGAGCAATCCTAAGGTAGGATATGGCTTCATGATTTCCATTTCCTTTGGATCTTCTTCAAGAAAATAACCGTGTGTGAGTAGAATTTTCATTTCTTTTTCAAATGAAGTAAATAATGATCAGATAGGTATTTCATAAATATCAAGTGTCCCAATTCATCATCAAGACGATTTAATATTTTTAATATTAACGAGTCTTTTCCAAACATTGTATTAAGGTAAGAAGGCGGCACAAAGCTACCAATTGCTCTTACTTTCTGAGTTTCGAAATTAGTTGAACACAATTGCTCAATTTCTTGAATAGAGTAATACCATGTCTTCACTTTTTCGCCGCTCACATCTGCCATTACGGAATTATCACTGCTTCTTCGCCAGGCATTTTTCGGGTCTACTTTGGCTAAAAAATAAATCGTTTCCCAAAGACAGAATTTACCAAGGAAGACCAAAATAAATTCACCGTTTGGCTTCAACATAGACTCACATGACTTAAACACCTCTTTGATTCCAGTTTTATCTAGGCAGTTTAATCCTGCGAAATTTGAAAATATCAGATCAAATTTCGCATCTGGTTTAAATGTTTCCATCTCATTCAAATCCAACTTTAAAAAACTTACACGGGAACTAAAACCGACAATTTCAATTTTCTTCTTTGCCACTTCAAGCATTCTAGAAGAGACATCGGTAAGCGTTACATTGTGTCCTTTTCGGGCAAACCAAAGCGCATCTTCACCAGTACCTGCATTTAGTTCTAAAATATTTAATGGCTCTTGCTTAAAGTTGGATTCCAAAAAGGAATTAAGATAATTCCATACAGTCTTACGTTGGTATTTGCCTATTGCTGTATTCGTGAACTCTTCATCATAATCTGGAGCCGCAGAATCGAAGGAGCTCATAATACTTGAGCTTCCATTTTGTCCAATGATTTTTTATCCATTCGAGAACTTATTCCATAATATGGGAACAGTGCCACCGACCTTATTTTCTGCCAATTAACAGCAAAAGGATGACTGAAAATTGCCCTACCGTTTAAAGCCCCTTGTTTCAATCGAAGACGCTTATGAATGTAGCGTTGAAGTTTTCTATAATATTCTTTAGGGTACGAATTGGAGAACATCAAATCCAAATCATCACTATCTTTCCAATTGGCCTTGCTATTTAATTCTGATTTAACTCTTTCGTAAAATGGAGTTCCAGGCAAAGGATAAGAAACAGAAACACCTATGTTGTCTGGCATGAGCTCTAGAACCATGTCTATGGTTTTCTGAATGTCATTTTTGGTTTCTTCAGGATATCCAAATTGAAGGAAAAATGCGATTCTAACTCCTTTGGATTTCAACATTCGGGTAGCTTCATAAATTTGTTCTACCTGAGTTCCTTTGTCCATTGAGTCCAGCACTTTTTGTGAACCCGATTCTGCCCCTACCCATACTTCATGAATACCTGATGAAGACAATGCACCAATAGTATCTTCTTTTAAGAGAAGATCAACCCTTGATTGAATGGTGTATGTGAACTTTAGTTTTCTTTCTTGAATCAGATGGTCAAACTCTTGAACCCAGCCCGGTTTCAATCCGAAAATATCGTCACACATCCAAAAATGAGTAGGCTTATGGTGGTTAAGCAAATATTCAATTTCTCTTACTACATGCTCTGGCGATCTTGAGTTGTACTTCTGACCATAAATGGGTTTTGCACACCAATTGCATTTGTAAGGACATCCTCTAGTAGTAGACATATTCAATGAAAAATACCCATTTCCACCCAACCATATCTTACGGTAAGCATCGATATCTATCAAATCCCAAGCAGGGATAGGTAAAGAATCTAAATTGCGCATAACTGTTCGACGACCAGAGTTTTGAGTTTCACTCTCCATTCGAGAAACAATCCCTAAAACACCTGAAGTATCAGAATTTTTCTTCAAGTTATCAGCCAACTCTTTGAGTGTTTCTTCAGCCTCACCTAGCAATACAAAGTCAGCCCCTGCATCCAAATACATGTTGAATTGATCTGTAGAGTCCGAGCTTGAAACAGCAACTTGGATCCCTCTTTTCTTAGCCAAAGCAATCATATCGAATGCAGCCTCTCTCATGTTAGTGAGGCACATTTTAGTTAGATAGTTAAAACCATCATCATAAATTACAAGAAGCTCAGGTTGAAAAGATTCTAAGTCTTGTTGTATATAGACAGGAGAATCTATCAAATTAGTGTCAAAAAGCGCTACCTCATGTCCTAGTTGCCTAAGATAGGCTGCTGCCTGAATAGTGCCTAAGGGAGGATAGGGTTGCTTCTTCGCCCATTGTTTTTCATCTAAAGGATAATAATATGAATGTGAAAAAAGAATCTTCATTATAAACTCAAATCTATTCCGTGTTCTTTTTCAAAATCATTAACCCGAAGCGCAAACTCGCTTAATACTTTCTTCTGAAAATTTT
>CAWUST010000005.1:0-52510 GCA_963925495.1 uncultured Flavobacteriales bacterium | reverse complement strand
TAAACTTTTGTATTTCAAGCCATATTCACCAGTTGTTTCTTCAGCACGCACCATAAATCGTTTTTCGATACCCTGTTTATGTTCAATGGCATTGTTTAAATAAAGTCCTTTGTTTTGTCCTTTCCATTTTTTCCAAGCGTTGCTCACCCTACTCTGTTTCGCAGCATACTGAATTCTAATTTTATCGGAAGAAGCCATAGCATCGCCCAAAATATCTAAAGCAATATCTCGCATAGCAATTCTATTCGGGTTAAGCTTTTCCATAGTGTATTGCACTGAGTAAGAAGTAAGGTATTCACTCGTTCGTCCCGGAAAACCATAAACCATGGTAAAATCATCCTGTCTTGCTCCATTCATAGATATTGGCAAAGAATGACGAGGCTTAAATGGAATGTTATCTGCAGATATATCAGCTGGTTTGTTGTCCTTGTTAGCATAAATTCTAAACATGGAAAAATCACCAGTGTGACGAGGCCAAATCCAGTTATCGGTGTCAAATCCAAATTTACCAATAGAAGAAGGCGGAGCGCCAACTAATCTCACGTCATTGTATGTTTCTGTAATAAACATGTAGTATTGGTTTCCAAAATAAAACGGGCGAATAATGTACTTATAATGACTGTCCTTAATGGCTTTGTTACCAATTATTTTAATATTCGCTGCAACAATTTTTTGTCTTTCTATTTCTGGCATCCCACCTTTTACACCTTCCAAAATTTGTTTACTTACATCTTCTATTTTAATAATGAAAGTAGCAGTAAGACCTGGGTTATTTTTTTCTTCGGCTCTTGTCATTGCCCAAAAACCATTAGTTAGGTAGTCATTTTCAACTGAACTATGCGTTTGTATTTGAGAGTATCCACAATGGTGATTAGTCAGCAATAAACCTTGGTCTGAAATCATTTCAGCAGTACATCCACCACCAAAATGCACAATAGCATCTTTTAAACTGGATTTATTGAATGAATAAATATCCTCTGCAGTCAATTTCATTCCCATGTTTTGCATATCCGATTCCACCAAATTTTTAATTAAGGAAGGAATCCACATGCCCTCTTTAGCAGAGGCCGAAAGACTTATAGTAAGAATTTGAAGAATGATAATACTCTTTTTCATAATGTAAATTTTGTGGCGCTAATGTAGAATTTAATAGCGTTTTGATAATAAGATAATATACCTGTTTTTAATTCAAAATAAGATTATAAATTTAGCTCCTATGCCCTTCTTTCATTAGATCAGACACTGTTTTTACAGGATTAAAAGTTCTCAAAGGCACTTCTACAAATTCGGTTATCCAACCAGTCATTCCGCCATTCCACAAGCCCGGTAATTCTTGAATCTTTATGTCTTTTCCTTGATATGATTTGTTCGAAATAAAGCCAGTATTATCATCTCGGTATTTCATTAAATCAAATTTTTCACCAGAGTGATTTTCTACCCAACATACTATGTCAACAGGATTAAAATGAGTTGAACTTTTCCATATTTCAACTTGCTCTTTATTGGACATATCTATTTGAGAGGACTCAACAATTTGCCTTCCTTTGGAACCATCAGGCATATTTACCCAAAATGGACCACCACCAGGTTCACCGGTGTTTTTAACCATTCCGCAAACTCTCAAAGGTCTATCTAGAATGTATTTAATTTCTTTTTCTGTATTCACTCTAATTCCCCATCGATTGAAAATAACATCACTTGCCCTTTTCATTCCACTTTGATGAATGAGTCCATTTAAAAGGTTATGAATATTTTCTCGCATATCCAATAATCTGCCCGCAATAAGTTCTTTGTATTTAGCATTTTCAACGTGCCATTTGCTTGCACTTACATTGTCAATGTTTTTTATGAAAATTAGTTGCGCATCAATGTCGTTTAAGTTTTCAAGCAATGCGCCATGACCAGAAGGACGTAACATTAAAGAGCTATCTTCAGTTTTTACAGGCTCTAAATTTTTGTAAACAGCAATGGTTTTTGTACTTTCTTTCTGAATACTGTATTCAATTTTAAAGCTTAATTTTTCCTTGTACTTTTTTGAAATATTATTTGCTGCCGATTTAATTGCTTTCAAATGTTCCTTAGAAACCGTGAAATGTATCCTTCCTTTTCCATCCGAGTTTGCATAAGAAACACATTCTAAAAAATGTTCTTCCAAAGCTGTTTTAATAGTATCGTTTTCGTTGTGAAAAACTATCAATGCTTTAGGTAATCTAGCGTAATCTAGTCCATTATCTTTGTCATACAAAATGGCTTCCAGTACTTTTTTAATCTTAGACTTTTGCTTTAACGGGTTTTCAGAAAACGACTCAAGGTTAATCGCTAACCCTTCATTAACAGAAACTTGAGATAGTTGTTTATAAAATGGATATTCTTTTATCTGAGTAATAAAAGATATAAGATGCTCACTAAAATCGCCACCATTTTCTATAACATCCAATCCTTCAAAAAGATATTTAAACATTCTTGTAGCAGCACCAGATGCTGGAACAAATTTTACGACATCTAAAGAATCCTTGAAACGTCGATAAAGTTGAATTAATTCTTCTTCTTTTTCCTTTTCAAAATGACTTATTCCATCCTTAATGGCAGCAGCCTTTATAAGGAGGATTGGCTTTATGCCATTTCGAAAATTCAATAATTGCTTTTTAATATCAGATTCTGAAATTCCAACTTTTTCTATTTGAGCTCTTTCGCTTGTACTTAGCATAGTTTTTTGATGACAACGCCAAAAGTATTATTTACCTTTAAAAAAGGTTTAATAAATTTTCACCTTTCTAATTAGAATAACTTTGCTAATTAAATGCATACGTTTCAAAAAATATTGGCTTTTCCACTGTTACTTTTAATCAAGTTTTATCAACTCGCTATTTCGCCTTATTTAGGCTCAAATTGTCGCCACCACCCAACATGTAGCCATTATGCAATAGAGGCAATTCAAATTCACGGGCCATTAAAGGGAACTTGGTTGGGTTTTCTTCGAATTATTAAATGCCACCCTTGGGGAACTCATGGAAATGATTCTGTGCCTCCAAAAAAATAGTTTACACTTACAGCTAGCTGTAAATAAGGTAAATATTTATTTTAATCTATCGTTTAAGGATGGCCTTATTGATCTGTTTCACTAAACTTGGTCCTTCGTAAATAAACCCAGTATACACCTGTACTAAACTAGCACCGGCATCCAATTTTTCAAGAGCGTCCTTCGCCGAATGTATTCCTCCAACACCAATAATTGGAATTCTTCCATTCGATTTTTTGTGAATATATCGAATTACTTCAGCAGATTTTTCGCGAACAGGCTTTCCACTCAATCCACCAGCCTCTTCCTTAGAATGACCTGTAGTTAACAGACCTTCCCGCGAAATAGTTGTATTCGTAGCAATTAAACCAGCAATTTTTGAATCTTCCACTATGCTTACAATATCATTTAATTGTTCGTGGTTCAGATCCGGTGCAATTTTCAATAAAATAGGTTTTTGCTTGTCTTTATGGTTGTTTAATTCTTGAAGATGGATTAACAGTTTGGTAAGTGGTTCTTTATCTTGCAACTCCCTTAAGTTCGGCGTGTTGGGAGAAGATACATTGACCACAAAATAATCGACATAAGGAAATAATGCCATAAAACATTTTTCATAATCGCTTACTGCATCTTCGTTTGGGGTAACTTTATTTTTTCCAATATTTCCTCCAATAATAATGTTTGAGTTTCTGTTTTTTAATCGTTCAATAGCCACTTCCAATCCTTCGTTATTAAACCCCATTCGGTTTATTAAAGCCTCATCATTTGGCAATCGAAAAAGTCGTGGCTTGGGATTTCCTGGCTGGCCTTTTGGTGTAATTGTTCCTACTTCAATAAATCCAAAACCAAAATCGGTAAACGAATTGTACAATTTTGCCTCCTTATCGAAACCTGCTGCTAAACCAACAGGATTGGGGAATTTTATTCCAAAAACTTCCCGTTCCAATCGTTTATCATTTACGCAGTATATGGCCCGAAATATAGATTTCATACCAGGTATTAACGACATGAAATTAGAAATTTTAGTTACCAATTTATGTGCTTTTTCTGGATCGAGTTGAAAAAGAAGAGGTTTTAAAAGGAGTTTGTACATTGCTGTTACTTACAATTAAAATATAAGACGAAAGGCAAAAGTAGACCACTTCCATGCATCCACCTTAACTTGTTAATAATAGTTGAAAACTCCCGTATCTAGCCATTTGCCGCGAACTACTTTTGAAAAATGGAGATGTATCGAAGGTTATTCTGGGCTCAACAAGTAATTTCAATTGCATTGCTTGTTGGAATTAGCATGAGCTTTTCTCTTTGGCTAAACGATAGAACGTTTCCAATGATACCCATCCTCCCTTATACTCTACCCTTAAATTCACTCTCGGCAAAAATTCTATTAGGGCTATTAGGATTTGGGATTCTATCCGTTCTTGTTTTCGTGAAAACTAGAATTTTTGTTTTGCTAGTTGTTTTACTCATGCTTCTGGTCGCTTTTCAGGATTTCAACAGACTTCAGCCTTGGTTTTTTCAATACTGGACGTTCTTTGTTATTCTAATTCCTTTGGCTCGATCTTACAAAAAGTATTTAGAAGTAGAACATCTTCTTTTTGCTTTACAAATAGCATTGGTTTCTGTTTATTTTTTTAGTGGGTTGTTCAAATTTAATGATGGTTTTTATCAACGCATAGTACCCTATGTCTTTAGCCCAATTACCGAAATTTTAATCCATTCTAAACCTTGGCTTTACCCCACGGCTTTCGCTATTCCTTGGATAGAAATTGCTTTGGCCATTGGCTTGTTCATTCCCAAAATCAGAATTTTCGCCATAATTGGTGGAACTTTATTGCACATAGGAATTCTCGTTTTAATAGGAATAGGGCCTTTAGGAAAAGTAGAAAACAGTATAATTCTTCCATGGAACGTTGCACTCATTTTCCTGCTTTGGATTTTATTTTTCAAGGCAAAAAACTTTAATTTTCAAATTTATATAGCTAAACTTCAATGGCCCGCCTTGGTAATTATGGTCATGGTAGTTTTGTTGCCTTTTTTAAATTTAAAAGGGTGGTACAACGAGCATCTGTCTTACGAACTTTACAGTGGCCGAACCTTTAACCCTTACCTTCGTTACCATTATAAGTTGATAAAAAATACTCCGGAGTATTTGGCTCCATATACATGGAAAACAGGAGATACGGTTTATGTAGACAGCTACAAATGGAGTATGGAGGAATGCAATACACCACCAAATTCAGATATTAAGGTAATCTTAAAAGTGCAAGAAAAAGTTCTAAAAGAATTTCAATAAAGCGCCAACTGTCATTGCTAAAACAGTGGCACCAGTTACAGACAACATCGTTAAACTTGAGTATTTCCACCAATTTACTCCATTGCTAGCTACCGCAAACGGAAAGCGAACTTCTTCAACAGTAAGCTCATCCATATTTACAAATAATAGAGGTAATTCGCTTGCCAAATTATATTCTAACATTTGTCGTCGAGTTGCAGAGTAGTTTGGATTAGCGGCTGTGTCTCCAGTTTTCACCTCAACAATGTATTTTTTCCCATTCTTTTTCACCAAAAAATCTGGTGAAATATTTACCCGCAAATTTTTTTTTTCTACTTTAAATTGATAGGACAGTGATGGCTGATAATCATGAATAGAATATCCACTTTTTTCGAGCAATCTCTTTGCTCCATGTTCTGCATATTTCCCTCTTTTAAGTCTTTTGGTTCTTTTGAAATTGATTATTTTTTCATGAATAAAACTATAAATCCATACGCTAACTATTCCTACGAACAAATAAGGAAAAACCGCCCATAAAATATTAAACCAATCCATTTGCCTACTTTGAAACAAAAATGCAATAAAATTCCAATAGGATTTTAATGAATAGGATTTTGAAATCGTAGTGTTTCAGTTTTTAATTGAAGCATGGCTGAAAGTGCTTGTTCGCAATCACTAGTCACTATTATGTTTATTTCACAAACATTACATTTGCAAGATGCTCGCAGGAACTTCAAATCACCCACTTGGATTAAAAATAGCAACTGCTAAAGGAAGCTATTTGTATGATTCGGAAGGATTAACTTATCTTGATTTTATTGCTGGGATCGGAGTTAACAACCTGGGTCACAATATAGAAAGAATCAACCAAGCAGTTTTCAGTCAAATGAAATTACATAGCCACGTAATGGTTTATGGTGAATATGAACAAAACATAGTAAACCAATTTGCTGAAAATTTACTCTCCTTTTTCCCAGAAACTATGAATCAAGTATATCCATTAAATTCGGGAACAGAAGCCAATGAAGCTGCTATTAAAATCGCAAAACGTTACACCGGTCGATACGAAATAGTCGCGTTTAAAGGAGCTTATCATGGAAACACTTCCGGTTCTATGAGTATTAGTTCTAACGAATTAAAAAAAGAAGGATATCGCCCATTAATCCCAGGTAGCCAATTTATTAAACTAAATTTTTTAGAGGATTTGGGGAAAATAACCGAGAAAACGGCAGCAGTTTTTTTGGAAACCATTCAAGGAGATGCTGGGGTGCGAATTCCAGATCAAAAATATTTTTTAGCATTGCGGCAAAGATGCACTGAAGTAGGTGCTTTATTAATTTTAGATGAAGTGCAATGTGGTTATGGTAGAACGGGAAATTTTAATGCTTTCGAACAATTCAACATTATTCCAGACTTGGTTACTTTAGGGAAGGCATTAGGATGTGGTTTGCCCATAGGAGTTTTGGTAGGAAGTTCTAAAATGTTGTCTTGTATAAAAGAAAACCCTGAACTTGGTCACATTACCACATTTGGGGGAAATCCGGTTGTTTGTGCTGCAGCAAATGAGGGCTTGAATATATTCAGAGAAACAATTAGCCCAGAAGAAACAAACCGAAAAGGATTACTCATTGAAAATACACTTTCAGCTATTCCTGCCATAAAGGAAATTAGACGAAATGGATTAATGATCGGCATAGAACTGGATTCTGCTGAAATAGTAAATAATTGTATTCTAGAAGCAAAAAATAAAGGGCTTTTGTTGTTTTGGTTTTTGAGTACACCAAATAGTTTTAGAATTTCTCCTCCATTAACAATTAGCGACAATGAAATCAAGAAAGGTTGTGCTATAATAAAATCGATATTAAGCTAATTAAGCCGCCAAAACTTTCTACGAACTAACATGGCAGTTTGTCCCCGAGCTAAAGTTGAAGACTTTTGGTATTCATTTTCACTCAAAAGAAAATCTCAAAAAAAGTAAAATGGTTCAGTCTGCTATTAAAAATTTCAATTCCCTTTCTACTGCTCCAAATTCCTGTAATTGGAAATCGAATCAAGGGTCTTATTGAAGCTCTTCAATTCAATTTTAGCAACCCAAATTCGCATGATTCTTTAAAGCGTTATTAGGTATATTGGTGTGACTATGGAGTGATTAAAAACTTCTGGTTTCTCGGAGTAGGATAGGGAGAAATACAAAATCATTTAAACTTATGTTATCAATTAATAGGAGCTCACATGGCATTGTTTAACGATTTAAACGCCCACAATGAATATGCAAATATTTGGATAGGAACTAGAATTCTAGGATTATCAGTTTTTATCGGGTTTCTCATTTCATTTTGGACAAAGGTTAAAAGTTGGTTACCAAGATCGATATTGTTAATGTTTTCAATTGTTTGTTTAACCGAAAGTCTTTTAGAAAGACAGCAGGGCGTATTCTATTCAGCTTTGCTTTTCTCTTTCTTTATTTTTTATAGTAAAAAAGAGAATGAATCAAAAATTGGTTAATTGTAAAATCGCATACTAGGAATTAATAAAATACAACACAACATTCCATATCATAAAAGTATATTTGCAATCTGAATTTCACGCTGTTTAAGGCGCATGGAAATTAATATTATGAAACATACAGACTTAAAAAACGGCAGTGCAAACGGGATTAAAAGCCAATCGGTTGAGATTGATGCTGATTTGATTGGTGACAATCATGTATCCACTAGCGCCGACACACCGATGCGGAACGATGCATTTAAAATGTCAAATGAAGACAAAATAAAAAGCATTCAAAAAGATTTTGCAAACATTATGCACACTCTTGGGCTTGAAATGACAGACGATAGCTTGAGAGAAACACCTAAACGAGTGGCTAAAATGTTTGTTAACGAAATATTTTCAGGTATTCAACCCCAGAACGAACCGAAAGCTTCTACCTTCGAAAATAAGTACCAATACAATGAAATGTTGGTCGAAAAAAATATCGTTATCTACTCTACTTGCGAACATCATTTCTTACCCATAGTTGGAAAAGCACATGTAGCATACATGTCCAAAGGTCGTGTGATCGGTCTTTCTAAAATAAATAGAATTGTCGATTATTACGCTAAAAGACCACAGGTACAAGAACGGTTGACCATGCAAGTTGTAAAGCATTTGCAAAAAGAACTGGGAACCGTTGATGTTGCATGTATTATAGATGCTAAACATTTATGTGTTAATTCTAGAGGAATTAAAGACATAAATTCCAGTACAGTTACGGCTGAATACGGAGGAAAATTTAAAGAGAAAGATGTAAAACGAGAGCTTTTGGATTACATCCAAATGGATCTCAAACAATAACCCCAGCTACCCATGGCGCTGTACGAAAAGTATCCTGTTGAGATATTCAATTCCCTAGGAAAAAAGAAAAAAATATTTGAACCAATAAATGCTCCTCACGTTGGGCTTTACGTTTGTGGACCAACAGTTTACAACGAAGCGCATTTAGGAAATGTACGATCTTTTTTAACCTTTGATATAGTATGGAGATACTTAGAGCACTTAGGTTATAATGTTCGTTATGTGCGTAATATAACCGATGTAGGCCACTTAGTAGGTGATGCAGACGAAGGTGAAGATAAAATTGAAAAACGGGCAAGGATTGAGCAAATTGAGCCAATGGAAATCGTGCAGAAATACACGAACGGATTCCATAATGTTACTCAACTTTATAACCTAAGAAATCCAAGTATTGAACCAACGGCCACCGCACATATTTTGGAGCAAATAGAAATGGTGCAACGTATTATAAAAAATGGATACGGCTACGAAGTAAATGGATCCGTTTATTTTGATGTAAAAAGATTCTCTGAAAAATACGACTATGGAAAGCTATCCGGAAGAAAAGTTGAAGAACAATTAGAACAAACTCGCGAAGGTTTGGAAGGCGGAAGTGATAAACGCTATTTCGCCGATTTTGCTATCTGGAAAGGTGCTGCAGAAAACACACTAATGAAATGGAATTCTCCTTGGGGAAAAGGAGTACCAGGCTGGCATTTAGAATGTTCGGTAATGAGCACTAAATATTTGGGCGAGAAATTTGACATACACGGTGGTGGTATGGATTTAAAATTCCCACACCACGAATGTGAAATTGCACAAAGTATTGGCGCTGATGGAACAGAACCTGTTCGTTATTGGATGCACGGAAATATGCTTACGGTAAACGGAACTAAAATGAGTAAATCATTGGGCAACTCTTTTCTACCTATGGAATTAATTACAGGTGATCACGAATTATTGGAACAAGGTTATTCTCCAATGACTACTCGCTTTTTTATGTTACAGGCAAATTACAGAAGCACTCTTGATTTTAGCAATGATGCATTGAAAGCAGCAGAAAAAGGATACAAAAGATTAATGAAAACCTTGAGGACTTTAAATGCTCTCCATTATGAAGTTGAAGGAACTTTGAATGAAAAATTAAACACAGAAATTGACTCACTTTGCGAGCAAGTTTATATGGAACTAAGTGACGACTTTAATACACCTAAAGCAATTGCAGTTTTATTTGATTTAGTGAATAATATCAATGGATTTAAAGATAAACATTTGAAACTCTCCTCCATTAGTAAAGTAACTTTTGAAAAATTGGTAAATACTTTTAATCCAATTATTACTGATGTTCTTGGCTTGTTGGACGAAGCGGATGGAAAAAGCAACAAACTCGACGATGTAATGCAACTCCTTATGGATATGCGAGAAGAAGCAAGAGCGAATAAAGATTGGAGTCTTTCCGATAAAATCCGCGATGATTTAAAAGAAAAAGGCATCGTACTTAATGACGGAAAAGGCGGTAGTTCTTTTACTATTGAGTAAACAACTATGATATTATCAGGAAACGAAATAAAAAAACAGTTAGGGAAATCTATTTTTATCGATCCTTATACTGAAAGTAGACTCAATCCAAACAGTTACAACTTGCGACTGCACAATAGACTATTGGTTTACGATACCGATATTTTGGAAATGAAAAAGCCAAATAAAACCAAAGAATTATTTATTCCAGAAGAAGGTTTTGTAATGGAGCCCGGTAAATTGTATTTGGCTAGAACCATGGAGCATACTCGTACCGAAAATTACGTGCCAATGCTTGAAGGGCGCTCTAGCATTGGTCGTTTGGGTTTATACATTCATGTTACTGCAGGATTTGGTGATGTTGGCTTCTCTGGTTACTGGACTTTGGAAATGCATTGCATTGAACCTATCCGGATTTTTGCCGGTGTAGAAATTTGCCAAATTTATTACCACACTATAGAAGGAGATTACGATAAGTATGTAAGTGGAAAGTACCAGAATAACCATGAGGTGCAGCCTAGTATGCTTTACAAAGATTTCGAATAATTTTAAACTTCAATTTATGCCCAATTTCTTCGTTATCGAAAAAATAAAATTCCTCATTACCAAAAGATAACTCAAAATTAGATTTTCACTCTGGCCTCGAACTTGAAAACAAATTAAAGTTTTAATTTTCAAATAAAAATCAGACACCCTATAAACCCAATGTTCCGCTTATATATTTCTCTTTGAATATCATCCCTTTAATTAATCATCTGAGTAACATACAAGGGGAAAATCGAATTAATTTCCCCCTCCTTCGTATCTGCAAAAATCGGCGACATCTGCGGGCAAAAACCCTAATATTGAATACATTCGCCACCATGATTAAAAAACACTTAATTGCCTCCGGAATTGCGCTCACTTTATTTGCTTGCAATTCTCCTGAAAATCCAGATACCAAAGCAATAGAAATAGAAACAACAAAAAAAGACAATATGGAATTTAACGATGCCCATTCTTTTGCTAAACCAAAAACTGCTGCACTAATACATCTCAATTGGAATGTTGAAGTAGATTTCGATAAAAAAATAATTAGTGGAACTGCAACTTATGATATTAAAACTGCAGAAGGAGCAACTGAAATTATTTTAGATACCAAAAATGATTTAGATATCCTTTCAGTAACTGCCGATGGAAAGTCTGCTGAATTTAAGGTTGGTGAATACGTTGAACACTTGGGAAACCCGCTTAGTATTTCTATTACTGATCAAACCAAACAAATTGCTATAACTTATAAAACAAATCCTAACGCGGCGGCATTGCAATGGCTTTCACCACAGCAAACGGCTAATAAAACTGCTCCATTTTTATTTACTCAATCGCAAGCCATTTTAGGTCGTTCATGGATTCCGGTTCAAGATGGTCCAGGGATGCGTTTTACTTATGAAGCCACAGTAAAAGTTCCTAAAGGTTTAATTGCACTTATGAGTGCCAAAAACCCAACAGAAAAATCGGAAGACGGGATTTATACCTTTAAAATGACACAACCAATTCCTGCTTATTTAATGGCACTTACGGTTGGTGATGTTGATTATAAGAAGTTAGGCGCGCATACAGGGATTTATGCAGAAAGCAGTTTAATGGACAAAGCAGCTTACGAATTTGCTGAAATGGAAGACATGCTTTTGGCTGCGGAAGAATTGTATGGAAAATACCAATGGGAAGTATACGATATGATTATTCTACCTCCCTCCTTCCCTTTTGGTGGAATGGAAAACCCAAGATTAACATTTGCTACGCCAACTATTATTGCTGGGGATCGATCTTTAACTTCACTAGTAGCTCATGAATTAGCTCACAGCTGGTCCGGTAATTTAGTTACTAATGCAACTTGGGATGATTTTTGGCTTAATGAAGGATTTACGGTTTATTTTGAACGAAGAATTATGGAATCGCTTTATGGCGAAGAGTACTCTGAAATGTTGGCAGACTTGGGTTACCAAGATTTATTGCAAACAGTTGACAATTATATGAAAGACGACCAGTCAAAAGATACCCACTTAAAATTAGACTTAGACAATAGGGACCCGGATGACGGAATGAGTGATATTGCTTATGAGAAAGGTTATTTTTTACTTCGATTGCTGGAGAAAAATGTAGGCCGAGAAAAATTCGATAATTTCCTAAAAACCTACTTTGCCGAAAATGCTTTTCAAGTGATGACCACTGAAGCTTTTTTAGATTATTTGAAAGCAAATTTATTGAGCGAAAAACAATACGAAGAACTACGAATAGATGCTTGGGTTTATGGACCAGGATTACCTGCTAACCTTCCAAAACCTGAAAGTAATTTGTTTGAAAAAGTAGAGAAACAAGTAAAAGCTTGGAAATCTGGAACAGCTGCAAATAAACTAGTTACAGAAAACTGGTCCTCGCACGAGTGGTTGCATTTTGTACGCAGCTTACCAAGCGGATTGGAGATGAACAAAATGGAAGAATTAGACGAAGCTTTTAGATTTACTAAAAGTGGAAATTCAGAAATCTTGGCTGCTTGGTTTCAGCATACTATTCGCAATAATTATTTGATTGCTGATGAAGTAGTAAAAAACTTCTTAGTAAATGTAGGTCGCCGAAAGTTCTTAACCCCTACTTATAAAGCATTTATTGAAGCTGGAAAAGTTGAACAAGCCAGAAGTATTTATGCTGAAGCTCGACCAAATTATCATTCAGTAGCGACTCAAACAATGGACGAATTATTGGGCGAGTAAAAGCCCGAATTACGAAAGCTTACTTTATTTTTGCATCCTCAAAAATCATTGAAAATGGCTGTTGATTTTAATAATACGGAGGTAGCGTTTAAACACAAAACAAATTCGGACTTACGTTTTGCTCAGTTAATTTTCAAATTAATGGGTATCCCCGTCATGACTGGTGCAATGACAAAATTAACCTTGTTTGCACTTAAAATAAATCTTCCCATTTCTTGGGTAGTAAAGCTCACTATATTCAAACAGTTTTGTGGTGGTACTTCAATTACTGATTCTGAAGCTACTTACAAACTACTTTCAGCAAATGGAATTGAAGCGATACTCGACTATTCGGTTGAAGGTCAAGAAGAGGAGAAATCATTTGATCACGTAAAAAACGAACTTATTCGATTAATTGAAAATGCTAAGGCACATTCAAAAGTTCCTACAACTTGCCTAAAAATAACTGGGTTAGCACGTTTTGGATTATTGCAAAAAGTAACCGAAAATAAAGAGCTTACACAAGCTGAAAAACTAGAATACAGTAAAGTAGTTGAACGCCTGAAAAGTGTTTGTGAAAAAGCACATGAAATTGACGTGAAAATCTATATTGACGCAGAAGAAAGTTGGGTGCAGGTTGCTATTGATAGGTTGTCAGAAGTCATGATCAAAAAATACAATAGCAAAAAGGCTATTGTATACACCACAATCCAGTTATGCCGTCATGACAAGTTGAATTATTTGAAAGAATTAATAAAAAGAGCAAAAACCGAAAATTTTATATTGGGAGTTAAGTTGGTTCGAGGTGCTTATGTTGAAAAAGAAAACGAAAGAGCAATTAAACTCAATTATACTTCACCAATACAGCCTAATAAAGATGCAACAGATCGCGACTATAATTTAGCACTTACAGAAGTGGTAGAAAACATTAGTGTGGTCGAACTTTGTGCCGGTAGTCATAATGAAGAAAGTGCTGCTCATTTAGTAGCCCTTTTGGAAAAGAACAATTACGATATTAATCATACACACATTTTCTTTTCACAATTGTATGGAATGAGTGATAACATTAGTTTTAATTTGGCAAAATCTGGATACAACGTGAGCAAATATTTGCCTTACGGTCCAGTAAAAGACACTTTGCCTTACCTTATTCGTAGGGCGCGGGAAAACGCTTCAGTTGCTGGCCAAATGGGAAAAGAACTACAGCTGATAAACCAAGAAATAGAAAGACGAAAAAAATAATCTAATTATCAATTTACGAACAAACCTTTCTGGCCATATAAGCGTCAATAAAACAAAGACGTAGTTTATAGTGATTGAATATTTTAACATTACTTTTACCCCAAAATTTAAAAACATGAAAAATTGGTTTAATTTATTAATCCTAATGCTACTCTCCAATATAGCCTTAGCTCAATATTGCAGCCCTCAGGGAAACTGTTCGCGCCGAGATTACATCAATAATTTTACTTTCAATACCATTTCAAGATTAAACTCTGCAGGTTCTAATTGTGGGACTTTTAGAAGCCCAGGTCCTTCTTATGTCAATACCGGATTGTCTGCAACAATAACTCAAGGTAAAAAATATGCAATGAGTGTTAGAGGTAGAACGGGTAGCACAGCTCAAGGTTTTGGAATTTGGATTGACTTCAATAAAGATAACGATTTTAATGATGCAGGTGAGTTTGTTAGCTCGAATACTAACCCGACAAACCAAACTTTTAACGATAGCATTCTAATTCCAATTAGTGCTAAAACTGGAACAACAAGAATGAGGGTTAGGAGTTTGAGAAGCACGGCAGTAAAATCCGGAGAATCTTGTACTACTTTTAATCGTGGTGAAACCGAAGATTATACCTTAATTATTCAAGATGCCCCTATTCCTCCAATAGCTGATTTTAGAGCAAATACAACCGTTTCTTGTAATGGAATTGTAAATTTTACAGATTTGACACCAAATAAAGTTACTAGCTGGCTTTGGGAATTTGGTGATGGAGATACTAGCCATAAACAAAATCCTACACATACATATGTTTCTGGAACATATACTGTAAAACTAACAGCAACAAATACTTTTGGTTCAAAAGCAGAGAGCAAAACAAATTATATAACTGTAAATCTTGGTAGCGGTACAATTTCAGCCCAATGTACGCCAGTATCTTCAAGTTCTGCGGGATTTGGAATAACTAGCTTTTCTTTTTCTTCACTCGCTAATACATCGCAAGATGCTACTGTTGGCTATGAGGATTTTAGCTGCACACAAGCTCCTGTAACCCAAGGTTTGAGTTATCAAATGAAATTTGGAAGTCCTACTGCACCAGCCAAACAAAATTTTAGAGCTTGGATAGATTACAATGGAGACGGAGTTTTTTCTACCCAAGAAATGGTTCTTTCACAGGACAATGTAACTGAAGCTAAACAAATGGTTACGATCCCCTCAAATAGTACCGTTGGATCTGCATTAAGAGTTAGGATTGCGGGAGTTTACTTTTTAACTGCTCCATCGGGTTCTGCGTTTAATTCTTGTGTAAAGCTGAACAATGGCCAAATGGAAGATTATAATATAATTATCAAAAAAAATACCGCAAAACCTATTGCAGATTTGGAAGCAATCCCACCTAAAAGCTGCGATGGTCTTGTTCAGTTTAATGACAAATCTTCTAATTTACCAACGAAATGGGAATGGGATTTCGGAGATGGAAATAAAAGCATTTTAGAAAACCCAAAACATACCTATACCGCTGATGGAACTTATTCAATTAGACTAAAAGTGACTAATGCATTTGGAACAGATTCAACTACAAAAGCAAACCTTGTAACTGTTAACCTAAAGTCTCAGGTTAAAGCGGCTTGTGCCTCAACTTCTACTTCACATATTGGTGATTATGGAATTAAATACGTGATTTTTAACACCATAAATAATACAACAACAGATGCACGAGAAGGTTATCAGGACTACTCTTGCTCTCACCAAACATTGGTAGACACCAATACTAAATATAGCATTGAAATAAAAACCGGGTCTTTAAATCTAGAAGATGTAAGCGTTTGGATTGACTACGACAACGATGGTGTCTTTAATAATACGAATGAAAAAGTATTGGTTTCTGTAAATGATACTTTGCATAGAGACACAATTACAATTCCTTCTGCTAGTATTAAATTTAAAGCTCTTCGAATGCGAGTTATTTCGGATATAGTTGGAACAAATATTAAATCCTGTGGAGCTTTAACCTATGGCCAAACCGAAGATTATGGAGTAATTATTCGTGGCGATTCAATTGCTTCACCTGCTCCACTTGCAGATTTTTCTGCTGACACAGTAAAATCTTGTACGGGAGTTATTCAGTTTACCGACAATTCTACAAACACTCCTAATCAATGGGAATGGGATTTTGGCGACGCTACTTCAAGTATAATAAAAAACCCAAAGCATACCTATGGAGGTTCTGGGAAATATACAGTAAAACTTACGACTACCAATTCATTTGGATCTAATCTAAAAGTAAAAACAGCTTACATAGATGTGGACGATGTTTATTGTGGAGCAACAAGTTTGAAGCAAATCGCTTTATCACAAATACAAGTTTATCCTAACCCAAGTGAGGGCCTAGTTAAAATAAGCTTTCCTATATCTGAAATAAAAAATTACGAATTAGAAATTATTTCATTGCAAGGTCAAATAATATATTTGAATTCTCTAAATTCAAACGATGTCAATTTATTAGAAATAGACATATCGAATCAAGAAGGTGGAATTTATTTATTAAAAGTATCCACAGGAAACAATCAGATTATCAAAAAAGTAATAATCAAATAAATAGATACAAATGCTTAAAAAGCTTACCTCTCTTTTCTTACTCATTTTTGTGCTGCAATTTTTTGGTATAAACGAATCCAAAGCCGCACATATTTACGGAGGAGATATTAGTTACATTTATTTAAAAGATACAGTTGTTGGTGGTAGCACTATGCACCTTTATTATGTTTTAATGACTGTTTATTACGATTGTAATGATGCAAGGTACCCATTTAGAGGCCCAGAGACAATTGCTATATACGAAGGAGGCTTGAACATTACGAGCTTACCCCTATCATCAAAAGTTGCTGACTTACCTCTAATATTTTTAGACACTACAACGTTGAGTGCTAATTTACCAAATGGTTGTGCCATTACTTCTTCAACATGTGTTGGAAAAGAAAGATATGGGGCACAGATATTATTACCCACAACATTTGTAGGTTATCATTTTGTGTTTGATAGATGCTGTAGAACAGTTATTCAAAACATTAATGGAGCTTTAAATACAGTTGGATCTCTTCTTCATTCATGGACGGCAAGTACAGCAACAAAAAATAGCTCCCCAATATTTAGAGAATTAAAACGACCTTTTTTATGCGCTGGACAAAATAAAGTTATCGTAAACTTAGCCATAGATAAAGACGGTGATCAATTAAATTATTCCTTTTACCAACCGTATGATGGAAGTGCAAATAGCGGAGCTATTAACTTCCGAAATGGCTATGCAACTTGGCCACCAAAAGTTGTAGTGTATAAGACTGGACATAGTTTAACCTCACCATTTGGGTCTACCGGATTCGCCTCAGTTAATGGAATAACTGGTATTACGAGTATAAAAGCCCCGTTAATTACTGGGCCTTATGTAGTAGGAGTTAGAGTAAAAGAGATAGACAAAAATGGGTTCACTATTGGAGTTGTAAATCGAGAATTCCAGTTTCCGGTTATTACTTGTAGAGATACAAATAACAACACACCTAACTTAATAAAGGGCTCCAAAACTGATTATGTAATAGAAGCCGGAGATTCTTTGTGTTTTGATATTGAATTTGAAAGTAAAGGTGCCGATTTGGCATTTGAATATGAAGTTTTAGGTGAACCTTTTTTACCACCCACTTTTCCATTAGCAACCATGAGTGTTCCACAGTTTAATGGCAAAAAATCGAAACAAACAATATGTTGGAATACCACTTGTCCGCAAGGCAGGCCTAATAAGTATTTCTTTACAGCTGCTATTGCAGATAGCGCTTGCTTACCTGGAGATACTGCTATTGTATATTCCGTTTTGGTAACACCATTTGTTGGGCCTAAAACCATAAAAGGCCTTGCTAGTATGTGTTCTGGAGCTCCAAATGTTACTTACACAACTGATACTATAGTTGGCGCAACCTACAATTGGACAATTACTGGAGGAACAATAATTAGCGGTGGAACAGGAACAAGCATTACAATTAACTGGGGAAATGGACCAGGGGGAAATGTTAGAGTTTCTGCAACGAGTAAATTTGGTTGCCCGAGTGACTTTATTGATTTCCCTGTAAATGTCATAACTTTTCCAGTAGTAACAGGCAAAGACAGAACAATATGTTTGGGTGATACTACGACATTGGGTTCCAGCGGTGGCGCGCCGACTGCTCCAAATAAATTTACAATAAAATGGACCCCTTCTTCTACTTTAGATTTTGATACAGCCCAAAATCCTAGAGCATTTCCATTAACTACTACCAAATATTCGCTAAAAGTTACAGATACTACGGGTCAATGTTTTGTTACAGATACTGTTACAGTTTCAGTTTCACAAAATACCAATGCCGGAATTGTAAATAAAGACACTACAATTTGTGAGGGAGATACCATTCAATTACTGGCATTTGGTGGAAGTATTTACAAATGGAATCCGTCAAGTGCAGTTACTAATGATACTATTATTAATCCTAAAACCACAATTTCTTCAACCACAACAATTACTATTTTAATAAGTGATACTGGTACCTCCTGCCCTGCTTTAGATACGGTTACAATTACGGTTGATTCTAGAAGTCAAATTACGGCAGGTTTAGATTCAAGCATTTGTATGGGAGAGACTTACACTCTAGGTCAAACACCAAATGGACCAACAGGTTCAACTTATTTGTGGGCACCTACAACGAATTTATCCAGTAGTACTTCTGGCACACCAGTTTACACTCCGGTTTCTGCTGGTCTAGCAGTATATACTCTTAGTGTTACTACACCTAGAAATTGTGTGTTTATTGATACAGTTGCGGTAATAACAGATACCATTCCTAAAATAATATTAGAATTTAAACAGGATACAATTTGTTTTGGACAAAGCGATACCATGAATGCTCGAGGTGCAACAAATTATGCATGGGTACCAAGTAGCTTAACTCAAAATCAGACCTTTCAATTTGTTACTCCACTCTTAACTACAAAATATATTGTGACTGGAACTGATCTCAACTTTTGTTCTTCTAAAGATTCTCATACAGTTGTTGTTTTGCCAATTCCTGAAATTGCAATTCCTTTCGATAGCGTTTTCTTGTGCTTGGGAGATACAATGACATTATTTACAAGTCCTGGAGCAAAAGGCTACCAATGGAGTCCTAGTACAGCACTTAGCCCTAGCGCTACGGCTGCAAATCCAGTCGCTAAACCGACTGTTAGTACTATGTATTCCGTTTCTATTACCGATTTAAATGGATGCGATAATGTGGATTCAATTTATATTCTAGTATCGGATACAGTTCCTGTAGACGCCGGATTGGACAAAAAAGCATGTTTACCCGACAGCATTTTACTGGGCGGATTTCCAACTTCCTTTTTGTTCCGAACTACTTTTGATTGGACTCCTGGAATAACGTTGACGGATAGTACCTCGGCTAATCCGAAATCTTTTAGTTCTGTAGGTCAGACTTATATAGTAAAAGCACAAAATGGAAGATGTGTAGGATTTGATACAGTTCAAATATCTGTTTCGACTGGACCAAGTGTTTCCTTTTCAAGCTCGGAATATGAAATGTGTAAAGGAGATACTGTCAGCATTAATTTCACTGCAGCCACCACTTCTTTAAAATCTCATTCTTGGAATCCGATTACAGGACTTTTAGATACTACTATAAACCCAAAAGCTTCACCTGACACTACTACCGTATATACTATAATAGTAACGGATACAGTCGGCTGTACTGGAACTGGAAGCGTAACCGTAAAAGTGACGAATAAAGCAGATATAAGTGCAGGAAGAGATACATTGGCCTGTGAAGGATCAACTATTACTTTGAATGCAACTGGAGGGACAAAATATTTATGGCAGCCAAGCAGCTTTTTAGATGACTCTACCTCTTCTACTCCTGTTGTATCTATTACTAGCAAAACAACATTTATTCTTAGAGGTGAAAATGCTTTAGGTTGTATTGGTTTTGATACGGTTGTAGTTGATATTACTACAGCTAGCCCAATTGATGCCGGTGGTCCATTTATCTATTGTAGCGATACCGTTGCTTCTATTAAATTGGGTGGCACTCCAACAGGGCCTTCTAATGCAAGTTATGCTTGGTCTTCTCCTGAGTTATTAGATAACCCTAGTATTGCTAATCCTACTGCCTCTGCCCTACCAAACGTTTATTATTTATTGGTAAAAGATAGCAATGGCTGTATTTCTAACGATTCTGCAATGGTAAGAGGCTTCTCATTTAAAGTGAACACCAATGACATTGAATGTAATGGAGATAGTGCAAAACTACAGGTTTTTGAAATAGACGGAACTGGACCTTTTACCTACAAATGGACACCAAATTATGCTTTGACCTCGGATACCATTTCAAATCCTATAAGCACACTAGATAGCTCTGTTAATTACCAAGTAGTAGTTACGGATACTCTGGGCTGTAAAGATTCTACCATTGTGTTTGTGAATGTAGATAATGTAGTTAAAGCTCTTTTTGATTTTAAAATAAAAGCGAATTGCGATAATGCTTTAGGGCTGACCCACAACTTGAGTGAAAACGCTACCGATTATAAATGGTATTTAAATGGTGGATTGTACAGCACGGATTTAGACATAGAAATTCCGTTGGATTTTGGTGCTGCTACCGATTTAAAATTATTTGCGACAAATAATGGTAAGTGCTCTGACTCCACTCAAACAAGTAAAACTGTTTTGGCTTTTGAAGATTATTTTAAAGGAGAAATTCCAAATGTATTTACACCGGATGGTGATGGCGCAAATGATTTATTTGATGTACAAGTTGGAGAACGTTTAGAATCTTGTACTAATATTCAAATATATAATCGCTGGGGTGTTTTGGTATTCGAATCTTATGGAAACAACCATTCTTGGGACGGTACAACTTTTACAGGAAAAGAATGTGCCATGGGGGTTTACATTTTCAGATTGAATGTAAATGGCACTGAATATAAAGGAACTGTTACTTTATTGAGGTAGAGAGATTGCTACAGAAATCATAACATAATAATTCCCGATAATTTATCTTTCATTTTGCCGCAAAAGTTTTCGGGATTTTAAAAGAAAAAAGAAGTAAAAAAGACCAATTAGCTGGTAGCTAATTGGTCCAATCTTTGGTTGGAAAGGGCTCAAGTCTTATAGTTTAGAATCTACACGTTTAATCGAATTCGCAACCAAACTTGATTAGCTTTTAAACCAAAAGTTATTCTTCAAACAAGGTTGCTCTAATCGATTATCAGCTTGATTTCTAACAGCGTAAGCCTAAGGCTGAAGATCTGGCAATATTTAAAAATAAAACCACTTAATTGTGGAGATAGTCAAAGCTTCAAGGTATGGTGTGTTAAAAACAAATTGAAACTAAAAAAAACAAGGTCAATTCCTTCTTTTTTCACCTCTTTGGCGGTTGGTGCATCTGGCAAGTAACCATTTTCTATAATAAACTTCTCTAATTCTGATAAAGTTAGCCTTTTATGGCCACCCCTTTCTAAAAATATTTAATTAGCTTTGAAAGCAGTTTAGTGGATTTGGCGATGGGTGACTTAGAAAAAAGAGAGGGGATTTTTTAAAAGGTAGAGGCTTTGAGACTGTTATCGAATCTTTAGACTGAGAGTTTGGTCAAATCAAGGAATAAAGTACCCGAAGACTGGAGTGTAGAGATAGCAGAATTAGAAAAGCACTTTAATAGCATTGAAGCCCCAATCGAACCAAAATAATGATAATCAAATTAATCTAAGTGGGATTCAATAAAATAATTCTGTAAAAAAAGTTCTGAAAAGAAAGGGTATTCGAACTTTTCACTTAATTCCAAATAGGTGTTTTTAGCTTTCTTTTTTTCTTGACTTTCAGTGAATGAATTAAACTGGTACACTAGATATATTAATTGGATGAATTCTTTGTAACTATCACGGCATTCGTTTAGTTCAAAGAGTTTTAAAAATTTATTTTCGTTTACTACATCCCCAATCATTTTATAGTAAAATAAACACATCAAATAAAAAGAATTTAAATAAGCCTTTTGGAAATAAAACTCGATATTTGAGGAAGTTTCAGTAATTAAATATGACATTATTTCAATATTCTTTAGTAGAATCACAATTGTATACAATTCATAGAAATTACTTACTAAAGTGGTGCTATCTTTTCTTGGCAATAACTGAAGCTTTAGGTCTTCTAAATTTATATCTGGAATGGTAGATAATAATTTTACCGCTAACAATCGCCCAGTCAAAATAGGATGGAGTCTTCTTTTTGTGTTGGCATCAACGTCTATATAATCAACTGATTTGTTATTCAGGAAATTTCTGAACCCAATTAATGACCGAGAAAACAGAGCTATATCCTCCCTATTTTGATTGTTTTTTATAAAGCCAAGCGAATCTCCATAGTACTTGTTTAAGCTGGAATAGTCAACAAAGATTAGATACACACAATCCAAAAAATTTATATTGCTTAAAAGTAATGGGTCCAGTTTAGATTTACTTCGTATCAACAGGCCAACAGCATTTCCAAGTATGAGTACTTCGGAGTATGAAAAAGAATTGAATGCGAGTGAATCTAATCTGAATAGTTTATCTAATAAGATGTAATTTTCCGTATGCAATAATTCTCTAACCAGAATTGTTATTAAGCCTACAAAATCGACAGAAGTTTTTTTGGCTTGATTAATGACATTAATGAGCTCTTCGTGATCATCTTCTTGAAGAATTCTATAGATCAGAATAAATTCATAATTTTTTACACTGTTCTCATAGGTTTGTGTAAAATGGAAATAGTTTTTAAAACCTATAAATTTAGCTAAGGTGTCTAGTGTTTTTTTGTTTGGCCTGGTTTTAGGCAAAAGACCGTAAAATCGCCTTAGGGTATTGTTACTAATATCAAGATCAATGGTTTCGAAAATAGCGTCGGATAAAAATTCGCAGTCCCTTTTTTTGGTTATGCTTCTTCTTATCTTTCTCTCTATTTCTTTCTTTAGAATATTAATCAAAGTAACGTAATTTAATTATGGGCCAAATATGGGCCAAATATATTTTATATTTAGCTTAATTTCGTCCAATACAAAATAAAATTATGACAAGAGATTATACAAAATACAAAGTAAAAGGTTTAGGAGAAAACCTTAACAAAAGACAATTGGTTTTTGAAATTGTAAAAGATTATATAGAAAAGAAGAAACCTTCTTTTGATGAACTTACGTCTGTTTTTAAAGACGAAATTCAAGGAAGTAAAGGATTCATTAGAAAAGCGGCAAAAGTGGAGGACCCAAAACGATTTAACACAAAGACGCCTTTAAAAATAAAATTTGGAGTTGAAGTATTGGTTTCAAACCAGTGGGGCTCCAAAAACATGGATGCTTTTTTAAATTTAGCTAAAAAGTTGAAACATAAAGTTTTATTGGAGCAATCTGAGGGAGTGGAAAAGGATGTTTCTTCACCTGATACTGCTGAAACGAATAACACTAATCAAGAAGTGGCTGAAATTATTTACGATTTTCCTACAATGAAAATTCCTGACAATCTTTTCCAAAATTATAAAGCTGAATGGGGAAGATATTTAGTCTATTACTTAGAAAATAGTCCAGAATTAGAGGATTACGAGAAATTTGAGATTACTCTGGATATGCAAGATAGAGTAGTTGTGGGTAGGAAAGAGCAAGATGATGACTGTCGTCGTTGGTTCAATTCATGGGAAGTTATGATTTATGAACTCTATTCAGAAGATAAATCTTATGATGGTGCATTTAATATTTCTGCGGGCGATAAATATGAGGATAATTGGCTAGACGATGACGCTTTTAGATGGCAAATTGCTTGTCACACAGGATTTGAAGACTTATATGATGGAGAGTTGCCAAATGGTATAAGTGGAGAAGTATTAGGTTTAGCAATTGCTAAGCCTGAGGAAATTTTTCAAATTTATAATCATATACAAAAAAATAAAATTTTGCAACAGTCTGAGGTAGTTGAAAAGGATGATAAAAGTATCCTTCCAAGAGAAAGAACAAATGATGTAAACAGCAACTCCGAAAATTCCGAAGCCCTTAAATTTGAGATTCAAGTTCTGGGCGAAGATGGGGCACCAGGACCCTCATTTGAAATAAAAGTAGATCCTAATCATGATGACTTAAGAGACAATATCGCTATGTTTGAAACAGAAGTCAATTATGAAAGTTTAGAAGGCTTGGTAGATAAGGTGCTCACAGAATGCGAAGACGAGATATACAATCAGTTAATAACGAATTCTATTGAACCCGAGGCTGATGACAGATGGAACAAGATTACATTAGAAGACCTTTGTAGCGTAGATAATGATTGGTGGTGGGATCATTGTCCACATTTTGTTGTTACAAAAATTGGAGAAATTGATTTATCTCCATTGTATTTTTCAGATTATGATGATAATGATGTTGCAAAAGGAAGTGATTTACTGAAGGTGTCAAAGGATGATTTTGAAGACTATACAGATGACTTCAAATCTCAGACACGTCACTCACTGGATGTAGAGACTTTTAAAGAAAAAATATAATATACTAATATGGATTCGAATGATTCAATTAAAAAATATAGAGGAGAAATCTATAAAATTTTTAAAGGAAAAAAAGACCCTGAAAATAGAAGACCTGGTATTAGATGGGCTTTTGAACCAATAAAAAAGGAAACTAAATATTTGGTTCTTGGAATAAACCCTTCTAATTCTTACCGCAAGGTTAACCTTGTTGTTGAGAAATCAAAGCATAAATGGTCTAAAGGTAAATTTAAAACTCAAAAAGAATATGATTATTTTCTTTCTAATGAGGAAAAAGAAAGTGAGATTACTTTACTACAAGAATTGGCACACGAACACCATCCCCATTTCAAAAAGCATAGAGACTTTGCAAAGGCTTTAAAGTTAAATGATACAGATTATCAGTTTTTTGATCTTTTCCCTATTTGGAGAATAAAACAAAAAGACTTTTTTGATGATTTGACAGATGATGAGAAAGAAAAATCTATCAAAGCTTTTAAAAATTTGATCAATAGTTATTCAAACTTAGAAGGGTTGCTTTTTTTTAATGCAGGAGCAGCTGATTTTTTTATGATAGAAAACAAAAAAAAGTGGACTACAAAAAAAAAGGTAAATGTTAGAAAAGATAAAGATCAAAGGGATCCCAGAAATTCCACAATAAGAATTGGAAATATCGAGCTCAATAATAAATCTATAAATGTTTATGGATTTGGAATTGGAGGATATTTTGGTGTTGATGAAATAGAGGAACTTGCTAAAAAGTCAAAACTATTATTCTGAAAAATAATATAATATTAAAAAAAATTTTATTTGTAGACCTCGATGGTATAGTTGCAGATTTTGTAGCTGCGATGGACACGCATCCTTTAAGAGAAGATCCTCTATATGCTAAAGATCCGGATACAATACCGAGTCTTTTTAGACATTTAAAACCCATTGATGCTGCAATTAAATCAGTTGAAAAATTACTCAAATCTCCGAAATATGACGTATATTTTCTAAGTACAGCCCCTTGGAATAATCCATCAGCTTGAACCGATAAACGCCTTTGGCTAGAACAACAATTTGGTGATAAAATTAATAGAAAGCTTATCTTAACCCATCGAAAATATTTAGTCAAAGGTGATATACTCATTGATGACCGTCCTAATAATGGTGCTAAAGATTTTGATGGGGAATGGATTCACTTTGGTTCTGAGAAATTCCCTAACTGGCTCGCAGTTTTAAATTATTTATTATGAAAGCACTGTCCAAATCAAGATTTAAACAAGGCTTAGAATGCCCCAACAAACTCTATTTTTCAAACAGTAAAGAAGTCTATCTCAATAAGAAAAATGAAGACCCTTTTTTACAAGCTCTTGCCAGTGGAGGTTTTCAAATAGAGGAGTATGCTCGTTTACAATATCCTGGTGGTATCTTAATAGAAGATCCAGAAGACCGAGAAAACTATGATTACCAAGATTTAGCAGATCAAACCACCGAGCTACTAAAACAAGAAAATGTGGTTATTTATGAGGCTACTTTTTATGTTGATGATTTATTTATTCGAACCGATGTACTAGTAAAAAATGGAACTAATGTTCAGTTAATAGAAGTCAAAGCTAAATCTATAGATCCTAGTAATGATTATAATTTTATTGGTAAAAAAGGAAAGCTTGTAAGTGGTTGGAAACCCTATCTTTTTGATTTAGCTTTTCAAACCCATGTTGCTAAACTATGTTTACCAGATTATAAAATAACCCCTTATTTGTGTTTAGTTGATAAATCAAAAGTAGCCACGGTAGACGGGCTAAATCAATTTTTTAGAGTAAAACAAAAAACTGGAAAACGAACAGGTGTTGATGTTTTAGTGGATGATAAAAGCCAATTAGGTGATAATTTATTATATCAAGAAGATTTATCTGAGGTAGTTTCAAAAATTCATTCTGGGGGGTTTACGTATTATGATAATTTAAATTTTTATGAAGCCATTGATTTATTGAGAGACGTTCGGGTAAACGATTATTATCCCAATTGGCCTGCACAATTTTCAGCTTGTAAAAAATGTGAGTATAAGGTAGATTATTCAGAAACCACACAACAAAAAAAATCTGGTTTTGAACATTGTTTCAAAACACAATATAATTGGACAGCAACTGATTTTAATACTCCTAATATTTTTAATGTTTGGGATTTAAAAGATCCTAAGTTGATGGAGCATGGTCTATTGTTCAAGTCTCAATTAGAACAAGAAGATATAAAATACAAAGAAGAGCCCGATAGACTTCATAGAACTCAACGTCAGTGGCTACAAATAGAAAAAGAACGCACGGGCGACTTCACAGAATATATAGATATAGAAGGCCTGAGAAAAGAAATGAGCAGCTGGGTATTTCCGCTGCACTTTATCGATTTTGAAACTTCTACGGTACCCCTTCCGTTTCATGTAGGTAGAAAGCCATATGAACAAATAGCATTTCAATTTTCTCATCATATTTACTATGAAGATGGAGGAATAGAGCATACTAACGAATATATCAACACCACTCCTGGTATGTTTCCTAACTTTGAATTTGTGCAGCATTTATATGGTGCATTAATTCACAACAATGGAACCATTTTTAGATATTCTTCGCACGAAAATACCATACTCAATGTAATTCGAGATCAATTAATTCAAAGTAATTATCCATTTAAAGACGTATTAATTCCATTTATAGAATCTATAAGCAAACCAAAAGACAAGCATACCAATCCGTGGCCTGTACTTGCACGAAATATGGTAGATTTATGTGATATTATTATAAAATATTACTACAATCCATATACTTTTGGCTCCAATTCGATAAAAAAAGTACTTCCTGCGGTTCTAAAATCAAGTGCATTTATTCAAGATAAGTATGCTAAACCTATTGATTACATAGGAGTAAGCAGTAAAAACTTTCCTGCTGATCATGTGTGGTTAAAATCAAAAAATGGAGAAATATCTAGTCCATACAATCTACTCCCGAGTCTATATGAGAATATGAGTCAAGAAGAAATAGATGCTGCCTTATCAGATCTAGAAAATGTGAATGATGGTGGGGCAGCTCTTACAGCATACGGAAAGATTCAGTATACCGACATGACCAAGCAAGAAAGAGATAAAATTGGTTTGGCACTAAAACGTTATTGTGAACTAGATACCCTCGCAATGGTGATGATATATGAACATTTAAAATCATTGGTTTAATGGTATTGCAAACAAATATTCCCGGGTTTATTACAGAGCTTATGCAAGCTTGGCTTTCTCAATTTGAACAAGATTCGCATACTGAAATAACTCATCTAGGCCTATTTCATTGGGAGTTCAAACCCAATAGACGTAATCCTGATAAGCCAAGAAGGAAGTTTGTGCATGACATGGATAACTATGCCAAGCTACGGATTCTGCCTGTCAATCGAGGCATCTATTTTTTGCAGATAGACGAGTCTACACTTCACGTCTTTCAATCCTCAGGTATTCCTCTAGCAAGTAGTATTATAGCTCATGAGTATAGTTATGATGGCAGTCTTTTTCGAAAGAAAGAGAAGGCTCTGTACAGAATGATTAGTTAGGGTCTTCTGAGTTAGAAGGTTCATATGAGCCAAAGTAGATGCGAAATTATTTTCTGTTTCTATGGGTCTATCTGATGGCGGTGGATTACAGACAAACAAAAAGCGGAACAGTGAAACTAAATTCAACTATTCCGCTCTAGTAGTAAGAGCAGGAAAACGAACTTACTTTTTTAATGTACGCGTTACAAGCAATAACGACTGCTACCTTACCATTACTGAAAGCAAAAAACGAATCAACGATGATAGAACGTCTATCTGCCAAAAACACAAAATATTTCTTTATAAAGAAGGTTTTAGCAAGTTTGCCGGCTCCTTGGTAGAATCCATTCAAAAAGTAATAGAACTCAATGATTCTGAAAGCCAAGAAAAAAGCGACATACTGGAAAGTAATTTTTCGGATATAGAATTCGAAGATTTGGGAAACAAGGAATAATTGCAATTAATATTTCGGAAAACAAAAAGTTTAATTATTTATTCCACCCTTCCACTACCAAAAAACCGCGATTAATTTCAGCCCATAAACTGCCATTAAATTCTACTTCAGCTAATAAAATAGGTAATTCTGTTTTCTTACTTTCTACCTGCTTCTGTATTTCTAAAGCATTTATAACTCTACTTTCTTCGCCAAAAAATGGAGATAACCATTCCAGCTTCTGTAAAATCACAAACTGTTTTTCACCGTATTCTATAAATGGAAACTCATTAAAATAACTCCACCAACCTTTCCAGCAGTACTCACTAATGTAATCAGGGGTTTTAGCTTTATTGAAACGTTTGAGCGGGTAAAACAAATATCCCTTCACCAACAAGCTTTGTTCAATTTCCTGAATTCCAATTTTGGAAAGATCGTGCTTGCCTTCCATAGTATCCCCCAATCTCATTTGTTTGTTTACTAGCTTATCCAGCTTTAAATCCAACCGATCTTTTGCATTCGGCCCCAGATAGAGCAGCTCAGTTTTACCGAGTTGATTTCTGCCTCTTGACCCATCAACGGCTAAATAAAACTTTACGGCCACTTCTAAATGAGTCCAAGAATTGTTAGCAGAAGATTGTAAAAGAAAGTCGAATTCTCCTAGAGTTAGTTCTTTACTTTTTTTTACTTGAAGACTAAAATGAATATTTTTTATTTCAGAGCAGTTATTGAAATAATAGAACAAGATAATTTCGAAGTATTTCCCTAATCGTTTAGCGCTTTTATGTTCTTCAATAAAAGAAAGAAAAGGCTGTGGGGAGTCGTCTAGGTTTTTTAACCACGACCTTACTTCTGACTTAGAAATGTAAAAATTTGAAAAAGTAAGTCCATCAACAACTTCTTCATTATTAATGATACAAGGTGAAAATATGGACCAGGCCAAATCCCGAACTTCTTTTGTTTTGTAACTTAAAAGTTCGGTACTAAGCATATTTCACAAAACTAGTTTACGACGGTTGAAAGCATATCTAACCCGGAAATAGAAAAATATCCCAATGCACCGTTATCAATATTGCTCGGAATATTGGCAGGTGGACCATCGAAAAATCCGGACCGGTTCGTTTGTTTTGAGACTGCATCCAAAAAATTATAGTAAGCTGTAGATATTTTATACGTCTCTAGTCTTACTTGAGTACCAGGTGGCATTTCTTCAAGAGGTATATCGCTAAATAATTCCCAGCCCTTTACAGGACTGTTTCCATCCACAAAATCATCATTTCTATATATCCAATCCGAAAATGTTGGGGTCATATTTTTCCAAGCTGAATCTGGACGTTTTAACCAGTACTTCCATAAATAATTATCGCCCAAACCTTCAGGCTCTCTTACAAATAAAAACAAGGAATATGCTGGTACTAATTTGTTAGAATCAGTATCATAAGTATCTGACAAAACAATGGACACAGTATCTCCTTTTATTGGGTTTTCCATAAATTCTGTTGCCTTATAGTTTTCTCCATCCGCATTAATAGAAAGTGAATAGGTCTTATTTGATTCTGGAGTTATTTCTGGAGTATAGTAATACCCAGGCTTTTCTTCTGTCATAGTCCACGAGTTTGTGCCATCGCTTAAACTTACCATGGCATTGGTAACCAAAGGAGTCTCTTCATTGAAAAAGTAACTGGTAGACTGAGTGAGTTTAATAAAATGTTTTGCTTTTCCACTGGAAATTTGACCTTCAACAACAAGCCTCGCTTTTTCGGTGTTTAAGTCAAAATCAATATTCTCTGTACAAGATGCAAAGAGTAGAATTATTCCGAAAGAGTAAATGAGTTTTTTCATAATTATTTCCAAGTAAAGTTCCAAGTTATTGAAGGAAGTACTCCAAACAAATAAGTTTTTTGAGCTACAGCAGTCCCTGATTTTTGATCCTGAACAAAGTTTATAGTGTAAGCGTTTTTACGGTTATATACATTGTAAACAGAGAAGTTTAATGAATGATTAAACTTTTTAGTTTCTCTCTTTTTCCCAAGTTTCCAATCTACACCAATGTCTAATCTGTGGTAATCTGGCATTTTGGCATCGTTTCTATCTGCATATACTGGATTTACTTGTCCTCCATACTCGAACCTACCTGTAGGAGTAGTAATTGGAGCTCCGTTGTTATATACCCAGTTGGCAGAAATATCCAATTTCTTATTAAGAGCATAACTCAATACAATAGCTAAGTTATTGTTTCTATGAGCTGGAGCAAAAAATTTATTTCCATTGTTTATCTCATTTATTTGACGATAACTCCAACTTAAAGTATAGGAAACCCATCCGGTCATTTTACCTTTTTGTTTTCTTACAAAAAATTCAGCACCATAAGCCCATCCTTTTCCTTGTCTTATGTCTCCTTCCAAATATCTATTCAACAAAATATCAGCATTGTCGGCAAAATCAACTTGGTTCTGCATCCATTTATAATATCCTTCAACCGAAGTTTCGAAGGCGTTATTTTTAAAATTTCGGAAATACCCAACTGCTACTTGATCAGCAACCCCAGGTTTTAGATTTTTACTACTCGGCATCCATATATCTAATGGAGCTCCCCCAGTTGTATTAGTAGCCAATAGCAAATACTGGTTCATTCTGTTGTAAGAAGCCTTTACCGAACTGTTGTCATCCAAAGAATATTTCACTCCCAAACGTGGCTCTAAACCGGTAAACGTATTATAAATACTACCCTTTTCAAAAGACTCAAAACCCGTGAGTTCATGATTGTCATCAAAGGTGTAAACCGTATCAACACCTATATTAGAAAAAGTAGAAAAACGTAATCCATACTCAGCAGAAAGCCTAGAACCAAAGCGCTGCTTATTAGCGATATATACTCCATTTTCCCATGCATGTCTATCAAAGAATTCTAAAGTATTGAAAGTAGTATTTCCCGCTCCGGGTGTAACTACAGCTGGTTTAAAATTGTGATACGTAGATATAAAACCGAATTCAATATTGTTATTTGGGTTAAAAAAATATGTGTAGTCATTTTTAAATGAATAATCAATTATTCTACTTTTCCAAGTAAATTCACTCGGTCCAGATGGCACTCCTAACATATAATCGAAATTTGAATAGATTAAAGATAAATTAGAAAATACCTTATCTGAAAAAACATGATTCCAGCGAGTAGTTGCGGTTATATTCCCCCAACCCAATTTAAAAAAGTCACTAGAACCCAGGTTATCTCTCCCAGTATAAGCCGAAATGTAAACCCTGTTTTTATCATTAATTCGCCAGTTTATTTTTCCGCTCAAATCATAGAAATTGAGTACACCAGTTCTACGCAAATCATCTTTAGGCAAAAGCAATAAAAATAAATCGGCATACGTTCTTCGTGCAGATACTATAAAAGAAACCTTATCCTTTACTATTGGCCCTTCTATTGTTAAACGACTAGCCAATATACCAATACCACCTTTTACGCTGAATTTTTTGGAATTCCCATCATTCATTCTAACATCAAGCACTGAAGACAATCTACCTCCAAACTTTGCAGGAATTCCACCTTTATATAAATCGGCTGATTTTATTGCATCTTGATTAAAAACAGAGAAAAAACCAAATAAGTGAGCAGGGTTGTACACTGGTGCACCATCTAAAAGAATTAAATTTTGATCTATTCCACCGCCACGTACAAAAAAACCAGTGGAACCTTCTCCTCCACTTTGAACCCCGGGTAATAACTGAATAACCCGAAGTAAATCCACCTCGCCCATAAGTGCAGGTATTTTTTTTATGGATTCCATTTTTAGGCTTACCGTGCTCATGCGAACTTCTTCCACATTTTTATTTTCGGCTTCAGCCACAATTTCCACCGTTTCCAAATTTGTAGATTGAGCACCTAACTCAATGGATACTGTAATGTTATTCTGTAAATTTACTCGCTGAGTATCTGTTATATATCCCAAATAGGAGAATTCCACAGTATAAGTCCCTTTTGGAATTGTAACTGAATAGAAACCATAAATATTGGCTGCAACACCTGACTTTAATTCTCGGATAAAAACAGTAGCTCCAATTAAATCTTCTCCAGAACCTTTATCTCGCATGTAGCCGCTAAGCGTTACTTTATCATTTTGTGCGTTAAGAACATTTGGAAAAATGAAAATAAAAGTTGTGCTCAGAAAGAGTAAAAATAAGTACTTCATTATTTTAATTAAAATTTGTAAGGTTGCTAGTTACCGCGCTGTAAAAAACAGATTCAAAGTAATTCATTTAATTATAGTTTCACAATTCTTTGAGTTGTACTTCCCATGGGTTTAGTAACGCGAAGTAAATAAATTCCTGGCTCTAAAAAAGTAGTATTTATTAGGTATTCATTTTTATTAATTTGTAAATCTTCTTTTATTAATTTACCACTAAAATCAAGAAATTCTATTTTAGAAATTTGATTTTCACTTTTTACGAATAACATCTTTTCCACTGGATTTGGGAAAACTAAAAACTCGCTTTCTTTATTGGTTTGATTATCTCGAATCCCATCTAGAAGATTAATTAATACAACATCTTTAATTACAGAGTCTATTGAAGTTTTATAATAAGCTATAACCTTGGCATTATATACCCCCCAATTACTATAATCGTGTGTTACTAACATTCCGGTGTCTTCTTTTCCATCTCCGAAAAACCACCTTACGGAGTCTGCCGTTGTTCCATTATAAGAAAATTGAACCTTTTTTCTATTTATAACAAAAACAAAATCAGCTTTTACCATCGAGTTTCTATCAACAACAGTTACATTTTTATTTGTATCAATAAACTTACATCCTTTAAAAGCAATTACTGTTACATTAAAAGTACCAGACCTTCCATAAATATGAGTTGGGAAATTAGCTCTAGTAGAATTTCCGTCTCCAAAATCCCAATATAAACTATCAGCAGTTGATCCTGTGTAATTAAACGTAACGGTGTCATGCTTAGCAGTAAAAATAAAACTGGGAGTAACAATATCTCTAGAGATATTCCAAGTTTTCAAACTATCGAATACAATAAAATTTGCTGCTTTTTGAATGCTGTCGGCAATAGCAGCAGATAGCCCTCCTTTGTAACTAGCCCCAACTGGTGATTTGCCATATAATACTGCATAAAAAGTACAGGCAGCCGCATAAGTTCCTTCTGGCCTCGGGTGACTTTCATCGGCATTGTACAAATTAATATTCGGCCATTTTCTTCGTATTTCTCTCCATACCATTCCAACTGGGCTAGCAAAGGCGTTGTTGGTATTTGCCATACTTAAATAATTCTTTCGTAGTTCCATTTGCATGCCTTCATAAGTGCACAATGGTTTGTAAAAGCCACAGTTTGGTTGATCTCCATTTTCTCTTCCCCATGTCATAAAAAACACTGGTTTGGTGCAATTTTGTAAAGCATGAATACTATCACAAAGCTGTTTTGCGTAAGGAAATACATCTCTTTGTACTTGACTTATTGGAAAAGAAGGTAATTGACTTTGTTCTTGCAATACAATATAATCCCAGTTGGTTTTTTTAAAACTTTGGTAGGTGTTTGGAGCACTTGCATGTCCGCTCAATCGCTGCCCTCCCCCAGCACTCGATTCTTGATAAAGTGAATCTCCTTTACTGCTAGCCAATTGTAGAATCGTTCCTGGAAGGTCATTGTAATAAGTATAACTATTACCAACGAAAAGAACTTTTTTAATATTTTGAGCATGAATTTGAAAGAAGAAAATCGAAAAGAAAAAAACTATTATTACTCGAATCATAAGCTAATTTTAGTGCTCCAAAATTAATGTTTGACAGCCAAATTAGACCTAGACCTACAAACTGCTTAACACAATTTACAAAATGATGAACCCCCTACAAACAGTACGTTTTAAAGCTGATTATATTTGTTGCTCATCAAAATTCATTTTATGAAAGCTAAATTTACTGTTGTAATCACCCTTCTTCTATTGTCATTTGGCTCTATTCAGGGTCAAAATGAAGAAACTCAAAAGGCGACGAATAAGTTCAACACTATGTTGAATATTATATCGCAAGTTTATGTGGATTCAGTAGACGCGATGACACTTGCAGATGCAGCTATCGTAAAAATGCTGGAAGATCTTGACCCTCATTCTGTCTACATTTCGGCAAAAGACAAGAAGAAAATGGATGAGCCTTTGGTTGGCAATTTTGACGGCGTTGGAATTCAGTTTAACATTATGAAGGACACTATATTAGTAGTTAGTCCAATTGCAGGCGGGCCTAGTGAAAAACTAGGTATAATGGCAGGGGATAAAATAATTACAATAGATAAGGATACTGTTGCTGGAGTTGGATTTACAAATAACGATGTGGTTAAAAACTTACGTGGTCCAAAAGGAAGTATGGTAAATGTAGGAATTAAAAGAAATGGAGTTTCTGAAGTTTTAGAATTTGACATTAAAAGAGATAAAATTCCAATTTACAGCGTAGATGAAGGTTATTTAATTGATAAAAAAACTGGATACATTAAAGTTAATCGTTTTGCTAGAAATACCGTAGAAGAATTTCAAACACAATTAAAACAACTCCAAAAAGAAGGATTAAAGAATTTAATTCTTGATTTAAGAGGGAATTCTGGTGGATATTTAGGCACGGCAATAAATCTTGCCGACGAATTCTTAAAGGACAATCAATTGATAGTTTACACTCAAGGTCGTTCTTTTCCAAGAGATGATACTTACGCTTCAAAACGAGGTGATTTTCAAACAGGAAAATTAGTTGTGTTAGTAGATGAAGGCTCTGCATCAGCAAGTGAAATTGTATCTGGTGCCATACAAGATTGGGACAGAGGTATTATTATAGGTCGACGTTCTTTTGGAAAAGGGTTAGTTCAAAAGCCTTTTCAACTTCCTGACGGATCGGTTGTAAGATTAACGATAAGTAGGTATTACACTCCAAGCGGCAGAAGTATTCAACGATCGTATGCTGGTGGTAAAAAAGATTATTACGCCGATCTTAACAACCGGTTTAAACATGGAGAAATGATGAATTCGGATAGCATTGATTTACCCGATTCTTTGAAATACGAAACCAGAATAAACAAAAGAACAGTTTATGGTGGCGGTGGAATTATGCCTGATATTTTTGTTGGATTAGATACTTCAGAGCGATCAAGCTATTACATAAATTTACTTAGAAAAGGAGTGTTTAATTCTTATAGCCTTAGGTATTTAGATGTTGAAAGAGAAGATTTATTGGCCACATATCCTGATAAATATAGCTTTCAAAAGGGTTATGAAGTAAACGACGAAAAACTAGAAGCCTTTTTAGCTTATGGTGAAAAAGAAAAAGTAGAACCTAACAACGATGATTTAAAAAAGTCAAAACGGCAAATCACAAACTTGTTAAAAGCCTATATAGCTCGAGGATTGTACAACAGCGGTGCTTATGTTCAAATAATAAATGAAGTGGACCCTACAGTTTTAAAAGCGGTAGAGGTGATTAATGACAATACTTTTAATAAACTTGCAGTTCAATACAAATAAAATTATGACATCAGAAACAAGAGATTACCTAAAAATTGGATTGTTAGCAGTAATTGCTGTTAGCTTGACTTATGGAACATTTTTCAAACAATCAAAAGTGCGTAGATCGATAAATGGAAATACAGCGCAAGCTACTCCACCACCTTTACAAGGTCCACAAGACGATGACTTACGTTTGGGAATTGATCCCAATAAAACAGAAGGAAGCGCCTCTACTTTTGCTGCCACAACTATGAAATGGGATAATGATGCCCACGAATTTGGTACTATTAAACAACACACAGAAAACGTTCATGTTTTTAATTTTACAAATACGGGTGATAAACCTTTAATAATAGAAGATGCGCAAGGATCATGTGGTTGTACAGTTCCAGAATATCCCAAAGAACCAATTCTTCCTGGAGCAACAGGGAAAATTACGGTTAAATATTCTCCGGGAACTCAAATTGGACAACAAACTAAAACTGTTGCTATTACTTCAAATGTAGAGCCTCGCGTTCAAAACTTGTATATCAATGCATTGGTAGAAGAAGCGCCAGACCCACTTTTGGGTGATGAATAACACAAATTAATTTTAGTATAATGTATAAAAAAAAGCTGTTTCTACTCCTAGTAATAGCTTTTTTACTTTTTGCTAATTTTGGGTTTGCTCAAAATAACCTTCCTCGTACTTCCGTTTTCAAAGTTGGCGAAAAAATAAATTATAAGGTTCTGTATAATTGGGGTTTTATTTGGGTAAATGCCGCTGAAGTAGAATTTAAAATAGATAGCGTAATTTATGAAAGCCAAACTGCCTTTCAGTTTAAAAGTACTGGTAAGACTCTGGAAAAATGGGATTGGATGTATAAAGTTCGCGACACTTATCTTTCCATAACAGATACTAGCCCAAAACTAAATCCTTTTTATTTCGAACGAAATGTAAAAGAAGGAAAAACACGAATCAATAATTCCTATGTTTTTGATAAAAAAACCGGAAAAGTAAATTGCACAATTCTGTCAGGAAATTCGAAACCTAAAAAAATAGCTCTAGTCTATGAAGAAGGAATTTTTGATGTAATGACCATGATTTATCAAGCACGATTACTTCCTTATGATGATTATAAGGTAAAACAAGAAATTCCAATAAAACTAATTCTCGACGCTAAAGTTCATTCCACTTATGTGAAGTATTTAGGAACAGAAACTATTGTGGTGGATGAAAAAGGAGAAATAGAATGTTATAAATTCAAACCAAAGCTAATTGAGGGTAGTATTTTTAATGCTGGCGAAGAAATGATAGTATGGGTAAGCAAAGACAAAAACCGGGCCCCTATTATGGTTGAAACAAGCATATTGGTTGGTTCTATCCGCGCTATTATAAAAGATTGGGAAGGTTTGGTTAGTGAGTTGATGTTTTTGGAGTGATTACTACTATTAAAATTTCTTGTCGGGGATGAAAATTATACTTAGTGATTATTCTTTCTTTAAGGCAATCCGAACTATTATCTGTTTTATCTAGAAGAGTTAGGACTCTAAATAAAAGCATTAGTTGTGCTAGTTGAATTTTCAACTAGCAATGGAAATCATTATTAAAAAAATTATATAAAAACCTAAGCCTTAACCAATGAAGTGGAATAAGCATATTTAATCAACTCAGCTGGAGAGCTTAAATTGAGTTTGGCTAATATATTTTTACGATGAGTATTAATGGTATGAATACTCAAAATCAGTTTTTCTGCAATTTGTTTGGTTTTTAAACCACTACAAATTAGAACAATAATTTCTAATTCTCTATTGGTTAATATAGTTGGGTCACAAGAGTATTTCTCCGGTGTATTTCGTTCCATAACTTGGTCAAGTACTTTGTTGCAAAAAAACTTACTGCCATTGAGTGTGCTATCTACTGCCTCCACAATTTCTTCTTCAGAGCAATCTTTGGTTACAAAAGCCTGAACACCTTGTTTTACAATAGACATGACAAAATCTTGATTTAGATTTTCGGATATGGCCAGAAATTTATCTATAGGATGTAATTTCTTGAGTTGTTTAAAAACTCTATTCGAGTTTAGATCTAAGCTCTCTGGATCAAAAACAACTAATCCTATTTTATGAAAAGCCAATTTTTCAATCATTTCATCTACATCTCCAGCAGGAATAAGGTTGAAATCGGGAAAATGCTTTCCAATTATACTCTTTATCCCTTCTCGGGTCAGTAAGTTCCCGTCTGCTACTAATACTTCCATTTCTCAATTGCAAAATTAAGTTTTTTAACCCGATTAATGGATTAGAAAATAGAATTACAATCGGAAAAAATAAAGCAAGAATAAAAAGTGGGAAATTATTTCAATAATTATCAATACCTCCATGTAGCGTTTTACATTTGAGTCAAAATTAGATTTCTAATGCCTGCTAATAAATACGCCCTTTTACGCTATCGTATTATTGATAAAAAAATTGGCGATAAACGAAAACCATATCCAAACTTGGAAGATTTGAGGCAATCTTGCGAAGAAGCTTTATTTAATAGCAACTTTGAAAGAGTTTCATCTTCAACAATAGAAAAAGACCTGCGATCCATGCGTACAGAAGAAGGCTTGGGATACTACGCCCCTATTGCATATTCCAAAAAATATAAAGGATATTTTTATGAAGAAGCCGACTATTCTATTGACAGCATGCCACTAAACGATGAAGACATTGAGGCTATTAAATTTGCTGCGATTACCTTATCTCAATTTCAAAATATTGATTTGTTTAAACAATTTGGCTCTGCCATTGATAAAATAATTGGACGTATTTCTATTTCAGAAAATTTAGAAGATAGTGAGATTGAACATTTTGTGCAATTTGAAGATGAGCCGAAAGCAAAAGGAAGTGAATATTTATCGGAAATTTTACGAGCCATAAAAGACAAAGAAGAATTAAATATTGGCTACCAAAGTTTTAATGGAGAACTAAAAAAAGATAGAATTATTCAACCTTATTTATTAAAAGAATTCAGACAACGTTGGTATGTTATTGCTATTGACACAAAAGACAACAGAATAAAAACTTTTGGACTGGATAGAATTGAATCTCTAATTTTTAACGATAGGTTGTTTGGGGTTAATTCTGATTTCGATCCCGATACTTATTTTAAATATTCTATTGGAATTACCAATGATAATAGTAAACCAGAAACTATTCAGTTAAAATTTAACACACAACAAGGGAATTACATAAAAAGCCAGCCATTACACAAATCTCAAACAGTAAAAGAACGTAAAAACGGCATTAAAGTAGAGTTGAAGTTGATTATTACTCCTGAATTAATAATGCAAATACAATCGTTCGGAGCAAACGTTGAGGTTTTAAAACCGGATCACTTGCGCGAAACGATAATAAATAACTTAAAGAAAAGTTTAGAAAATTATTAAGTGCAATTATGCAGTAGTAAGTGCAGCTGTATTATAAGCAGGAACTTTTCCTTGTCTTACTAACATTTTCACCTTGCGAGCATGTTCTTCAAAGTTCCCAAAACAGACTGCATCTAAAGCTTCTTCTCTCGTCAATCTTGAATCACCTAACTTATCTTTTATTTCTCCCAAAGCACGATCTACAAATAATTCAAATCTTTCAGGTGCCCAGATATATTCTTTTTTATGCCAATCTGGTTGAGTTCTATCAATTTGAAATTCAATAGGCATTTCACCAACAATTCTCTTTTTAACTTGGATTCCGTCGAAAGAAGTCGGAATATTCCTATTGTCGAAAATAAATGGTTTGCTTACCGATATAGCATTTTTTCGCCGAGCATGATCAACTACAACCATTCCTTCAATTATTAACCCCTTCTTTAATAGAGGTTTATACTTTTCCTTAAATCTTGTGAGAATTTGAAGCATAATGTATTTTGCAGATTAAAACTTATTTATTTCTATGCGGGAAAACCTACAAATTTATTAACATTGTCAAATCAAACAAGGAAAAAAGGATAAATTGTTATTATTCAGCTTATAAAAGAAAATGGCATTATTTCGAAAAGACGTATTTGGTAATAGATTATTTATAAAACGCATCCTTATTTTATTTTTTGGTGCGATTGCTTTTTATCGATTTCTAAGAGTTAATACTACTTCAGTAAAAGGATGGGAGGTATTGCACAAACTCCCCAAAACAAATGTACTTTTTGTGAGCAATCATCAAACCTATTTCATGGATGTATTCCTATTATACATTGCACTTAGTGCTGCCAGAAATAGACAATCTAGTTTGAAACCAATGTGGTACATTTTCAGACCTATTCTTAATTTTTATTATGTAGCGGCACAAGAGACTATGAAAGGTGGACTTTTGCCAAAGCTCATGTCAAAAACAGGAGCAATAATGATAAAAAGAACATGGAGAGAAAAAGGCCAAGAAATAAATCGTCAAGTTGATTTAAAGGATTTAACCAATATTTTTACTGCACTTGGAGAGGGGTGGGTAGTTACTTTTCCTCAAGGCACTACGAAGCCCTATGCCAAAGGCCGAAAGGGAACTGCTCATATTATTAAAAAGAATAAACCACTGGTTGTGCCTGTAAATTTGGACGGTTTCCGTAAAGCATTTAACAAATCGGGAATGAAAATAAAAAAGAAAGGTACTGAACTAACAGTTGAGTTTAAGGAACCCATAAATATTAATTATGGTGACTCGGCCGAAAACATTTTGGATCAAATAATGATTGAAATTAAACAACACGAAAACTTCAAACCTGATCTTTCTCGTGAACCTGTATAAATACCTGATGTCTACCACCAACTTATTAAAGGTTTTCTGCGTTAAGGTTATTAATTTTACACCCTTAATTGCAGAGCATCTAAAAAGAAGACTTTATCTAAACTAAAATGGCAGGAGAGCGAATAGCAAGTACACGCGAAAAAGCACTTAAAATAAACTTACATCGAGATATTTATGGGTCTTTTGGAGAAATAGGCGCTGGTCAAGAAGTAGCGAATCATTTCTATAGAGTCGGAGGAGCAAGTGGAACAATTGCATTTAGCCTTTCGGCTTACGACATGAAAATTTCGGATTTTATATATGGTGAATCCGAAAGATATGTTTGTGAGCCGCGCTTAATACAAATGCTGAATTTCGAATACAAATTAATAACTAGAAAACTTGCACAGAGAGCCGATAAAACTCGGTTTTTTACATTTAGTAATACAGTTGAGGTTCTAAATTATAGAAAAACCAACCAAGGACATGGGTGGCTTGGTTTAAGATTTCAATTGAATCCAAACACACCACCAAACGATTGTATAATACACGTAAATTTAAATGACAACGACCAAAAATTACAACAAAATTCACTTGGAATATTAGGCGTTAACCTTATCTACGCTTGTTATTTTTATAGTCATGACCCGAAAACTTTACTTAAATCTTTGCTCGACAACTTATCTCGAAGTCAAATTGAAATAAATACAATTCGACTTTCAGGTCCTGATTTTAAACATCTTGACAATAGGTTAATGGCACTTCGTTTGGTGAAATACGGAATGACGGAAGCTGCTCTTTTTGGACCCACAGGCGAAGTGTTACAACCTTCAGAAGCACTTTATAAGAAAAACGCTCTTTTACTTCGTGGTAGATTTCGACCAGTTACTCATGTAAATATTGACATGCTTAATAAAGGTTTGGAGCATTTCAAAGAAGAAGAAGATGTAACAGAGGATCAGATTAGAGTCATTTTTGAACTTACCTTAAAAGATTTAAGTTCTGACGGTACCATCCGAGATAAGGACTTTCTAGATAGAGTAGATATACTGTGTAGCCTTGGACATACAGTTATGGTGAGTAACTATGTAAAATATTATAAGGTTATCCAATACATTTCCACATTTACAAAAAAGAGCAAAGTTGGAGTTGTTTTGGGGATTTCAAATCTTAAAACTATCTTCGATCCTAAATATTATGAAAACTTAAAAGGTGGCATTTTTGAGGCATTTGGTGTTGGTTTTGGGACTAATATTAAATTGTTTGTTTACCCAACTTTAAAAGAAAATGGCAAAACTTTAATTTCTTCGAAAAACATTGTACTAGAGTCTAATTTAACTGGATTATTAAGTTACTTAAGGGATAACAACAAACTTGAAGATATTGAGAATGCCGATACTTCTAAAATGCATATTTTTTCAGATCAAGTACTTGAGATGATAAAAAATGGCGAAGAAGGTTGGGAAGAATTGGTTCCACAAAAAGTAGCTGAAGCTATTAAAGAGTTGGATTTATTTGATTATCAACCCTTATTGATTCAATAAAGCTTGTTTTAAATTTATTAATCCTAACAGCTACAACAGCCAACTTAGCTTAATTTAGCACCAATATGAAGTTTGCAATTCGGGCTACCATTATTCTAGGATTATTAGTTTATGGTTATTTTAATTTTTCATTTGAAGAATCAAATAATCTAGTTTTCACTCCACCAAGTGATCCCGTATACATCTACTCAAAAAACAAAAGTACTTCAGATGAATTAAAAGAGTTAAAAGCTAAATCGAAGTGGTATGAAGCCATGCACAGCGTCAAAGCAGGAGTTAATTGGCGTCAAAAAGACTTGGAATATTTAGGAAGCACAAACAACTTCGGGAATCGTGGAGATTCTTCTGCATTCTTAAAGGGACAATGGGTTGAAAAAGGAGCCTTAAACCAAGCAGGCAGAATAGTTTTTGCAATTTATGACAGCTCTTCCAATGAAATAAAAGTAGCTTCTGCTGGTGGAACAATATGGTCAACTCATCTGGATACAATATCTTGGAACACTCTTAATGATCACCACAGGATAGATGGAATAATTGCCATGGATGAAATAAAAAATGGCGGCAACAAAACGATAGTAGTGGCAACTTCATTTGGTCGTGTTTTTTATAGCAGCGATAATTTAAATACGTGGAGTGAATCAACTGGACTGGAAGAATTAAACCAAGAAGGAACGATACGAAAAATGATAACTTGTGCCGATAGTTCATTTTTGGTATTCTGTAAAGAATGGAATTCAATTCTAAAAAAAGAAATTCATTCCCTCTATTTTTCTAATAACGGAGCTAAATCTTTTTCTAAAATAAAGACTTTCGATCCAGCATTTTATGGACCTTTTATCAATTTCGACCTCCACTCTATTTCTAGTACGGATCCCGTTAGCTACTTTTATTTCAGAGATTCTATTGCAGAAATAGATGGGAAAACCGGTAAGTTTAATTTTACAAAACCTGCTTTTCCCTTAATTTGGGGTGAAGTCATGCTCACCGGAGGACGTATAGGAGATAGTTTGAGGTTAATTGCCAACGTTCGTGAGCTTATTTATATTAGTAATGGAAATCTAACTTCCTGGACAGAACGAGGCAAACTAACTGAAAAAGCATTCTCTAGCAATAGCATGTCTTATAGCTCTATTGACACTGCGTCTATATTTTATGGCGGTGTAGAATTATTTACAACTAGGAATGGCGGGAAATTATGGAACAAGCAAAACGATTGGAAAGGGTATTACAAAAACCATAAAGACTCCTTACATGCCGACATTCCATTCATTGGTCGCTTCGAAAAAAAGGATAAATCCGAAATTCATTTAATAGGAACGGATGGAGGATTATACGTTTCATACGACCAACTAAAAACTGTTTCTAATATAAGTTTGAAGGACCATTTTACCGCTCAATACTACTCTCTTTATACAGAAAAAACAAAAGAAGAAATTATTTACGTTGGCTCTCAAGACCAAGGTTTTCAACGTACAAAAAACGATACTTTTAAAAGACCTTTATCATTTCAACAAACTGCCAGTGGTGATTTCGGACATCTTTCAAGTGCGGATAGTGGTAAGTCCATCTGGTTCTCTAATCCCAATTATGTTGCTAATTACTCCAACCCCGAAATCGATTCAACTATTTCGAATCTTTGGAATTTTACCGATTCATTTTCTTTTTCAATTTGGTTACCACCAGTTATTGCAGATCCTAAAACTATTAAAAAAGCCTACCTTATTGGAGGACACAGAAAAGGTGATCCGGATAAAAAATCGGTAATTATTGAATTAGAACTTAATTCAGGAGCAATAAATTGGAAAACAAGAAAATTCAACTTCAATATTGATCGAAATAAAGAAGAGTTTCTATCGGCATTAAGTATCTCACCAATGGACAGCATTGTCTGGTATGCTATTACTAATAAAGGCAATTTCTATTATTCGTTTGATGCTGGTTTTAAATGGAATAGAGCTTCTTTTTTCAATGGACCTGGGCCTCATAATTTGTATGGTTCATGTATTTACGCTTCTGCATCCAACGAAAACCACGTTTATGTTTCAGGAAGTGGATATTCAAATGCACCTGTATATTTTTCTTCGAATAAAGGCAGAGATTGGCAAGCAATGGCGGATGGTCTTCCTTCTACTCTCGTTCACAAAATAGTTGGAAATTCAACTGGCAGCCTAATTTTTGCTGCAACTGAAGTTGGTCCATTTGTGTATTCAAAAACAGAAAACAAATGGTCTGCTATTCATGGTTCAAATTCAGTAAAAAACCCAGACCAAGTGTATTGGGATGTGGAATATTTGCCAAAATCTAATATCGCTCGATTTGCAACTTTTGGTAGAGGAATTTGGGATTTTGAAATTGAGGAAATAATTGACACCATAATATCAACTCAAGAAAACATAGAACAGGATTATTCTCTTCTTCTTTTTCCAAACCCTTGTGTAAACGAGCTTTCTGTAATTGGAAATATAGAATCCCATTTTGAAATTTATTCAGTAAAAGGGGAATTGATTTCCGAAGGTAATATAAAGGATAATAAGATAAATACCAGTAACTTAAATCCAGGAAGTTATTTACTCGTTGGTCATTTAAAAAATGGAAATCGTATAGTGAAACGATTTGTAAAAACAAGTTTCTGAGTTAGACGGAAGTCTAAAAAAATTTAAGTAATTTGTTGTATTCCTGCAAATCTTAAAATCGATTCAATTACGACAGAATCGGAAAGCCAAGAATACAGTGCATGTACATTTTTACTGAACCAAAAATTTATTCATTTTAGAAAAGCGAAAAAAACTCCGAAAAAATTGGAGCCCCTTTTCATATCCACGATAAATTAGATTTTTTGATTGTTCCGGTAACAGAAGAAAAAACAAAGGGTATTTCATTTTCGCTAATTCTATTCTAACTTGCAATAAAATATTATCTACTAATAATAGCGAAGGAAAACGTGATTTTCGAGTTTATTCCCTTGCCGACATGTCTACTAGTAAACAGGCTACGAAGACTAAGAACTGGTAAATTCCGCATTTTGTTTCCTGAGAAGAGGAAATTGATTTGGAAAAGATTAAATCTGCATTTCCATCCTCCTAGAACAAGACCTATACCAATTAAGAACCAAACCACCCGATATATTCGTTATCCTATTAAGTTTTACATCACCTTAAATTATTAACATAACTAGGGCTACGGTAATAACTTTAAATTCATAAAACGTAATAATATTTAGAATATAATTTGGTCGTTTTCATTCCTAATTGATATTACTTTTGCAGTATTGAAATCCTTTTTAATTAAAAACAAATTCCTGTATGGCTCTTACGAATAACGACATTATAAAAAAACTTAGAGTTGCTCTAAAATTAAGGGATGAAGATATTGTAAATATTCTAAAATTGGTAGACTACAATACTTCTAAAAGTGAACTAGGAGCCTTTTTCAGAGCAGAAGACCATCCTAAATTTATGGTGCTTCAAGACCAAATATTACGCAATTTTTTAAATGGATTAGTAATTCACAAAAGAGGCCCTATGGAAAGGAAACCGAAAAGTGAATACAAACCCAAAGAGCCAAAGACTGAAAAATACGGAATTCCACGTGCTTTTGAATCGAAAGAAGAAAAAGTAGAATCAGTTAAACACAAACGTTCTCGACCTAGAATTACTGGCACTATTGAAAGGAAAAAGAAAGATTAGTTTCTCCTTGAGCTACTTATGGGGATCTGTTTGATTCGGTGTGTAAATATTTGTTACTTGTTTTTCACCTTTAAGCCTAACAAGAAACAGCTATTTAACCGAATAAACTAAATCATAGTCACTCTTACCTTTTTCTTTTTCAATCGGCTATTATCCACAAAACCCAATAGCTGATTTATTTTAGATTCTTCAACGGATACAAAAGCACAATCGTGTTTCAATTCTATAACGCCGAGTTGATCTCCTTTTAATTTTCCTTGTTTAAAAAACAAACCTGCAACATCTCCTTTCGAAATTTTGTCCTTTCGCCCTCCTGATATAAAAAGAGTCTTCCATTTCGAGGCTTCAGGTAACGGAGATTTATCGATATCTACAATACTTGAATTTTCAATATAAGTTGGTAAATCTTCGTGTCGCCATTTCATTATATAAGCGGTTCCATCTGCATTCATTCGAGCGGTACGTCCATTTCTATGGGTGAACTCGTCTTTTCTGTTTGGAAGATGGTAATGGATTATGAATTTTAATTCCGGAATGTCTAATCCACGTGCAGCTAAATCGGTTGCAAGTAAAAGTTGATGGGTTCCATTTCTAAATTTTATCAAAGCTCTTTCTCTATCCTTTTGTTCCATACCTCCATAAAAACAACCGTGGCTAATTCCTTTATCTTCTAAATATTCACTAACCCTATCAATAGAATCTTTGAAATTGCAAAAGATTATTCCAGGAGGTTGACCTTCGGATGGCGAGCTAGAATTAAATGCAATAAAACTTAATAAATCAACTAAACTATCCAGTTTATCTTTTGATTCAGATATAACGGTTTTTAATTTCAGCTTAGAACCACCTTCATCTGAATAATCAATAGTAATTGGATTTCGAAGCCTTACAAAATCAGGGATTTCGGTTCCGTTGGTCGCAGAAGTAAGAACCTTTTTTTGAATTTTGGAAAGAGCCTCCATAATTTCTCGCATTTCTTCTTCAAAACCAATCTCAAGAGATTTATCAAACTCATCCAACACAATCGTATTGATGTACTCAGTCGAAAACCCATCCCTTCTCAATCTATCGGCTACCCGACCAGGCGTTCCAACTAATATAGCTGGCAAGTGTTTTAGTTCTGACCTATCCTTACTCCCTGATCGTCCACCATAAACAGCATTTACTTTGTACCCCGTTCCCATTTCACGAATAACTTGCTCTATTTGAATTGCAAGTTCACGGGATGGAACTAAAATAAGCACCTGTATTTCTTTACATTCCGAATCTAATTCTGCTATTATGGGAAGTAAAAAAGCCAATGTTTTACCTGTTCCTGTTGGTGATAGGAGAACTACTTCTGGATTAGAATGAATTGCATTTTGAGCTTCCTCTTGCATTTCATTAAGATTTTCAATCTTAAGTTTATCCAGTATATTTCTTTGGTTTTTTATTCCACTTATCATTCTGCAAAAGAAAGGTAAAATTAGGACGGTAATTTTCAATACTGTATTTATTGTGTTTGAAGGGTTCTATCTACGAAATAAGGCATTTCTTAATAATCTAATAAATTACCTTTTCATTATTATGATCTTCAACTAAACGAAGACAATACGCAACAATTCATTTTTAAATAAAAGAAAGCAATTAATCCATTAACCAAGATTAACTTGATATAAAAGGCAATGATTAAGGGAGTACATTTGCAGCAATTATTTTTTACATGAAATTTTCAGAATACAATTTATCAAAAGAATTAAAAGCTAATCTTGAAAAAATGGGGTTTAACCGCCCTACTGATATTCAATTTAAATGTATTCCGCATGTTTTAAAAAATGAGGACCTGTTAGCAGTAGCTCAAACGGGAACTGGAAAAACTGCAGCATTTGGAATTCCGCTAATTAGCAAGATTCAAGAAATTAAAAGCAAAACCAAAACTCCTGGAATTAGAGCAATCATAATGGTTCCTACCAGAGAGTTAGCGCTTCAAATAACTGAGGTTTTTCATAGTTTAGCTAGAAACACTAAAATAAGAACAACCTGTATTTATGGTGGTGTAGACCAAGATCCACAAATAGAATCTTTAATTAAAGGAATTGATATTCTAGTGACTACTCCTGGAAGGATGTTCGATTTAGCGAGTCAGGGTTATATAAATCTAAACAATATAGAAACCTTGGTTTTAGATGAAGCTGACCACATGCTTCAGTTGGGTTTTTACAAAGACATAGAAGACTTAATACGATATTTACCAAAAAAAAGACAAACACTTTTCTTTTCTGCAACCATTGATGAGAAAATTAAAAAATTAGCTTACTCTCTAGTAACCAATGCTATTAGAATACAAATCTCTCCAAAAGACCCCGTTTCTAAAAATGTAAAACATGCGGTGACCAATGTTGAAATGGACGATAAACGTTTTATACTGGAGCGTATTCTTAAAGAAAATCTAGATTATAAATTTTTGATTTTTGTACGAACCAAAGTTAGAGCCGAGCGGGTTAAAGCTGCTATGAAACGAGTTGCCATAATTTCTGACACCATACATGGAGACAAAGAACAAGCAGAGCGCGAAACCGTTTTAAATCAATTCAGAACTGGTGAATTGCGAATTCTAATTGCTACGGATGTTAGTGCCCGTGGAATTGACATTCCTAACGTTGATTTTGTTATAAACTATGACCTACCAGACAAAGCCGAAAACTACACACACCGAGTAGGAAGAACCGGACGAGGAAAAAACAAAGGACAAGCTTTAACCTTTTGCAGCGAGAGTGAAAAAGAAATGCTCAAAGAAATTGAATCTTACAATACTGTACCAATCCAAAAAATGAAAATTGATAAATCTGCAGTTGAAGAAGCTATACTCTTTACCGATAATGGCAGTCACGACTGGAAAGCCTTAATGGAAAGGGATGTGGAAATGAAAAAGAAGAGGCGAAATACGAAGAATAAGAGGAAGTGATAAGTGAATGTTGGTCTAAATTTAACTACCCAGCACTATTCGCCATCCAATATCCACAATCCCAAAAGACCCTAAAAAAAACACATTCAAAAGCCCTTTAAAAATCTTTAAAAAACAACAGCCCTAAACCTTTGCAAACCAGAAAACTTGTACTACTTTTGCCGCCCGAAAACTGTTAAGCGGAAAACAGTAAGTTAAATCCTCTTTACCTCTTCTGCAGGTCGAGATACAAGAAAGACAATATGTCTGAAGAAAAAAAAGAAGCTGCCGAAAAAAAAGTAAAGGCAACTGAAGCTGCTCCTAAAGCAGAAACAAAAAAAACACCAGCAAAAGCAGCAAAAGCAGTAAAAAAAGTAAAAACAGAGAAAGAAGTTGAAGCTCCTAAAGAAGAAGCTAAAACGAAAGAAGCTGTAGCAGAAACTTCTGACGCGCCAAAAGCGAAAAGAACTAGATCTGTATCTAAATCTGCCAAAATTGATGTTGAAGCTACTGATAAAATAACTGAAGAAGAATTTGTTGCAGAAGTAGAAGTTGAGGAAGCACCCGCTTTCGAGAAAATTATAATAGAAGATACTCCTGTAGTTGATTTTAAAGATGTAAATCCTCTTGAAGATTTTGATTGGGAAACTTTCGGTGATTCTGAAGACATTTATTCAGCTGAAGAAAAAAAGAATTTAACGAATATTTATAAAGAAACTTTAACTTCTATTGCAGATCATCAAGTAATTGATGGAACTGTTTCTACCATTACTAAAAAAGAAGTGGTTGTAAATATTGGTTATAAATCAGACGGAGTTCTTTCTTCTAATGAATTTAGATATAACCAAGATCTTAAATTAGGTGACACTGTTGAAGTTTATGTTGAAAAAACCGAAGACCCAACTGGTCAGTTAGTTCTTTCTCATAAAAAAGCTCGTACTATGAGAGCTTGGGAGCATGTTAATCAAGCTCTAGAAACTGGAGAAATTATTACAGGTCTAATTAAATGTAGAACTAAAGGTGGTTTAATTGCTAATGTATTTGGTATTGAAGCATTCCTTCCTGGTTCTCAAATTGATGTGAAACCTATTCGCGATTACGATCAGTATGTAAATAAGGAAATGGACTTCAAAGTGGTTAAAATTAACCAAGAGTTCAGAAACGTTGTTGTATCTCACAAAGCACTTATTGAGGCTGAGTTAGAAGAACAAAAAGCTGTAATAATGAGCCAACTTGAAAAAGGACAGGTTCTAGAAGGTGTTGTTAAAAACATTACTTCTTACGGTGTATTTATTGATCTTGGTGGTGTTGATGGACTTATCCATATTACTGACCTTTCTTGGGGACGTATTAATCACCCAGAAGAAGTTGTTGAATTAGATGAGAAAATTAATGTTGTAATTCTTGACTTTGACGATAACAAAAAACGTATTGCACTTGGTGTAAAACAACTTCAAGCACATCCTTGGGATAGCCTAGATGAAAAACTTAAAGTTGACGATACAGTTAAAGGAAAAGTTGTTGTTCTTGCCGATTACGGTGCTTTTGTTGAAATAGCTCCTGGTGTAGAAGGATTGATTCACGTTTCAGAAATGAGCTGGAGTCAACACTTAAGAACTGCTCAAGATTTCTTTAAAATTGGAGATGAAGTAGAAACTAAAATCATGACACTAGACAGAGACGAAAGAAAAATGTCTTTATCTACTCGTCAGCTTACTCAAGACCCATGGGAAGGAATTGAAGTTAAATTCCCTGTTGATTCTAAAGTTAAAGGAAAAGCAACAAACCTTTCAAACTTCGGAGTATTCGTTGAGTTAGAAGAAGGTGTTGATGGACTTATCCATATTTCTGATCTTTCTTGGTCTAAAAAAGTAAATCACCCTAGTGAGTTTACTAAAGTAGGAGAAGAAATTGAAGCAATTGTTTTGGAAGTAGACAAAGACAACAGAAGATTAAGTTTAGGACACAAACAATTGGAAGAAAATCCATGGGAAGTGTTCGAAACAGTATTTACTGAAGGTTCTGTTCATGAAGGTACATTATTGTCTCTTTCTGACAAAGGTGGTTTAGTTGCTCTTCCTTATGGTGTTGAAGGATTCGCTCCTGGTCGTCATTTAGTAAAAGAAGACGGTTCTAAAGTAAAAGTAGAAGAAAAATTAAACTTCATAGTTCTTGAATTCAATAAAGATTCTCGAAAAATTATTGTTTCTCATTCTAGAATTCACGAAGGTGAGCAAGAAGGAAAACAAAAAGAAGAGAGAAAAACTAAGAAATCATCTTCTGCTAATGCTCGTAAAGCAGTAAAAGATTTGTCTTCTAGTATGGAAAAATCTACTCTTGGTGATTTAGATGCACTTAGTGCTCTTAAAGCTAGTATGGAAAAAGAAGAAAAGAAAAAGAAATAATTCTTTTCTCAATATTTAAAAAAAAGCCCCAATGGAAAATCCATTGGGGCTTTTTATTTTTAAAGTACTTATATCGGCCATATCAGTATCATTAAATATTTTCTATCAATATTTAAATACAACATTATTTCCATAAATTCTATTGGTTTCGTTACCCGTAATTAATTGCTAATTATACTGAAGTGTTCAACCTAGTGTGATTGTTATATATTAGCGATTTAATTAAGCTTAAGACTAAATGAATTACGAAGAAAACCCCATTAGTATTAAGTATTATGTGAAGAAATATCTGCTCAAAAACAAGGACAGATTTTCCAACAAAATTTTCATTGATTTCCCTGCGGGAAATGGAATAACCTCAAGACTATTAAAAGAAATAGGTTCTTTTCCACTGCCATTTGATCTATTTCCAGAATATTTTAATATTAAGGGACTAGATTGCAAAAGAGCAAACATTTCTGAAGGAATTCCTATTGAAAATACCAGCTCTGATTATCTCATTTGTCAAGAAGGGATTGAACACTTTTCTGATCAATTAGGAGCACTTAAAGAGTTTAATCGAGTTTTACGAAAGGGTGGTGGGTTAATTATAACCACTCCAAATTACTCAAACTTAAGAGCTAAAATGAGTTACTTCCTTTCTGAAAGTGAACGTTTCAGCTCTATTATAGCCCCAAATGAATTAGATAGCGTTTGGATGTCTAAGCAGAACATAACTGACGAAATCTATTATGGCCATATCTTTTTAATTGGAATCCTAAAATTAAGGTGCTTCGCAAAGTTAAGTGGTTTTAAAATAAAACACATAGAACCTACAAAAGTGAAATCAACATCTGTACTCTTAATGATATTATTCTATCCCATTATTTTAATTTCTAATTGGATTACCTATAAAAAGAGTCTAAAGAAAGACAACAACTTTAATAATAAAATTAAAAGAGAAGTCTATAAAGAAATTTTTCATTTATCAATAAATCCAAGAATATTAGTCCAGAGCCACATTTTTGTTGAATTTGAAAAAGAAAAAGAATTAAATGAAATTGCAAAAGACCTTAAAAGTGACCATCAGGAATTTGGAACCACTTGATTGCAACTAGTGTTTTTATCG
>CAWUST010000004.1:0-15296 GCA_963925495.1 uncultured Flavobacteriales bacterium | reverse complement strand
AGGGCTGGCAAGGTACAGTGGACAATGACCCAAGTAGAGTATGTGCTCAAGGGATGTATATTTGGAAAGTAAAATTCAGAGAAGAAGAAAATAACCAACTTCAAATAGTAATAGGAGAAGTTAATTTGGTTAGGTAGAATACTTTTTCCAAATTCGTTAAGATATTCAAACTATGAATTTATATAGGATAATAATACTTTATTCTTCTTTTCGTAATGTTAAATTTGTTAGCAAATAATTTAAGAATGAAAAGCTTTAATCTAGCGTTTGGATAATTTTAAGTAGAATGACTAAACGTTTATTCTTTTTTCTATTTGTTCTTCTAATTAGTGCGCAATCAATTGCGCAACTTGTCACCAATTCGGGTAAAGAATTTTGGTTTGCTTATCCAGAAATGTATGATCAATCTCGCGCTGTTTATTGGGTAAATATTACTGGAAATGATAGTACTAGTGGAACGGTATCGATTCCCGGGCAAAGTTGGACTCAAAATTTTAGTATTAAGGCAGGGGAAGTTGCAAGGGTTAATTTACCTTCTAGTATGGTTACCATTATTGGGTCTAATTTAAATGCTGCCAAATCGATAAAAATAGTTTCAAACGATAATGTTGTTGTTTTTGCAGTAACCTACCATGCTTTTAGGCACGAAGCTTCCCTCATTCTTCCAAATAGATCAGTAGGCAAAAGTTACAGAGCGATAAGTTATAAATCAGAAACGAAAGGTGGGCTGCAAGAATCAGAATTTGTAGTTGTCGCAATTGGAGATACTGCAGTTGTAAATATTACTCCAACTGCAAACATAGCAGGAGGACGAAATCGAAATGTTACTTATACAGTTACTATTCCTCCTAATAATGTATACCAAGCTCAAGCTAGATCAGCACTTGATGATTTAACAGGAACGTTAATCTCATCCAAAAACGGAAAAAAATTCGCAGTATACTCGGGAAATGTTTGGTCAACAATAGTGTGTACTCCAAACTCAGACCCATTAATGGAAGGTATGTTTCCTACAAATACTTGGGGAAAGGATTATTTTGTTGTACCAACTCCTAATGTAGGTAGGGACTATGTGAGAATTGTAGCGCATAAAGATACAACTAGAGTATACCGGGATGGTGTGCTTAGGAGGACGCTTAGTGCGGGACAATTCTATGATGAAACCATTACACAAATTAGAAATTACACGAGCAATAAGCCGGTAGCAGCAGCGCATTTTCTTGTAACAGGTCAGGGAAGCTGCACAAGTTATAACAATACTGATCCATCCATGATAATGTTAAATGCAACAGAACAAATGTTTTTAGATTCCATTTCTTTTTTTGCAGTGGACACGTCAGCCCTTGACAGTCATTTTGTACATGTTTTAACACGGACTGCAGATACTGGGGCAATGTTTTTAGACAGTTTGAAAATGACCAAATGGCGTGTATTTACCCAAAACTCAAAATATGCTTATAAAACGGAAAGAATAAAACCAGGTGCACATCGGCTCGAAACAACTGGTTGTGGATTTATCGCTTACAGCATGGGGTATGGAAGAGCAGTTTCTTATGGTTATGCGACTGGCGCGTCTTTAGTTGATTTAGCAAATAGTATTACTTACACCAACTTTTTTACTGGTAATGACACTATCTGCCAGGGAGATACAGTTAAATTCAAATCTTTGATACGAGGTAAACCGACTTCGTTTAAGTGGTTTTTTGGTGATGGTGATACATCAATCAAGCAAAATCCTATACATCAATATACAAAAACAGGAATATATCAGATTAAGGCTATAATAGTTTATCCCTGTATTACGGATACGCTCATAGATACATTAGTTGTGCCTCCGCCTCCAATTATTGATTTGGGACCAGATACTTCATTGTGCAATGGAGATACATTGAATTTTAAAGTTAATACAAATGTTTTTTATGCTCTTTGGAGTAACGGTTCTCGAGATAGCTTTTTAGTAATTAATAATCCAGGAAAGTATTGGGCTAAAGTTTTTAATTATTGTGGAGAAGGATACGATACAGTTAAAATTGATAGTTTGTTTCCCGATACGGTGAACCTAGGTACCGATCACGTTTTGTGCGAAGGCGATACACTAAAATGGGATATTGCTGGAGTTTGGGGGAGTAAATATCTTTGGTGGAATGGAGACACTGGCTCTCAAAACTACGTAGATTCAGGTGGACAATTTTGGGCACAAGTAAATAATGTTTGTGGATTAATGCGAGATACAATTAATGTTTATCCTGAAAAAATCCCAAAATTTGATTTTGGAAACGATACGGTATTATGCAAAGGGCAAGTTCTACTTTTAAATGCATTTTTTTCCCGGTCGAAATACAAGTGGAGCGATGGAAAGACCTGGCCGTTTACTTATACGGGAGCACCTGGAGGATTATATTGGGCCGAAGCAGAAAATTTATGTGGAAAGTGGCGGGATTCAGTTTTTGTTAAGTACGATTCTCCATTAAATCCATTTTTAGGCATTGATACAGTTGTATGTATTAGAGATACCGTTCTTCTAGATCCAATAACAAATGGAGCCAAATTAATCTGGCAAGATGGAAGCACGGATTCAACTTATCGTGTTCATGAAAAAGGAAAATATTGGATGGAGGCGAAAAATGCCTGTGGTATTTATTCAGATACAGTAGTCTATACCGAGGAGTACATTCCAAAAATAAATTTACCAAGAGACTCTACAATTTGTAATGGTGAATCGCTACGATTGGACGTTTCATTTTCTGGGAGTTCTTACAAATGGAATACCGGATCAACTCTGCCGGTATATACAATTTCCAAAAAAGGATTTTACGAAGTTGAAGTTAAAAATATTTGTGGTGTGGCAAAGGACGACATATTTGTCCTTTATGATTTGCCTTTAGTTATTAGTTTGGGAGCAGATACTCAACTTTGCGATAGTAGAGGTTTTACTATTGAACTAAAATTCCCCAATAATCCGACCTATTTATGGAATACGGGACACATTGGTAAGATAATAAGAATTCAACATGGGGGAATTTATACAGTAACTGTAACCAACAGATGCGGCTCATATACAAGTACGAAGAAGGTGTTAACCATGTTTACACCCAAGCCTAATTTAGGTCCCGATACAGTAATTTGTGATGGAAGTTCTTTTGTGCTTCATGCAGGTATTCCAAAAAGTAAAGATTTTGGAGTTGGATACGAATGGCAAGATGGAAGAGAAGGGGAAGGTTATGGTATTAGAAAAACAGGGAAATATTGGGTAAGGGCATTTAATGTATGCGGGAAAGGAAGTGACACAGCATTGGTACAAATCAATTCTATTCCTCGTGTTTTTATAGGCGATAGTATTTTATGTTTTGGAAATGAACTAGTATACGATTACACACATTTATCAAAGTATTCTTTTTTATGGAATAATGAATATGAAGGTAACTATTACGTGATCGGGAAAACTGGAGAATATTTGGTTAAAATTTCAGATTCTGACGGTTGTATTGGTTATGAAAGATTTGAGGTTGGGATTTGTCCAACTCCATTATGGGCACCCAACACTTTTACTCCAAATACAGATAATTTAAATGAAGGTTTTAGAGCTTATAAGGACCAAGTTTACAGTTTTGAAATAGAAATTTATGATCGTTGGAACAAAATAATGTTTAAGAGTAACGATATTACTGAAGGATGGAATGGAAATGTAAATAACGAAGAGGGTAGAGTGTGCGCCCAAGGTTTATATATATGGAAAATTAAGTTTAAAGAAATAGAAAACAATCAATCACAAATTGTAATAGGAGAAGTAAATTTGCTTCGTTAGGCAGTTGTTTCTAGCTCTTTAAAAGGAGTTAAGTTTTTAGAAAAAGACAAATCCATTTGGGAAGATACTATTTGGATAAAAATTGACAATGTTAACAAAATCGTGAAGGATTTTAGTCTTTGATTTTTTATTCCCCTAACAAATCCAACTCCTCACTCAAATCTTCCCATTCTTTCATTTTCGCATCTAGTTTGGTTTTTACTTGGCCATGTTTAAAAAACATATCTTTTGATTCGGCATCATTTTTATAAAAATCAGGATCTGCCATTAGCTTTTCAAACTCTTCAATTTCTTCTTCAAAATCAGCAATTTTCTTTTCGCACTGCGCTATAGATTTGTTAAGCTTGCGACTTTGTTGTTCTATTTCTTTTCTGTTTTGAAAATCTTGTTTGGGATCAGACTCCGATTTGTTTTTCACCTTGCCCGCTCCTTTAACCATAGTTTTACTTCCCTTGTCAGCTTCAAATTCACGAAAATGATCGTGTTTGTATTTGTTCAAGAATTCACTTACTCCACCTAAATGTTCCTGTATTCCTTGATTTTTAAATTCGTAAGTAACGTTCGTTAGACCGTCAAGAAAATCTCTATCGTGAGAAACTACAATTAAGGTACCATCAAAGGACATAAGGGCTTCCTTCAAGACCTCTTTGGCTGACATATCTAAGTGATTGGTAGGTTCATCCAATATGAGTAAGTTCACCTCATTTAGCAAAAGTCTAGCAAGTGCTAATCTTGATTTTTCTCCTCCCGAAAGTACTCGAACTTTTTTGTCTACATCAGCATCGCTAAATAAAAATGCACCAAGCAAACCACGAAGTTTGTGTCCTTTTGTCCAATCTCCGGTAGCTTCATCTTCTAATGCAGATAATACACTTGCTTTAGGGTCAAGGGTTTTTTCTTGAATTTGAGCATAGTAACCAACCTTTACGTTATGTCCTAGTTCTAAAAACCCCGTATAATCGGTTTCCTTGTTTATTATTTTAACCAAAGTAGATTTACCCATTCCATTTTTACCAACAAAGGCAATTCGGTCACCGCGCAAAACTTTTAGGTTTACATTTTCTACAACTGTTTTTGAGCCATAGGCTTTAGTCAATTTTTTTACTTCCAAAACCAATTCGCCAGATCGGGGAGCAGGTGGGAAAGAGAATTTAATGGATTGAGTATCGAAGTCATCCAATACAACCCTATCCAATTTGTCCAGTTGTTTCGCTTTAGATTGTGCAGCCTTGGCTTTTGAAGCTTTAGCCTTAAATCGTTCTATAAACCGCTCCTGCGTTTCAATATATTTTTGTTGGTTTTTAAAAGTCGCAATTTGATTATCGTATCGTTCTTGTCTTTCAATCAGGTATTTAGAATAAGGTACTGCGTAATCGTAAATTTTCCCAAAAACGATTTCAATGGTTCTATTGGTTACGTTATCCAAAAACCTTCTATCGTGGCTTATAAGTAAGATTGCACCGGGATAATTATTAAAATATTGTTCTAGCCAAAGTATTGAATCAATATCCAAGTGATTGGTAGGTTCATCCAATAATATTAAACTGGGTTCTGTTAGAAGAATTTTAGCCAATTCTACTCGCATTTGCCAGCCTCCACTAAATTCGTTCAATGGTTTTTTAAACTCTTCTCTTTTGAAGCCTAGTCCTTTTAATATTTTCTCAACTTTACTTTCAATTTTATCTGAATCGAGTGTTCCTAAAACTACATGAATCTCATTCAGTCGTTCAATAATTTCACTGTATGAGTCTGACTCATAGTCTATTCTTACTTCCAATTGATGAGTAATATCATCCAATTCTTTTTCTAAATCAAGAACTTCTTTAAAAACAGCCATGGTTTCACCAAATACCGACTGATCGTAGGAAAAATTCATTTCCTGTGGTAGGTATCCTATTGTTTTTCCAACGGTAATGTCAATACTTCCCGTTGTGGGTTGTTGAACCCCAGAAATAATTTTTAAAATAGTGGATTTACCAGCTCCATTTTTTCCTGTAAGTCCAATTCTGTCTTTTGGTCTAATAGTAAACGACACGTCTTTAAATAAATCGCGTCCAGCTATAAAAACTGATATTTTTGAAATATTAATCATAGAAACTCACGAAATTAATTCGTGATTTAAATTATGGGTTCCAATCTAAATCGTTAAACTTTTTCTTTCCTTTTACAAAAAACTGCCATACCATACTTTTGGGGTAAACAGCTCGAAGGTTTTGGTCTTTCCACATTTTTTTTGCTTCACTTCTTTTGGCCAACCATTTTGGCAAATGAATCAAAAATTGAAAATGAGCGCGACTAACCGCGGGTACAGTTTTTATATTTCCATCGAGTATCATTTTTAACATGGTAATAAAATCCATAAAAAAACGAAGTGGAATCTTCCAAGCCCCTTGCAAGGGTGGAAGGTTTTTAAGCATCATTATCAAGTTGTTTCGGTGGTTTCTATATACCTTTCCTGGCGATCCATATTTGATAATAAATCCACCCATGTGATACACTTTAGAATCGGGATGAAACATGATTTTGTAACCCATGTTTTTTAGTCGCCAACATAAATCAATTTCTTCCATGTGGGCAAAGTAGTCATTATCTAAACCACCAGCTTTATGGTACAAATCGGCACGTATAAAAAGGCTGGCACCAGAAGCCCAAAAAGATTCCTGAATGTTGTCGTACTGTCCATGATCTTCTTCAACTAAATTAATAAGTCTGCCTCTGCAAAATGGATAACCTAAATGATCAATCATTCCTCCAGCTCCACCAGCATATTCAAACTCTTTTCGTTTGTCAAAACTCATGATTTTTGGTTGACAAGCGGCAATTTCCAAGTCGCTTTCCATTAATTCCAAGATCGGTTCTGTCCAGTTTTTGCTTACTTCTATATCGGAACTTAGTAGGCAATAATATTTGGCTTTTATTTTGGGAAGTGAAGCGCAATACCCATTGGTAAACCCTTTATTTATATCAATTCTGATAAGCCTTACATTGGGAAAATTTTCTTTAACATAAGCTCTAGTTTCATCAACTGATCCGTTATCAACAACAACAAATTCGTACTCTTTGGTCTGTGGAGTATGCTCAATAACTTTAGGAAGGAATTTTTTAATTAATTCTAAACTGTTATAGCTCAATAAAACTATTGCCAGTTTTGGCACATGTTCATTATCTTCCATCAATCCTTGTAAAAAGTTGCCAAAGGTATGTTCTAAAAGACAACTAATAGGGAGTTTTTTTTTAAGTCTCTAGCTAAACGAATTAGTCTCTGATTTTATGAAGGGACAGTAATAATTAGTTTCCTCTTCGAGGTCTTTAATTTGAGCATGGCCTCTATGCTGTACCTTTGCTCAAAAATTAAATTGTTTGTATGTCATAAACACAAACTTTAGATTTTTTTCAATACTCCCTCTGGTTTAAAACCAGAGGGAATATTAATTTCTAAAACTTGCACTAGCAATTGAATCTAGGAATTATAAAATATAAAGGTTTTGATGATGCCAAACTTTATAAAAGAATCGAACAAAAAGAAATTGTTTATGGTGAAAATTTCAATCTGGGAGTTTACGGAACTTTACAATGCTAATTCGGTAAAAGAATAAAAATAAAAAACCGTATTTTTTTTAATACAATCGAACAGACTAAAAAATTTGGATTTAGAACTTGTGGAAATTGTTTAGATATTGACTATAAAATTTCGAAAAATGGACTTATTTAACGAATCAAAAAATACTAATCTTTTACCTTTTGACGGAGAAGTAAATTTTTATGGTTCAGTAATGAACATCGAAAAGGCTCAAAATTATTTCGATCAATTATTACAGAATATTCAATGGGACAATGATAAAGCAATTATTTTTGGAAAATTGATTATTACGAAACGGAAAGTAGCTTGGTATGGGGATAAACCATTTGATTATACGTATTCAAAGACTACTAAATTGGCTCTACCTTGGACTAAAGAACTTTTAGAACTCAAAGAAATTATAGAAAATAAAACAGGAGAAAAATTCAACTCTTGTTTGCTCAATCTATACCATAACGGGGACGAGGGAATGGCTTGGCATAGTGACGACGAAAAAGATTTGAAAAAAAATGGTGCAATTGGTTCATTAAGTCTTGGAGCAGAACGCAAATTTTTATTTAAAAATAAAGAAACAAAACAAACTGTTTCCGTCCATTTAGAAAAAGGTAGTTTATTGGTTATGAAAGGTCAAACACAAACAAATTGGCTTCATCGTTTGCCACCGACTAAAAAAGTAAAAAGTCCGAGAATAAATTTGACCTTTAGAACAATCAACATTTAAAATCGCAAGTATCGGATTTTATAGACTCAATCGTCAATTTATTTATGCAACATAACTATTAATCAAAATAATGATAAACACAAACATTGACAGATAAAGCAATTTTTAAAAAAAACACACTATATAAAAGAGATACAAGGGGTCGCGTACTAACCGAGCCTAGAAATCTTTAGAGTTTTCTAAAGATTCTAATTGATTGCTTATTTCTTTGTTAAATAAACCATTGTTGTCATTCAGGGTGTTTTCATTTATTAGTAACAAAGGTAAGGTAGCAACCAACAACTACTCTTCTTCCTCAGCAGTTTTCGAATTATCTTTAATTACTCTTTCAATCAATAACCTTTTAGGGTCAATAACAATTTTGCCAGGTTTTTCATTGGTTTCAAAAGAATAAGTCATTTCTTTTTTATCGACTTTAATTCTATTTACAGTCAATAATATTTTATCGTCATCAACGGTCATAGCTCCTATATCTACCCATTCGTTTAAAGGTTGTTCTTTGTTGTTGCCAATAGAATCAGAATAGGTTTTAATAGCTTCAAATTGAATTTTAACCAAATATTTTTCGTCGTTCACCTTTTGGTAATCGGCTTCTTTTAACCTAAAATCATACAAAGTAATTTCCTTGAACCAATCGGTAATTAAATATTTTAAACTATCGGGAACTTGGGGTTCCAAACAAGCTAGAAAATCATAAGTAGTAGGGTAGGGCGGTGTTTTGTATTTAGACGAACCTAAAAAGGAACGTAAGGCATTATTTACTTTGTCTTCGCCTATGTATTCTTGCAAAGCATACATAACTATACTTCCTTTTCCATAGTGAATATATTGTTGATTTTCAACTTTGTATAACGGATTTTCACCTCGTCGTTCTCCACTTCGTCCTTCCAAATATCGGTTGAAATCGTATTTCAAAAACTCAGTCATTTTCATAGGATCAGAGTTTTGTTTCATGACCATAAGAGAAGAGTATTCTGCAAAACTTTCGGTAAGCATAGTTCCACCTTGCACGGCAGCTCCAACTTCTTGGTGCGCCCACCATTGGTGCGCCATTTCATGAGCAATTACGGCATCAATTACATTGTTGTCTTCATCTTCCAAATCAATGATAAAACCGAACCCTTCTGAGTAGGGCATTGTGCCTGGAAATGCCTGTGCAAATGTGGAATACCTCGGGAATTCAATAATCCTTGCTTGTTTGTGGTAATAAGGCCCGAAATTTTTAATGTAATACTCCAATGATTTTTGCATGGCATCCAACATCATTTCAACATTGTAAGCATGGTTTTTATCGTAATACACTTCCAAATCAATTCCGTTCCATTTTCGAGAAGCAACGTCGTATCGCGCCGACATAAAGGAATAAAAATTTTGAGAAGGTTGATCTACCTTGTAATGGTAAAGCCTTCTTCCATCTTTTACCTCTTCACTTATTTTTGAACCCGGAGCAATTGCAATTTGATCTTCAGATGTAGAAATAAACGTTTCCACCTTTACCCAATCCGATATGCCGTTGGTAAGGTAGTTCGTCATACAGTCTTCACCACAATCTTCCTCAAGCTTAGGCATTCTTGCTTTTTCTATTAAGCCAAGTTTCTTCCTTTTGTTTTTATCACTAATTTCATATTGTTCGTTATATCCAAAGGATGGTAAAATACTGAAGTTGTTAAAGAATGTACCATTCTTAATAATACTGGTACTTCCGCGGTTGTTTTCAAATCCTTCTGGAGTGTAATTAGCAGTTATTTCCATGCTGATTGTATCTCCTTTTTGAAGTTTTGTTTTTAGCACATAAATTTGATAGCCAATCTCTTCATCGTTGTAAGTCAATTCACTATTTGGAATGTTTATTTTGTGCTTCCAATCTTCGTTTATGGTAAAATGAAGCGAATCAATTGCTTTTTCATTGGTATTGGTAATCTTAATGTTTGCTTTAATTTCTGCAGATCTCGTTTCTGGAAAAATATCTATATAATACTGAACTTCAGCAATTTTAGCCGGCTTTACCTTTTTATATTTCGAGTATTTAGTTTCATAATCTACCGATTGAGCTTCCCGTTCATCTCTAGAATCGTATTCATTTAATATTTTAGTGTTGTAGAAAATAAAACTTGCCGTTCCTACCCAAATAATAAATACCGCTGAGGTAATTATAGCATAAGAACCCGTAAAACCAGTTCTCAATTGTGCCAATCTATTTTTTAAACCAATTCGAACCCCACGATTCCAAATTAACCCGGACACCAAGATCAGTAAAAACCCAAACAAAATCCAATACAAATTGAACCACAAGGCTCCTAAAAGTCCTGGGCCAAATCCATTCATTTCACTGTACATAAGTGATGGAGCGTTTCCTAGATTTAATAAATTGGATTGTACATCAAGAATTTGAAAGAAGATACTCAATGCAAAAATGAGTAGAATGGAAATAAAATAGGCAATGTATTTTTGATTTACAAGTACCTGAACCAAGACTAAAATTCCGCTCCACAATAAATAATTGGGTAATTCTCTTAATATAAAAGAGGTGATGTATAAATCAAGTTCTAAGCGTGTATATCCATTTGCCAATTGGTAAAAAACACCTATTACAATAAAAAAAGCATGGAGTAAAATAGTAACCGATACTAAGGATAAGGTTTTGGCTATAAGGGATGTAAAGGAAAGGTGAGGGGTCGCATCAATTACTTCATTCAAATGACTGTCTCTATCTCTCCAAATTAGTTCACCACTAAAGAAAACCAAAATAATCATAACAAATAAGGAAGTAGAATTCGAAATGGTGTCCACCATTTTATAGGTAACAGGGAAAGATTTCAAACCAAAATATTCAAATCCACCGATAAGGCTTGTAAATATGATTATTCCCGCAAAAAGAAAGAGAATTTTGAAAGTAGCACTTTTAATAATACTCAAAAAGTTGAGTTTAAAAAAACTATTGAAAATTAACCAATTAGCACTGTAATTTGGAGTTAAAAAGGGTTTTGAAAATAGTTCAAGAGTACTTTCCTTTTTGTTATTTGTCTTTTTTGCTTTTTTCGTTTTTTCTTTAAATGAAAAAGTGAAATAAGAAATACTAAGTATCACCAGTCCTATAGCCATCCATAATAGACGATTGGCAAGTAATACTCCGCCAAAAGCAGGACTTAATGTATTCTTTTCAATTGGAGTAAAGTACTTGGCGGTCAAATCATAACTCCTAATTCCAAAGGGGTCAAGTAAAGCACTAAGAGTTTCGTTTTCAATATCACTCATTAATGAACCAGATGCACCATAACCAATAATTACGATTAAGGTTCCAACAAAAGAGATTATAGTACTCTTCCATTTAGTCGCCATGGCAAAAATTATACTTCCTGCAAAAAGCATATTTGGAAGTACAAATAGTAAGTAATTGTTTAAGAAAGTTTTGAAGAATACAGGACCAAATCTATCTGCCGCTGCCCCCCAGGAAACAAGAGGCCCTAAAACCGCACCAATTAAAACACCAAGAAACACACCCAAAAGTGGAATGGTTGAAAGTAATAAAGCACCAGCAAATCGTCCGAAAAAGTAACCCGCCTTATTTAATGGCGTAGCAAACAATATTTCATTGAACTGATTTTTATAATCGCGAAGTGCAGCATTATTAAAAAATGCAGTGGCCACCAATAACCCACCAATAGAAAAAATGGCAGTGAGGATAGTAATAATATGTGGAGCATTTTTTTTAATTACTCCAATAGAACCACCAACACCACCGTTTTCACTAGCCGTCATTAAGGCAACCAAAAGCGTAATGATGAACAAGAAAATGTAAACCATTGGCTGTTTTAAAGCCGTCCGTACTTCTCTAGAAAAAAATTCTTTAAACATGATGTTCGATTTAAACTTCTAAAGAAGTAGGTTCATTAATTTTCACAAAAAACACATCCTCTAAACCAGGTTCTACCGATTCAAATCCAGAGCCCGGATTGGTTTCTCCATAAACATGAACCAATGGTTTTCCGCCAACCATTTTATCCGAAATAACTTGGTAATTCTTTTTTACTTCTTCCAATTCATTGCGCTCCACTATTTTCTGCCAAACTTTTCCTTTTAATTCAGCAATGACTTCATTTGGTTTTCCGTGAAAAACCAATTCTCCGGCATTCATAATCGCCATTTTGGTGCACAGTTCAGTTACATCAGCAACTATGTGGGTAGATAGAATTACAATTACTTCTTCGCCAACATCAGCCAATAGATTATGAAATCGGTTTCTTTCTCCAGGATCTAATCCTGCAGTTGGTTCATCTACAATTACCAATTTAGGATTTCCAATAAGAGCTTGAGCAATTCCTACTCGTTGTTTCATTCCACCTGAGAAACCCTTAACGCTTTTATTTTTTTGCTCGTAAAGGTTTACTTTTTGAAGCAGGTAACTAACCAGCTCCTTACGTTCCTTTCCATTACTAATTCCTTTAAGAATAGCAATGTGATCCAATAACTGATAAGCAGTAATTTTAGGATATACTCCAAATTCTTGAGGCAAATAGCCCAATACTTTTCTTATTTCTTTCGGTTGGTTTAATATATCGATATCCCCTAAAAAAGCTGATCCTGAATCTGCTTCTTGAAGAGAAGCAAGAGTTCGCATAAGGGATGACTTTCCAGCACCATTAGGCCCCAACAAACCAAACATTCCATTTTCAATTTCTAAACTTACGTTGTTAAGAGCTTTAACTCCATTTGGATAAGTCTTGCAAAGCGAATCAATTTTAAGTGTTGCCATAATTTTTTTTAGAATTTGCCCAAAAATAGAAAATGCATCAAGCATTCTTATATGCAATTAAAAAAAAGGAAAGAAAAATAGGGTAGTGCGTCGGAAATTTGTGTAGAAGGATTCTTTACAATTATCAACGGAAAAGTCGACTTTTTACGAAGTATTTACTTTAGAGGTAATTAAGTGATGGAATTAATCATTTCTTAGATTCAATTGCTAGTTCTAGTTTTAGTGAAAAAACTAAATTATTAATTGTGATTTATGTTTCTCAAAAATTTATTTTTACACCGTAAATAGGTTACGGTCTGCTGTATTTTATTTGCAACCATAAATTATTAAAACAAAATTGTATGTCACAAGAAGCAAAGCTTAAAGCTTTAAAATTAACATTAGATAAAATTGATAAAACTTACGGTAAAGGTGCCGTAATGAAATTAGGGGATACTGCTATAGAAAAAATTGACGTTATCCCTACTGGTTCTATTACTTTGGATACCGCTTTAGGAATAAATGGTTTACCAAAAGGTAGAGTAGTTGAAATATATGGACCAGAATCATCAGGTAAAACAACCTTAGCAATTCATGCTATTGCAGAAGTTCAAAAGCAAGGAGGTATTGCAGCTTTTATTGATGCAGAGCACGCGTTCGATAGATTTTATGCTGAAAATTTAGGTGTAGATACTGAGAATTTACTTATTTCTCAGCCCGATAATGGGGAACAAGCTTTAGAAATTACCGAAAATTTAATTCGATCTGGAGCCATTGATCTTATTGTTGTTGATTCTGTAGCCGCACTTACACCACGAGCAGAAATTGAAGGCGAAATGGGAGATTCTGTTATGGGATTACAAGCGAGACTTATGTCTCAAGCCCTGAGAAAACTTACAGGTACTATTAACAAAACAAATTGTTGCTGTATTTTCATTAACCAATTGAGAGATAAAATTGGAGTAATGTTCGGAAGTCCTGAAACTACAACTGGAGGTAAAGCACTAAAATTTTACGCTTCAGTTCGATTGGATATCCGCCGTATTGGTCAAATTAAAGCGGGCGATAATGTTATTGGAAACCGCACTCGAGTGAAAGTGGTGAAAAATAAAATGGCGCCTCCATTCCGGAAAGCCGAATTTGATATCATGTTTGGTACAGGAATCTCCAGAGCTGGTGAATTATTGGATTTAGCAGTTGAAAATTCAGTGGTTCAAAAAAGTGGCAGTTGGTTTAGTTACGGCGAAACTAAATTAGGCCAAGGTCGCGACTCCGTTAAGGAACTTTTAGATGATAATCCTGAATTGGCAGATGAAATTGAAGTTAAAATCAGAGAGAAAATTGCCGCTAGCTAATTGTTTAGTATTATTTAAACAAACATTATAATTTTGTTGAACCCTGTTTTCGTAATGAAAACGGGGTTTTATTTTAGAAATATTCGTATGAAGTACATTTTAGTTTTTTCAATTTTTATTTTGTCTTTTAGCTGTAAAGACGATACATCTGTAAACGGAAATGACAACATTCAAAGAGTAAGTTTCGGAAGTGGTTATGACAGTTTATCGAGTTTAATTGAAGACGACAGAGGCAATGCCGAATTGTATTCTATTCGTGGCTATTGGTTAATGAATAACAATAAATTGGTTGAAGCTATTCCGGATTTTCAAAGAGCAATTGATTTGGATAGTACCAATGGAAAATATTATGTTGGAAAATCGGAAGTATTAATTGCCCAAAAACAAATTGGACTTGCAAAAGCATTTTTAGACGAAGCCATTCATAAAAGTCCAGGCTCCACTGAAATCATGCTTAAAACTTCTGAAATATACCTTTGGGCAGGGGACTATCAAAAAACTATTGATTGGGCAAATGCTGCTTTAAATTTCGATCAATATTTGGCCCAAGCGTACTACTTAAAAGGTATGGCGCATCAATACTCAAAAGACACGGTAAAAGCGGTTACCAGTTTTCAGACAGCTGTGGAACAAGACCCCATGCAATACAATGCATACATGCAATTGGGCAAACTTTATGCTCTTGAAAATCATGAATATGCAGATGCTTATTATGCCAATGCACTTCGTATTAATGATAAAAGTATTGAGGCTTATTATGCTCGCGGATTGTATCGTCAAAACATAAAAAATGCCGAAGGTGCTTTGGAAGATTATAACGAGATTTTAGAATTAGAACCAAATCACGTAGCTGCAAATTACAACATTGGATTTGTTAAATTAATGCTTTTAGAACAACCAGATTCTGCTAAAATATTTTTTGAAAACGCCTCTAATTTTGCTCCAACTTATGCCGATGCCATTTACATGTTGGGTTATTGTTTAGAATTAGAAGGCGATAATTCAAATGCCTTAATCAAATACCAAGAAGCTTTGCTAGTTCAAGATACGCATACTCTTGCGGCTAGAGGCGTGAATAGACTGACTAAGCAATAAAATAGATT
>CAWUST010000003.1:0-60553 GCA_963925495.1 uncultured Flavobacteriales bacterium | reverse complement strand
TGTATAGGGAAATAAATTTTGTTCATTGTCTTTTTTAGACAGAACCTTACAATTCAGAAATCACTTCAAAGCCTTTGTAGCTTCCTGTAATGGAAACGCCTATAATGACTTTAGCAAGTTTTTGAGTCTTTATTTTTAGGGCAATTTCATTAATTGTAGCTCCGCTGCCAATGGCGTCATCTAGAATCAATATTTTGTTATACTTTTTTTGTTCAGGTACAATGAAAGTGTTGCGCGCATTAGCCACCCTTTCAAATATTTTAGAAAGTGCTTTTTGCGGAATAACAATTTCATTACTAATCTTTTTTACGCTTATTTTGGGAATACTCAGGTTTAACTCTTTTTCAATAAAGTGCATAATTTGAATTTTTCTTTTAATCGTTGGTGGGACATAAACTACGGCTTCTATATTATGATTAACAATGAAGTTTTGTAAGCGGTTCTTAATTTCGGTGACAATTATTTTCATTAGGTTTTTATTTTGCCCTTGCTTAGAATAATGCATTAAACAACCCAAGTGTGTTTTTCCAAATCGTTCTATAGCATAAAAATCTAAAAAATATAATTCATCTACACCCAGTACTCCAATTCCTTTGGTGTTTTGAAGTTTAGGAAAACCATCAATTAAATTATCGTGGTTGTAATAAGCAAGGTATTTTTCTCGGGTTTTAATAAATTCTTCGACCGTTTTTCTTAGGGGTAATTGCTGATTACTGCACCAATATGTCATAGCATTCAACCCTTCCAGCTTGTTTCCTAAGGCATCGACGATTAACAAATGTTGTTGTAAAAATTGCTCTTGATTATAAGGGATTAATTCGTTATCAATTTTTTCTAATTGAGGGGCTATATTGTAGAATACATGAGGAGATGTACCCATTTTTATCAAAGATTTTCTATCTATTTGTTCTTTAACTATTGTATGAACATACTGCCTAGATATTTTCAGTTTGGTAGCTAAAACATCTATTGAAGTAGCTCCATTTTTAAGAAGGTATTTAATGAGTTTGTCCGACGTTTTCATAGTTCAAATATACATAGTTTACAGTAAATAGTTTACTGTAAACAAATAATGCGATTTATATCCTAATTTATTGAGTTTTTCGGTGTTTTTTTATTTGTAAATACTGGTTATTTTTTCAAGATGATTGCGAAGGCAGATTGGTTTTAAGAGTTGAAGATTATCCTTACAGCAGTGCGAGTGATTATGCAAATGGAAAAGGATTGTTAGACGTAATAATCGCGAAATAATTTTGGAGGTATGCCTAATTTAAGATTTTATAAATCAATTCTTTTAAAACTTCCCCATCCTTAATTGTTGAAGCACCTATTCCTTTCCATTGATTGTCTGCTTCTCTAATGTAACGAATAATGTGAGCGCATTTTGCTGGAGGGTACAACCTAGCACCATTTATATATTGATCCACATAAAATGGATTTAAACCTAATTGGCTTGCAATGTTTCTTGGGTTTTTGTCTTTTAAATAATGAATACTTAGAATTTTACCGAAGTAATTAAATAGGGTTCCTATGGTAAGAGGAATAGGATGTTGTTTGGCATTATCAGCAAAATACTGGGCAATCTTGTAGGCTTTTAGGTTGTTTTTTGTTCCCAATGCATTAATTAGTTCAAACGTATTGTAGTCCTTGCTTATTCCTATATTTTCTTCAATGTCTTTTGTGTTTATTTCCGTGTCAGGCTTTAAAACCAAAGTTAGTTTCTCTAACTCATTCGAAATTTTTGAAAGGTCATTGCCCAAATATTCAGTAAGTAAAAAAGAAGCCTTTTGTGTAATTTTAAAATCACGTCTTCTTAAAAATTCACTTACCCAATTAGATACTTTATTCTCAGACAATTCTTTAGATAAAAAGAAAATTCCTTTGCTTTTTATTAAACTTAATAGCTTTTGGTCTGTCGTGGTTTTGTATTTATAACAAACTACAAAAATTGTAGTCTCCATTGGGTTTTGAAGGTATTCTATTAATTGTTCTTTGAGGTCTTTTATTACTTGTGCCTCTTTAATAATAACGACCTGTTTTTCAGACATCATGGGATAACGCTTTAAAGCATCGGTTACCTTATTCCAATCGTCCTTCTTTTCTACATCCTTGCCATAAATAATAGTTTGATTAAATGATTTTTCCTCTTCACTTAGTGCGTTTTTTTCAATGTAGTTTGTAATTACATCAATAAAATAAGTTTCAGGTCCACTTAAAAAATAAATGGGTTTGAAATCTTTGTCTCTTACATTTTTTAATACTCTTTGGAATTCTTTTATTGGCATTTAGGCAAACTTTAGATGTTTTACAGTTTTGCCATTTTCTTTTAATTGATTCAAAGATTCAATTCCTATTTTTATGTGCAATGCACCAAAGTTTTTACTCACTTTTTCATCTGTACTCTGTGTTTTAACTCCTTCGGGAACCATTGGTTGATCCGAAACTAATAATAAAGCTCCACAAGGTATTTCATTTGAAAAACCAACAATAAAAACAGTTGCAGTTTCCATGTCTATTCCCATACATCTGGTAGTCCTTAGATAGTCCTTAAATTTCTCATCAAACTCCCAAACTCTTCGGTTGGTTGTAAAAACAGTTCCAGTATAATAATCCAATTCATTATCTCTTATGGTTGAAGAAACTGCTTTTTGAAGACTAAAAGCTGGTAAAGCGGGTACTTCAGGAGGTAAATAATCGTTTGAAGTTCCTTCACCTCTAATGGCCGCAATGGGAAGAATAAAATCGCCCAATCTATTTTTCTTTTTTATTCCACCGCACTTTCCTAAAAATAGAACTGCCTTTGGTGAAATACAGCTCAATAAATCCATAATAGTGGCAGCATTTGCGCTACCCATACCAAAGTTTATCATAGTAATATCTCCTGCAGTAGCTATAGGCATAGCTGCAGATGGATCAATGATTTTTGTTCCGGTGACTTCACAAAAGTCCTTTAAGTATTTTTTAAAATTTGTGAGTAATATATATTCTCCAAATTGAGCTAAAGTAGCTCCCGTATAGCGTGGTAACCAGTTTTCTGTAATTTCTTCTTTTGTTTTCATAATACTTTACAATAATAAAGTGAATGTAACAATAAAACACGAATATTGAAAGATTGAAGAACTAAATTAAGGTTTTAATTTTTTCGAGATTCCGCTACATTTGCTCCATGGAAAATCTCAATCTTCCTAATTATGAATTCAAAATAAAAGCAAAAGACGAAAAGCTTTATATTTTAGATTCTATCCGTAAAAAATATTTGGTACTTACCCCAGAAGAGTGGGTGCGGCAAAATTTTATTGAGTTTTTAAACTTAGAAAAAGGTTACCCAAAGTCATTGATGAAGCAAGAGCTTGGGATGAAGTATAATCACATGGATAAAAGAAGTGATATTGTATGTCACGATTCAAGTGGACTGCCTTTAGTTTTGGTCGAATGTAAAAGAACGACTGTAAAGATCACTCAAAAAACTTTTGATCAAATAGCAAGATATAACATGGTTTTAAAAGTTCAACACTTGGCGGTTACTAATGGTTTAGAGCATTATTTCTGTAAAATAGATCACCAAAACAAAAGGTATACTTTTTTAAAAGAAGTTCCTAGTTACAACGAGCTGACAAAACCGTAATTTAAAGAACTAAATTTTCATCAATGGCTTTAAATGTAGGAATATTATTGCAACTTTTAAATCTCTAGCCTTATCCCAACTCTTTCCTTAAATATTCACCAGTATAGGATTTTTCACTTTTAAGAAGTTGATTTACCGTTCCTTTAAAAACCAATTTACCGCCTTTGTCGCCACCTTCTGGGCCTAAGTCAATTATATGATCTGCTACTTTTATAATATCCATGTTGTGCTCTATTACAAGAACGGTATTGCCATGGTTTACCAATTTGTAAAGTACTTCTAACAAAACTCTAATATCTTCGAAATGAAGCCCTGTAGTAGGTTCATCCAATATGTAAAATGTATTTCCAGTATCACGTTTCGATAATTCAGCAGCAAGTTTTACTCGTTGAGCTTCGCCGCCAGAAAGAGTGACACTACTTTGTCCTAAGGTGATATAACTCAATCCAACATCTTTTAAAGTCTTTATTTTTTGAAGAATTGCAGGAACGTTTTCAAAGAATTCAACGGCATCTTCAATGGTCATATTGAGAACATCGGAAATAGACTTTCCTTTGAACCTAACCTCTAAAGTTTCTCGGTTGTATCGTTTGCCATCACATTCTTCACAATGCACATAAACATCCGGTAAGAAGTTCATTTCAATAGTTTTAACTCCTGCTCCTTTGCATGTTTCGCATCGCCCACCTTTTACATTAAACGAAAACCTACCTGGTTTGTAACCTCTTATTTGAGCTTCTGGTAATTTAGAATATAAGGTTCTAATATCGCTAAAAACGCCACTATAGGTTGCTGGATTAGATCGGGGTGTGCGTCCTATGGCTCTTTGATCTATTTCTATTACTTTATCTAAATGTTGTAAACCTTTTATGGATTTATATTCCATAGGTTTTTTTACACCTCTAAAAAAATGATGGTTTAAAATAGGGTAGAGAGTTGAGTTTATTAAAGTTGATTTTCCTGAACCAGAAACACCGGTAACTACAATAAATTTACCTAAAGGAAAATCTACAGTTACGTCTTTTAAATTATTGCCATTTGCTCCAGAGAGCGTCAACTTTTTGCCATTTCCCTTTCGGGTTTTTTTTGGAACTTTAATTTCTTTGCGTCCACTCAAGTAGTCGGCAGTTACTGTAGGAGAATTTAGTATGTCGGTTGGAGTTCCTTTAGCCACAATTTCACCACCATGTATACCAGCTCCTGGGCCAATATCAATGACATAATCTGCATTTAGAATCATGTCTTTGTCATGTTCCACAACCATTACTGAGTTACCAACATCACGTAAATTTTTTAATGCTTTTATTAGCCTATCGTTGTCTCTTTGATGTAAACCAATACTAGGTTCGTCTAAAATATAAAGTACCCCAACAAGCTGAGAACCAATTTGTGTGGCAAGTCTAATTCTTTGAGCTTCACCGCCACTTAGGGTTTTCGCAGATCGATTTAGAGTTAAATAATCTAGTCCTACATTCAGAAGAAAATCTATTCGAGTTTTTATTTCTTTAAGAACATCATGTGCAATTTGCTTTTGCTTATCGTTTAATTTGTCTTCAATTTTATCGAACCAATCTTTGAGCTCAATAATATTTAAAGAAGCTATTTCACCAATATTTTTATCATCCAACTTAAAATATAGAGCTTCTTTTTTAAGTCGAGAACCTTCACATTCAGGACATACTACTTTATTCATAAATCCACTAGCCCACCTTTGGTAGCCAGCACCAAAATTATCGCCAATGGAGTTGGTAATAAAATTGACTACCCCTTCAAATTTGCTGGTATAGGAATTTGTAACTCCAGCTAGCTCACTTTTAATAATTAGATCTTCACTTGACCCATAAAGTATTTCATTAATTGCTTCTTGCGAAATCTTATTAATGGCGTCGGTAATTTTAAAATTGTGTTTTGTTCCAATGGCCTCTACTTGTTTAAAAATCCAAGTGCTCTTATATTTCCCTAGCGGTGCAATCCCGCCTTGTTTTATACTAATAGTATCGTCCGGAATTATTTTTTTTAAATCGATTTCAGAAACTTCTCCTAAACCGTTGCAATTTGGGCAAGCTCCTTTGGGTGAGTTAAAACTGAATAGGTTTGGAGCGGGTAAGTCGTAAGCAATACCAGTTGTAGGACACATTAAATTTCTACTTAGGTATCGATTTTCTCCTGTTTCATGGTCCACTATCATTACCACATTCTTGCCCATCCTCATGGCCAATTTTAAAGATTCGGCTATACGTAGTCGAGATGCTTCATCTACTTTTAGTCGATCTACAACTACCTCAATATCATGTGTTTTATATCTGTCGAGTTGCATTTTAGGTTCAATTTCTAAAATCTTTCCATCTATTCGAACCCTTAAAAATCCTTTTTTTCGAACGCTTTGAAACAGTTCCCGATAATGTCCTTTTCGTCCTCTGACAACAGGAGCTAAAAGCAGAATTTTCTTATTTACAAATTGCTCAAATATGAGTTTCATGATTTCTTGATCCGAATATTGGATCATTTTTTCGCCAGTATTGTATGAGTATGCATTGGAAGCGCGGGCATACAATAATCGAATAAAATCGTAAATTTCAGTAATGGTACCAACAGTTGATCTTGGGCTTTTATTTACGGTTTTTTGTTCAATGGAAATTACTGGACTCAACCCATTAATCTTATCTACATCGGGCCTTTGTAACGTTCCAATAAACTGTCGTGCGTAACTCGCAAAGCTTTCGATGTATCGACGTTGACCTTCAGCGTAAATTGTATCAAAAGCAAGTGAGGATTTTCCGCTGCCGCTAAATCCGGTAATTACCACTAATTTATTGCGAGGTATTTTTACCGATATATCCTTGAGATTATGCTCTCGGGCACCATAGACTTCTAAAAACTCTTCCAATTTTATTTGGTTTTTAGAGAATCAGATGAGGAAATGGTATCCATTTGAAAATTGGGCGTTTCAAGCATTAATTTTTGTCGATATTCTTCATGAGGAACTTTTATGCTAAAACTTTTCCCTGATGCATTTTTAAGATAAGACTGTCGAAGCCAAGGATTGAAATATTTAAGAACTTTGTAGTTTATTCCCAGTTGTTGAGAGTACAAAGTAAAATTAGCAACAGAAGAATCTAGAGTTATTTCTTGAGTTGGGATAGTAGGGTAGAGATCTTTAGTTCTATAGTTAAAACCAAAATCTTTGGGATTTGTAAGAATGTATTTTAAGGCCACAATTCGAAATAAATAACGTGATGTTTCACTGTTTAGAAGCAAATCATAATAGCTCGTTACTCGCTGTTTGTCCAGTTGCCGACTCATTCCATTCATGCCCATATTATAGCTCGCTCCGGCCAAAGTCCAAGACCCAAACTTTTCTTTAGCTTCTTTTAGGTAAGAACACGCTACTCTAGTCGATTTTTCGATGTGGTATCTTTCATCAATTTGATTATCAACTTGCAAGCCATATTCTTTACCAGTTGCTTTCATTATTTGCCAAAAACCTGTAGCGCCTGCGGGTGAAACAATTTGGGTAAGCCCACTTTCGATAACGGCTAAATACTTAAAATCGTTTGGAACTCCTTGTTCTTTAAGAATGGGTTCAATTATTGGAAACCAGCGATTAACACGCTTCATTAATAGAAAACCATTGCTTTGCCAGTAAGTATTAACTAATAATTCTCGATCTAATTTTTCAGCAACGTCTATTAGTTGAATCGGAACTTTTTCATTGGCAAAATCAATGTCAGTAGGCAAATTCAAAGTGTAAATTTTATAGTTGTCGTTGAACATTCGTTGGTGGGAAAGGTCTTCTTTTTCTTCATAAGTAGAAAAAGAAAAAAGGTAAAAAACAAGTGTTATTAAAGAGACTCCTGAAAGGAAAAAGGAAATGCGAATTGTTGTTTTATTTTTCTCCATTGCGCTCTTTAAATTTCTTTTTTGTTTTAGGCAGTTGTGTTATGGCAAATAAGGTTCCAAACACAATTACAAAGTAAGACAAGAAAAGTGCAGCAAGGAGGTAATTCCACTTATGAAATTTATTAACAATAAGGTATATAAGAATAAAAGAAATAAAACTTATAAGGATATAAACACGAGCCACATTTCGGTCATTTAAGCCCAAATAACTTAAATGATGTGTGGTGTGATCTTTTCCGCCTACGAACGGACTTTGACCTCTCCGGAGTCTATTTATGATTACCGTAAGTGTATCACTAATAGGAACAATGAAGGCTAAAATAGTAATGGTAAATTGTTTGGTTGTAGCTTCTTCGGCTGCTATTCCTTTATTATTCCAAAAGAATATTATTCCTATGGCGGCTAAAAACATCCCCAAAAACTGACTTCCTGTATCTCCCATAAACATTTTGGCAGGGTGCCAATTGTAGAATAGGAAACCGATTAATCCACCAGTAACACCCAATAGAGTGGTCAAATAAAAATGGTTGAATTCAGGACTGACCCAGACGCATGTTATTGCACAGAATATAATAAAAACAGAAACTAAAGTTGTAATTCCATCCATATTATCCAGCATGTTTATACTATTCATTACTGCTACCACCCAAAGTATGGTAATGATATAATTGAATAACTGTAAATCAAAAATGGAAATGTAAGTTCCCGTAAGTATAAGCACACATCCACAAGAAACTTGAACCAAAAATTTTAAAAGTGGATTGGTATTATAGGCATCGTCTGAAAGTCCCATAAGGAATGCCATACCAGAAGAGACTAATACGCCAATATGCTGTACATTAAGTAGGTCCACACCTCTGCTAAAGAAAATAGTATATATTGAATAAGTTACCAAAAAGAGTATATAAAATGAAATTCCTCCAAGAGAAGGTTTAGATACAGGAGACCATCGAACTGTTCCTTCATTTACATGTCGGCGACCAAGGTTTTTTGAGAATTTCAAAAAAATAGTATTCAGCAATACGGATAATAAAACCGCAAAGATGAAAAGGGCAACATATTTATAAATATCAAATTGAGTCATTCTTAATAAATGAATTTACTGTTAAAATCTCGTAGGTTAATGTTTGTTTTATCTTTTTCAGATAAAATGGGATTTTCCGTTTTCCAGTCAATTTCTAAATTTGGGTCATCCCAAGCTATCCCACCTTCCGATCCGTTGTTGTAGATATTACTGCACTTATAAGTAAATAGTGTATTTGGTTCTAGTACAGCAAAGCCATGTGCAAATCCTTGCGGCACATACAACATAAGCTTATTTTCTGCAGATAATTCAGCTGAATATGATTTTCCATAGGTTGGAGAACCAACACGTATATCAACTACTACATCTAGTACTTTTCCTTGGGTTGCTCTTACTAATTTGGATTGTGCAAAAGGTGCATTTTGAAAATGCAGACCTCGAACAACTCCTTTTTTAGTAGAAAGTGATTGGTTATCTTGAATAAAATTGTCGGTGATTCCAAGTTTTTCAAAAGTATCCAAATTGTATGACTCAAAAAAGTAGCCCCGATTATCTTCAAAAATATTAGGTTTTAGGAGTTTAAGACCATTTAGAGCCTTTTCAATAATCTGCATAAGTTATTTTTTACCTCTAAATTTTTTCATGAATTCACGGGCTTGAACATCTTTATCTTCAGATTCTTCATAATAACCCCCGTATCCGTATCCGTAACCATATCCGTAACCATATCCATAACTATAATTATAGCCATATTTCCTACTATGAATATCAACTCCATTAAGAACTACAGAAAGGTTTGTAATTTTATTCTCATTTACAATTCTGTCTACCATTTGTACAAAAGATCGTTTAGAGTATTCAGCTCTAAATATGTACAAAGGATAATCGGCCATTTTTAATGCTTCAATACCATCAGTAACTAATCCTACGGGGGGATTATCAATTATAACTATGTCGTACGTTTCTTTTAATTTGGCAACTATATTATGTAAAACCCCATTTATTATTAATTCTGAAGGATTTGGTGGAACTGGCCCCGCTGTTATAAAATCTAAGTTTTCTAACTCGCTTTTTCGTATTGTATCTTCAATTTTATCTTTGCCTATGAGCAAGGTGCTCATTCCAATTTTATTGCTTACGCCAAACCCTTTGTGAATTTTTGGTTTACGCATATCCAAATCTAAAATAATTACTTTTTTACCTCCAAATGCAATTATTCCCCCAAGGTTAATGGCTATAAAAGTTTTTCCTTCTCCAGAAATAGTTGATGTAACTGCCAAAACTTTAGAACCTGAGTTATCTTTTGTAAGAAACTGCAAATTGGTTCTTATTCCTCGAAAAGATTCTGCCAATACGGATTTAGGTTTTTTGTCTACAACAAGCTGAGAAATGGGTATGTTGTCCCTAACCTTCGGCACAACACCTAGAGTTCCGACAGATGCATTGGTTAGCTTAACAATTTCATTTAACGATCCAATGCTATTGTATAACAGATACCGGACAATTATCATCAAAATACTTAGGATAAGCGCCGCTACAAAAAAGATTATATAATTCATATTTCGATTGGGAGATATTGGCATTTTTGGAGGTAAAGCTCTTTCTAAGATTACACTTTCTGGTGTTATACCCGCCCTTGAAATGGAATATTCCGCTTTTTTCTCTAGGAGTAATGTGTAAAATTTTTCATTAATTGAAAAGACTCTTTTTAATCTATTAAATTTTAATTCTTGGAGTGGCATTCCTGTAAACCTATCCTCTATTTCTTTTATTTTTTCAGAAACATTGTTTTTGCGGGCTTCAATTTTATTGCTAAAACTATTGATACTTTCAACCAACAATTTTTTCTGAATGGCAATTTGATACTGCAAGTTTTTTACTCTTCCATTTTCAGAAGTAACCGCATACATCGATTGTTCTTTCTCGAGCAGTAATTCATGCAAACGCTGTATTTGTTCTTTGATTCCAATTTCAAACTGAGTTCCAGCCAATAGTGGTAAAAGATCATACACATCCACCGAATCGCCTTCTCCATTACTGGCTACCTTTAATTCTAAAAGTATGTCCTGCTCTAATTCAAGTTTAATCGACTCTTCTTCTAAAATCGATAATCTATCGATGTACATTTCCGTAAAGCCTTCGGAATTAGAAACTTTGTTATCAATTTTAAATTCTTGAATAGAAACTTCAGAATTTTTAAGTCGAACAAAAACATCATTTAATTGGTTTTCTACAAAATCAATTATTTGGTTAGAGCTAGATATCTGTCGATCCAAATCATAATCAATAAAACCAGTAGAAATAGCATTGGATAGGTCAGTAGCTTTTCGTGGATTATTAGATGTAAAAGAAACTTCAACTGAATTTGCTTCTTTATTTAATAGTTTAACTTTTAATTTGCTACTATATTTAGTTAGTATTTCTTGATTCGAATTTAAAGTGAAAAAATAATCATTGTTGACTAACTCCTCTTTTTGATCGTTTATGATATCGTAATCTATAATTACAAATTTTAAGTCTACAAACGCCAAAGTCTCCCATTTTCCTACTTCCAGTTTATGTTCTGTAATTTTATTTCCGTCCTCAATTAAAAGAAGGACTTCTTTTTCAGAAACAAATTTTACAACATATTTTTTCCTAAAAGCTTCTGGAGATTTAATCTCAAATTTCACTTCATACGGACTGGTTTTATAATGCTCAAATATCAAGAATTCACCTTCCGAGTAGTAGCTGATCGTTAGAGGGAGTTTTACGAATATTGATTTTAAAAATTCTTTGGAACGAATAATTTCAATGTCAGCTGGTATCTCCCCTTTTTTAGACATTCTTTCTATATCTAGAATTAGGTTTGCTTGATTGGATTCCTTTAATTGTATAACACTTGCAGAAGTATATAAAGGATGAGTATACCGCAAGTACAAGGTACTAGCCGAAAATGCAATAACGAAAAATAATATTACCCAAAGAATGCTTTTTTGTGCTAGATGTATAAATAGACCTAGCTCAAAGTCTTGACTAAAATTAGTTAAGCGCTCTTTATACTGCTCGTAGTTTTCGTTATTCCGTGTATTATCTTCCTGAATCATAAATAGTTACAACAACCTGAGAGCTTGAACGGTGGTGATGGTAAGTAAGAGTGTAGTGAGTAGAGTTACATAAGGTAATATTTCTTTTAAGACTTTGTTGGCCACTTGTCTACGAGGTTGCACATAAATTATGTCTTCTGTTTGTACAATCATGTTTGCATACATTAAACCACTTATTTTACTTAAATCGAATTGGTATACCAACGGATTGCTTGGGTCTTGTGTTTTGCGAATAAGTTTAATTTTATGAGCCTTACCATTTTCAGAGATACCTCCAGCGAGGGCAATAGCTTCCATTAGGGTTGTGTTATTATTGGTTAACCCAATAACTTGAGCTTGTCCTGCTTCACCCGGAAAAACGAAAACCCTTCGATTTAAAATTGTTATTTGAACAAAAGGATCATTAAAGGAATAGGCATATTCTTTTTGCAGAAATAATTCCGCTTGCCTAATCGTCATTCCTTCGAGTTTTTTTCGGCCAAGTATTGGTAATTTTGAAGTGCCATCGTATGCTATTAAATATTGAAAAAGGGATTGATTTTGACCAATGTTAAACATTTGATTTCCACCAGAACCCATAGTAGTTATATCTATCAATTTAAATCCATCGTTTGCAAATAGTCTAAAATAAAACAAGTCATTTGCCTGTAATACATATTGTTCTAAAGTGGTATCTGGCACAGTATCAAAAACATAGTTGCGAGGTGTTTCGAGCATTATGTTTTGATTTAGCCAATGGCAACTTGAAAATGTGAGGGCAAATCCAAAAAACACAACAGCCCATAAAAGTTTTTTCATCAAATTAGTTTTATGCTGCAAAAGTATAACTAATAGTTATTGAATTATTTACTGTGTATCGAGGATTTTATGGTAGAGTTCAGTTGTGTCTTTTACCAAACGATTATAATGGAAGTTGTTGAAAACAAAGTCTTTACCTGCTTTACTGAATTCCATTCTCATAATACTGTCATCAACCAATTTAATTAAGTTTTTACAAAACCCGTTTTCATCATCAATTTCGCTAAGCAAAGCAGACTTATTGGGTAAAACCACATTTTCTATTCCCCCTACATTTGTGGTTACTATTGCTTTTTCAGCTGCTTGCGCTTCAATTAGGCTAACCGGAGTTCCTTCATTTAGGGAGGTTAATGCAACTAAATCAAGACCCGATAGAGCCGCATCTACTTTTTTAATCCAAGATGTAAATAGGATATCCACACCTGTGTTTGCCTTGTTGTCAAAACTTAAACCCAGCTTTTTTGCCTGTTCTTCAATGGTATTTCTGGACTCGCCATCTCCAATAATAAATGCCTGAATTTTTATTTTAGAGTTCTTTTTTATAAATTGAATTCCTTTTAAAAAGAGTTCATGGTTTTTAATTGGCACCAATCTTCCGATTATTCCAATTGCAACAGTATCTTCTTTTAGTTGATATTTTATTCTAAATGTATTTCGGTTTTCTTCTTGGTTTACTTGAAATCGATCCAGATCAAATCCCAAAGGAATAACTTCAATTTTATCTAAAGGACAAATCCGGTGTTCTACTCCAAGTTCCGTTTTCTGAATGTTGCTTATGGTAACTATCCGGTCTGTTTTTTTTGCCAAATAACGTTCCACTGTTTTGTACATTTTGGTTTTTACGGGGTTAAAATAACCATGAAAAACATGACCGTGAAATGTGTGAACTAAATGAGGGACATCTGAGTTTATTGCTGCTAATCGTCCTAACGCTCCTGCTTTAGAAGCATGAGTATGAACAATATCTGGTTTAAAATCGGCAATTATCTCTTTTATTTTCAGGTAGGATTCGTAGTCTTTTTTTGGGTTCAATTCTCGCAGCATCGTTGGAATTACAATTGGGTCGAGTCCCAAATCCTCGGTAATGTGAAGGGAACTTGCTTCGCTTTCTGCTTTTTGGCCACCAATGAGAAGAGTCTCAAATTCGGAAGGCATGTATTTACTTAAGTAGGCTGCATTGTACGTAGGTCCACCTAAATTGAACCGGTTTAGTATTCTTAATATTCGAGGCATTTAATCTTCCATGTGTTTTTTATACCAATGTTGAAAAATGAATAGATTCCAAATAGTACCAGCTGAATCTCCAGGATTATTACTCTGTAATGTTTTTAGAATAGAAGCAATTGCTTTGTAATTGAAAATTCCTTGACTTTGGATGAAATCTTCCTGTAAATATTCACTTTCCAATTTATCTTTCATTTCGTTTCGCAACCAATCCAGTAACGGAAGTTCAAACCCTTTTTTTGGTCTGTCATAAAGCTCTTCTGGTAACATTTTCCGAAATGCATCTTTAAGTATTTTCTTTCGTGTGCCAGAATTAATTTTAAATTCAATAGGAATTTGAAAAGCAAACTCCACTAAATCCGTATCTAAAAATGGAGTTCTAACTTCTAAGCCATTTGCCATGCTCATCATATCCACTTTGTACAGCATGTCATTGGATAAAACCAGCTGCATGTCGGTATACAGCACTTCGTTGAAATTTCCAGTTTTACTAATGTTTTTTAAGTAGTGTTCTTTTCTTTTTTTGTATGAAAAAGCTAGATCTGTAAGTCTTTGGCCATTCACTTCTTTGGCTTCTGAAAGCAAGTAATTTGCTTGTTCTTCGGACCGGAAAGAAGCCCAACGCCAGTATCTTTCTCGTGGATTTAGTTTTACACCTTCTCTAAAACGTTGTATCTGACGATTCAAATTCCCCAATTTTCCGTCTCTGTTTTGAGGCAACGCCTTTAATATTGGAGCTGAACTTAATGCAATTTTATCTCTCAACCGAAGGTTTCTGACTTTGTATTCTGCAAAATGTTTGTTATAACCTGAAAACATTTCATCGGCACCATCACCGGATAAGGCTACGGTTACGTGTTTTTTGGTTTCCTTGCTCAATATGAATACGTTAAGAGCACTACTGTCAGCGAAAGGCTCATCTATGTAGTCTAAGAATTCATCTAAATTGGAGTAAAAATCGTCACTAGTTAATTTAAAAGAATGATGGTTAGATTTGATTTTATTAGCAACCAATTCGGCATAATAGGTTTCGTCATAATAAGGCTGATCTTTAAACCCAATGGAAAAAGTTTCTAAGTTATCCGTATGGCGACTTGCCAATGTGGAAATTACAGAACTATCAATACCACCAGATAAAAAAGTACCTAAAGGAACATCCGAAATCATACGATTTTTAACGGAATCATCTAAAAGAGAAATAAGAGTTTTTTGAGCATTTGCGTAGTTCGAAGGATTTAAATCTGTTGTGTTAAAACTCGATTTTGGAATCTCGTAATACTTAACTGACTCCAAATTGTCGATCCAGTTTTTGACTTTGGTATCTATAAAAATATAGTGTCCAGGACTCAATTTATTTACATTTTCTAAAATGGTATTAGGGTAAGGAATGTAGTTGAGTTGGATGTAAGAAAAGAGAGAGGCTTTGTCAATTTCTTTAGGAATATCCATTTTCAATATCCCCTTCATTTCAGAAGAAAAACAAAAGTCGTTTTCGTCTGCATACCAATACAGAGGTTTAATCCCCATTCTATCGCGAGCGACAAAAAGAGTTTTTTCCAAATTGTCCCACACAGCGAAAGCAAAAAAACCTTTGAGTTTTTCTAAACATTCTTTCCCATATTTGATATACAAAGCGAGTAAAACTTCGGTGTCGCTTTTTGAGCTAAAAACCACACCTTCTTCTTCCAATAATTTTCGGTAGATGCCAAAATTGTAAATCTCTCCATTGAAAACTAAAGTATATCTCCCTGATCTGTCAGTCATGGGTTGATTAGCTACTGATGAAGTATCAATAATAGAAAGGCGGCGGTGCCCTAAAGCTATCTGTTTCTCTTTGAAAAACCCACTGGCATCTGGGCCTCGCTTAGCCAAAATATTGGTTGCAGCTTCTATGTTCTTAAGTCTAGAACCGTTGCTTTTATTAGTACTTAAAATACCTGAAATACCACACATATTATGGCCGTGAAGTTAAGCAAGCAAAAGTTTTTAGAGAGTTATTTTATAGAATTTTAATTTACATTGTTCTGTTGGTAGATGAATAGGGAGATTATGTTTTTTTTTAGTCATATAGAATTCTTTTTTTATTTTTAAATGAGGGATTCCATTTCCGCAAGGGGGTTTATTAACTCAGCCCGATTTGAAAAAAAGAGATACTAGGGCTAAGCATTTACTAATTAATCCAATTCAGCGAAGTTCAAGATATAATTTGTACTTCTTCCCCCCTTACTCTTTAAAAACCTTAAACTCTTGAATTGTATTATACTATAATTACTCCAAATCAACTTTCAACATCCGAATCAATTTATGCGAATCCTTCAATTTCAAAAACGGATACTCTACTTTGCTAAGAAAAAGACCATTTGGATGTGCAGGCCATTTCTCTTTCAAATCTTTTTTATGGTTCAATATTTCCTCAAATTCATCCAAAGTCATTTTACCACTTCCCACTTCCAACAAAAAGAAAACACAAATCCTAACCATTCCTCGAAGAAATCGATTACTGGTGATGGAGAAACGCATTCTTCCTTCTTCCTCATTAACAAACAATTCGCATTTGCTTATTTCACACAAAGTATTGTTGTAGGAATCTGGTTGTTTGCACAGCGCTTTAAAATCTCTAGTTTTAAGGATAAGAGCCGCAGCTTTTTTCATCAAGCTGAAGTCCAATGTCAAATCATCATAAAAGGAACTGTAACCAATGAGTACAGGATCTTTGTTCCAATGAATGAAATAGTCATAGGTGCGCGCTACAGCATCGTACCTACAATGTTGATTTTGGTTGACTTCTATGATTTCAAAAACGGCAATGTCGTCGGGGAGGTTTTTGTTTAGCCGAAATTTTAAATCAAATGCAGGAGCTTCAGCAAGATTGATTTGAATTACATATTGACTAGCGTGAACACCCGCATCAGTGCGTCCGCAACCATAGGCGCTCATTTCCTTTTTAAAGAGTCGAACGAGCGTTTGCTCTACAATTTCTTGAACCGTGTTTTGGGTATCTTTTTGTCTCTGCCAGCCTCTGTAGTTGCTACCATCGAAGCCTAAATGTATGAAATATCGCATCTTATAATTTATAAGCTAATTAGTCTTAGTTCTAGTAAAGAAACTAAGGTCCAAAAGAGTAGGAGAAATTATATATTTTAATTTTTGCTTGTAACTCATAAAAGTTTTATAAAATGCACTTTAACACAATTTTATCTGGATTGGGCAATAGCTTTATCCATTTCATTTATGCAAGTTCGATTGGTTAAATAATTCTTTATCGTCTAACATATATTCTAAAATTGGTCGACATTTATTTTTACAAGCTGGGTAAAACCCTTTGTGGTAACGCTCTTTATTTTTGGGAGTATTTCCCCACCAAAATTCTGCAATGGCAACTGGCTTTAATTGCTGGTTAAATCCATATTGCAGTAGTTTAGGAGCCGCACATTCGCCGGCCGCAGATGGAGGGTTTCCATGAGATGAATTCTCAAATATTTGCAATACATTTTTCTCTATGCCTAAAAGATTGGAAAATTTAGAATTCTCGAAAAGTTGTTTTTGTAGCTTAAGTGATTTTCGTTTTCGTTTTTCTTTTAGTGAATTGATTTCAATTGAATTTTCAGCTTCCTTAATTTTATTGCCGAGTTCAGTTAGTTCGGTCATTCCTTTATTAATAAAAAAGTCATCGGTGGAATCATCAAAGATAGAAGGAACAAATTTATCGCATTTTTCATCACGAGCTAATTCACCAGAAATGGTTCCTAAATAGCCATAACTATTATTTTCTCTTTGAACAACGAGAATTCCGAACATCTTTCCTTTTTTAGTCTCAAAATTATATTCCCAACCAAGGGATTCGGTGGAAATGAATTGTTGGAATTCTTTGGCGGCTATACGAGCAATTTCAGGAACAGTTGATCCAAACGGGTTGTTCATTTCCGAAGGGACATTGATCATTGAGATATCCGTTTTAAAACTAAAAATGAGAGGTTTGTTCATTTTATTATTTACTCTTAAAATTGTAAGCGGCTAGACTCGTTTTGAATCCTAAAATTCTCCGAATAACCCATTTGGTGCTCTACAGTAGGTCTTTAAGATATTTATTTGTAACGATTTCATACTCTTATTTTAACGTTTTATAAGCACATGTTTCAATCGACTTTAATCATAGGTCAAATTTTTTCTGCAAACTCTAAAAAGACTTTTTTATGAAGTTCAAGGTCCATATTTGGAGAAAGTGATGCACGTACAATATAATCTTTGTCGCCTTCTTTGGTTGTTCCTTGTGTAGATGTGGCAGGTATAGTCCAATAACAGCCATTTAGCTGTCCATAGCTTACGCAGAACTTACTTTCGTTTGGGATTTTTGTAATCATCAAATTGATTAACTTCAAATTCAAATCTCTTTTATAGGTTTCTTTTTCTTCATCCGAATTGCCTTTGGTGGGAAGGTCTAATGAAAACACAGATGGGGTGAATCCTTTATTTGCTAATTCTTCTGAAACAAAATTAATTTTCGCTTCTGGTAAAGTATCGTTAATAAAATTTACAAACTCACGAGTATTGATATAAGCATCACTAATTCTTCGATTCATTGATGGCAATTGTTTTGCCAATATATCGTATTGAAGATCGGTAGCCTGGTTATCGCAAAGTCTTAAATGCAATTCTATTTTCCGCATCAAAGCTTCCGTTTTTTTATTCCCTACACAATAGCCAGCAGTGCATTGGCCACCACTTGGAAATTTCGATCCACTAACAAATGAGATGGTCCTAACTGTTGAGAGTATTTCACCCTCGCCTAAAAAGTGCACGTTGGGACAAAAAGTTTGATCTAAAATAAAAACTGGATCGATAGCAATTTCTCCGGTTGCAGTTTTACGAGCGGAACTTAAAACATCTTTTAATTTTATAAGGTCTGGAACTTCAACTCTAGGGTTTGTCGGAATTTCAGCAATTATGTACGGGACGGAATCTTCGTTAGCAATTTTATCTAAAACTGTTTCAATGCTTTGAACCATATCATTCTCACCATCCACTGGTAAATCTACCACTTCAACATTATCAATGCAAGCGGCAACTCTTCTTGCTTGATCGTTAGTTCCGCCATAACAATTTGGCGGAACAATAATTTTGATAGCCTTTCCTTTATGTTCTTCTAACGCATCATGAATAAGCCCCATCATAATCGCATATTGAATAGATAGACCGCTGGAAGCAACTAGTGCTTTTGTGTGAGAACTGGTAATGTCTGCAATTGAATCTAGAACAAGTGTTTTGTTTGTTTCGGCATTACTTTTTTTGTTTTCAAAAGAAGGTTGTTCTATTAGTAACTTTAAGGAAGCAAGAGAATTGACTGGTGTCATTGCAATTGTTTCTCTTCTTCGCACGTGTTGAATTTCTGAGATATAACGTTCATTTGACTCACCATTAACCAATAAAATACTTCCCAAATTAGAATGAATATTTATGAAAAAGTCAATGCCAATAGAGGAGAGGTCGAAATTACAAATATCATTTTGTTGTGAAATGAAAATGTTACTGCGGCTGCCATCATAACCATCGGAGTAGTTAGTGCCTTCTAAATTTTCAACATGCTTCAAGTCAAAATTATAACCATAAACACTTCGTAGTATTTCAGCATCAAAGAATCTTGGTAATTCGCCGGTATAAATGATTTGTGTGTTTTTATTATCTAATAAATTTTTTCTTAGAATAGCTAAAATAGGAACCGTTTTAGATGAAAAACTGATTACGTTATTTGGTTTTTGGTTATTTAAATTAGCGATTCCCCATTCTAAGATACAAGATAGCGGATGACCCAATCGAATATAGTCGAAAGCTGTGGGTAGTTCATTGAGAGCTGTTGATCCAGAATTATTGTCATTAAATAGGGTTTCAAACTGTCCTAAAAACTGAGTTTTAGCCAATTTTTCATCATAAATATCTAATCGATGAGTTGTTAGTTTCAACCAGCCAATAGGCATGTTTTCTAATACATCTTTAATATAACTGAGCATTTTGCTTGCTTCCATAATTTTTGCGTTTAGCTAGGTCGGCAATATACATTAATTAGCTTTTTTTTTACGTTTTTCACGTGTTTTTTTTGTGTTATTACTAGCTTAAATTTAAATTATTTTAAACAAAAAAAAAGTCCCAATTCAATTAAGAATTAGGACTAATTGTACCCTCTATGTAATCTCTTAGTTTCCCTTCTGGAATAGAAATGATAACTTTAGTTTCTATCATTTTAAATTTTTTCTATAAGTTCATTTTTAAGCCACTCAAATGCAGACTCTTGATTGTATGTTATTTCTGGTCGCAATAAAGCTTTTCAGTCATTAAATAATCTCGCTGAGTTTGTTGGTGGCTTGCTCCATGAAATTTGGCAGCCGAGTAAAAGCCTAAATAATAGTTGCGATTGAGGTATTTAAAAAGTTTTTCAATGTAAAACTGAATAGGGACTTGTCCTTGTTTACTATATCTTGGTGGGATTATTAGGTAAAAACCTTTTCTTAGGTTGACAATTGATTTCTTGTCTATTAGTCTTGATAATTCACTTTTTATAGAAGTTCCACTTTTATCAAGTACAATTTGGAGTTCATTCAGTGAGAATGAGTACTATTCAACTGATAAACATTGTTTTATGTAGTCTGCTACTGTCAATTATAGTAAAATTTCGAGCAAGATGCTTATTTTAAATAATATTCTCGAATTATTACTATTATTTCTTTGTGTGTTGAGAAAAATTCACTTCTTTTTGTTTTTTGGATTGTCAAAAACCAAATGTGTAAAATAGGCGGTTGGCTTTTTTCGTATGAAACACAGCGGCTTGGCTAAGAAACGTTGCTGACAAAAAGGGAAGCTATGTTTTCTTAGGTAGCGTTATCGCCTTTTTTCTTTCAATACTTTGTTTAGTTTTACTTTTAGCCCGATATAAAAATTGATTCCTTGATTTGGTATTTCTAATATTTTAAACCGTGAAAGATGGTCAATATATTTGGTGTTTAAAACATTCCGAACTCCTATGGCGATCTCTATTGGATTGTTTTTAGTTAATATTTCAAGGTTTAGTCCAATATTTATGAGGTTATAATCATTTGTTGCTGTTTCAAAAAGCCCAGTTCTGTTTTGTTGGAATTTGTAAATATTCTGAACAAATACATTCTTTAACGTTACTTTTCCTTTGTGTGAAATTTCAGCACTTATCGTAGAGTTTAATTTTGTTTGTGGGATTAATGGCAGTGAATTTCCGTTTCTATCTTCTGCGATAACGGTTGAAAGGTTACTCTCTAAATGCAGCCAATGAATTTTATGAGGATGATAATGAAAACCTAATTCGCCACCATATAAAAAAGCATTTGATTGTATATATTCAAAAACAGGGCTGTTATCTATCACTGCATTTGTTGGCGAAAGGAAAATATAATTTTGAATTACATTGTAAAATGGGTTTACCGAAAAGCTCAAATGTTCGTTTTGATAATCAAAGGAAAAATCTATTTGACTAGCATTTTCATTTAGAAGATTAGCATCTCCTTTCATGTAGCGATTAGTTCCGTGATGCACACCATCTGAAAGCAATTCGGTTGTGTTTGGTGCACGAAAACCACTCGAAATATTGGCTCTGAATTTTGTCTTTTTTAATTTATAAACTGTGCCACCTGAAAATGTAAGTCCGTTATATGATTTTTTAAGTATAGGGAAATTTCCATCATCCGTTACCATTGGCTTGCTATCAATTTCTCGATAATCTGCTCTTATACCACCTTGAAATTGAATATTGTCAAATTTTAAATTCCCTAAAACAAAAGCCCCAAAGTCAGTTGTATTAGCATTTGGAATTAATGCTTCTTCTCCGTTATTTATGTTGGATTGTGTCATTCCTTGTGACCCGATTATAAAGTCAAAACGGTCTTTGTAAGTTGGGGAATACCATTTTAAGTTATAAGTGAATGTGTTTAATTTTAAACCCAATGCTTGATTATTAGCATCATCTTCAAATTCCTTTCGGTAGTTATTGGTATAACCTAAAGTTAAATTTAGTTTTGATTTTCCCGTAAATACAATATTTTCAATACTTACATTATGATTGTCTATCGTTTGAAGCGGAAGTGTGAATTTTCTTTGAGTAGCGTTAGAATAAACTGCATCTTCAACAATTCCGTAATTATTTTGAAGGTAACTATATCGAATGTTTGAAATCCAATTTTTTGTATTAAAACCAATTGAACTTTTAATATTCTTTTCATCAAAACGGGTGTTAAATACTCTATCAAAATTGGGTGCTTGATAATCCGCTTGAGAAGAATACGCACCAAAAAGATTAAATTTTATTTTTCCTTTATAAATTTTAAACCCCATATTATTTATAGAACCTAAAGTATTTGAAAGAAATTTCGTTTGTGCAAACCCTTCAACTGTATTTTGACTTGCATAACGTTCATCAACAAAATAGAGAACGCCACCCAAAGCATCAGAGCCGTAAAGCAATGATGCAGGTCCTTTTATTACTTCTACACTTTCAATTCCTACCTCTCCAACTCCCAAGCCGTGTTCGCCTCCCCATTGTTGGTTTTCAATCCTTATTCCTTGTGCATAGGTTACAATTCTATTGCCTGATAAACCTCTAATTACTGGTTTCCCAATTCCTGCTCCCGTTGTGGTTTGTTCTACTCCTGGAATATTACTTATGGCTTCTGCCAATGTTAAAGGGGAAGTTTGTTGTAATTCTGTAATCTTTTTAAGCTCAATACTTACAATATTTTCGCTTTGTAATCTCCCTGATGGTCCTGAAACTACCACTTCATCTAATTCAAAATGTCCTTTTTCAAGATAAAATTTATGTTCTTTTTTTGTGCCAATATTTACAATTTCATCAATGATCTTGTAACCAACGAAAGTAATTTGTACGTGAATATTTTTTTGATTGAAATGTTCAATTTTGAAGACACCATTTTTGTCAGTTGTTGTTCCTGTTTTCATATCTACAAAATAGACCTGTACATTTGATATTGGTAATTTAGTTTCATTATCTAAAACTGTTCCCAGAAAATTTTGCGCAAACGAAGTAATTGTAATGGATAATAATGTGGCGACCCCTATAATATTTTTCATAATTAGCTTTATGTTTGTGACAATGTTGCAAATATATATTATATTTTAATAAATGCAACAATGTTGCAATAAATGTTATTATGGATTTATTAAAAAATAAAAAAATAAGTGCAACTCCTTTTAGAAAGGACGTATTAGCGATTTTTAGTAAATACAATAATGCTATTCCTTTGTCAATAGTTGAGAAAGAGTTAAAAGGATACAATCGTATTACATTATATAGAACTATAAAAGTATTCTTAGAAAAGGGTATTATTCATGAAATTGCCTTAAGTGGAGAAGAATCGAATTATGCGATTTGCAAAGAGGAATGTAATACAGAGAACCACAATCATCAACATATTCATTTTAAGTGTAAAGAATGTGCTATTATTTTTTGTGTAGAAATAGAGAAATCCCCCACAATAACACTACCAGAATATAAAATTGAGCAATTAGAAATACAAGCTACCGGATTGTGTCAAAACTGCAATGTTTAATTCTCTCTCGTTTTTTTCAATTGGCGATAACAGTCCAATAAAGTGAATTCACTTTATCCACACTAAATCATTTTTACATTTAAACCCCATAACATTCTGTAAATCAAAAACAAAAGCGTTTGTAAACGTTTCTGCCCATGTACCACCGCTTAAATATTTATTTTGAATTGTTGTTATTGAATTTTAATTCACACCAAATCTAAACCATTTAATGAAATAAAAAAAAAGCCCCAATTCAATTAAGAATTAGGACTTTTAAATTTATGTCCAAGGCTTTCAGAAATGAGCTAGAACAAGGCAAGTTTTAATTTATGCGACCGAATTTATGTTTATAAATGAGGAAGCAAAAATTCTAACTTAACGCCGTTATCGCTAATTTATGTAAGCCCACACCTATATATGAATTACCTCATCATAAGCCGCCGCCGCCGCTTCCATAATAGCCTCACTCATAGTAGGGTGGGGGTGTATAGTTTTAATAAGCTCATGACCTGTAGTTTCCAATTTTCGTATGGCAACAATTTCAGCAATCATTTCAGTTACGTTATATCCAATCATATGGCCACCAAGTAGTTCGCCATATTTAGCATCAAAAATAAGTTTCACAAAACCTTCGTTGTGTCCTGCCGCACTTGCTTTACCAGAAGCAGAGAAAGGAAATTTGCCAACTTTAATATCTAGACCTGCGTCTTTAGCTGCTTTTTCAGTCATTCCTACAGAAGCAATTTCTGGGAAACAATACGTACAACCCGGAATGTTATTATAATCAATAGCTTCAGGATCTAAACCAGCCATTTGCTCTACTGCAGTAATTCCCTCAGCAGAGGCAACGTGAGCTAACGCTTGTCCAGGAACAATATCACCAATAGCCCAAACAGTTGGAATATTGGTTTGGTAATGAGCATTCACCATTACTTTTCCTTTGTCAGTGGCAACACCAACATCTTCTAAACCAATATTTTCTAAATTAGTAGCAATTCCAACCGCTGAAAGAACAACGTCGCAATCAATTACTTCTTCGCCTTTTTTAGTTTTTACAGTTACTTTACAACCAGCTCCTTTTGTATCTACAGAAAGCACTTCAGAAGATACCATTACTTTCATTCCTGATTTTTTGAAAGAACGACCCAATTGTTTACTTACGTCTTCGTCTTCAACAGGTACAATGTTTGGCAAATACTCAATAAGAGTAACCTCTGTTCCCAAAGTTTGGTAGAAATAAGCGAACTCAGAACCAATAGCTCCTGAACCAACTACAACCATTTTCTTCGGTAGTTGTGGAAGAGTCATTGCTTCTCGGTATCCAATTATTTTCTTTCCGTCTTTTGGTAAGTTTGGAAGTTCACGAGATCTTGCTCCGGTAGCAATAATTATGTTTTTCCCGGAAACTTTAGAAGTAGCTCCTTTATCGTCTGTTACTTCCAATTCGGTGGGAGAAGCTAGTTTCCCAGTCCCCATTATAACATCAATTTTGTTTTTCTTCATTAAATAAGAAATACCATTGCTCATTTTGGTAGCAACTCCACGACTTCTATCTACTATCTTATTAAAATCAGCAGACGAATCTTTTACGGTAATTCCATAATCTTCGGCATGACTTAAGTATTCAAAAACTTGAGCACTTTTAAGTAATGCTTTTGTAGGAATACAACCCCAGTTAAGACAAATCCCACCAAGTGATTCACGCTCAACAATTGCCACTTTCATTCCTAATTGTGCTCCCCTAATTGCCGCAACATATCCGCCGGGTCCACTTCCTAATACTACTAAATCGTAAGCCATAATATTTTCGTTTTTCGAGCGACGAAATTAATCCAATTCTGTAAATGCTATTGTACTATTATGATAGAATTATTTATAATGATTTTGTTTGTTACTTTTAGGAAGTGCCTAAAACGGGGTCTTTTCTATTAAAAATTAGATTTCATTTCGCTCAATCGCTTGGGTTTCTAGCTTATAGTCTCGTACCGCTTATCTAGAATCTAAAGCTAGTGTCTTGTGCTTAGCGTCTAAAACCTAGCGTCTAGTTTATAACCTCCGTCCATAACGAAATTTTACCGATTATTTAAAGCTATTAATCATTGGCTAAAGATTCTAGCCTACTTTTGGCAGGAAGTGGACGAGCTTCGCATAAAGCTTTTAAATTTTCCATGCCCATTTCGTAGTTTTTAGCAAATAGGCCTTTTAAAACAATAGTTGCTGGCTTTTTGAAAAACGGATATTCTGTTCCAACTAATATCCAACTGACTTTTGTTCTACTATTCTGGCTTTCAACTAAAAACTCTCCTTGATTTACTTTTTTATAATCGTCTTTTTCATAGGTTATTTCCGTTTGAATGGATTCATTATTAGTATATCCTATAATTTCAATTTTACCACCTTTATTTACATCACTAACCCATGAAACGTAAGATCCTGATATACTATCTTTCTGTTCAATAGTATATTTTGTTTTTTTCATTTGTCTGATCCAAGGATGCCAATTTGGCCATTCTGTGATGTTGGCTAGGTTGGGAAAAACTTTTCCCACAGGGCGATTAATAATAATGGTTTCTGAAATAATTACTCGATTGGGTGTAAATAAACAAAGCGTTAGATAGGCCACAAAAGAAGTGAAAAGTGCTATTGCTATGTAACGAAGAATTTCCATTTATTTTTTTTGCAAATGTAGGCTTTGACAGAGTTAGGTGGATGTTCAATACATGTTTAAATTGAAAACAGTGATTTGATTATTATGAACTAAATTGTACATTGATAATTAGATAAATGCCCTGAGCATTTCGCGTTTTCCTGGTGGACCGGGAATTTTATCAATCTTAAAACCTGATTTTAGCATTGCTCTTTTTACATCTCCTTTACAAGAATAGGTTACAAGAATTCCATTTGGATTCAAACATTGGTAAATTTTCTCAAAAACAGATTCGGTCCACATGTGTGGTTGAATATTTGGTCCAAATGCATCAAAATAAATTAGATCTACTTTTTTTAAAAAGCTAAAGTTTTCTAAATCCTCCTGAATTTTTGTAAGATAAAAATCTTGATCTATTTTTATTTCCTCATTCCAATTGCACTCATGTATGTGGTTGAAATCCTGTGGGTTTGATTTTAATTGTATGGGATAGTTAAGGTTATCCCAAATTGATTTTTTAACGGGGAACTTTTCTAAGCCATAATAATTTACAATTTGCCCACTTTTCAGTGATTCTAAATAGGTGATATAGGCATTTAATCCGGTGCCAAAACCAATTTCTAAAATAGAAATTTCATTTTTTGACTTTACTAAATCAAGCCCGCTTTTAATAAAAACATGATATGCTTCTTGAATGGCTCCAAAACTAGAATGGTAAGTCTCATTAAGCTCTTTGTGAATTAGGGTATGAGAACCGTCTTCCGTAAATATTAATTCTAATTCGTTCTTACTCACTTCCTAGTTTTTCCATTTTTCAAATTCGGCTTTTAAGTCTTCAAAAAAGAGGTTGAAATTTGTTTTTAGTACTTTGTCGTATTCGTTTATTGCTTCTACACCACGTTGTAAATTCGATTCGAATTTTGTTCTGGTTGACATTCCGTAAAAAACCATATCCAATTTCTCAATAAATTGGTAATTAAACAGAATGTTATTTCGGATCATGTAATGGTAAAATTGCTGCGAATTTATTGGAAGAGATTCTAAATGTTCATTTAGTAAATCGTATCGAGAAAATGAAAACTCTTGTAAGCTTTGATTGGAGTAATCGTTCCATAAATTCGCTAAATAGTAATCGTAAATTACGTCTAATGCAATAGGGGCGTATCGTCCTAATATTGGACGAATGTGTCGCACGTTTTCTTTTACTAATGCATGTGTGTCGGTGTAATGGTCGATAGCACGGTGCATTTCTATGCCTTTTTTAATTTCAAGGGAATAATCATCTTTCTTTTTTCCCTTTACATTATCGGCAATGTAGTTTCCAATGGTTAATCCAATATCGTCTCCGGCCAAGTAAAAATGTGCAAGGTGATTCATTGGCTAAAAGTACATTCATATTTCTTTAAACCACCTTGTAATTGAAATTCTAAATTATATAAATAACGCCTTTTTATTTTTGACTCTTACAGTGCTTTATGGGTTTTTGTCTTATTCCTTTCTTTGCTCCTGAAACGGATGAAAAAATATTTCAAGAGATCAAAACGTCTTTTTTTCTTAACCTTTTTGATTAGGTTTTGATTAATCAATAATTGATATATCAAGTAATTATATTAATCTTTTTAAAATTCGATTATTTTATATAAATGGGATTGAATGGTTAAAATGGCACCTATAATAAGAAGGTTTGGTGCGGATAATACTTTTTATAACTCAATTATAGGTTTTTAGGATGCCCCGAAAAGAATATGAAATAAGTCTAAACTAATTAGCTTTTCTGTTCTTATTAAGATTGATAAGAAGGTGAAAAGGCTATCAAGATGTGACTTAGAAGTAAGTTTATACTTTGTTTTGTGTCCTGATTTTGGGGTATATGGATTGACATATACTTAACCCAATATCCTATTAAGTTCAGCCTAAATAAATAACAGATAATATACACGAATCCATTATTAAAAGTCAGTGGATAGATGCAAGTATCCGTTTTAAAAAAGAAGTTTAGGCAGTGTTTAGGAAATCACCGAAAACCGATTAACAGGTTTCTACGTGTTAAGCATAACAGGCATAACCAACATCAATAGGTCTTCATTCTTGTCATTTCCCTCTCCAGGAGTCAAGATTCCGGCTCTATTAGAAGCTGACATTTCCAATACTATATTTTCGCTTTCTATGTTTGAAAGCATTTCAATTAGAAATCGAGAATTAAAGCCAATTTCAATGTCTTCTCCATCATGATTACATTGTAGCCTTTCATTTGCTTCGTTAGAAAAATCTAAGTCTTCCGCATTTACCTGCATTTCATTTCCAACAAAACTCAATCGAACTTGATGTGTTGTTTTATTTGAGAAAATAGAAACACGTTTAATAGAGGCTAACATTGAGTTTCGGTCAACAGTAACTTTATTTGGGTTATCCTTTGGAATAACAGCATCGTAATTAGGATATTTACCATCCACCAAACGGCTAACTAATGTCACATTCCCAATAGAAAAGTGTGCGTTAGTATCTGTATATTCTATAACCACATCACCGTCAGAACCTGAAAGTAGGCTTTTCAAGATAGTCGCTGGTTTTTTAGGTAAAATAAAAGAAGCGGCTTTAGAAGACTTGGCGTCATTTCTTCTGTATCGAACCAATTTGTGAGCATCAGTTGCTACAAAAGTTACATTGTCTTTGTTAATTTCAAAAAATATTCCAGACATTACTGGTCTAAGTTCATCGTTTCCTGAAGCAAATAATGTTTTGTTAACAGCGCTCGACAATACATTAGAATCAAGAACAACCTTTGCAGGAGATTCTAATTTTGGAGATTTTGGAAATTCTTCTCCATTTTGACCTGCCAATTTATATTTTCCATTATCAGTAATTAATTCGATTCCAAAATTTTCATTGTTAATTACAAACGTAAGTGGTTGCTCTGGGAAAGTTTTAAGAGTATCTAAAAGGAGCTTTGATGGAATAGCTATAATTCCGTCTTTATCAGATTTGTCAAGCGAGATTGTTGTTGACATCGTACTTTCAAGGTCAGAAGCAGAGACATTTAAATCCCTCTTTTTGATGTGGAATAAAAAATTTTCAAGAATAGGTAATGTGTTACTTGCATTTATTACTCCTGCAATACTGTTAAGCTCTTTAAGCAACAGAGAACTTGAAACTATGAATTTCATTGAATATGATTTTACCGTTTATGTAAGTAAACAAAGTTATTTTTTTGAAGTTGCTGGCGTCAATCAATTCCCCAACTTGACATGGTACTTTTCAACAAATTTTGAGCGTTATTTTATTGCTTGAGGAGCACTGAATTGACGGGCTTTTAATGTTAGCGCATCGAAAGTATAATATTGTGCAATTACAACATCTTTTTTGTTGATAAGCGCATAAAAACGATTTACGTCATTTGTAATAGGAGTACCACTAACAAGATCAACCGCTCCATCTTTTAAAGGTTTGTTCCAAGTAGAAATAGTAGTAGTCTCTCCTTCCATTGTGCTTAATTCTAAAGTAAATATTTTAGGAGTACTTGTCATTAGTGAATCCATGTATTTTGCGGTTTTCATCTCTTCATATTCCTCATAAGCTACGTTTTCAAATTGTTTGATGTAATTCAGTAAAAAGCCATTGTCATAAGGTTTGATATTTCCATTAAAATCGGTTAATTCATATTCATTTTCTTTGGTTTGGTTAATTATAAATGATTCTTTGGGTATTAGGTGATTAGCAACCGAAATTTGTTTAATATTTTTCAATGACTCTCCAGGAAACTGCCAGATATAATTATCTCTCCAAGCTAGTTTATCAGTCGAGTATCTAGTATCCAGAAAACCATAATGCCCTTCTAAGTGAAGTACAAAGGGTACTGAAGAATTATTGAGCAGCATAAAAGTTCCGGTATGATCTGCATTTGGTCCTCCAACGAAATACACTTTACTTGGTGTGCTTTCATCATTATTATAAATTTCTATTTTAATTGAACTTGCAGCCAGTCGTTTCACGACATTATTGTGCATTGGTTTTGGCACTGGACTCCGTACTTTTAGCAATAACATTGTTTTAAGAAGAGTTTTCATCATGTCAGGCTTCGCCTTAAACTCATTGTCTACCATCCAAATATTTCCTGTTTTGGTTAAAGTAATTTGTTGATTGTTTTTGTCCGCCATGAAAATTTTAGTAATACTGGCGGTATCTTTTACTGCAAAATCGGTGAGTTGTTCTTTTATAGTCGATTTTGAATTGGTGTTGTATAAATAAACAGTCAAACCAATTAGTAAAGCAACAAGCACTAACTTAGATACAAACTTTTTCATTTGGAATATTTCTTTTTTCGGATGTAAAAACTTAGGCCGCCATAAAGGAGGATTAGCAACACGGGAACAAGAATGTTAAAAACCTGCCACTTACCCTTTTCTTTATCAATTCGTGGTCTGTCTAATAAGCGCATTTTAAACTCTTTTGATCTTACTATTAAAAGTCCAGAATCATCAAGAAGGTAATTTATACAATTCATTATGAAGTTTTTATTGGCATAAATTCTATTGGTATATCTGTCGTGACCCAATGAAAAATACTTATTCTGTTTCAGGTCTATTCTATTTCTAATAATATCGGCATCTGAAATTACAATTTGAGCCGTCGGATAACTCTTTTCGCGAAAAGCTATTTTTGTATTTCCTGATATTTGGGTTGTTATTCTATTTTTAAAATTAGATTGAAATTCACCTTCTAACAAGATGGCCAATGCTTCAGGGCCAATGTTATATTGTCTTTTATCTGCTTTTTGCCGTAAAATATTAAAACTAACGCGGTTCGGCGTATTTACCAATTTCGTGTAATTACTAGAACTAAGTAAAACCGTTTTTTTAATCGAAGTATCGCTTCCAACTCTATCTATAGTAGAAACAAATTCAGTCTTAATGGCATCCAAGTTTTTTACAATTGGGTGTTTAGATTGCGGAATAACCATTGGGAAATAATACCAAGGTCGAAGCTCTTGGCGTGGCACATTACCAACTTGACCAGTTACAATAGGCAATGGAAAACATTGCAAATCCATTATTAAATTTCGATTTACTCGTACACCATATCTAAAAAGTTGATCATCAATGTTAATGTCTTTTGGAAGTGACATCGTAGTTGGTGTTTTCTGCAAACTATCCAATGAAATTTCAACCGGTTCATAAAGCCAGATTGCTTTTCCCCCTTTCATAATAAATTGATCGATAATAAATTTATCTTTTTCGCTAAAACTGGAGTCTGGCCCAGCTATAATAATAAGGTTGTAGAGGCGAAGCGCTGTTAGAGCTTCTTTTATCTCCACTCTATCCACGACATATTGTTCGTTTAATTCATTGGTTATATCCGTAACTTCAAGTTTAGAATATTCGCCATGTCCTTCAATAAATGCAATTTTTTTCTTGCTTTCTGTCGATACTTTTCGAATAACACTTGCTAACTCAAATTCCAGTTGTTGAATAGAATTATTAATCATTACGGGTTCCGGAACACCCATTTGTGTTTTTAATATTTGCCAGGCAGATGACTTAGAACCGTAGGTAATTATAGCACCGGCAAAAATTATTTTTTCCTGAGATTCTTCAATGCTTTGTTTTGAAATAGTGGTTGGTGAAATGCCTTCCTTGACTAATTTTTTGTAAATTTTCTCACGTTCTTTTTCAACCGGATTATCCGAAGGGTCAATAAATTCATACTGCAAGTTATCGCCAGCATGAACACGATATTCATCTAATATTTCTTTTGTAGCATCGTGTAATCGTTTGTAGTCGGCGGGCAAATCACCTTCTAAATAAACACGAATGAATACCACATCATTTAAGTCGGCTGCTTGGTTAGTGGTTACTTCTGAAAGCGAATATCTTTTATCTTCGGTAAGATCGAAGCGAGTGAATATAAAAGACCCAATGATATTGAGCAAAATCAATACAGATATGCCAATCAACATTTTTGAAATGTCGCTCCATTTTCTCGATTTCATTCCTTTTACCATTTTCGGCTATCGAGTTTAAGTTTGGTTAACCAAAGAAAAATACCAATAAGGGCTATGAAGTAGAGAGTGTCCCGGGTATCAATTACACCACGACTCATGGAAATATAATGTTCGTTAATTCCAAGTTTAAGAATAACATGATCTGCAATTCCAAAAAGTTCTAAACTGCTTAGCGATTCTAAACCTACAAAACAGAAAAAGGATAAGAAAACTCCCAAGATAAAGGAGATAATCTGGTTACTGGAAATAGAAGAAGCAAATAAACCTACAGAAGTAAAAGCTGCTGAAAGAAATACAAGTCCAATATAAGACCCCCACATGGCACCAGTATCTACATTCCACTTAGGTGCTCCCAAATCACTTACTGTATAAAAGTAAAAAAGAGTAGGAAGTAAGGTGAAAAGAATAAGGACTATGCCAGCTAAATATTTACTGAAAATTATTTGCCATTCGCTTACTGGCTTTGTAAGTAACAATTCAATAGTTCCAGTTCTTTGTTCCTCTGAAAACATACGCATAGTTACAGCAGGAGCTAGAAACATGAATATCCAAGGGGCAAGTGCAAAAAGAGGATCTATGTTGGCGTAGCCGGCATCAAGAGTATTGTATTCGCCAGGAAAAACCCACATAAACAGACCAATGGCAGTAAGGAAAATCACCATAACCACATAGCCAATCAGGCTGTTCAAAAATCCGCTTATTTCTTTTAAAAGAAGTGTTCTCAATAGTGTTGAATAAGGCGGTCAAAATTAGAATAATTTGAAAGCAATGAGTGGGTAGTAGTGAGCTTTGAATAAAAGGTTGTTAACGAGTGAAAGGTGGTAATTTTTTTTCATTACTCATCAGGTAAAGCTTCAAATTCTTTCTATTTATTAGAAATCCAAGTTTCCAACAAATCTATTTCTTTTATATGCTTTCACCTAAAGTTGACAGAGAGAGGTAAACTTTATAATCAAGAGATTCTTTAGCCAGCCCATGAATTTTGATTGAATTCTATTTTTATCTGGAATTTTACAATAAAATTATGGAGTTTATATTAGATGCTCTTTTATTTTCCGAATCCCTTAATTGGGTCATTATGACCAAAATCAAAACATACATTCGTTGTCTGGGTTCTGTTCTTTACTTATTAATCTTTCATTTATACCTAATTTTTCCTTTTTCTAGGTTTTAGTGAAATCTATTGCCTACGCTTGGATTTATAACGTTAAATAGCCTTAGTTTCTATTTATCCTTTTCTAGTTTATTTATTAATTACCTGAGTATTCTCATTCTTTATAGTAGAGATTAAGTTCTTTAATATTCTTCCATTTAATTTTCTGACTTAAAAGAAGCTTGGTGTCGATTTAATTAGGATATTTCCACTATATAAATTACGGTTGATGAAGAATATAATTTTAGGCTTGTTTTGCTGTATTGCATTAAATGGTTTTGCACAAACAATTGATACCAATGTTGTGGATTTTGAAGGAAATAGATTTTTTCATTTGTCCTATGATAGCAATAGAAAACTACTAATATTCCTGCACGGTGGAGTTTCTAATCCTTACTTTAAACAGGCCAAAGAAAAGATTGAATTGAGGTTTTTAGTTGAGAATAATAAGGACTTAGTTACACACGCATTAATAGATGGCTATGATTTATTGGTCCCCGTTTCCAATTCTAATCTGGATTGGATTTCTAATCCTGAATTTTGTTTTAAAGCATTCGATAAATACTTAAGCCAAAGTCCCAAGAAATATAAAGAGATTGTATTGTCAGGCTTTTCGGATGGGGGAACAGGAAGCTTTAAAATATTCTACCAACATCCAGGTTACTTCTCAGGCTTAATTGTATTCAACGGATATCCTTATTATAAAAATTTTGCCGACAGTGTTGATTATTCAGCGGTAACCAATAAAAAGGTTCTGTTTATTGGAACTAAATTCGATAAAACCACACCTTACGAATTTATGCTTACCGAGTATTGCAAACAAAAAGCATTTAACCCGGACACCTACATTTATGTAACCAATGGGGGGCATGAATTCCATGATTATGATGGAGCAGAAATAAAAATAATTTTTAGCATGTTAGACACCAAACCAGATAATACAGAAACCATTGTCGTACATGGCTATATTAGAAATGACTCCTTAGTAAAGTTCTATGAGTTTCGAAAAGAAATAGTTCGTAAATATGGATTTGGAGATGGCTTTTACAAAGTAAACAAAGTTCAAAAGGATTTGCTGAAAGCTAATTAGAGTGGTGTTTAACAAGATCTTTTTTACTTTGAAAAAGCGGGTGTGATTACCGGTTGAGAAACTCAATTGTTGTAGCTGATAATTGAAGTCGAAAGAAATAAAGAAGAATTAATATAAGGATTAGAATCTCTGCAGAACCTTATGAACCTAAAATAGTTGTATTTGAAAAAAAATCTGAGGCATGGTTAATAGAATATTTAGATGAAAAATCACCCATTGAGGCCTTGTAAAAGTATAAAGAATGGCATATAAGTATATGCCATTTACTGATTTAAAGGGTCCAGAGGATCTCAGAGTGGACAAAGAGACAATTAGCTTACTTGACGAAGATGGGCTAAATTTGACAAGAAAAATTGCTCAAGAGTTGGAAGGTATAAATGTAGAGAGGTTTATGTATTTCAGTTATGGGCAATATTATTTTGTTTCTATTGACAGCAAAGGGAATGAAATTCAAGTTCTAAATCCAACAAAAGAAGACTGGAACAAAGTTTAAATAACAAAACCTTATTCATAACCAATCTTTACCCAACTATAACCTCACCATTATTCACAACACCAACAACTTTACCTGTAAATTTTTCCCCTAAAAAAGGAGAGTTTTCAGATTTCGATAAATTGTTTTTCGTGTTGTATTCCCATTCTATAGTAGGGTCGAAGAAAGTTAAATTAGCAGGTTTGCCAACTTCAATTTCGGGTAGCTCCATTCCAAGAATATTTCTTGGGTTAATCGCTAATTTTTCTACTAAAACCTCTGAGCTAATTTTCCCTTTTAATTTGGTATTTAAAAGAGAGTAGAGTGTTTGTATTCCAATCATTCCATAACTAGCACTCTGAAACTCACAAGCTTTATTTTCAATGTTTTGTGGCGCGTGGTCTGAGCAAACAACATCAATGTTCCCATTTAAAATGCTTTTTATCAGTACCTTTCTGTCATTTTCTATTCGAATTGGTGGCTGAACTTTATAATTGCTATCAAATTCTTCCAAACAATTGTCGTTTAAAACCAATTGTGTAGCGCTTACATCACAAGTTATGGATAAGCCGTCCTTTTTGGCTTTAGCAATCACTTCCACACTTTTGGCGCTTGACAATCCTGCAAAATGTAATTTTCCTTCTGTATATTTAGTTAAGTAAATATCACGATTTACTCTTAATTCTTCCGCTAAATGTGGAATTCCTTTTAAGCCCAATCTGGTACTATTTTCTCCTTCGTTTACCTGTGCAGAACCACTTATTTTTTCATCTTGAGCAAATGCGATAACAGTAGTGTCAATTCCGTTTGCATACTCCAAAGCAAGTTGCATAAACTTGGCATTTTCAATGGAATTTTTGTAGTTTGAAAAAGCTACTGCGCCCGCCAACTTCATATTATACATTTCTGAAAGATCATCCCCTTTCATTCCTTGCGACAAAGCACCAATAGGGTAGAGATCAACTGGGTGAGTTCCATTTTTTGAAACGAAAAATTCTACTCCTGCTCGGCTATCCGTTACCGGAAATGTATTTGGTGCAATACAAACTGCTGTAAAACCACCTGCCGCAGCCGCTTTTCTGCCAGAATCTAATGTCTCTTTTTCTTCGTAACCCGGTTCGCCGAAACTGGCCCTCATATCCAACCAACCCGGACTTACATGTAAATCTTTAGATTTTATTTCTTCAAATTTGCCTTTTACATCTAACGATTTCCCGATTTCTACTATTTTCCCTTTTTTTATAAAGATGTCCACTTTTTTACCGTTTAGAACATGCCCGGGGTATACTATTTTGGAATTACGAAGAACTAAATTCATTTCCAGAGTTTTATCAAAAGTATTTCAAATAATAACATTAACAAAGCTAATAGAATCATGTATTGCCAAAGCTGTTTGCCGAAACTCAAATCATTTAATGTTTTGCCAATTTGATCAAATGCTTCGGTATGCAAGAAAACATTGTCGTTTAAATTTGCAATTTCCGTCAATTCTTCTTTGCTATAGAATTCAATGCCGCTTTCTTTTTGGTTGTAATTTATGGCTAAAGAATGGCTGTGCTTTTCATTTTCTAGTAATCTGTAAACCCCAGCTTTTTTAATTTGATCGTAAAACCATATTTCGGTGAATAAAGCTCTATTTCTTACTTCTGGAATAAAACGTAATTCCTTTCCCTCAATTTCTAATTTTCTATTTTTGCTAAATTCAGTGGGAACTGTAAAACTTGGTGTGTTGCCCAAGGTGTGAAACAATTGGTTTTGATTGATGTTATAATTCCCCATTTGAAATAAAGTAACAACAAACAAAGCGTGCCGCGGAAAACTTGAAAACGATGCGTCTTCAGATACAGAAAACTGATAAATTTTCCCTTTTCCAAAATCTTGCTCCAATAAAAAAGGTTTTCCATTTACTTGGCTCATCAGGATTTGGTAGGGGAGATTCCCAATTAAAATGGGATAATTTTTTTTAATTTTAGGCATGGAAAAAGTGACCTTTTTTTCATCAAATACATCCCTATACAAAGGGTTTTCAATTTCTATATTATGAATTCTAGTTTGGTTTGTGTCTAAAGCAGAATAACTGGAAGCATTTAGAAGAACCAAAAATTCATTTAGTTTTTTAGCATTTCCATTATTCGGAGGAAAGACAACTATTTTACCTCCTTTTTTGGTCCATTTTTTAAGGTCGTTAGCAAGGGCTGTACTTATTTCTTCTAACCCATTTAAAATTACCATTTGTTTTTGTTGAAGGTCGGAAAAAGTAAAATTGCCCGCAGTTTTTTGCGTGAAATTGAAACTACTGTCTTCACTAAAAAGAGTTTTAAATGCGTTCTCTAAATTACCCTGAGTTACAACCAGAATATTGCTTTTTTCTGGAATGGTGTATGAAAAATAAAGTTTGTTGTCGAATGCAATTGGATAGTCTTCAATGGATATCTCTCCTTCCATTATTCCACTTTTACTTATGGTATATGAAAATGATTTTGTTGTGGAGCTGTTAGCCGATAAATCGATATTGATCATGGCTTTTTGAAGTCCATTAATGGTTAAACGAATGGGGTAGGAGGTTAAGTTTTCTTCGGAACGATTGGTTATTTTAAAAAATAGTTCTTCTGGTAATTGAGTTTTTCTAACTGGGGTTTCAAACCAACAGCTATCTACTGAAACATTAGTTCTATTATTTCCTATTAACGGTATTAAATGAAAACGAAAAGTAGTATCGTTTAAAAAATCTAAACCCGAAAGATCTTTTTGGAAATCAGAAAGAATAAAGACCTCGGTATTTTCATTTTTGTTTTCTGAATTTAGGTCTTTTTGAGAAGTATAAATTTCTTGAAGAGATTTACTTTGACTCGATTCACCTATTTCAGATAAAAACGAAAGAGCTGATTCTTTGGATAAAAGTCGTTTTGAATTTTCTGAATTTTCATTTGTAATTATCCGGTATTTGGTTGCTGGCGGATTCGATTTCATTATTTGAAACGCATACTGTTTAGCTGTGTTAAAGAGTTGCCCATAAACCCCTACGTTGTTCATGCTAAAAGAGTTGTCAATGAAAATACTTACGTTATTGCCGTTTTTATTTTGGCTGGTTTCCTTAGAATTAAGCGCTGGAATAAATGGTTGAGCAAAAGCAAGAACTAGAAAAGTTATGAAAAGAATTCGAGCAAATAAGATTAAGAGATGTTTTAACCTCGATTTCGATTTAGTTTCTTCATCTACATTTTTTAAAAATTTAAGGTTGGTAAAATAAACTTTTTTAAATTTTTTAAAATTGAAAAGATGAATGATAATTGGCAGTGATATCGCTAAAAGCGCGAGGAGGAAGCTTGGATATACGAATTGCATTTTCGGAAGTCAAAAGTAGCTAAATCTAGCACGGTGAAATAAAAGAATTGTTATGAGATGTAAAAGAAAGTAGAATCGTGAATTGAATAAATGTTTCTAGTTTTCTTACTCGGTTGAATATTTGTTTGACGTGGTAGATGAATACTTGTTTCTTGTTTGATTTTCCTACGTGAGAACTCAGAACGAGAAACTCTATTCACACTAATGGGCAACAAGAAATACTCTACCCCTTCCCCCTCGGATGATAAGTTAAGATGGTATCTCGTAAATATTCTCGGTCTAGGTGAGTGTATATTTCAGTTGTAGTTATCGATTCATGTCCTAGCATTTCCTGAACGGCTCTAAGATCAGCTCCACCTTCTACTAAATGAGTTGCAAAACTGTGTCTAAAACTATGCGGGCTTACCACCTTATCTATTCCAGCTTTTTCAACCAAATTTTTTACAATAGTGAATATCATTACTCGAGTTAGCCTTCTGCCTCTTCGATTCAAGAAAATAATATCTTCATTTCCCTTTTGAATTTGCAAATGATTACGAATTTCATTGGTGTAAATTTGAATGTATTTAATTGCTGAGGAACCAATGGGAACAAGCCGTTCTTTATCTCCTTTTCCAATTACACGAATATATTGTTCGTTAAAAAAGAGGTTGCTCAATTTTAAATCACACAATTCAGATACTCTCAAACCACAGCTATAAAGTGTTTCTATTATTGCTTTGTTCCTTGTTCCTTCGGGTTTGCTTAAGTCAATTACTTCTTCTATTTTATCTATTTCAGATATACTTAGTGTAATTGGTAGTTTTCGTCCCAAACGCGGCGCTTCCAATAATTCACTAGGATCTGATGTTATTAAATCTTCCAGCAAAAGGTATTTGAAAAAAGTTTTTATTCCACTAATAATTCTGGCTTGCGTTCGTGCTCCGACTCCAATTTTGTTTATGTAAGCTAGAAAATCTCTTAAATCGTTGAGGTCTACTTTAAGAAAACTTTTACCAGAATCTTCATTTTGAAGGTATTGAAATAGCTTGTCTACATCCGCCGTGTAGGCTTCAATAGAGTTTTTAGCCAAAGAACGTTCCAATTGTAAGTAGGCGATAAAACCCTTTATGTATGAATTTGTTTTCAATGTGACTTAATCATTAGAAGTAAAAAGCAATTTCCATTCAAAGAAAGGCCAGTGCTCATTATGTTTTACTTTTGGTTTTGTTTTTAATAAACGTTTTACTATGAATATCCTTATTTTAAATGGACCTAATTTGAATCTTTTGGGTGAAAGAGAGCCTGAAATATATGGTAATCAGTCTTTTGAAGACTACTTGCTTGATTTAAAAAGCATGTTTCCAAAAGTGGAAATTGAATACTTTCAAAGTAACGTGGAGGGAGAACTTATTAATAAATTACACGAAAACAGAAACAAAATAGAAGGTATAATTTTTAATGCTGGCGGATATACTCATACTTCAGTTGCTATTGCAGATGCGGTGGCTGCTATTTCAACTCCTGTTGTAGAAGTTCATATTTCTAATGTGCATGCCAGAAATGAGCAGATTCGTCATACAAGTTTAATGGCAAAAAATTGTGTGGGAGTTATTTCAGGATTTGGACTCCAAGGCTATGAATTTGCTTTGAGGAGCTTTTTGGAAAAGTGAGTTCTTGAACTACTGATTTGGTAACTTGAGTCATTGTTCATTTATAACGTTTATTCCAAAGTTATAAAACCGCTCTTTTTCCCTGCACGGTATCACTGAGGCCAAACGTCGTATTTTGTTTTTAAATATCATTATTCCCAAATTTAGCACAAACACTATCTTTCTATTGGAGCTACACGTTAGTAGCTTTTATTCTCTTTTTTTCTCATTATGGCCATTAATCGTTGACTAGGCAATTCTCTATTTGACGTGATAATTAATACTTCCCATCCATTATCTTGATTATTTTTTAAATTCTTTAAACAAAGGTCTATATCAAAATTTCGGTCAAGATCAACTTTAAAATCTTTTATCTCCCAATTATCCATTTGGGTAACATAAACACGAGTACCTTTTTGCACTAAGGCGGTATAGCGTCTTCTTTAAAATTATTTAAAACCGTCTAAAAATACTTTGGCATTAGCTACCAAATATTCTCGCTGAACATCGGTAAGCCCGTGATGACAAGCCATTAGCATTCCGCCTCTCATTACTAAATCTGTGTTTGGAGCACCGTTTTCCGATATTCTGTATTCCACATTTTTGAACAACGGCTGTCTCGCAATATTTCCACTAAAAACAGTTCGAGTTTGAATGTTTCTTTTTTCCATAAAAATTTGAAATTCTCTACGGCTAAAAGGAGCACTATCTTTTATGGTAATGGCAAAAGCCAACCACCCTGTTTTGGAGTTAGGAAACTGATTTGGTAAAATGAACCAATCTTCATATTCTTTGAAGAAGTTGATCATAAAATCGTAATTTTTCTCTCTTTCGCTTATGTTAAAATCAAGTTTATCGAGTTGAACTAGTCCAAAGGCAGCTCCCATTTCGGAAGGTTCTAAATTATAACCCAAAGCTTCAAATACGAATTTCGAATCGTATTCTATACCGTCAACTTGAACATCAAATCGATTTTCAATTTTTTCTGACTCTACAAAAAGTGAAGAAGAACGTCCCCAACTTCTAAGCAACCTTGCTCTGTCGTTGTGCTCATCTGAATTTACGCAAAGCATTCCACCGTTTCCGGCACAGTTTATTACGTGAGAACCATAAAAGCTTGTAATAGATATATCCGAGTGTTTTCCTGAACTTTCGCCATTAATTGTGGCTCCCAGTGTATCGGCTGAATCTTCGATAACTTTTAAATTGTATTTTTTTGCAAGAGCGCTTAATTTTTTCCAGTCCGGAACATTTCCAATCAGATTAGGTATAATTAAAGCTGAAGTTTTATCTGTAATTAGTTCTTCAATCTTATCCGCATCAATACAAAATGTACCTGGTTCTACATCAACCAAAACAGGAATAAGTCCGTTTTTAATTTGTGGAGCTACTGTCGTAGAAAAGGTTAATGCAGGAGTAATAACTTCAGAACCTTTTGGTAAATTCAAAATTTCTACAGCCAAGTACAAAGCTGAAGACCCTGAGTTTACCATTATGCCATGTTTTTTATCAAACAAAGCCGCAACTCGTTCTTCCATTTTTCGCACATGTTTACCCATTTGAGTCGATGTTCTCAAAACGTGAGTTACTGCAGCAATTTCTTCTTCTCCATGAACGGTACAACCGTATGGTACATGTATGTTTTCCATAATAATGGTATAATATAATTAAGCGCGCGAATTTAAGTCAGCTTTTTGGATATTACAATTCAGATTTAATTTCGTTCAAAAAATCATCAACATTGCTAAATTTAAAATCAGGATATTCACTCAAAAATTTACCGGTTTTTAGTCCGCCTTGCAATGGTCGGTCCGCTGGTGGGTTTATTTCTTTAGTAGAAATTGGAATAATATTTACTTTTTTAGAAGGAAAATAATCCAATATTTTTTGGGCCAATTGAACTCGGTTTACATAATCCGTACTGGCAATGTTATAAACACCTTTTTTATTGTCTACTATTAAATGACACAGAGAACGAGCTATATCTAAGGCGTTTACAGGTGTCGCATATTGGTCAAAGGGTAGTTTTAATTCCATGGTATCCCCTTTATTTATATTGTCAATCAAACGCATTACAAAATTTTTATTTCTTGCTTCACGTCCATAAACATTGGTAATTCTAATACTCAAATTTCCAGGATTAGATGCCATTACTAGCTCTTCTCCTTCTAGTTTATGTTTACCGTAAACACTTATAGGATTTGTAGAATGTCCTTCATCATAAGGACCATAATTTCCATCAAATACATAATCGGTGGATATAAATACCAGTTTGGCACCGGTTTTTTTAGCAATGGAAATCAAGTTTTTAGTAGATTGAACAGTTTTTTGATAACTTTCATCCTCGTGATCTTCACAGTAATCTACCCACGTTAATGCTCCACAGTGCAATATATAATCGGGACTAAATGCTTCTAAATCAAAGTTGTTTTCTTTATCCAAATTTAATGTATCGAATGACACTGTGTAATCTAAAGGAAATGAAAAGTGGGAACCAACGACATTCCAACCTTGTTCTTTAAAGTAATGGAAACAGTTTCCGCCAACTAAACCTGATGCACCAGAGATAAATATTTTCATTTAATTTTTTGCGCCAAAAATAGGATTAGACTTTAGACCAAAGCATAATTCTATTTTTTTGAATGTAAAATGAAGTTAATATGAAAAAATGCTTATAATTGCAACTAATCCTTATTACAACTACAGGGTTATCCAAAAAATACAATATTTCTCAAAAAACATATTCCTCTACACATATTTTCAGAATTTAAGAATTCTGTGATAAACTCAATTTAATTACATATACCTATGTTTGATATGGAAGGGCTTAAAAGTAAAAAGCTCGATGAACTCAAAGAAGTTTCTAAAGCTGTAGGAATTTCAAAACCAGAAAAAAAGAAACAAGATTTGATTTATCAAATTTTGGATGCGCAAGCAATTCAAAAAACAGAACAACCAGAAGCTTCATCAGAAGCGGAAAAACCAAAAAAGAAACGTGCTCGTTCTAATTCTAACGTTGAAAAACTTGGAAGTTCACAAGTAAATGTAGAAAAACCTGAAGTTGGATTAAAAGTAGAGAAAAAAATCGAAAAAGTGGCTAAATCAGCTACGAAAAACCCGCTTGCTAAGGTTGAATCAAAAGAAACAAATACTGAAAGTAAAACAAGCGATACTGCTAAAAGAGAGGTCAGAAAAAACCCGGATTACAAACCTTATGTGCCGCCTACCGAAGAAGAATTAAAACTTGCAAAAGAAGAGCAAGCACAAAAAAACAAACAAGGAGCGCAACAAAATACCAAACAGAATCCAAATCAAAATCAGAAACAAAACCCCAATCAGCAAAAACAAAATACCAAACAGAATCCAAACCAAAACCAGAACCCAAATCAAAACCCAAATCAAAATCAGAAGCAAAATCCTAACCAACAGAATAAAGGAAATGTTGCTCCAAACAGCGGAAATGAAGCCAAACGAGAATCTGAAAAATTTGAACAATATGATTTTGGTGAATTAGTTGTCGCTGATGGAGTATTAGAAATTTTAGACGGATACGGTTTCCTTAGATCCAGTGATTATAATTACCATGCTTCTCCAGATGATATATATGTATCTCAAAGTCAAATAAAATTATTTGGTCTTAAAACAGGGGATAGTGTAAAAGGTGCTATTCGTCCTCCTAGAGAAGGTGAAAAATACTTTCCACTCATAAAAGTAGATAGTGTTAACGGTCTTCCTTCTTCAGCGATTAGAGATAGAGTACCATTTCAGTTTTTAACACCGTTACATCCGGATGAAAAACTAAAGCTTACAGGTCATTCAAACGAGTCTATTTCGACGCGCTGTATTGATTTGTTTACACCAATTGGAAAAGGTCAACGAGGTTTAATTGTTGCCCAACCTAAAACGGGTAAAACAATGCTTCTTAAGGATATAGCCAATGCAATTGCGGCTAATCACCCTGAAGTTTACTTGTTGGTTTTATTAATTGATGAACGACCAGAAGAAGTAACGGATATGAAAAGAAGTGTTCGTGCCGAAGTGGTTGCAAGTACTTTTGATGAGCCAGCTGATAAACACGTAAAAGTGGCAAATATTGTTTTGGAAAAAGCCAAAAGAATGGTAGAATGTGGCCATGATGTAGTGATTTTGTTAGACTCTATAACGAGACTAGCTAGAGCTTACAATACTGTTGCTCCAGGTTCAGGAAAAGTACTTACTGGTGGTATTGATGCACATGCATTACACAAACCAAAACGCTTTTTCGGTGCTGCAAGAAATATTGAAGATGGTGGTTCACTTACCATTATTGCAACTGCTCTTACAGAAACTGGTTCTAAAATGGACGAAGTAATATTTGAAGAATTTAAGGGTACAGGTAACATGGAACTTCAATTGGATAGGGCAATATCTAACCGTAGAGTTTACCCAGCAATTGATTTGGTTGCATCCAGTACACGTCGCGATGACTTATTGCTCGACAGTGCTACCATGCAACGAGTTTGGTTATTGAAAAAACATTTACAGGACATGAACCCAGTTGAAGCAATGGAATTCTTAAAAAGCAGAATGAACGGAACTCGTTCTAATGAAGAGTTTTTAATTAGCATGAATGGATAATAAATATACAATTTCGATCGCCTTTGCCATATTTGGCATGGGCTGTCGTATGTTGGTTTTTATGATGGGTTGGGATTTATCGGTCTCTACTCAACTTTACTTTTTGTTTTTATTGCTCGCCATTTTTTTTGCTGTTAAAGAGTTTTTTAAGGGTAATCCAGAAAGCAAATTCGGTGTATTGTTTAAACAAGGTGCTCAGGTGGGGGCTTTGTTTTCCTTGTTCGTTTCCATTTACACCTATATTTTTTATTGGTTAATTGATACATCATTTTTTGATGATAAGAAAAATGAGAGATTATCTCAGATCGACACTAGTGCATTTACAGAACAAAAAATGACCAGTTTTCATTCTAATTTAGATATGGTTTTTAACCCTGGCACACAAGCAATGGTTACTCTAATGGGATTTATGATGTTAGGCCTGACCTACGCTGTCATTGTTGGCGCAATTCTGTCTAAGATACCTTTTTTTGCCAGGAATTTTAAATAGAATTCCTTATTCGGGAGGAGCCCAAAGTTTCTATTAGTTAACGATAATTTAAATTTATTTTGAAGAAATCGATAAACCCCTATTTCTTCCCCTCAATAACTTCTACTTTATTTACAAAGTATTTTGTATCGCCAAAAAAGGCCCATTGGTAAAACTTTTCGTCGTAGTATAGTTTTACTTTAGAGTTGTTGTCTACTGCGCTTTCAATTTGTTGACGAATATCTTCGGCTTCTTTTTTAACACTGAAATCCCACATACTAGTAGCTCCATCGGAACCACCGTCACTAGAAAGTCCTCCTGTATGCAGTTGCCCTTCAAAAGTTTTAAAAACTACACCACGTTTGGTCATTTTAATAACGGTTCCTACTCGGTACCCTGTGCTGTAATTAGCATAAAACACTACGTAACTTCCAGCAATAATTGAAATAATAGCTACTCCAATAAATATTTTTAAAAATTTACTCATTTCAAATAATTATAAATTCAAATCTTTTTTAATTGCCTCAATTTTATTTTCAAGCTCCCTATTTTCCTTTTTAAAATTACTAAACGAGCTTAGTTTATCTCCTTTTACGCTAATATAAAATTTAATTTTGGGTTCTGTTCCGCTTGGGCGTGCGGTGAACAAACTACCATCTTCCAAAACTACTTGAATCACGTTTGATTTTGGTAATTCAATTCCAGTTATTTTACCAGTTGCCAAATTTCGCTCTTCTCGCAATTGATAGTCACGTATTGTCACCACTTTTTGTCCAGCTACTTCATTTGGAGGAGTATTTCTAAAACCATCCATCATAGCAGCAATTTCATCTGAACCTGAAATTCCTTTTTTTATAACAGAAACCAAACTTTCTTTGTAAAAAGCTATGTTCTTATAAATGCTCAATAATTCTTGATAGAAGGACTTTCCTGCTTTTTTTGCTTCGGCCGCAGCTTCACAAATAATTACTGCAGATAAAACTGCGTCTTTATCTCTTACAAAATCATCAATTAAATAACCGTAACTTTCTTCACCTCCTACAATGAATTTCTCACGACCTTCTTTTCTACGAATTACGTCAGCAATCCATTTAAAACCGGTAAGAGTATCGTAGGTTTTAACTTCATAATGATCAGCTATTTCTTTTAGTAGTTCGCTGGTTACAATTGTTTTACAGATAAATTGATTGCCATCTAACATTCCTGCGTTCTGCCATTTTCTCAGCATATAATTAACCAACACCGATGCAGTTTGATTTCCGTTTAAGAGTATAAATTTTCCTTGCTCATTTTTTACAGCAATTCCAATTCTATCTGCATCTGGGTCAGTTCCCAAAACAATGTCTGCACCAATTTTAGAAGCTCTATCAATGGCCATTTTAAGTGCAGCTGCTTCTTCTGGGTTTGGAGAAACTACCGTTGGAAAATCTCCATCAGGTTTCTCTTGTTCTGCTAAAACAGTAACATTTTGGTACCCCAATAAATCTAAAACTTGCGGAATTCCTATTACTCCAGTTCCATGGAGTGGTGTATACACAATTTTTAAATCCGAATCGTGTTGCTCACTTGCAACGCGTGCAATACTCTCCCAATAGTTTCTGTCGGTTTCTACTCCGAGTGGAATTATATTCCAACTGCGGTAGTCTGTTTTTACATCACCTGGGTTCTGTATTTTTCGAACTTCAGCAATCACATTAGCGTCATGTGGAGGTATTAATTGAGCGCCATCGTCCCAATATACTTTGTAGCCATTGTACTCTTTTGGGTTATGAGATGCGGTAATTACAATGCCTGCTTTGCATTTATTTTTTCTTACCGCATAGGATAATTCAGGTGTTGGTCTTAAGGATTCAAATAAATATGCTTCGAAACCATTGGCGGCTAATATCTCTGCAACTTTGCGTGCAAAAACGTCTGAATTGTTTCTGCAATCGTGGGCAATAGCTACACTTATAGGTTCGCCTTTAAATGCTTTTTTTAAATAATTTGCCAAACCCTGGGTCGCCATTCCAATAGTGTAAATATTTACTCTGTTGCTCCCTACGCCCATAATACCGCGTAATCCACCAGTGCCAAAATCTAAATCTTTGTGAAATGATTCTACTAAATTATCCCCATTTTCATCAATTAAACGTTGAACCTCCGTTCTTGTATTTTTATCGAAGCTAGAATGCAACCAAAGCTTCGCTTTTTCTATTATTTTTTGATTTTCCATTACAGTTATTTGGGGTTATTTTAACGATGCAAGTTGATCTTCGATTACTTTAATTTTACTTTCCGCATCGGCCATTTTTTTCTTTTCTATTGCAACTACTTTCTCAGGAGCACTGCTAACAAACCTTTCATTACTCAACTTTTTAGAAACACCAATCAAAAACCCTTTGGTGTATTTTAGTTCTTCTTCTAGTTTTTTGCGTTCAGCTTCTACATCAATAGTTCCTTCTAGAGGTATAAAATATTCGTTACTTTTTACAATAAACGTGTAAGCTCCTTCTAGTTTTTCTTCAACATAATTAAGGGTTTCAATATTACATAGCTTGCTTACTAAAACATCAAAATCATTATTCCAAGCAGAATTTTGTTTAACACTCAGATTCAAACTGATTTTTTGCGCAAGGTTTTGCTTTTTTCTGAAAGTTCTAAGTTCCGTAATTATTTCTGTGGCTTGTTCAAAATCTGTCAATATATTTTCATTAACCGCTGTGCTATTAGGCCAAGAGTTTACGACGATACATTCCTCATCTTTTCTTTCTGCCAAAGCATGCCACACTTCTTCAGTTAGGAACGGCATAAACGGATGCAGTATCGACATCAAATCTTCCATTATTTTAATAGAAGAATCATAGGTTTTTCTATCTATAGGTTTTTGGTAGGCTGGCTTAATAATTTCTAAATACCAAGAACAAAAACTATCCCAAACCATTCGATAAGTGGTCATTAGAGCCTCCGAAATCCTGAACTCTCCAAATTGCTTTTCAATATCTATAAGGTCTTTGTTAAATTTAGACTGGAACCATTCTATTGCAATTTTAGAATGAGCAGGTTGTTCAATATTAGCTACCTCCCAACCTTTTATTAGGCGAAGAGAGTTCCATATTTTATTGGAGAAGTTTCTGCCTTGAGTACACAACGCATCGTCAAACATTAAATCTCCTCCAGCAGGAGAAGACATCAAAAGCCCAACTCGCACTCCATCAGCCCCATATTCTTCAATAAGTTTAAGTGCATCAGGCGAATTCCCAAGTTGTTTGGACATTTTTCGACGTTGTTTGTCGCGAACCATTCCTGTAAAGTAGACATCCTTAAATGGTATTTTCCCTTTAAATTCAAGTCCAGCCATTATCATTCTAGCAACCCAAAAGAAAATAATATCGTGCCCGGTAACTAGGGTGGAAGTAGGGTAATAGTATTCAAAATCTTTGCTGTCTTTTTCAAATCCGTCGAAAACAGAAATAGGCCACAACCAAGAAGAGAACCAAGTATCCACTACATCTTCGTCTTGTTTTAAATCGGAAAGAGTTAATTCCGCATTCTCTTTTTTTAGAATCTCTAATGCTTCTTCTGCATTATTTGCAACTGCTAAAGCGCCATTAGGAGCATACCAAGCTGGTATTTGTTGACCCCACCACAATTGACGAGAAATACACCAATCTTTAACGTTGCCCAACCAATGACGGTAAACGTTTTCGAACTTTTTGGGATGAAAATTTATTTCTCCATCTAAAACTGCAGCTAATGCGGGTTCAGCAAGTTTTTCCATTTTCACAAACCATTGGGTAGACAGTTTGGGTTCTATAATGGCGTTAGTTCTTTCACTTCGACCAACTTTATTCTGAAGTTCTTCTACTTTTTCTAATTGGCCCATTGCATCCAATTTAGAAATAATATTTTTTCGGGCTTCAAAACGGTCTTCTCCAATAAAAAACTGTGCTTTATCGTTCAATTTCCCGTGATCGTCAATTATATCAATTACCTCTAATTTATGTTTTAGACCTAGGTTATAATCATTTTCATCATGAGCAGGAGTTACTTTCAAACACCCAGTTCCAAAATCCAAATCAACATAATTGTCGAGGATAATAGGCACTTCACGATTTACTAAAGGGATAATTACTTTTTTGCCATGCAAATGTTTAAATCGTTCGTCATTTGGATTTACACAAACAGCGGCATCCGCCAAAATAGTTTCTGGACGAGTAGTGGCAATGGTCACTTTTTCATCAGAACCTACCATTTTGTAGCTTACATAATATAGTTTGGAGTTCTCTTCCGTATGATTTACTTCTTCATCAGATACAGCAGTTAATCCTTCAGGATCCCAATTTACCATTCTAACACCACGGTAAACTAGATCTTTATTATATAAGTCTACAAATATTTCTTTTACCGCTTCATTTAAAGTAGGTTCCATGGTAAATCGGGTTCGGTCCCAATCGCATGAAGCCCCTAATTTTTTAAGCTGATCTAAGATTATTCCGCCATATTTATCCTTCCATTCAAAAGCATGTTCCAAGAATTTTTCTCGACCAATCTCTTCTTTTTTAATTCCTTCTTCTGCTAATTTTTGAACCACTTTGGTTTCTGTAGCAATAGAAGCGTGATCTGTACCGGGTACCCAACAGGCATTTTTACCTTGCATTCGAGCGTGTCGAATCAACACATCTTGTATGGTATTATTAAGCATGTGACCCATGTGTAAAATACCCGTAACATTTGGTGGGGGAATAACTACCGCGTATGGCTCTCGCTCATCTGGGGTAGAGCTAAAAAACTTTTGTTCTATCCAGTGTTTGTACCATTTGTCTTCTACGTTTTCTGGTGAAAATTTACTCGATAATTCCATGCAATAATTTAATGTATTCTTCCGATATCTTCCCGGTTTAGGACGGCAAAAGTAGGGTAAAAAAAAAGGTTATTAAAGCTAATTTAATAGAGAAAATCAGCGGCTTTTAAATCTGGATTTCAATAGCTCCTCAATATTATATGACCGCATGTAATCCATGAATCTTATAGCAAAATTAAAAAGTGTTTTGACTTGGGTTAATGAAGTGTTAATATGAATTTAACTAGAAACAATTACTCTACATTTGCTCTTATTAACCTTTAAAATTAAAGAAAAGATGAAAAACGCAGTATTGTCCTTAGCATTTGTATTTATAGCAGGACTTGGATTTAGTCAACTAAACATTGAAAGTGGAGCAAAAGTTGAATTTGAAAAAGAAGTTCATGATTATGGAACTTTAGTACAGGGTGAGCCTGCTGTTTATGAGTTTAAATTTACTAATACGGGAGATAAGCCACTTATTATTTCGAACTGTAAAGGTTCTTGTGGTTGTACTGTTCCAGTTTGGCCTCGTGAGCCTTTAGCGCCAGGTAAATCGGCTAGTATTAAAGTAAAATATGACTCAAGCCGTTTAGGTCCTATTAATAAGTCAGTGACTATTCAGTCAAATGCTATTAATGAGCCTACTAAAGTGATTAGAATTAAGGGAAATATTCAGCCAAAGCCTGCTAATGCAGCTCCGGTAAAAGAAGATTCGCCTATGGCTCCAACTCCGGGATAGTCAGATAAAAATAAAAAGTAAAAAACCTTGTTTTGATAACTTCAAAACAGGGTTTTTTTTGGTTATTGTTGAACGTGAATTTGTGTTATTGCTTGATGATTTTGTGTCTTTATCCGTCTTTTTTTAAGTTAATAATTAATGCTTAAAAACATACGTGATAACTGAGTGAATAAAATTTCTAACTAGAAATTTAAGTTATATGATTTTCTATTTTTGACTTATATTTAGCTGTCATTAAACTCCTGTTATTCATTCAATTTAAAAACAATTAAGTGTCACAAGATATTCTTCAAAAAATACAAGAGCTAAGAGCCGAATTACAAACGGCTAATCGCCAATATTATGTATTGAACGATTCGATTATGTCGGATTACGATTTCGATATTAAATTGAAAGAACTTCAAAAACTAGAATTGGAAAACCCACTTTTTGTGGACGAAAACTCGCCTACGAAAAGGGTTGGAGGTGATATAACCAAAAAATTCAAGTCCATAGTACACGATATTCCTATGATGTCTTTGGCCAACACCTATTCTAAAGAAGAACTGGAAGAGTGGGAAGAGCGCAATAGAAAACTAACCGATCAAAAAATAGAATACGTATGTGAATTGAAGTACGACGGCGTTGCTATTGGAATAAAATACAAAAACGGAAACTTATTTCAAGCCGTAACTCGTGGTGACGGAAGTAAAGGTGAAGAAGTAACAGCTAACGTGAGAACGATTAAAACCATCCCCTTAAAACTAAAAGGAGATTTTCCGGAAGAACTTGAAATTAGAGGAGAAATATTTTTCCCTTTGAAGGCTTTTCGAAAATTGAATTCGGAAAGAGAAGATGTAGGCGAAGAACTTTTTAAAAACCCTAGAAATACGGCTTCAGGAACGATTAAAATGCAGGATTCTTCCATTGTGGCCAGTAGAGGATTAGATTGCATGCTTTATGGTGTGTACACAAAAAGCAAGCTGTTTCCTTCTCATTTTAAAAGTTTAGAAGGTGCGGGGAACTGGGGAATAAAAACTCCAAAGGAAAGTATAAAGTACATTGAAAAATGTGAGAGCATTGAAGGCATAATGGACTTTATTAATTATTGGGATACAGAGCGAAAGAATTTGCCTTTTGAAATTGATGGAGTAGTTATTAAAATAAACGATTACGGAATTCAAGACGAACTTGGGTTTACTGCTAAATCGCCTCGTTGGGCTATAAGTTATAAATTTAAAACAGAAGCTGCACTTACCGAATTAATTGAATTAACCTATCAAGTAGGGCGAACTGGTACAATTACTCCAGTAGCAAACCTTGGTCCTGTTTTATTGGGAGGCACTACCGTTAGGCGGGCGTCATTGTACAATGCAGATCAAATTGAAAAGCTCGATTTGCATATCCACGATTGGGTTTTTGTAGAAAAAGGTGGCGAAATAATCCCAAAAATAACTGGGGTAGATTTATCTAAAAGAAAGGAAGGGTCCGAAGTAGTAAAGTACATTAAAGAGTGTCCGGATTGTAACACAGAACTTATCCGTAAAGAGGGAGAGTCGCATCATTATTGTCCCAATGAATTGGGTTGTCCTCCTCAAATAAAAGGTCGGATAGAGCATTTTATTTCCCGTAAATCCATGGACATTGATGGTTTGGGGGCTGAAACTGTTGGTTCATTAGTGGAGTCTAAAATGATTTCGAAAAGCAGTGATTTGTACAAATTGACCTATACGGAGCTTATTTCATTGGATCGATTTGCAGAAAAAAGTGTTGTAAATTTATTAGAAGGAGTAAAGGCATCCACTCAAATTCCATTTGAAAAAGTACTTTTTGCAATAGGAATTAGATACGTAGGTGAAACAGTTGCTAAAAAATTAGCTAAATTCTATAAATCGATGGAAGTCTTGCAGCAAGCTTCTTTTGAACAGTTAGTTGAAGTCGATGAAATAGGGGATAGGATTGCTGAAAGCATAATTCAGTTTTTTGAAAACCCAAGCAATAAAGAAGAAGTTGATAAATTAAAAGCGGTTGGTCTTCAATTTGAATTATCGGAAGAACAATTGAAGAATACCACAGATAAGTTGAAAGGTCTTTCGTTTGTGATTTCGGGAGTTTTTGAAAAACACAGCCGAGATGAGCTAAAGAAAATGATAGAAAACAACGGCGGAAAAAATGTTGGGTCTATTTCTAAAAAGACTTCTTATTTGCTTCGAGGAGATAATATGGGACCTTCAAAATTGGCAAAAGCGGAAAAGTTAGAAGTACAAATGATTTCGGAAGATGATTTTTTGGAAATGGTGCAATAGTTGGCTTTGGAGTTCTGGGGATACTTCGCAAACTATTGTGATAAACAATAGTGGAAAATATTGGTTAATAGCTACTCCTCAAAAGGGTTGTGAAGCATCCGACACTCTTTCTATTAAAGGTAAGTTATGTTATGTAAAAGAATTGATATTCCAGAATTACCTTCAGGAGTTTATTTTTTGAAAATAAAATCAGAAGAAAAAAATTCTATATTTAGGGTCTTAAGAGAGTAAGACTTATAATTATACTTAGTACTATTCATCTAAAACTTCTATACTAAATACTCATTTACCTTCGTTAACAGTTATTAAAAAAGGCGTGGGTTCTATTTTTTTTTCATTTATTAAATTTATATAGTATGAAAAAAGCAATTTTTATTTTCTTGGTAAACCTCATTTCAGTAGTAACTATTTGGGGTCAAACGGAAATTATTTTTCCTGAAAAGTCATTAAGTCTAAATCAATCCATAAAAAATAAAATGAAAAATGCCTATTTCAACCTTCCAGTTGGTGGGGAGCTAATTTTATCTGTTTTATCGGGCAAGGAAATGAAAAAATTAAACGCTAAAGATAAAGTTGAGTTTTCCAAAATTCCTTCAGGTAAAGATTCTAAGCTATTAATATATGAAATAGTCAATAAAACAAATATGAAATGGGCGATTATCAAAGTTACCACTGGAGAATTTGGGTACATCGAAAACATCGAATTAAAGGAATCGTCGATAAGTGAATTTAAATCAAAGACTAAAGGTATTTGGTGAAAATAATTATTTAAACTACGTCATAATCTACCACACATTTTTCACTAGTTGGGTGTGATTGACAAGTTAAAATATATCCTTCTTCTACCTCGTCATCTCCTAGTGCATAATTCATTTCCATGCGTGCTGAACCTTCTGTGACTTTAGCCTTGCAAGTACAACAAACTGCACCTTTACAAGAAAAAGGTACATCAACACCAGCATCCATAGCTGCATCCAGAATAGTGTTTCCTTTATTTGACAAATCAAAAGAAAACTCTTCGTCGTCCATTATTACAGTAACCTTAGATGTGATTTCTACATTTGGATCTATAGATTTAACGGCAGGTGCTATTGGCGCTACAAATAATTCGAAATGGATATTCGACTTGTCAATTCCTTTGTTTTTAAGTAAGTCAGAAATCCCATTTATCATAGTTAGCGGTCCACATAAAAAATATTCGTTGGCATTTATTAAATTATAAACAGAATTTAAAGCCTGAAACTTGTCCCCATCAATCCTATTACTTAAAAGCTCATCTCTACCTTCAACTCTGCTTAGAATATCAATTCGAGTAAAGCGTTTGCCGTATTGTTCTTTTAATGTATTAAGCTCGGCATTAAAGATAATTGAATCTTCATTTTTGTTGCCATAAATTAAAACAACTTCCGAATCCAATTCAACTGCCAAAGTAGTTTTAATGATAGAAAGCAGAGGCGTAATTCCACTACCTGCACCTACTAAAACATATTTTTTCTTTTGATCAGCTGATAATTCTGTGTAGAAATTTCCGGCAGGGGCCATGCTTTCTAAAACAACTCCAACTTTTAATTCCTTGTTTGCCCAATTAGAAAATAAGCCACCTTCTACAATTTTAATGTCTACTTGTAATTCATTATCTGTCACCGGACTGCTGCAAAGAGAGTATGATCTACGAACTTCACCACCGTCAAAAAACTTTCTGAAAGCAAGGTATTGACCTTGTTTGTATTTAAAAACGTCTTTTATGCTTTCTGGAATTTGGAAAGAAACTGCAATAGAATCAGCAGTGGTTTTCTCAATTTTGCTTACTGTGATGTTGTAGAACATAGAACTTTTTTATACCCGATTTTTAAGGTGGCAAAGATAGTATTTGGTTTTGTATCTTTATGTATTTTGGTATGTAGGAATTGGTTTTTTTATTAAAATTGTTCAATTCAACTAAAAACCTTAGGGATAACATATAAACTAAGTATTTAATTCTGTAAAATTGTAATCCCAAAATAAAGTTGATATTTTATGGAAGATAAAAAAAAATTAGAAATATTTCAAGCCAAAATTGATAGAGAAGAAAAGATTGAGCCTAAGGATTGGATGCCAGAAGACTATAGAAAGCACCTTATTCGTCAAATATCTCAACATGCACATTCTGAGATAATTGGAATGCAGCCTGAGGGTAACTTCATTACAAGAGCGCCTAGTTTAAGAGCAAAAGTTGTCTTACTTGCAAAAGTTCAGGACGAAGCAGGACATGGACTTTATTTATACTCTGCCGCAGAAACATTAGGAATAACTCGCGACGAAATAATTGAAGCACTTCATGCCGGTAAGGCGAAATATTCTTCCATTTTTAATTATCCAACTCTAAATTGGGCAGACATGGGTGCAGTTGGGTGGTTAGTTGATGGTGCTGCAATTGTCAATCAAGTTTCATTACAACGTACTTCTTACGGTCCATACAGTAGAGGTATGGTTCGTATTTGTAAGGAAGAAAGTTTTCATCAACGTCAAGGTTATGAGATAATGGCTGATATGGCTGCGGGAACTCCAGAGCAAAAAGCAATGGCTCAAGATGCCTTGGACAGGGTTTGGTGGCCTTCTATCATGATGTTTGGACCTCATGACGCGGACTCGCCTAATACTGGCAATGCTACTAAATGGAAAATAAAAAGAGAAACCAATGATGAGCTTCGTCAAAAATTTATTGACAAAACAGTTCAACAAGCTGAATTAATTGGACTTACGATACCGGATCCAGATTTGAAATGGAACGAAGAAACGGGACATTATGATTTCGGTGAAATGGATTGGGATGAGTTTTGGAGTGTAGTTAAAGGCTATGGGCCTTGTAGCAAACAACGTTTAGCGCATCACCAAAAGGCGCATGACGATGGTTCTTGGGTTCGGGAAGCGGCAAATGTTTATGCAGCTAAACAATCTAAAAAAAATAAAGTAGCTTAACGTTGAAAGAAGAAATTATGAGTTCAGATAATCAGTTTCCTCAATGGGAAGTTTTTGTACAAAGTAAAACGGGATTGCCTTTTAAGCATGTGGGAAGTGTTCATGCGGCTGATGCCGAAATGGCACTTCAAAATGCGCGTGATTTGTACACTCGAAGAATGGAGGGGACTTCTTTATGGGTAACTCTCACAGATTCTATCGTGGCTTCTAGTCCAGAAGATTCACACGCTTTTTTTGATCCTTCAAACGATAAAATTTACAGACAACCAACACATTATATAATGCCAGAAGGGGCTAAAAATATTTAAGCTATGGAAGTTAAAGATGCTTTAATAAAATATTGTTTACGACTTGGCGATGATGCTTTGATTGTTGGGAATCGTTTGGGCGAATTATGTTCTAAAGGGCCTTTTCTAGAAGAAGATATTGCAATGACAAACATTTCCCTAGATTTAATTGGACAAACAAGAATTATATATTCTTATGCAGCCGAGTTAGAAGGAACTGGAAGAACTGAAGATGATTATGCTTACAAACGCCCTGAAATGGAGTTTCAAAGTGCATTATTAACAGAACAACCTAACGGTCATTTTGGGAATACTATGGCTAGGCAAATGATTTATTCTGTTTTCTATTATCATTTGTTTACCGAATTGAGTAAAAGTCCAGACGAGAAATTAGCTGCATTTGCTGCTAAATCTGTTAAAGAAACAACCTACCATATGCGGCACTCCTGCGAATGGGTTGTTCGTTTAGGAGATGGAACGGACGAATCGAAATGGAAAATACAAGATGCGTTGAACGATATTTGGAGCTATCGTCACGAACTATTTGAAAAAGATGAAGTTGATTTGACTTTAGCTGATCTGGGGATTATTCCCGATACTGCAAATATTTTGGATGCGTTTAACAATTCAATTAATGAAGTGTTTAACCGAGCAACCTTGGATGTACCCGAAGAAGGTTGGAAAGCAACTGGAGGAAGAAGTGGAAGACATAGTGAGTATTTAGGAACTATGCTGGCTGAGTTTCAGTCATTGCCAAGGGCCTATCCAGATGCAAAGTGGTAGTTTAAAACAAATTAATGTTTTTGATTTGAAAGCGTTAGAATTATTCAATATATCCTGTTTGTGTTTTCCCTTTCTAATTGCGAGTAAAGTTCTATGCCAAAAAACACTTTAGAAAAAGATGAAATAGCAATCTGGGATATCCTCAAAACTATTCCAGATCCTGAAATTCCTGTAATTTCTGTTGTGGAATTAGGAGTTATAAGAAAAGTTGAAACTTCTGTTGAAAAAACACTTATAACCATAACGCCAACCTATTCTGGTTGTCCTGCAATGAAACAAATTGAAGACGACATTGTCTTCGCTTTAGAATCTAATGGATTTGCAAATGCCGAAATAAAAATGGTTTTTTCTCCAGCTTGGACTACCGACTGGATGAATGATGTTGCAAGAGAAAAACTAAGAAAATATGGAATAGCTCCTCCTCAAAAAGGTACGAATGACAAAGGCGTATTGTTTGCTTCTGGGCCGAAAATAGTGAATTGCCCACAATGTAATTCGGAAAAGACCAAATTGATTAGTCAGTTTGGCTCAACAGCATGTAAGGCTTTGTACAAGTGCTCCACTTGCCAGGAAACTTTCGACTATTTTAAATGCATTTGATTTTTAGAGCTATCTAAAGGGCTGAAATTAAATATAGATTCCTATATTGTTTTCTAACCATTCTTCAATTTTAATTTCTATCTCAGTGAAGGGGCTTGTGCCACATCTATGATGTCAGGAATGTTTTTAGCATCCTGCGGAGGAGACGAATCGCCAAAAAAAGTAAAAGAAGTTGAAGGAGAAATGTCAGTAAATGATATGATGTGCGATTATGATGCTGCTATTGCAATGGAGACGCCTGTTGATTGGACTGGTTCTATGGCTGGAATGAACCATACTGGAACAATAAGTGGAGATCTTACTGTAAAACGCGTTTAATAAAATTATTAAATCCGGTTCTACTGGTTAGAGTCGGATTTTTTTTGCTCAAAATTCAACAGGGGTATATTTAAAAATCCTGCCACCTTTTCTACGTTGAATTTCATCCTTCCAAAAATGCCAACTCGTACTTTTAGCTTTTTCAGTGTTTAAGCTTTTATTCTTAGTCTCATCATAAATTAAAGCAGCCCCTTGTTTAATGATAATTTTTGAACCGAGCGGTAATTCTATTTTTGAGCTAATAATAAAAGTACTATTCTCCTTAATAATTATATTTCCAAAGGCTTTAAAATCGTAATCAAGAGTGACACTGTCTTTTAAATTAGCATTGTATTTTTCATTTTTTTGACTACGTAGCATACTCACATCTTGTATAGTGCCTGTTTTTTGCTTATCATAACCCCATAAAAAGAATAAAACTCTTTGTTGTTGACAGAGAGTTATAGAATGCCCACCAGGTTTTACGTTTTGTCCCTTTGCCATGTAATTGTTGGCTGCATATGGCTTTGTGCTCATGTCAAAGCAGAAACCCCCAAGTTTTGCATCGCAACCGGAGCATTCAGTTCCTTGAGGGCTATTTTTAAAATTGTGGTAAGTTCCAAGAGAATGAAGTAATTCATGAATGTAATTATGATCATTTCTAGCGTGACCTAATGGGGGCCAAGATGCCCAAATTCTATATTCTTTATTTCTACCTTTAAATCGCATTCCTTGCCTGCTCGGTATTCCTCCAGACATTCCACCCCATTTTTCATCACCATAATAAAAACTATGCAAAACACTATCTTTCAGAAAGCAGGATAAATCCCTATTTTTTCTAACAAACTCTTCATAAAATTCTGAGATACTTACGCCATTCCAATATTCAGGATTAATATGATGATATATACCCATATTTTTAATCTGAATTCTACTATCGCTCGCATAAATTTTATAATGGCCGTAGTTAGGAATAGCCAAATTTGATAAATAGTAATTAATTGAATCTACTCTGCAGCCCCACCAATTTGCGGCTTTTTCATTATCAGGAATATTGGTTGTATCGTCAGTTGAGAATTTATGAATAACATGAAAAGCTACCCTGATGTTCTTTGTAGGATATAGTTCTGGTATAATTTGGTATGGTGAAACTATTTCTTGGGAATTAATTATATTGGAAATAGTCAATAGAATGGTCAACAAGAAAATTGAATTTTTCATCAAATTCAAAGATATGAAATTTGCAATCTAAAATAAAGGCTGCTAATTATATCAAATGAAAAAAACAAATACTTTTGGGCTTATAATAAAATCAAATAAATAGTTAGCTATGCCGGGAATATCAAATAAAGCACTGCAATTGCAAGCATCACCAATTCGTAAATTGGTTCCTTATGCAGAAACAGCAATTAATCAGAGAAAAGAAGTATTTTTCTTAAATATTGGTCAGCCTGATATTGAAACACCAAAAAATGTTATAGATAGAATTTCGAATCATGGTTTGAAAGTAATTGAATACTCTCATTCTGCTGGTTTTGAATCTTATAGAAAAGGACTGTCTAAGTATTATGATGGAGTTGGAGTTGATGTAAATCATGAAGAAATAATTGTTACAACCGGTGGCTCAGAAGCATTGCTTTTCGGATTTATGAGCTGTTTTGATGAGGGAGATGAAGTAATTATCCCAGAACCTTTTTATGCCAATTACAACAGTTTTTCTGTAGTTGCTGGAGTTAAAGTAGTTCCCGTGACTTCAAAAATTGAAAATGGATTTGCATTGCCAAGCATTGAAGAATTTGAGAAAAGAATTTCATTAAGAACAAAAGGAATTTTAATCTGCAACCCAGGTAATCCTACAGGTTATTTATATTCAAAAGAAGAATTAGAAAAGTTACGCGATTTGGTTCTTAAATACGATTTGTATTTGTTTGCTGATGAAGTGTACCGAGAATTCTGTTATGATGGAAAAGTACACCATTCAATTATGAATCTCAAGGGATTAAATCAACATGCTATTATGATAGATTCAGTTTCGAAAAGATATAGCATGTGTGGAGCAAGAATAGGGGCTTTGGTTACCCGCAATAAATATGTATTAGAAACTGTTTTGAAATTCGCACAGGCAAGATTAAGTCCTCCTACTTTAGGGCAAATTGCTGGTGAAGAAGCACTTAATACTCCGCAGTCCTATTTTGATGAAGTAATTGCGGAATATGTAGAAAGAAGAAACGTTTTGGTAGATGCTTTAAATGCGATTCCTGGAGTAATATGCCCAAAACCAAGTGGTGCATTCTACGTAATTGCGGAATTACCCGTAGACGATGCAGAAAAATTCTGTGAATGGATTCTTGAACATTTTGATTACAAAGGAAAAACGGTTATGATGGCACCGGCAAATGGTTTTTACTCCATGCCTGACGCGGGTATAAATCAGGTAAGGTTGGCCTATGTTTTGAAAAAAAACCACCTTATTGAAGCAGTTGAATGTTTGGCTAAAGCACTTGATAAATATTCTGAGATGAATGAGCCTGCGCGAATTCCTACACTTTAAGATCTATGAAAACATTCTTTATAATTGGTTTTGTTTTTTTAGTTTCAAGTTCACCCACATGGGCTCAAGTAGGGGACTAATTTCCAATGCTTATAGGACAGTTGGTCGATGTTAAAGCAATAGATTTACCTGAGCCGTTCAAGGAAAGTACACCATTCTTGGGTTATCCTGGAGTAAAATAGCAGAAGGAAGTTTCGAGTCTTGGATAAATCCTTCTTGGAGTAAGTTCGTTGCGAAAACTGGGATGCTAGAAGAAATGTATAGTGTGAACTTATAATTGATTCCCATGTTTCTAGGAACTAAAAAAGCGGCTATGGGAAAAATAATGGATAAAATGAAGGCTAAAAGTGATTCTGATTTTTTTTCTTATGTACTATTTTATAACGGGGATTTAGGTCCTCATGAAAATAAATTAATAGGGTTACCCATTTAGGTAGCATTGCACTTGATTGATTTATAAGTAATTGGTTTTTCATTTATCATTCTACAAAGTAGTTTTTCTAAGATAGTTTCTCTAAAATTCATCCTATTAAACCTAAAGAAATACTTTTCAATATATTGATTTACAGTCTCTTTATTGCAATAA
>CAWUST010000002.1:0-45935 GCA_963925495.1 uncultured Flavobacteriales bacterium | reverse complement strand
CAATTTGAATCCTTGAATTAACAGACACAAAAGTTTTTGTTTCAAGTGGTTTACCTGTGAAATCTAATTTTGGAAGGCTTTCATTGTTATTCAACCAAGTAATAAATTCAATTACATTTTTAGCTGTTAAGTGCTTTCTTTCCACTTGGGAAATAAGATTCTCATTCCTTCCTATTCTTAAATAATCTCCAAACCTATTTACCGCACCTTTAATAGCAGCAACTCTACTCTTTGAATTTATTATTATTCCATTGACCTTGTATTTCATCGGGTCGAAATACTCAGCATCAAACTCATCAATTAACTTGATAATATTATCTGGAATGTCCTTTTGCTCTTTTCTTAGCTTGGATTCAGGGTTATTGGCAAGTTCTTGGTATTTGGATTTCTGTTCTTTGGCTATTTTTTCATTCTCTTCATTCAAGCCCTTCATATTAGGGTAGAACTTATTGCCTTGTGGATTTGTCCAAACCTCCAAATCTGATGAAATTGATTGTGTGAGCTTTCCGCTAGTCGGATGAAAGACCGATTCTGAAAACATAAAATATATTAGTTTTCTTTTGGCTGAAAACTTAGTTGGCTTTGGCTTTCGTTTAATTGAAACTCTGATTACACTCATGTCACAAAGTTAAGTACCCTTAAATAAGTACCCCCTATATTTAATGCACAAATATTAATAATTAACATCTGTTTATATAAGTAGTGTGTTTATCGTATGGTATTGTTGAGTTTAAAGTGGCTTGTTTGTGTTGGTATTAATCTTCTGAGAAGTCAATAAAAGCCTTAATCAAACTTCCATACAAAGTATAGAAGCTCTTCATTCATTTTATACGATTTTATACATTTTCAAGTAGTGGCTCATTTCATTTTGAATTTTCATTGCCTCTAAACCTGCTTTTTCGGCAAATTTCTCATCATTTCCTGCATAAATAATTCCTCTAGAAGAATTTATTAGCAAACCACAATCTGATGTCATTCCATGCTTTACAACCTCATCCAAACTTCCGCCTTGTGCGCCAACACCTGGCACTAAAAAGAAATTCTCTTTTGCTAAGGCCCGCACATTAGAAATATCTTTGCCCCGTGTTGCTCCAACTACAAACATAAGTTGAGATGGATTAGCCCATTTCTGTGCTTTAAGAACTACATTTTCAAATGTTTTTATTCCTTGGACATCCTCTAATTGCTGAAAATCATTTGAGCCTGGATTGGAAGTTAAAGCCAATAAAATAACCCACTTTCCTTCTCCTTCCTTTATAAAAGGAGTTACCGAATCTTCTCCCATATATGGAGCGACTGTAATAGAATCGAAATTTAGACCTGCCGCCGATTTATCAAAAAAAGTTTTAGCGTATCTGGCAGCTGTATTCCCAATATCCCCGCGTTTGGCATCAGCTATTGTAAAACAATTAGTTGGAATATAATCTAGGGTTTTTTTTAGGCTTTCCCAACCTTTACAACCAAGACATTCATAAAAAGCGATGTTTGGCTTATAGGCAACGGCAAAGTCCCTCGTTTTGTTAATTATTTGCTTATTGAATTCAAAAATAGGGTCATCATAATCTAAAAGAAACTTAGGTATTTTATCTAAATCAGTATCCAATCCAACGCAAAGAAAACTTTGTTTCGATTTAATTTGATTTATGAGTTCTTTTCTAGTCATTTTTTAAACAGCCCCTTCTTTAAGCTTTTCTGCATTTTCCGCTATCTGCAATGCCTCAACTATTGCTTCAATATCTCCGCCAATTATGGCATCAAGGTTATAAAGGTTTAATCCAATTCTGTGATCGGTAACTCTTCCTTGTGGCCAATTGTAAGTTCTTATTTTTGCCGATCGGTCTCCTGTAGAAACTTGTGATTTTCGAGCGATAGCTTGTTCTTTTTCCTGCTTTTCCAATTCCACTTCATACAACTTAGAACGAAGTACTTTCATGGCGGCAGCTTTGTTTTTATGCTGTGATCTTCCATCCTGACACTCTACAACAATTCCAGAAGGCAAGTGAGTTAAACGAACTGCAGATTCAGTTTTATTAACATGCTGCCCACCTGCTCCTGATGATCGATAAGTATCTACACGGATGTCATCTTTTCTTAAATCAACTTCTACGTCTTCTACTTCTGGCAAAACAGCCACAGTAGCTGCTGAGGTATGAACTCGTCCTTGAGATTCAGTAACAGGAACACGTTGTACTCGATGAACACCTCGTTCGTATTTTAAAGTTCCGAAAACATCTTCTCCAGATACGGAAAAAGAAATTTCTTTGAATCCACCACTTGTTCCTTCATTACTTACTATAAGTTCGGTTTTCCAACCTTTTTTCTCACAATATCTCCAATACATTCTGTATAGATCACCTGCGAAAATACTTGCTTCATCACCACCGGTACCTGCTCGAACTTCCAAAATCACATTTTTAGAATCTTCTGGGTCCCTAGGAATTAACATAACTTTAATTTTTTCCTCCAGTTCCACTTTCGCGGGTAAAAGATCGTCAAGCTCCATTTTGGCCATTTCTTTTAATTCGACGTCCTCATCCGAATTCAAAATTTCTTTTGAAGTTTCAATATTTCCAATAATATCGGAATACTCTTTATGCGCCTTAATTATTGGTTCTAAATCTTTGTATTCTTTGTTTAGCTTTACATACCGGATCATATCGGATATGATCGCAGGATCTACGATTAAATCCGAAACCTCGTGAAAGCGGTCAACTATTTTTTCTAATTGTAATACTAAATCGTTCATTATTAATTATAAATAAAGTTTCCGAATTCAGAATCAATCGTTACTTGTTTAGCAACACTTTTTTCAACTCTTCCAACAATCTGAGCGTCAACATTAAATGATTTTGAAATGTCAATAATATCTTGAGCTATCTCCTTTGGAACATACAATTCCATTCGATGTCCCATATTAAATACTTTGTACATTTCCTTCCAAGGAGTATCCGATTCTTTTTGAATCAATTTAAAAAGAGGAGGAAGAGAGAACAAATTATCTTTAATAATATGTAAATCATTAATGAAATGTAGAACCTTTGTTTGTGCACCACCACTACAGTGAACCATTCCATGAATGGACTTCCGATGTTTATCCAATATTTCTTTGATAATAGGAGCGTATGTGCGAGTAGGTGAGAGAACTAATTTACCGACATTTATTGGGGAGCCTTCAATTTCATCTGTGAGGTTACTGGAACCAGAATAAACCAAATCCTCAGGTACAGAAGGGTCAAAAGTTTCTGGGTATTTTTTAGCCAAAGTTTTATTAAAAACATCATGCCTGGCTGATGTTAACCCATTGCTTCCCATTCCACCATTATATTCTGTTTCATAGGTTGCTTGTCCAAATGAGGCCAAACCAACAATTATATCGCCATCTTGAATGTTGTGATTACTTATAACATCGCTTCGTTTCATTCTCGCTACAACAGTAGAATCAACAATAATAGTTCGAACTAAATCACCAACATCTGCTGTTTCACCGCCAGTTAAACTAATGTTTAACCCTGCCTCTCCTAGGCTTTGAATTACTTTTTCGGTCCCGTTTATTAAAGCTGAAATTACTTCTCCTGGAATCAGGTTTTTATTTCTTCCTATAGTTGAAGAAACTAAAATATTATCCGTTGCCCCAACGCAAAGTAGATCATCGATATTCATTATTAATGCATCTTGAGCTATCCCTTCCCATACACTAATGTCGCCAGTTTCTTTCCAATAAGCATACGCCAATGAAGATTTTGTTCCTGCCCCATCAGCATGCATTACCACACAATGGTCACCGCTATTGGCCAAAAAATCTGGCACAATTTTGCAAAACGCTTGAGGAAACAATCCTTTATCTAGGTTTTTAATAGCAGAATGCACATCCTGTTTATCTGCAGAAACACCTCTTTTATCGTATCTAGTTTCTTGTGCCATAACCAAAAAAAGCGCCCTTATAAAAAGAGCGCTTCCAATTAGGAATATTTTGTTATTCTATTTTATAAATACCTATTTTTCTTTTACTGGAGCTTCCTTATTTAGATCTTCACCCTCTATTGGAGCCTCTACTTTTGGCTCAAAGTCATCTCTAATCACAGAAAATACTGTTCTACGATTTAATTGATAAGCTGCTTTTTGGTCCGTTTTAGTAGGAAGAGCTTTTATGTACGCTTCATTAAAAGAAACCCCATTAATAACAACTGGAGTACTTTCACCCCAACCTTTCGCCTCTAATCGCTCTGCGTCAATTCCTTTTTCAATAAGGTAATCCACACAACTTTGAGCCCGTTCTTCTGAAAGTTTTTGATTCGCCGCTTCTCCACCTTGTGGATCCGTATGGGCAGATAATTGAATTACAATTGTAGGGTTATCAATTAAAGTTTGGTATAAATCATTCAGACTATCTTTAGAATTAATTTCAGATGTTACCATTAATTCTGATTTTCCTAATTCATAAAGTACTGTTTTAAACTTAATATCTCCACAGTTAAAACATTGCAATTCAAAATCATGAACAAATGCCGTAGAACGAGGAACGCTAATCGTTGTTTCCTGCCCTTTACTACTTAAGTATTTTCTTTTAGCATATTCATCAGTTCCACATTCATTAGTAACTTTCTTTGCTTGGCTTTCACTTTTATCTACTAAAATGGTATATGATGTAGCTTCCGAAATGTATCTATCTCCATTTTCTTTTTCTTCTAATTTATAAAATCCATTTGCATCTGTCAGTACTTCAACCGAAGAGCCATCAGTTCCAATTAATTTTACTCTAGCTCCTGCGATTGGTGCTTTACACTCTACATCTTTTACCGTTCCTTGTAAAGTATAAATAATTGGAGGCATTTTAAAACTCCAAATGTCAGCCCCACCTTTTCCACCTTTTCTGTCCGAAGAAAAATAACCTTGTTCTTTATTTCCTAAAAAGAAAATTCCAAAATCATTTGCTTCTGAATTAATAGGAAATTTAAGATTTTCAACATTCGCCCACTCCGTATCTCCAGTTTTTTCAGCTTTATATATATCTAAGCCTCCCATTCCTTTATGACCAGTCGAAGAGAAATAAAGTGTTCCGTCATCTTTTATAAACGGGTATAACTCATCATTTGGAGTGTTTATTCCAGCAACATTTATAGGATCTCCAAATGCTTTTGATGTTTTGTCGTATTTAACTACCCAAATATCCTTACCGCCTTTCCCGCCTGGTAAATCGCTTGCAAAAAACAACAATTGATCGTCATTTGAAATTGAAGGATGACCAATAGATACAGTGTCTGGCACCATATTTATTTTAACTGGATCAGCCCAATCTTGACCACGTTTTGTCGCCATCCATAATTCGCATGGTTTTGTTGCTTTCGTTTCAACCGGGCAATGAGTATAATACATTGCTTTATCCCTTTTAGTAATAGTTATTGGGCCTTCATTAAATTCAGTGTTTATAGGTTGTGGTAAAGGTCTAGGAATGCTCCATTTTCCTTTTCTATCCATTTCAGCAGTAAAAAGATCAGAAAAGTTTTCACCACTTCTAGAATCAATACCATTTCCAGTTCCACCAGGTCTAGAACTAACAAGGATAACCTCATCATTTCTTCTTCCAGACATTACAGGCGCGTAATCGTACATCTTAGAATTTAAAGCTTTTGCATTTTCAACAATGTGAGGTGTTGGTTTGTCCATCCATTTTTGCGCAAGCTTACAGCCTTCTAATCCATCTATCGATTTTTGATCCCCAGGTTTAATGCTATTGTATTGCTCATATCTTTTAATAGCTTCTTCCAATTTACCTTGAATTTTAAACGCCTCTGCTAAATTCAAATACAATTTAGGCTCCTTATCACCATACTTAGCTTTTTCTGCTTTTGAGTACCAGTCTTCAGCCATTTCAAAATTGTAAACTAGTCGATAACAATCCCCAATTAAATAAATTATTCTAATTTTTTGATCCCTATCATTTTCAGATCCATAAGCCGTTTTGTACAAGGCGATAGCTTCGTAATAATGCTCTGTATTATAATTAAAATCGGCATCTTTTGTTTTGGAACCTTGACCAAAACTTAAGGCAGTTACTGATAGAGCAATTAGGGTTGAAATAATAAAATTAATCTTCATAGATTCTGATTATGGAAGTATTCCAATTTTGAACAAATTAAACGAAATTTTAATAAATACCAAAAAAATTCATTAACGCCGAAAGTAAATCAAAAAAGAAAAGATTCCTAATTTATTGCAAGGTCTATGTTTCTCACCTTTTCAATAATCATAACACTCTAATATTATGAGCTTTACGCAATATCGAGATTTGAATACCTACAATTAAAAGCGAAATTTAAATTAATTTTAATACAAACTCACACCCAACCTCATTCTAGCTTAGCGTGTAAACAGCATTTCGCGATATTTTGGCACAGGCCAAAGCTCATTATCAACGACAACTTCTAGTTTATCTACGTTATAACGTATTTCATCAAAAAACGAAAAAACAGTATCGCAATAAGCCTTCGCTTGATCTGGAATAGAATTTAATTTATTAGCTTTTTTTCTTGCGATTCTCATTTTTTCAACCATGGATTGAAGGACCGAGATTCGCTCAGAAATTTCTTCTATCATTGTTATTTGAGTGCCAGAATGTTTTTTAAAATCATCTTCAAACACTTCCTTCATTTTGGAAACATTTGATAAAAGTTTGTGTTGATATTCAATGGCAGCAGGTATGATTTGGTTTAACACCATATCTTGCAAACATCGTGATTCAATTTGAACTTTCATTTTATAGTGTTCCTGAGCAATTTCATAACGCGCTTCTAATTCTACATCAGTAAAAACGTCATGATTTCTGAACAATTTCTTAACTGAGTCTTCCATCATAAAATCCAAAGCATAAGGCGTGGATTTAACATTTTTCAATCCTCTTTTCTCTGCCTCTTCAACCCAGTTTTCACTGTAACCGTCTCCTTCAAAACGAATGTTCTTTGACGCTACAATATTCTTCTTCAACACCTTAAATATAGCATCGTCCTTTTTATCTCCAGCTTTTATATGTTTATCTACATCCCTTTTAAAACATAGTAATTGCTCGGCCATAATTGTATTAAGCGAAACCATAGCTGATGCACAATTAGAATCGGATCCGACTGCTCGAAATTCAAATTTATTTCCAGTAAAGGCAAAAGAAGATGTTCTGTTCCTATCTGTATTATCCAACATAATATCTGGAATTTTACCAATACGAAGTTTCAAATCCGTTTTTTCATCTGGCGAGAGCTTACCCTGATGTACTTTTTCTTCAATTTCATTTAGGATTGATGAAAGCTGAGAACCAATAAAAATGGAAATAATTGCTGGGGGAGCTTCATTTGCTCCCAGTCTATGGTCATTACCCGCTGAAGCAATTGTGGCTCGCAACAAATTGTCATATTTATGAACTGCAGCAATCGTGTTTACAAAAAATGTTAGAAAACGTAAATTGGTTTTCGGGTTTACACCTGGGCTTAATAAATTTATTTCTGTATCCGTAGCCAACGACCAATTATTGTGTTTTCCTGAACCATTCATTCCTTGAAATGGCTTTTCGTGCATCAATACTCTGAAATTATGTTTAACCGCAACTTTTTCAAGCAAGTCCATTACCAGTTGATTATGGTCTACGGCAATATTCACTTCTTCATACATAGGAGCCATTTCGTATTGGTTCGGAGCCACTTCATTATGTCTAGTGGTTACTGGAATCCCCAATAAATGAGCTTCATTTTCAAAATCTTGCATAAAAGCCATTACTCTATCCGGAATAGCACCAAAATAATGATCGTCTAATTGCTGACCTCTTGAAGATGAATGTCCAAAAAGAGTCCTTCCTGTCATCACCAAATCAGGTCGTGCATTATAAAGAGCGGCATCTACTAAAAAATACTCTTGTTCCCATCCTAATGTTGGAATAACTCTAGTAACATTTTTGTCAAAATACTTCATGACATTTAAGGCTGCCTTTTCCACTGAAACAGTAGATTTCAATAAAGGTGCTTTATAATCCAAAGCTTCACCAGTGTAGGAAACAAATATGGTAGGTATGCATAAAGTTTTACCAATAATAAAAGCTGGTGAAGTTGGATCCCAAGCAGTATAACCACGAGCCTCGAAAGTATTTCTTATTCCGCCATTTGGAAAAGAAGAAGCATCAGGTTCCTGTTGTACTAATTGACCTCCCCCGAAAGATTCTATAGCTTTACCGTCAATAGAAGGCTCCATAAAAGAATCGTGTTTTTCAGCAGTTCTTCCAGTTAATGGCTGAAACCAGTGCGTGAAATGGGTGACATCTTTTGACATGGCCCAGGCCTTCATAGAAGTTGCAACAGAATCCGCAATTTCCCTATCTATTTTCTTCCCATTATGCATGGAACCTTTCACACTTTTAAAAGCTTCCTTTGAAAGAAATTCTTTCATAGAATCTATATTAAAAACATTTGCTCCAAAATATTCTGATATTTTATTTGAAGGTGGGGTTTGCCAATTAGGTTGTCTGTCAAATAGTTTTTCTAGTGCTGAAAATCTTAAAGTAGCCATAATATTGAGTGATAATTAATTTCAGCGCAAATATCAACTTTTCTATGGGGGCTACCACTAAATTAAATCACTATATTGTCAACAACCCCCATATTTTTTACACCAAAAATTAAAAATAAACACTAACTTCAGATATGAACCCCCAAATTACCCGATTTATTACAAAAAAAAAGGGGGTATCCTATCGGAACCCCCTTTTTATAAACTTTAATATTTTAAATCTATTTTTTCAATTTCTTTTTTGCTTCGTCAATGTCCTTCTTCACATCTTTTACACTTTCCTCAATATCTTGTTGAATATCTTGAGTCGCATCTTTAAACATTCGTATTCCCTTTCCCATACCGCGCATCATTTCAGGAATACGCTTTGAACCAAAAAAGAGCAATACAAAAAGGACGATTATAAAAATTTCACCGCCGCCTAAATTAAAAAAAAGCAACATAATAAATAGCTATAAAAAAAAAGGGTGACTAGCACCCCTTTTGTTATTCAGAATCTTTTTCTTTACTTAAATCTATAACTGTTGGCGCTGCCACACATAAGGAAGAGTAGGTTCCTACCACTACTCCAACCATTAAGGCAAACACAAACCCTCTAATTACTTCTCCTCCAAAAATGAAGATCATAAGAAGCACTAGAAAGGTACTCATAGAAGTATTTATAGTTCTACTCAACGTACTATTAAGCGCATCGTTTATAACCTGCTTGTACGGTCTGTTTTTATGCAAACCAACAAACTCTCTAATTCTGTCAAACACAACAACCGTGTCATTTATGGAGTAACCCACAACCGTTAGAATTGCGGCAATAAACGCTTGATCAATTTCCATTGACCATGGTGCAATGCTATAAAAGATAGAGAACACTCCGAGCACAACAAGTACATCATGGAAAACTGCGACTAATGCGCCCAATCCAAATTGCCATTTTCTAAATCTAATTAAAATGTACAAGAAAATTGTAAGTATAGAAAACAACACCGCCCATATTGCTGACTGCTTAATATCATCAGCTATAGTAGGCTCCACTAACTGAGAACTTAACTTTTCATACTCTAACCCAAGTGTGTTTAGCCCAGAATACATTGTGCTTACCACTTTATCTTCTGTATCTATTCCCGATTCGTTAATCATGTATTTAGTAGTGATTTTCACCTGATTTGCAGTTCCATAAGTCTTAACTTCAGGACGTTGTTTCAAACCATTTTCATCGACAAATACATTCGCCAAAGCAATCCCAACTTTGTTTACATCTACGTTTTTCTCAAAGCTAACTAAGTAACTTCTACCTCCCGTAAAATCAACCCCGTAGTTCAATCCTCTTGTAGCCAAGCTTACTACACCAGCCAAAATGATAATACTAGAAATCACATAATACATTCTTCGCTTACCAATAAATTTAAAGTTTAGGTTATTGAACACATTATCTGTCCATCGTGTTGAAAAAGAAACATTTTCTTTTTTAGACAAATACCACTCAAAAATTAATCGAGTAATAAAAATGGCAGAAAACAATGAAGTAAGAATACCAATGATTAAAGTTGTGGCAAATCCTTTTATTGGACCAGTACCAAATATTAATAGAATAACACCTGTAAGTAAGGTTGTAATATTTGCATCTATAATAGAGCTGTATGCATTTTGATATCCATCATGGATAGCTAGTTTCATGCCTTTGCCTGCTCTAATTTCTTCCCGGATTCGCTCGTAAATAAGAACATTAGCATCCACCGACATACCAATCGTAAGAACAATACCTGCTATACCCGGCAATGTAAGCGTTGCATGAATAGATGTTAAAACTCCAAACACAAAAAAGATATTTGCTATAAGTGCAACATCTGCAATTCCACCAGCTTTTCCATAATAAAAGACCATGTAAACCAGAATAAGAAGAAATGCCAACGCAAAAGAAAGCATTCCGTTTTCAATAGATTCTTGTCCTAACGAAGGGCCAACTATTGCTTCTTCAATGATTTTTGCAGAAACCGGAAGTTTACCTGCTTTAAGAACGTTTGCTAAATCGGCAGCTTCATCAGGAGTAAATTGACCTGAAATAGAAGAGTGCCCACCTGATATCTCCCCTTGAACAGTAGGAGCAGTATAAACTTTATCATCCAAAACAATAGCAACGCTTCTCTTTAATGGCTCCCCATTAATATTAGAAGTTGAAGCCTCGAGTGTAATTTCTTTCCACTTTCTAGCTCCAGTTGAATTCATTGTCATAGAAATTTCTGGATTTCCATTAGGATCAGATTGAACGGAAGCATTTGTAATTACATCACCTTCCATTCTTGCATTTCCATCTCTAGATTTTACCTTGATAGCATAAATCGCATAAACATCAGTTGGTTGATCATCGTTATCCATTATTGATTTTGCGGCCCATAAGAATTTAATGTCTTTTGGGAATTCCCTCATTATCTTCGGATCTTCAAAATACTCCTCAACCTGCGTACGGTTTTTCTCAGCAACATATCCTACTATCGGTCCTTCACCTGCAATAGTCTGCTGATTTTCGCCTTGATAAAGATTTAACTGAACTACAGCAAAAAGTGGATTTTCAGATGCAAACTCATCGAAATTAAACTCTTCTTCATCAGCCGTTGCCTTATCTGTAGAATCACCTGCTAGATCATCCAACAAATTGCTTTCCTTCTTTTCCCCATCTAAATCTGTAAGAAAATCATCATTGGATGCGGTATCGCTAGAGTTTGAGTCAGCAACAGAAGATAATTCCTTATTATTTGATAGATCAGCATCAACGATTGTATTAGGCTCTGCTGAGTCAAGTTCATTTGCGTTAGGTTTTACTTCGGCAATAGACTTCAAATATTCATTTGCTTTTTCAAAACCACCTAAAATCTCACGATTGTCATAACAATCCCAAAACTCTAACTTGGCTGTTCCTTGAAGAATTTTTCGCACACGTTTTTCATCCTTAACTCCAGGAAGCTCAACAATAATTCTATCTGAAGTTGTCAAACGTTGAATCTTAGGCTGAACTACCCCTAAATTATCAATACGTTTTCTAAGAACTTGTTCCGTTCTTTTAACTGCATCAGTAGATTCTTTACGAATTATTTCAAGAACTTCTTTATTAGAAATTTTCTTTGGAAACAAATCTTTATTCTCTTTGTTGTGAAAGATTCTCCACAATTCAAACTCAGGATCCAATTTAAAAACCTCTTGTCCAAATAGAGTTGTAAAATCATCTTGCGATTCTTTCTGGGCCAACAAAGCGTTATTAACAGCCTTTGTAAAAGTACTGTTTTCACTATTCGATGACATAACTTCAATAAGTTCAACAACCGAAACCTCTAGGGTCACATTCATTCCACCTTGTAAGTCAAGTCCTTTACTCAATTCTCTTCTTTTACACTCTCTGTATGTGTATCCTAATAAAGGATAAACTTCTTCTGAGTTTTTACTTAAAAGAATGTTACTCTCAAAATCATCAAGAGCTTCCCCCTGCTTCTGAGCTGTTAACTCAGGTGTGACTAAAAGGAGTGAATCAAGTTTTTCTTGTGCTATTTCCTTTGCTTCCGATTCTACACTTGCTGTTACCCATGTAAATGACAATACATACAAACATGCCACTCCCAATAGTAAGGTAAAAATCCACAAAGCTGATTTATTCTGCATACGATAAACTGATAAAATTTTTGTTTAAAAAAGGCTGCAAATATAGAATTTCAATTCGGTAAATAACAGAACTTTTTTTAAGCTTTAAAATGTTGGATTTCAATGTGTTTAATCTGAAATCCAAAGTTTCATGAATAACAAAAGGTTGACATTCGCCAACCTTTTGTTATTATAAATAAAATATATAAAAGTCTAATTAAGCTAAAATACCATCAAGTAAAGCATTGGTTTTCTTCACGCCTTCAGCGCTTTGCACCATTTTAGCAGATTCAGCATCACTTAAGCTAACTTCAACGATTCTTTCAATTCCGTTTTTCCCTAAAACACATGGAACACCTATTGAAATATCATTAAGACCATACTCTCCATCTAACATGGCTGAGCAAGGAAACATTTTATGCGAATCTTGAGCAATTGCCTGTACCAAGGACGACACAGCAGCACCTGGGGCATACCAAGCAGAGGTGCCCAATAATCCAGTAAGAGTAGCTCCACCAACTTTAGTCGCTTCTACTACTTCTTGCATTTTCTCATCAGATAAAAATTCAGAAACTTTTACGCTATTCCGAGCTGCTTTTTCAATTAATGGCACCATTCCAACATCACTATGCCCACCTATTACCATTCCATCAACATCCGATTGAGGGCATTCTAATGCCTCAGCCAATCTATATTTAAAACGAGCTGAATCTAAAGCCCCTCCCATTCCAATAACTCGGTTTCTACCTAAACCAGTTACTTTATGAGCCAGGTAGGCCATTGTATCCATTGGATTACTCACAACAATTATTATTGCATCTGGAGAATGTTTAAGAATATTTGAACATACGTCTTTTACTATACCTGCATTTATTCCTATAAGTTCTTCACGAGTCATTCCAGGTTTTCTTGGAATGCCACTTGTAATAACAGCCACTTGACTACCAGCAGTTTTAGAATAATCACTTGTAGAGCCCGTGATTTTGGTGTCGAATCCATTTAAAGAAGCACATTGCATTAAGTCCATTGCTTTACCTTCTGCAAATCCTTCTTTAATGTCAACTATCACAACTTCTGATGCGAAATCCTTGATGGCAATATATTCTGCACAACTCGCTCCCACTGATCCTGCGCCCACAACTGTTACTTTCATCTAACTTTGTTTTAAATAAATAATTATTATTTTTTATCGAGCGGCAAAAATACAGTTTGAAAATGATTGTGAAATAATATAGCCCAAGAAATTCATCGAAGATTTCGTAAATTTGAAAAATAATTTAATTTTTGAGGCAACCTGTTTGCAAAAGTTGCGTCTATAAGCTGAAAATAAGAATGAAATTGCTATCAAGTGTGCATTTACAAAAACTCATTGAGGGTTGCAAAAAAAGAGACCCTGAGTGTCAAAAGCTTTTATTTAAAGCTTTTTATGGCAGAATGCTAGGACTCTGTCTTAGGTACAGCAACCAAAGAGATGATGCTCAAGACGTAGTTCAGGAAGGTTTTATTAGGCTCTTTGATAAAATAGATTTGTATAAAGAAACTGGTTCGTTTGAAGGCTGGATTAAGAAAATATTTGTAAACATGGCTCTCGATAATTTGAGACGAAATAAAATGCAATTGATAAGCATTGATGCCGATGGGTGCAGAAAGGAACTAAGAGCGCATGAAAAGTTAGATCAAAGCTTGTTAGATAGAATAAGCCAAGAAAAACTTCTTGAAGCTATCCAAAATCTTTCTCCAGTTTATAGAACTGTTTTAAACCTCCATGTATATGAAGGTTATACGCATGATGAAATTGCTAGTGAGTTAGGAATATCAGCAGGTACGTCAAAATCTAATTTATCAAAAGCAAAAGTTAATCTAAAAAAAATGCTTCAGAAATACGTAGAAGCAAAACACGCCTCATAAAATAGGAATGGATAATTTTTTAAAAAATAAACTGAATGATTACGATGCTGGGTACGATAACTCGGCGTGGGACAATATTGAAGACCGTGTTCAAGAAAATAATTTAAGAAACGATTCACTGAAAAATAATTTAAAAGGGTTTGATGCTGGCTATAACCAAAACGCTTGGAATAACATTGCTGGGAAAGTTTCCCAAAACAACCTGGCTTTCCGATCGAAACTACTTACTAGAAAAATTGCTAGTGCAGCCATATTTGTTGGAGTGATTCTATCAAGCTTTATCGGATATTCAGTATTTAACGAACCAAACGAGCAACTTGCAAAATCTAAGAAAGTTTCTAATAATGAAACCCTAGAAAGCGCTATCTTAATACCAACTATCAAAACAGCAGAGAAAATAATTAAAAATGAAAATGGCAATATTTCTGGTATAAAAGAAGATTTAAAGGACTCGAAAAATGGTGACTTAAATTTAAAAGTTCAAATGCCAAGGAAACGAAAAAGCAAAACAATTTCAACTCTTGTTTCTCCTACTATAAAAAAATTATCTCCCGAACTTCCGAAACTTTATATCGAAAAAAACGAATACTGCCTAGGAGAATCTTTAAACGCTCGAATTCATAATGAATCTGATAAAAACATAAAAATTAGAATTGCCGAAAAATGGCTGACTAAAGATAAGTTGTCTAATTATCAGCTTAATAAATCCGGTGAAGTAGAACTTGAGTTGTATGAAGTAAATTCTAAGAATAATCTTATAAAAATTGAAAACATCAAAATAATTGTTCATGACAGAGCAAATGCCAAGTTTTTTCATAAAAAAGACAAGCAGAATGTCGTGCCAGTTACTCGTTTTGAATTAGCCGACAAAAACCTTAGTTCTGTAAATTGGTATGTGGGAAGAAGACTAATTTCCTCCTCTCAAACTGTAAACTACACATTTGTAAATAAAGGAAAGTATCCAGTAAAATTGGTTACAAATAATGCAAATGGTTGTAAAGATTCAAGTACACAAACCATAAGAATCCTAAAAGCCTACAATCTTTTGGCTACTCAAATTTTTAATCCCAAAACTGAGACTTGGCTTCCAATGGGTCTCAAAAAAACCAACGATTCGTTTGAAATAAAAATAATTTCGTCGGATGGAAAACAAGCTTTTGAAACAAAAAATCCAGAAACCGAATGGAATGGGATTATTGAAGAGTCAGGTAAAAAAGCAAATAATGGTGATGAGTTTTATTGGTTAGCACGTTTAACGAATAACAAAGGTGAAGTTCGGGAATATGGTGGTAGTTTTATTATTTCCTCAGTTATCCATTAGTTACCCGCCTCAACCATTTCAGAAAAGTATTTCCACAAAGGGTCTTCCGGAGTTTTAGCAACAATTTTCATGCTTTCTTTTCGGACCGGATGAATAAATTCAATACTTCGAGCGTGTAAATGAATGGAAGCATTTTCATTTGTTCTGTTAAACCCATATTTCACATCGCCTTTAATAGGACACTTAATCTTGGATAACTGAACTCGAATTTGATGATGTCTTCCTGTTTTTGGCAATACTTCCAATAAACAATAGTGATCACTCTTCGCAATTATACCGTAACTCAATTCGGCATATTTAGCACCGTCAACCTCTTCTTTTACTGCTATTGACTTATTGATTTTCTCTATTTTAGTCAGGTAATTAATCAATGTACCCTTCTTATTTGGAGGAGTATTCTTAACTACTGCCCAATACGTTTTTTGAACCTCCCTATTTCGAAACATTTTATTTAAACGAACCAATGCTTTTGTGGTTTTTGCGAAGATCAAAATTCCACTTGTTGGCCTGTCCAGTCGATGCGGTGAACCTAAAAAAACTTTGCCAGGTTTTTTATATTTTTCTTTAATATGCTCTTTCATTAATTCAACTAGAGGTTTATCTCCAGTTCTATCCCCTTGTACAATATCCGAGGATCTTTTATTAATAATAAGCAAATGGTTGTCTTCAAAAACAATATCTGGAAACTTGGATTTCATAAAATTTTAATCTTCTAATATTGTTCTTTTTTATTTGGAAAATCATTGGTTTTTACGTCTTTCACGTAATTAGCTACTGCCCCTAAAATCTCTTCACCAAGGTTGTGGTATCTTCTAAGAAAACGAGGAGAAAACTCTTGGGTAATACCAAGCATGTCATGCGAAACCAAAACCTGACCATCAACTCCACCTCCAGCTCCTATTCCTATAACAGGAATACTAACAGACTGAGCAACTTGTGTAGCCAAATCTGCTGGAATTTTTTCCAGAACTATAGCAAAACAGCCCGAATTTTCAAGTTCTTTTGCGTCACTTAACAGTTTCTCTGCTTCTGCAAATTCTTTGGCGCGAACAACGTAAGTACCATATTTATATATGGATTGAGGCATTAAACCAAGGTGACCCATAACAGGGATTCCAGATAAAACAATTCTATTTACTGATTCAATTATTTCTGAGCCTCCTTCCATTTTTACAGCATGAGCACCAGACTCTTTCATTATTCGAATAGAAGAGTTTAGAGCCTCCTTAGAATTCCCTTGATACGACCCGAAAGGCAAATCGACAACAACTAAAGATCGTTTAACACCACGAATTACACTTGCAGCATGATAAATCATATTATCCAGTGTAATGGGCAGTGTAGTCTCATGCCCTGCCATTACATTGGAAGCAGAGTCTCCGACTAAGATCACATCTACTCCAGCTTGATCTATTAACTTTCCCATGCTATAATCATAAGCAGTTAGCATAGAAATCTTCTCCCCATTTGTTTTCATTTCTTGCAAAACATGGGTTGTTATTTTTTTTACGTTTTCACTTATTGAACTATAATGCGACATTTTTTTTATTTATAAATCACCAGTAAAACTGTAATAATTACCACTTAAAATTAGAAAAAAAAGAGAAGTAATATTACATAATTTTGAGGACTTTTATTCAAGGCAAATATAGTTACAGCTTTATGTAACAAACGAAAGATATGAATTCATTAAAAAATATATTTAAGAATACATTTATACTAGCTCTTTTAGTCATTGTTGTTTTACAATCATGCAAGAAAGAACTAGAAATTAATGCTGATTACAAAGCTTTCCCTGTAATATACGGGTTTTTAAATCCGTATGATTCCTTGCAAATAATTAAGATAAATAAATCCTTTTTAGGTAACGAAAACCCAAATAATTATGCTGGAATTCAGGATTCCGCTTTGTTTGATCAAGTTGATGTTCGTTTAGTAGAACTTCACAATGGGCAAGAACGCGAATCTTATCCCCTACAAAAAATCGTGTTAAATAATAAAGAATCGGGGGTTTTTTCAGGGCCGGAAAATGTAGTTTACGTGGCGGCTTTACCAAGGGCACCTTCTGCATCAGGAGTTGAAAGTATTAAGTTTTTAAATGAGAGTAGTTATAGTGGTGGGGTAATTGAAAATCGCGTTACTTATAGGCTAGAGGGAACTTTAAATAATAGTATCGAAATTAAAGCCGAGACTACCTCAATCCCAGAGCAACCAGCAGATATTTTCACACAAACTCCTTTTCGAAACTTATGGAGAACAAATGCTCCAAAAGGAAATGTGAAATTTGCAACTTCAAGTGGTTTCACAAAAGGATTGTTGTTTGACGTTAAATTACCACCTTTTGTGAAAATCGCAGATATTAAAATGATATTTCATTATCTCGATATTAAATTAGACGGGACACAAGACACCAATACAATTGAATCGGGAATGGGACAATATGTGTCTGCAAAAGTTAATGAAAATAATACTATAGATGCAGAATTTTTTATCGGATCTGAACGGTTTTTTGAATTAATAAAAATTTCTGTGCCCGACTTTGATGAAACTACTCTTAAAGAAAGAAAACCTTATTATGTTGACTTTGAAATAGTAATGGCAGACGAAGAATATTATTTTTATCGCGAAAACACATTACCCTCTGACGATTTGAATCAATTAAAACCCCAATACACAAATATTGAGAATGGATTTGGCATATTTGCTTCACGTCTTAAGATGAGAATGACAGAATGGGCTATAGGCACTAATCCCGATATCAACTCATTGAAAGTAATGAAAGGGGTTTTACTTGACAAAAACACACAAATCGCCCTTAACAGAGGATTTATAATTACCTCAGATGGAGAAACTATTGAATTAGGTACTAAGTCAAAAAGGTTTTGCACCGATTCTGAAGTTACAGGCTCTATATCTACTAATTGTAATTAAGGATTTACTTTCTGCCTATTTGGCATTCCAATTTCTGCCATTCTACTTCCTTATTTTTTTAAAGGCTGACAATACGACCCAATCTATAATTTTATTCTTGGTGGCATATCAATTGACCAACGGCAATGAAAATTAAAATAAAAAATTAGCATATATATTATGGGAAAAATAATTGGAATTGATCTAGGCACTACAAACTCCTGCGTTTCAGTAATGGAAGGCAACGAACCAGTAGTTATCCCGAACAGTGAAGGAAAAAGAACAACACCATCTATTATAGGTTTTATAAAAGGCGGTGAAAGAAAAGTTGGTGACCCTGCTAAAAGACAAGCGATTACTAATCCTGAAAAAACCATTTACTCGATTAAGAGATTTATGGGTCATACTTTTAATGAAGTAAAAGATGAAGCTGGAATGGTGGCTTATAAAGTTGTAAAAGATGGAAATCTACCAAAAGTAAAAATTGACGATAGACTTTATACTCCACAAGAAATTTCGGCTATGGTTCTTCAAAAAATGAAGAAAACAGCTGAAGATTATTTAGGTCATGAAGTAACTGAAGCTGTTATTACGGTTCCTGCATACTTCAATGATTCTCAAAGACAAGCAACTAAAGAGGCTGGGGAAATCGCTGGATTAGATGTAAAAAGAATTATAAACGAACCTACTGCAGCATCCTTGGCGTATGGCCTTGACAAAAAAGGACAAGATATTAAAATTGCAGTTTTTGATTGCGGTGGAGGAACTCATGATGTTTCCGTTTTAGAACTGGGAGATGGTGTTTTTGAAGTAAAATCTACAGATGGTGATACTCACCTTGGTGGAGATGATTTTGACAGAGTAATCATCAATTGGTTAGCAGAAGAATTTTTGTCAGAGGAAAACATCGATCTTAGAAAAGATCCAATGGCTTTGCAACGTTTGAAAGATGCTGCGGAAAAAGCGAAAATTGAGCTTTCAAGTACAACAAACACAGAAATAAACTTACCTTACATAATGCCCGTTGATGGTGTTCCCAAGCACTTAGTTAGAAGCTTGTCACGTGCAAAATTTGAGTCTTTAGCTGAGGATTTAATTAAAAGAACAATTGAGCCTTGTAAATCTGCCCTTAAAAATGCCGACATGACTCCTTCTGATATTGATGAAGTTATTTTGGTTGGTGGATCTACTCGAATTCCTGCCATTCAAGAAGCTGTAAAAGCATTCTTTGGAAAAGAAGCGTCAAAAGGCGTTAACCCGGATGAGGTTGTGGCTTTAGGAGCTGCAATTCAAGGTGGTGTTTTAACTGGAGAAGTTAAAGATGTACTTCTTTTAGATGTAACTCCACTTTCTTTAGGAATCGAAACTTACGGATCTGTATTCACTAAATTAATTGAAGCAAACACTACAATACCTTCTAAAAAATCAGAAACTTTCTCTACTGCTTCTGACAATCAACCTTCTGTGGAAATTCATGTTTTGCAGGGCGAACGTCCAATGGCAAAAGACAATAGAACAATTGGAAGGTTTCACTTGGATGGAATTCCACCAGCACCAAGAGGAACTCCTCAAGTAGAAGTAACTTTTGATATTGATGCTAATGGAATCTTAAATGTTTCGGCTAAAGATAAAGCTACAAATAAAGAGCAATCCATTAGAATTGAAGCCTCAACTGGATTATCTGATGCTGAAGTTGCTAAAATGAAAGAAGAAGCTGAAGCAAATGCAGAAGCCGATTTGAAAATGAAAGAAAAAGTGGACAAAATGAATGCCGCTGACAATTTAATTTTCCAAACGGAAAAACAATTGAAAGAATTTGGCGAAAAAATTCCTGCTGAAAAGAGAGCTCCTATTGATGAGTCATTGACTGAATTAAAAGAAGCTCATAAAGCAGAAGATTTAGAAAAAATTGATTCGTCCATGGAAAAACTGAACACTGCCTTCCAAGCGGCTTCTCAAGAAATGTATGCTGATCAAGGGCAAGATGCTCAAGGAGCTCAAGACCCAAGTGCTGGTTCTAATGAAGAAGCAAAAGTTGAAGACGAGGTTACAGATGTTGACTTTGAAGAAGTGAAATAAGTTATCTTCTGGTATTAATTTAAAAACACCTTTCGGAATTTCCGAAAGGTGTTTTTTTTTACAAAAAAGTTTCTTACTGAATTTACTCCTAAAATGGCAATTCCTGAATCCCACTAAAAGGGGTTAAATTTGCGCCCGACAAATTATGAAACCCTACTTAATCTTTATCCTATTCATTTGCTCAATAAGCCCACAATTGTTTGGCCAGAATTCTGATTTACAAATTGTTCTTACGAATGACGGTCACGATACCACTTTCATTAAATATTTTCATGAAAAACTTGTTCTAAAAACCTATATCGTAAGTAAAGCAAATAATTTTTCAGTCACCGATGTTAAAAATGAGATAACCACAAACTTCAAACCCAATGATGTAAACAATTTAGGATTTGGGGTAAATTATAAATCTTTTGGGGTTTCGATTGCATTTATTCCACTTGGAAAAAAAGATAACCACACATATGGAAACACACAAAAACTGGATGTTCAAACCAATATGTATACTAGAAAATTAGGGTTTGACCTGAGGTTTCAGTATTACAAAGGATTCTATATTGACAATGCCAGCAAGATCAACCCTGCTTTAGAATTAGACACCCTGATTCCCTTGCGAGCCGATATTTCTACATTGGCATTTGGCGGAAACATTTTTTATGTTTTTAATAGCAAACAATTTTCATTTAAAAACACATTTACAAATACTGAATGGCAATTAAAATCTGCGGGATCGTTTTACGCCGGAAGTAGTCTTTCTGGATTTAGAATGTCAGCAGATAGCATAATTGGACCTACTGAAATAATAGACACATTGCCCCTGGGTGAGTATTTCAAATCTGTAAGTGTTCTAACAATAGGAGGCTTTGGAGGATATGCATACACCTATGTCCTTGCTGAAAAATTTTACATTTCACTTGCTTTAGCACCAGGTTTGGCTTCAGTTCAACTAAAAGCTGAAAATGGACTTGGTGAACAAATAACAAAAAGCTCAAGAATTGCCTTTCAGTTTAACGGAAGAATGGGACTTGGTTATAATTCAAATAAAATATTTGCCGGAGTTTCAGCTTTTTGGGATTATTCGGCGTTTCCTTATGGAGAAAATGAAGGAAGAATCGATTTTACAACTGGGTCTATTAGACTCTATTTTGGTGTAAGACTCCTTTAAAACTAAAAACAAGAGTTCATCTTATTCGTGTCGCAGAGCATCTATCGGATCTAATCTCGCTGCTTTAGAGGCTGGGTAATATCCTGAAACAATACCAACAACCATACACAGTACAATTCCTGTCAGTATCCAAAGCCATGGTATAATAAATGCCCCTCCAAAAATCAAAGACATAGAGTTTCCAACTAAAATTCCTAATACAATTCCAAACACTCCTCCTATTTGACATATAAAAATAGCCTCAATTAAAAATTGCCATTTCACCATTGGGGAGCTGGCCCCTAAAGCCTTCCTAACACCAATTTCATGGGTACGTTCCGTTACCGAAACCAACATAATATTCATTAAACCAATGGCAGCTCCAAGTAAGGTAATAAATCCGATTAGGCTAGCGGCAATAGTTACGGTTGCCATATTTTCAATAAGCTTTGAAGCCATACTATCACTTCTTCTTATTTCGAAATTATTTTCTTTTTTAAGTGGCAATTTTCGAATTTGCCGAAATTTTCCTGTAGCGTTATCAATGGCCGAAATAAGTTCTTCTGGTTTCTGGACCAAAACATTAATAGTAAAAGACTCGTCTTCCTCTTTGTACTTTTGTCTGGCTTTATCAATTGGAATTAAAACTGCTCTATCACCGCCAAATCCTGAACTAGCACCTTTTTCCAATAATGTACCAATTACTCTGTATTTATTACCATCCAAACTAATAATTTCATTTAGTGGATTAGATTCTAAAAATAAACGATCTACTATTTCTTTTCCAATAATAGCGACATGTGCTCCAGCATCATTCCCATTCAAGCCCCTTCCCAATGCAATTGAATATCCAGCAGTTGAAAGATAATTTTCATCAATTCCCAAAACAGATACGTTTGGATTTGATTTTTCTGCTTTGTACCGAACTAAACTATTAAAACTTGCTTGAGAGGATATGGAAATGGTTGAAGGATATTGGAATTCCCTTTTAAATCGTTTTGCCTCTTTATAAGTAATTGAACTAAACTTTTGACTCTTATTTCCTTGACGAACTCTACTTCTTAGCTGCCTAACCACAAAAGTATTTGCTCCCATACTCGTAAATTCTGAACTTATAGAAGCTTTGATTGCATCAATTGCAGTTAAGATTCCCACCAAAGACATAATACCTAGAGCAATAATCAAAGAAGTAAGGATAGTACGTATTAATTGGCTTTTTATTGAATTTAAAGCTATTAAAACATTTTCTAAAAAAATCTCTTTTTTCAATCTTCAAGTAATTTTGTCTTATTCATTTCAAACGTTTAAAAATACTGCAACTCATCGAGCGAATTTCTTAAATTTGCGACTCATTAAAAACGCTTAAGAATCAAAATTATGGCATTCGACTTAGACATGATAAAAAAGGTGTACGAACGGTATCCTGAAAGGATAGAAGCCGCAAGAAAAATCGTAAACAAACCTTTGACTTTAGCCGAAAAAATACTCTATACCCACCTTTGGGAAGGAAATGCTAAAGCTGGATACAATCGCGGAAAAGATTACGTTGATTTCGCACCAGATAGAGTTGCCATGCAAGATGCCACTGCTCAAATGGCATTATTGCAATTTATGCAAGCCGGAAAAGATAAAGTGGCCGTACCTTCAACTACCCACGCCGATCACCTTATACAAGCAAGAGTTGGAGCCAGTAAAGATTTGCAAGATGGTATAAATAAAAACAACGAAGTATTCAATTTCCTAGGTTCCGTTTGTAACAAGTATGGAATCGGTTTTTGGAAACCAGGAGCAGGAATTATTCATCAAGTAGTACTAGAAAATTATGCTTTTCCTGGCGGGATGATGATAGGAACGGATAGTCATACAGTAAATGCCGGTGGACTTGGAATGTTAGCTATTGGAGTTGGTGGCGCAGATGCGGTTGATGTAATGGCCGACATGCCTTGGGAACTTAAATTTCCTAAACTTATAGGTGTAAAACTTACTGGCAAACTAAGCGGCTGGACAGCACCTAAGGATGTTATTCTTAAAGTTGCTGGAATTTTAACTGCCAAAGGTGGAACAGGCGCTATCGTAGAATATTTTGGAGATGGAGCTATTTCTCTTTCTTGTACCGGTAAAGGAACTATTTGTAACATGGGTGCTGAAATTGGTGCTACGACTTCTACTTTCGGATATGATGATTCGATGAGAAGGTATCTTTCTGCAACAGGAAGAAAAGATGTTGTTGAATTGGCAGATAAAGTTGCGGAACATTTAACTGGTGACCCAGAAGTTTATGCAAATCCAGAAAGTTATTTTGATCAAGTAATTGAAATTGATTTAAATACATTATCACCTCATTTAAATGGACCTTTTACTCCAGATTTGGCAACACCAGTTGCTGAAATGGCTGAAAAAGCAAAAGCTAATGATTGGCCAGTTGATATAGAATGGGCACTTATTGGTTCATGTACAAATTCTTCGTACGAAGATTTGTCAAGAGCTGCTTCTATTGTTGATGACGCAGTAAAAAAAGGAATTAAACCTAAATCAACATTAGGCATCAATCCAGGCTCGGAACAAGTTAGGTTTACGGCCGAAAGAGACGGACTCATTGATATTTTTGAGAAACTGGAAGGAACGAAAATTTTCACAAATGCTTGTGGTCCTTGCATAGGTCAATGGGCAAGAGCTGGCGCAGAAAAACAAGAAAAAAATTCTATTGTGCATTCTTTTAATAGAAATTTTGCCAAAAGAGCTGATGGAAACCCAAATACTCATGCTTTTGTTGGATCACCAGAAATGGTTGCTGCAATAGCAATTTCAGGTCGATTGGATTTTAATCCGATAACAGATACCTTAGAAAACGCAAAAGGCGAGCAGGTGAAACTAATTGTGCCTACTGGACAAGAGCTGCCTTCCAAAGGTTTTGATGTTGAAGATAACGGATACCAAGCTCCATCTGAAAGCGGTTTTGGAATAAACGTAGTTGTGAATCCAGAATCGGAAAGACTTCAACTACTAACACCATTTGCCCCATGGGATGGGAAAAACCTTAATGGTTTAAAATTACTTATTAAGGCGCAAGGAAAATGCACTACAGATCATATTTCTATGGCTGGACCTTGGTTGAGATACCGTGGCCATTTAGATAATATTTCTAACAACTGTTTAATTGGTGCTGTTAATTCATTTGGCGGAAAAACCAATACTGTTAAAAGTCAAATAGATGGTGAATACGGAGAAGTACCTGCAACGCAAAGAAAATATAAAGCCGTAGGTATTTCTACAATAGTAGTTGGTGACCATAATTATGGCGAAGGTTCTTCAAGAGAACATGCTGCAATGGAACCTCGTCATTTGGGAATTAAAGTTGTTTTAGTAAAATCTTTTGCGCGAATTCATGAGACAAACCTTAAAAAACAAGGTATGTTAGGTTTAACTTTTGCCAACGAAATTGATTATGATAAAATTCAAGAAAATGATACAATTGATTTAACGGATTTAGAAAATTTTGCTCCAGGAGTTCCATTAACAATGGATGTTACTCATAACGATGGAAGCAAGGATATTATAATGACGAATCATACTTACAATGCGCAACAAATAGATTGGTATAAGGCAGGGTCTGCTCTTAATTTAATTAAAGAAGAAAACAGTTAATTCATGAAATTACAAAACAAAAAAAGGAGCGCTTGCTCCTTTTTTTTTAACACTCTTAATTAAGCATACCAATCTTAAGCCGTCCCTATTCCTTATATTTGCAATGGCATTTAAATGAAAAATTTAGTAACATACTTTTTTACTTTTATTTTCAGCATAGCTGCTAATTACACATTGGCCGGTGACTCAACTTCTAATGCATATGAAAAAAATTATTATCGGAAAAGCTGGAGTCTAGGTGTAATGGCTCACCCCAAAGGGTTGGGCGTAAATTTCAGAAGAGAACAATTTAGAAGCGCTCTTGTAAAATCATTTTGGACCATAGAGGCCTATAATGTTAAAAGTGCAAAGGAAAAGAAATCTTATGGTAGCGGTGGAGATCAATCCAGCAGCTTCATTTATGGAAAACTGAATCATTTATATATCTTAAAAGGAGGGATTGGACGTCAAAAAATAATATTTGACAAAGAAGTTATTCGCGGTGTTCAAATTAGTACCGTTTACAATATAAATTTTGCTCTTGGATTTTTAAAACCGATTTATTTGGAAGTATTTGTTCCAGATCAAAATGGCGCTGTTTCAACTGAACGATACAATCCTGATATACATAAACTAGGACAAATAAATGAAAAAGCACCTTGGAATATTGGTGTGGGAGAAATGCTTATTGTTCCGGGGTTAAGTGGTAAAATTGCCCTTAACTTTGAATTTGCCCCAAAAAGCAATAAAATAAAAGCAATAGAAACTGGAGTAAATATTGACGCATTTATGAAGCCTATGCCAATCATGGCAAATCAAAGCAATCAATACGTATTTGTGAACTTATATTTAAATTTTCAGTTTGGAAGAAAAAGTTATTTGTGATGAGTGAGTCAATGGAAATACCAAAAAAAACAAGCAAACCAAGATGGTTAAGAGTAAAATTACCTACTGGAGAAAGCTATAAAAAAGTTAGGAGCTTAGTTTCTGAACATAAACTTCATACTATATGTGAAAGCGGAAACTGCCCAAACATGGGAGAATGTTGGGGTGCAGGAACCGCTACCTTTATGATTCTTGGTAATATTTGCACTCGAAGCTGTGGCTTTTGTAATGTATCTACAGGTCGACCTTTACCTGCTGATTTAAAAGAACCTGCTAGAGTTGCCAATTCAATAAAACTGATGAAAGTTAAACATGGGGTAATTACCTCTGTTGACAGAGATGACTTGAAAGATGGTGGTTCGATAATTTGGGCTGAAACGGTAAAAGCTGTTAGAGAAGCGAGCCCCACGACAACAATGGAAACCTTGATTCCAGACTTTGCTGGTAAATGGGAAAACTTACAGAGAATAATTGATGTTGCACCAGAAATTGTGTCCCATAATATAGAGACTGTGCGCAGACTTACTAAAGAAGTAAGAATTCAAGCTAAATATGACAGAAGTCTCGAAGTATTGCGCCGGTTAAAAAAAGGTGGCATGAAAACAAAATCAGGAATCATGCTGGGTTTAGGAGAGAGTGAAGAAGAAGTAATTGAGAGTATGCAAGATTTACGTTCAGTACATGTTGATGTGCTTACCATTGGACAATACCTTCAACCCACTGCTAAGCATTTACCCGTGGTGGATTTCATTACCCCTGAAAAATTTAAAGATTACAAGGAAATCGGACTAAAAATGGGTTTTCGTTTTGTAGAAAGTGGGCCATTAGTTCGTTCAAGTTATCACGCAGAAAAACATCTTTTCTGACCTTTTAATAATTATAGTAACCAGTTATTTCTGAAAACAAACCGAACACAAAAAATTATTGCTTATTTTATCAAAAAACACTAAATTGCAGACGGATTATTCCTCCATTTAATAATAGAATAGTATGAAAATAAAATCACTCTCACTGATAGCCATAGCAGGAATTTCCAGCTTTTTAGTTTATCAAAACACACAATCAAATAATAATATTACTATTTCTAAATATTCCCCAAGATTCGCTAAAAAGTCTTCTAAAGCTCAAGATGCAAAAGGCGGAGCAGAATATTTAGCATCGGTAAGAGGAGATATAAAAACAGGAATAATTGATCCTGTTTTACTTAAGAAAGCACACGATTTTACAACGAATAATGGCTCGCGCGCATCCGCTATTGGTCTTGAATTTGAATTAATGGGCCCCACAAATATTGGCGGCAGAACTCGTGGAATAGTAGTCGATAATGAAGATTCTAAAAAAATATATGCTGCCAGTGTTTCTGGTGGGGTATTCATTTCTACTAATAGTGGAAATACCTGGACAAGAAGTTGGCTGACTAAAGCTGGAATTACAATTGCCACAAACGTTGTTTCTTGCCTTACACAAACGTCAGATGGAGCGTTATATGCTGGCCTAGCTTCTAGATTTGAAGGTGGAGGAATTACTGGTGTTTATAAATCATCAGACAGGGGGGCTTCTTGGGCATTACTTGCAAGTACAGAGCTGCCGTCAACAGGACCTAACTATTTCAATCAAGTAAATCATATTATTGCACACCCTACTAAAGCAAATGTAGTTGCTGCGGCAACAGGCAATGGCGGATTGCAAGTATCTCTTGATGGAGGAACAACATGGAACAAAAAAATCGCATGTAATGGCGCAGGTTTAGGAGTCTCGAATTGTATAACTCTGGATTGGTCCAGTGATGGATTTGAGTTATATGCTGGTTTTAATGGTGGCTTGTTTTATTCGGGTGACTACACAACCGATTGTGGTTTGACAGGCAGAGGGCTTGTCGGACCAAGCAGAGGTAGATGGGTATTAGCTGCCTCACCGAACAATTCTTTAACGGTTTATGCCGCCTTGTCAAACGGAGGAGGTGGTTATGGTGACATTAAAGTAACCTATGATGGAGGTGTTAATTGGGCATCTCTTAATCCTCCTATGCCGATAAGTGCTCCTAATTTTCAATTGTTTGGTGACAATGGAGGTGGGCAAGCCGAACATGACTTTCTTTTTGCAGCTGTACCTAATTTGAATGATCCGGGAAAAGACAAATTATTTATTGGCGGAGTTCAATTATGGAGATACGATGGAAACTGGACGCAAGCTACTGGTGGTCGCGGGCAGTTTTCCATGCATGTTGATCACCATGTTGTTGCTTATGATAAAAAAGATCCGAATAAAATTTACTTTGGAAACGATGGCGGAGTTTACACATCCCTAGACGGTGGTATTACGTTCTTCGACATCAACAAAGATTTTTCAACAACCCAGTATTATGGAATTCATCATGCCAATTTTGACTTTGCTATTGGCGGAACCCAAGACAATGGGAATCCTTATGTAACTCCTTTTCGCCCTGGAAATACTACTTATGGAACTAATACTTATAACCAAGGAGTTCTTAATGGAGACGGTTTTGATGCGGCAATTAGCCAAATTGTAGACTTAAAATATACATCTTCTCAATATGGCAATATGGGAAGGGGTAAAATTGTTAGCCAACAAGGAAGTGGTGCTTGTCAACCTTATTGTGGAATGGGCGCTTTTCGTACTCGCTTAAAACTTTGGGAAAACGCAAATGATTTAACGAGTAAAGATTCAATTGTATTCAAAGTTGATACCACTCAGGTAAATGTGGGCATAGGTTCTGGAAGTAGAACCACATTCGAGGGAACTGTAATAGCAGACCAAAGTGCCGCCATTATCATTCCTGGTTCTATAAAAATAGGGACTAATGGAGATCAGCTTATTTACGATGGAGCAGGTGGGTTTACTGGAAATGGAAATGGAACTTTAGATGAAAAAACTTTAAAGTTTAGTGTAACCTTTAATGACGCACCAGCACTAAACGCTAGAATTAACAGCTACTTTACTGCTAATTATCCTGCGGGTTCTTTAATTATAGTTCCAAGCAATTCTGAGGATCTACCAATTACTTATGTGGCTAACGTAAACCTTAACCCAGGAGACGTAATTAAAATTCAAGATCCGGTTCAGTCATTAATAGCTTTACAGGTAAATCAGAGATGTGAATTAAATTCTAGTGGTACTCAATATGATTGTGATGACCCATGTTACAGTATCAATAATCGTGGTCCTGCTCCAAATTGCGGAACGGCCAACCCTGGTGCAAAACAACCTGGTGTCGCTATTTCAAGAAGAGGAATTGCATTAGGCCAAAACCCAGAATGGATGCATTTAAGGATTGGTAATGTTGGAGTATTTGAATTTTCGAAAAATGGTAACGAATTTTTATACAGCCCTAGAAATAGTGCTTCTGTAAGAATGTTACAGGATTTAAACAATATGTATTCTCAAAAAGATGCAGATAACTTAGCTCCTTCTAAATCTATTTTTAGTGGAAATGGTTCTGTTCAGAGTATTAATTACAACCCAAAGAATCAAAATCAAATGTTAATTACAACTGGAAATTACGGGTCTGTTAATCATGTTTTTTTATTAAACAGAACTCCAAATACAGATGTCTTTAACAAAACTGTTGTACAAGGAAACTTACCGGATATGCCTGTTTACGATGCTATTTTTGATGCTAATAAGCCTAAAAGAGTAATAATTGGAACAGATCAAGGTATATTCTCTACTTCTGATATAACTGCAACTCCTGTAGAATGGATTGCTGAAAATTTCCCAAAAATTCCTGTTTTTGATATCGACCAACAAATATTAGATCATAGCAAAGCTTCGAACTTTGGAATGATTTACGTAGGAACTTATGGCGCTGGAATCTGGAAGTCAGGAACTATTACCGGTATAGATGAAATAAGTCATAAAGATTTTGAAAATGGTTGGGAATCTAGTATTACGGTTTATCCAAATCCATTGCAAAATTCAGGTCAATTAAAACTTACGGTAGCAAATCCTGCTGAAGCATTCATCCAGGTTTATTCTATTAATGGTCAGATTCAAAAAACCATTAAACCGGGTTTAGTAGAAGGAGAAAATGATGTTTCTTTTGACGTTTCTGATTTGCAGTCTGGAACTTATTTTATTACATTGTTAGATGGAAACACACAAAAAGTGGCCAAGTTTATTAAAATGTAAAAGCGAAAATCTATTATAGAAAGCCCTGTTGAAAATTTTCAGCAGGGCTTTTTTTTATCCTAATTTTGAAAAAATTGATCTAACACAATGAGAATAGCAATAAATGGTTTTGGTAGAATTGGCAGAAACGTAGTTCGTGAAATATATAAACGACAAGGAAATTTAACTTCACCCATAGAAATAGTGGCAATTAACGATTTGGCGGATGAAAATACCTTAGCTCACTTGTTAAAATACGATTCAATTCATGGTCGAATTGCCGCGAAAGTGGAAGCTAAAAAAGGAAAGATATATATTGATGATAAATCAATAGAAATATGCAGCGACAAAAACCCAGTTAAATTACCTTGGTCCAAACTGAACATTGATGTTGTAATTGAATCCACAGGTTTATTTAGAACAAAAGAATTGGCCGGTAAGCATTTAAGTGCTGGAGCCAAACAAGTAATTTTAAGCGCTCCCGCGCAAGATTCCGACATTCCCACAGTAGTGCTTGGAGTAAACGAAATCGATTTTTCTGCACCTATTATTTCAAATGCCAGTTGCACTACCAATAATACTGCCCCTATGTTTAAAATATTGGAAGAAAACTGGGGAATAGATTCTGCGTACATAACCACTATTCACTCCTATACCAGCGACCAACGTTTGCACGATGCGCCCCATAAAGATTTAAGAAGAGCTCGATCTGCCCCAAACTCTATAGTGCCTACTTCAACTGGAGCAGCCAAAGCCATTACCAAGATATTCCCAGAATTAGAAGGTCGAGTTGGTGGTTGTGGAATTAGAGTTCCTGTTCCTAATGGTTCTATGACAGATGTGAATTGTGTCTTGAAAAAGACTCCAACTGTTGACGAAATTAATATAGCATTTTTAGCCGCCAGTAAAACTGAACTCGGAAAAGTTCTTTATTACGAAACGGACCCATTGGTAAGTATTGATATAATTGGAATTCCTTACTCCTGTGTTTTCGATTCTTTACTTACTTCAGTTGTTGGAAATATGGTTAAAGTTGTGGGCTGGTATGACAATGAAATTGGATACTCGAATCGATTGATTGATTTGTTGTTGAAATTGAAAAACTAATATTCTTTCAATTCCAAATTTTCTCCATCAAACACGGCATAGGTGGTGTAATTAACCCATTCACCTAAATTAATATACCTTGAGTTTTCGCCAACTTTCATGTCCAATGGTAAATGTCTATGCCCAAAAATGAAGTAATCAAAATGTTTGTTCTTAAGCGTTTCTCTACAATAAGCGGATAACCACTCCCCTTCAACGCCCAAGAACTTTTGATCCTCTCCTCCCCCATTTGCCATTCTACTGCTTCTACTCCAAAAATTAGCTATGGCCATTCCAATATCGGGGTGAATCCACTTAAACATCCATTGTAAAAAGGGATTAGCAAATACTTTTTTAATTACTTTATATCCCTTGTCTCCAGGGCCAAGGCCATCTCCATGTCCAATAAAAAACTTTTTACCTGAAAACTCAAATTCCTCATGATCACGATACATTTTAACCCCAAGCTCTTCCGTAAAATAATCGAAAGCCCACATATCGTGGTTTCCAATAAAATAATGAACTTTTATTCCAGCATCTGTCAGCTCGGCAATCTTTCCTTGAATTCTCACAAACCCCTTCGGAATAACTGTTTTGTATTCGTACCAAAAGTCGAAAACATCTCCAACTAAAAAAATTTCTTCCGCATCTTTAGAAACCTCGTCCAACCATTTCACCAGTTTTTTTTCACGTTCTAAGCTAATAGCTTTAGTTGGAACGCCCAAATGAAAATCGGAAGCGAAGTATATTTTTTTACCGGAACTCAATTTAGAACTTGATGTCACTTAATAACTTGTAAGGGTTTGCAGCTGGCAAATTTAATGTAAAGCGAATGAGATTGCCATAATCAATATTATTTACATCGTATTCTGTTTTAATATTATTTGACCAAACCACTGGGAAATAAACTTCGCATATATCTCGCCATATTCGAACTGAAAATCCAGCGTTAAACATAAAATCAGTTTGCTCTGCAATTCCCATGTCTGCATAAATTCCAACTGGCAACCTAAAAGGTGCTTCCACTTTTAAATTAAGCGCAGCCAACCACTTCGCCGATTCCCCTACTATAGTAGGGGTTTTAAATGCCCCATCGTTTTCATTCATTTGATTTTTCCATACATCTTGTACTCCAGATCTATCTGGGAAAACTTGATTTTTTTGGTAATCTAAATAACCCGTTTGCCCATCCATTCTTAAATTATAAATAGGGCTAGTGCTTTCGTTATAAGAAAAAGAACCAACAAAAACTCTAGCAGTAAAGGCATTTCCTCTTGAGTTGTATTTAAGACGATATGCAGAAGTGAATTTTGCAACATCAAATTCATCGGCTAAAGTAAATTGCAAATCTGTTTTCAAGCTTTGACGTTTATCAATTATTGTAAACCCGTAGCCCAATTCTCCATACGTATTATCTACATTAATAAAAGGCGTGCCTGTTCCAGTATAAAGTTCTTCAAGATATAAAATCCCCAAATTAAATTTATGTCGCCATTTGCTTCTTTCGTTTATTGGCTTCAATTCTAAAAGTACTTTTGGGTATATTCTATTGTAGGTCATTATTCCATTAGTTGGTATATCGTAGGAAAACCTCATGGCATTTACATTAAAAGTGATGCGCTCAAACCCCTTGGGATAAATATGATAGCTAAAATCTGCAATACCTATTACATCGTTTCTATGAAATGAATACATGGGCCCAATAAACCACTCAAATGGTTTTTCAATAAAACTTTTGTTATGGAAGCCTACGCCCGCCATAAATTCATCTGCGGTATTCCACCCTATTAAAGGAGTTATAAATAATTGACTTTTATTTGGATTCTCAGAGCTAGTAAATAAGCGAATCTGCAAAGGCTCCATTTTCCTCAAAACTCCTCTAGTCCGTATTGTATTGTTTCTTCTATTGTGTTCTACTAAGTTTTTTTCTCCATCGATTACCACCTTACTTGCATTTTGACCAGGAACCATAACTTTTTCTTTATTTAATGGTATGACTTCAAACGAATATGTTTTCAGTTTTTCAGTTTTAGAATAAGTAGTGACTGTATATGGTACACTAACAACTCCCTTGTTTTTCACTGTGATTACCAGATTCCCATTTTTCTTTTTTACTTTTTTTGCCTTCAAATCAATCCTTGAAGTACTGCAGTAATACTTCCCGAAAAACCAACCCAAATCTTTTTCAGATTCCTTTTCCATAACCTCCCTCCAATCTTGAAAAGATGGATGTTTAAACTTCCATAAATCAAAAAACTTTTGCATTCCCTTGTCAAACAAAGTATCACCCAAATAAGCTCGAAGCATTTGAACGCTAATCGCTTTTTTCGCATAAACCACTCCCCCATAGTTTGATGAAGTGTATTCTTGAGATTTAAGATTTAAGGATTGGTCCGTATTTTTTCTAGCTGCTAAAAGATAGAACAAATAATTTTCATCGCGGTGGGTAAAATCATTCAAATTCATCCAGCGAGCAATTAGTGGAGGAAGTGCTTCACCAAGCATGCTAAATTCTTCCATGTATATTTCTACATATCGTAATTCATTGAATGAATTTATTCCTTCATCCATTGCTGGTTGGTCTCTTTCGTTAAAACCCAAAATACCCTGAAACCAATTGTGCCCTACCTCATGCACAATTACCAATTCTAAACTTGCGGCGCTTCCAGATGACCCTATTACAGTTACATTTGGATACTCCATGCCACCACCAGCACTCAAAGCACCGAATAAAGCAGTGGCTTGTTTATACGGATAATCACCATTCCAAAGCGAATATGAATAGATGGATCTGTTCATATAAGGTATAGCGTCTTTCCATAAATACGCTTCTTTGTCCGTAAACATTACCCATGTTTCTACAGAATCTTTTGAATGTGGTAATTCCACCATTCCGCGGAGAACATGAAAACGTTTGTCGGCAAACCAAGCAAAATCATGTACATTATTTTGAATATAATTCAAGGTTTTGGTTTTCTCCGAACTTTTTGGAAAAGAGAATTCTGCAGGAGGTTTAGGAACTGAGCTTTCCTCAGGGGTTGCCACTTTTCTCTTGAAAGATTTTTTTTCGGTAACGTCAATTTTTTTCAGCAACCATTCTCTTTCTTCTTCATTTTGTAAATCACCAGTTGCACCGACTACATAGTTTTCGGGTAAGGTAATTGAAACATTGAATGAACCATACTCAGAATAAAACTCTCCTTGATCTAAATAAGGCATTGGATGCCATCCATCGTTATCAAAAACTGCTGGCTTTGGATACCATTGTGTAACCTGATACGATTCACCGTCATGACCCATTCTACTAAAATCACCGGACAGTTTTACATGAAATGGTGTAGTTATTTTAATGCTGTTTCCGGGCAGAAGCCTTTCATTTAATTTTATTATGCCTATATCAATATGTTCTGGGTGATAATGCCATTTTACTTTTTTACTCTCTACTTTAAAATCCAAACTATCGATATACCCTTTTTCATCTTCCGAAGAATAAAAAAAAGACATATTGTCGTTTTCCATAAGTTGTTTTGCAAAAGCCGTCTGATTGTTTTTGTACCCATTTGCCCACAAATGGATATAGATTGAATCTAGAGGAACTCTAGAGTTATTCGAATAAATTATTTCTTCGAACGCATGTAATTCGTGCTTTTTATCATCCAATTTCACTTGAATAATATAATCTGTCTTTTGTTGGAAATACGGCTTCTTAACTTGAATATTTCCAGATTGACTTATAGCCGATTGTGTCGCAAAAAACAGGACTGCAAGCAGTCCTGTTTTAATTTTAAAATTCATTCTTATAAGTCGTATATCTTTTTGAAAAGATCATAATACTTCTCTTTTATTATTTTCCTTTTCAGCTTCAATGTAGGCGTAAGTTCACCTGTATCTATTCCCCAAGTGTGATCTATTAATTCGAATTTTTTTATGGTTTCCCACTTCCCAAAACCTTCATTAAAATGGTCTACCTCTTTTTGAATCCGATTTATTACTCGTTCGTTTTCTATTATTTCTTTATTTGAATCACATTTTATTCCTTTTCGAGTACACCAATCTTTCACAAAATCATATGCAGGGACAATAAATGCAGCAGTGTGTTTTTGTGCCTCGCCTACGACCATGAGTTGTTCAATAAACCTCGATTCCTTGAATTTGTTTTCCATAACCTGCGGTGCAATGTATTTTCCACCAGAAGTTTTGAATATTTCCTTTTTACGATCCGTGATTTTCAAGAAATTGTCGCCGACTATTTTTCCTATATCTCCGGTATGGAACCAACCATCTTTAATTACCTCCGCAGTTTGTTCTGGTTTATTGTAATATCCTAGCATAACATTAGGACCTTTTACTAAAATCTCTCCATCCTCTGCAATCTTAATTTCTACATCTTCTATAACTCGCCCTACAGTTCCTATCATCAGCCCTTTATCGTCGATGCAATTTACCGAAATGGTTGGAGAAGTCTCCGTTAATCCATATCCTTCCATAACAGGAATACCGGCCGCATTAAACACCCTGGCCAAGCGAGGTTGAAGGGATGCACTTCCAGAGGCGATAGCCATAACCTTACCTCCAAGAGCCTCTTGCCATTTTGAGAAAATTATTTTTCTTGCTATTTTGAGTTGAAATTCGTACCAAATCCCATTAGCTCCATAGGGTTCATATTTCTCACCAAGACCCAATGCCCAAAAGAATAATACCTTTTTTATTCCAGTTAGCCCAGAACCTTTATTTACAATCTTGTCAAATACCTTTTCTAGTAATCTCGGAACAGCCGTGAAAACTTCGGGCTGAACATCCCTTATATCATCTCCAATGGTTTCCATCGACTCAGCGAAATAAATAGAAACTCCTTTTAACATATATAAATAGAGTAACATGCGCTCATATACGTGGCAAATCGGCAAAAAACTTAGTGCCTTTCCTTCTATATCAAAAGGCAGGCGTTGAATACTGGCTTTTGAATTAGACGAAATGTTTTTGTGTGAAAGCATTACGCCCTTTGGAGTTCCGGTAGTTCCAGAAGTATAGATCAAAGTGGCTAAGTCTTCCTCGCTAATACTAGCCATTATTTTTTCCACTTCAGATTGATCTCCACCATCACCTAATTTTAAAAACGACTCCCAATGTTCTGCATTTTCTACTTGCTCAAACGTGTATATTTTATTAAGAGAGGGGACATCCTTTTTAATGTTTGATACTTTTTTAAATAATTCCGCATCACCAACAAAGCACATTTTTATTTCAGCATCATTGAAAATATAGCGGTAATCATCTTCAGTAATTGTTGGATAAATAGGAACATCTATCGCTCCAACTTGTAGAATTCCACAATCCATCATTACCCATTCGGGTCGGTTATTAGAAATAAGGGCAATCTTATCTCCAGGTTTAACACCTAACTTTAAAAATGCTCTGCTCGCCCTGTTAGCAGTATCTACAGTTTGTTGAGTGCTACTTTTTATCCATTCGCCATTTACTTTTGCAGCGAGTGCATCAGATTGAGGTAGATTTTTAAGTTGATAACGCGGAACATCAAATAATCGCTTTACTTCTTCAAACATGTTATTCTAATTTTGTGAATCATCAAATATAAATTAAAATAGAAGCCCTCAAAACACTTATTATTTCTTTAAAACCAGCATTACCTTATTCCAATCCATCAATAGATAAGCACAAAATAACACAAATGGAATTCCTGGTATTTTACACCTAACCAAAGCTACAGAAACAGGTTTTATCAAACCTATTAGAGTAAACATTATAACAACGAAAGACATGGAAAACAATATAAACAGCAACTGATTTTTAGTAGGCTTTAGAAAAAAAATTGGAATTAACAATAAAAATAAAACCAATAAATTTTCTATAGACGCCATTTTTAAAATTAAATTATGCGTATTCCAAGGCATAGGGTTTTGCAAATACAGAATCTGTTAACCCCAAAATGTTAGATTTACTTGAAACTGGCTTACCCGCAGATTCTGAATCAAGTTCAGAATGACAAAGCCAATTTTCCAGGATCCATGTTTCAGATGACTCACATGCAGGGTGACCAAGCTAATTTTCCAGGATCCATGTTTCAGATGACTCCTATGTAGGATGACAAAGCTAATTCTTTATAGTTCAGATTCTAAATATTTCAACCCTATACAATCCATAAAGTCATCCTGAACTTGTTTCAGGATCCATGTTTAGTATTCCAGAATCTAAATGAAAGCGACAAGCCTAAAAATACTACATAGTCATCCTGAACTTGTTTCAGGATCTATGTTTCAGATGACTCCAACGCAGGATGACAAAGCTAATTCTTTATCGTTCAAATTCTAAATATTTCCACCCCAAACAATCCAAAAAGTCATCCTGAACTTGATTCAGGATCTATGTTTTCGGTGACTCACTCCGTATAGAGATAGAAAAGTAACTAATTTCTAATTAACCTATCTATAATAACACTATCCCCTATTTGCATTTTTATAAAACAAATGCCTGATGAGATATCAGATAAATCAACTGTTTGTTTGTGCTTTCCGGCAAGCATTGTTCTTTCATTCATCTTTTTTATTTTTCTTCCAGATACATCAAGTAGCTCTATTTTTACAAAAGCCTCATTCTCCAAATCCCATTCACATACCAACAAATCAGATGAAACCGGGTTAGGATAAAAAGTAAAATTATTTTTTTTATCAATTGTATTTGCAATAGCAGTAGCTCCACAACTTACCCCTGATCTAGCGTAATTACATACGACATTCCAAACGAGTTCTTGCATTTTAGTTGCATCTGCAACAGAAGGTGCATTAAAGGGTACATTCCATATATCAGATGTTTGATTGGTTAATCCAACAGGACTACTCTTATAAATTGTTGCATACATCACCAAGGAAATAAAATAATTTCCAACATCCGTTAAATGAATATCATCATCAAAAATATCGATGATAGAGTCATAAGTAGGTAAAAAAGCTCCTGCTTCAATGCTATCATAAAGCGCAGCCATGCATTGCCCCGCAGGTATAATAAACATTGGCGGGCCAGTAGTTGTTAAATTTACAGAATCAGCAATACTTTCCCATAAAATCAAATCATTTGTTAGTCTTGTTCGCCATGCAATGTGATCATCATCGTCATAAGCACAACCAGTTGGGGTACCACTGCTAATACAGTGCCATGTTTCATACATATATGTTTGACAATTTGCTACATATTGCTGAGCTAAATCATGGAAGTTATTTGCAAAACCATAGGTATTCGACCATTGTAAATGATTTTTTAGAGGCACTGCCTCCGTCATCACAAAAACATCATGCAGGCCTGTTGCAAGTTCTGTTGGATATTCAGGCCCTTGTGCTGAAGATGGGCTTGTCCACTGCCAGGATAAGCTTGCCCCATTACCCACCGTCACTGCTTGTTGATGCCCAGAGATACCCGCAACAATACATAAATCTTCAAACATGGCAGGCATATTAAAATTAACCAAACTATGTCCCAAAAAGTACACATTATGTGTTTGTACCGAAGCATATGCTGTAAAAGTGATGAAGTAAAAAATGGATAAAAATCGTTTCATGACTAATTGTTTTAAACGTTCGTATAGTAAGGATTGCATTCACATGGAAATAGTTGCATTTGGCCCCTATTCTGACTTATTTACACAGGAAAGTATTACTTTTTTGGCGTGAAACGCTTTCTTAACAAAAAACTATCTATTAAACAACTATTGGCCCTAATTGTGTTGCCGCTTGGTATCATTGGTACTATTTATATATTTTCCAATGCCGGAGAACCTGCATTAATTAAACAAATAGTAAAAAAGCAAAAGGATACTTTAGTAATTGAAGTTGACACTTCTGCCCTAGGAAAGTTAAATGCTTATGTTGATTCAGTAAATAATTCGCCCCAACTTTTTTCTGGTAATTGGAGTTTTTATTTAATTGATGTCGATAGCGGCAATGTAATTGCTGATGTAAATATTGATCAAAATTTAGTTCCTGCCTCTGTGATGAAAATTGTAAGTACGGGAACCGCTTTATCTATTTTGGGACCCTATTATCGATTTTCAACTCGACTTCAGTATGATGGCACTATTGATAAAGCGACAAGAACATTAAATGGTAATATATATATAAAAGGTAGTGGTGATCCCTCCCTCGGAGCTAAATCATTTGGAAGTAGTATAGAAGGTGTTACCAAAACATGGGTGAATGCAATAAAATACTTAGATATTGATACTATAAAAGGTGCTATCATAGCGGATGCAGAATCATGTGATGCGAATCCTATTCCAAATGAATGGACCTGGGGTGATATTCAAAGTGATTATGGTGCTGGTACCTGTGGATTAAATATTCGTGAAAATGTATATGACTTAATATTTTCTGGATCAAAGGAAGCTATATATGTGAGAACATCACCTGAAATTCCTAATTTAAAACTGTACAATCGGGCAATTTATAACTCTGCAGTGAAGCCATATGCTTATGTACAAGGTGCCCCTTTTCAATTTGAACGTGTTGTATTTGGGGAAGTTCAAAAAGATTATGTGGAAAGAGCTATAATCCCAGACCCTGCATTATTATGTGCGCAACATCTAAAAAAAAGACTTTCATCAACCGGCATCTATGTTGAAGACTCTGTTGCAACCTCTATGCGTCTGCTCAAACTAAATCATGTAAAAACAAATCCTAAAAAAGATAGAAGAACAATTGCGAAAATATTTTCTCCCTCGTTAAAGGCCCTAGTTCATCATACCAATCATGCAAGCCAAAATTTTTATGCTGAAAGTATTCTCCGCGCAATTTCTTTAAATGACAAGGGATATGGAAATTCTAACAGCAGCATAAATAACATTTATGGTTTTTGGAAAAAACAAAATCTTGATTTAAGGGGCTTATTAATGGTGGATGGTTGTGGTCTTTCAAGGATGAATACCATTAGCACACATCAATTGGTTGATATGTTGGCATTTTTTGCAAAGGATACGATTGTATTTGAACCATTTTATAATTCCTTACCCATAGCAGGTGAAACTGGCACACTAAAAAATACAGCAAAAAACACAAGTGCACATGGAAATATACATGCTAAAAGTGGAACCATGGGACGTGTAAAATCATATGCGGGATATGTAAAAACCAAGAGCGGAAAATTGCTTTGTTTTGCGATGATAGGTAATAACACTTTATGGAGTGAAAAACAATTAAAAGGAAAGTTTGAAAGGTTATTTGCCCTAATGGCCGAGTTACCTTGATGTAAAATGGTATTTTACTGCACCAATTATTTATTATTATATTTCTGCATGTGTTTCAAAATTAATGCTTTTACCCTTTGAGCTTCTTTATCAATCCCTTTTGGTTGCCAAGTATAATCCTCATAAAGATTGCCATACTCCCACCCAATATGTTCAAAACAATAGTTCTCGCTATAGCTATATATGAATAGCGGCCTTCTCCTTTTCTAATTTGAACTTCTCATCGTAATATTTTTTTTCAATCTCTTTTGATTTGCAAAATAATAACATTGTATGTCATCCATTAATATGTTATGATTCTAGTTTTAGACAATGGAAAAGGGCGTTTGATTCAAGCTTAAACTCAGTGACAATTGTTTTTTCTGAAGAGGTGTTCTTTCAAAACTCATTTGGTCAATTTTTATATTTACAACATTCGGTTGCCCGTGCACTTGAGCTTAAATCTAATGTAATTCGAGTTTCTAATGGCGGTAAAAGCAGTTACATATTACCGAATGGTAATTTCTATGAATTCGGAAAAATTCAAGAATATAATGTCCCAATCTATTAAGTTAGTATCATTTTAACCCTTCTTTTTCAAACAAAATTTGTGTTAATAATAATAGACCGATTTTTAGAACAAAACAAACCCTAATTTTTACTTTTGCAATCCGTCAAAAAAGGCGGGGATAAAAAGAAAGTAATGATCCTGTTTTTCTCGTCTTCTTCAGACAAATTATTCGCAGTACAACTTCAAGAAAACCTTTCTACAGATAACATCAAAAAGTTAGAATGGTTATTCGGAAATGCTTCCTACACCGAAAACGAAAATGTAGATGGCTTTTTTGTTGGACCCCGAAAGGAAATGATTACGCCTTGGAGTACCAATGCCGTTGAGATTACCATGAACATGGGACTTGAAGGATTGGAGAGAATAGAAGAATTCCAAATCGTGGAAGATGAAAATGCTTCTTTTGATCCAATGCTGGAGGTATTATACCACAACCTTAATCAAGAAATCTTTACTATAAACCAAGAACCTGAAAAAGTAATTTTCATTGAAGACATTGAAAGCTATAACCAAAAAGAAGGTTTGGCTTTAAGTAAGGAAGAAATTGGATACCTAACTTCAGTTGCAAATGACTTAGGAAGAAAACTTACCGACAGTGAAATTTTCGGTTTTTCTCAAGTAAATTCGGAGCATTGCCGCCATAAAATATTTAACGGCACTTTTATTATTGATGGCAAGGAAATGGAAGATTCATTGTTCAAAATGATTCGAAAAACTTCCAGTCAAAATCCTAACAAAATTGTTTCTGCTTATAAGGATAACGTAGCATTTGTTGAAGGCCCTAGGGTGGAGCAATTTGCACCTAAAAGACAAGATCAATCGGATTATTTTGAAACCAAAGAATTTGATTCTGTTATTTCTATAAAAGCAGAAACCCATAATTTCCCAACTACAGTTGAGCCATTTAATGGTGCGGCAACCGGAGCTGGGGGAGAAATAAGAGATAGAATGGCGGGCGGAAAAGGTTCTATGCCTTTAGCAGGAACAGCCGTATACATGACGTCTTATTCTCGACTAAATGAAAATAGAGATTGGGAAAAAGGAATGCAAGAAAGACCATGGTTGTATCAAACACCAATGGACATTTTAATAAAAGCTTCAAATGGAGCTTCTGATTTTGGAAACAAATTTGGCCAGCCTTTAATCAATGGATCTGTTCTAACTTTTGAACACCAAGAAAACGGCAAAAAGTACGGATACGACAAAGTGATAATGCAAGCCGGTGGAATTGGATACGGCAAAAAAGAGCAAGCATTAAAAGACACCCCAAAAGACGGTGATAAAATCGTAGTTATGGGTGGTGACAATTATCGAATTGGAATGGGCGGTGGTGCCGTATCGTCTGTAGCAACAGGAGAATTTTCCAGCGGAATAGAATTGAATGCAATTCAACGCTCCAATCCTGAAATGCAAAAAAGAGTTTACAATGTAGTAAGGGCTATGTCGGAGTTGGATGAGAACCCAATTGTTTCCATACACGATCACGGTGCAGGTGGGCATTTAAATTGTCTTTCTGAATTGGTGGAAGATACAGGTGGAAAAATTGACGTAAATAAACTTCCCGTTGGAGATTCAACTCTTTCTGACAAAGAAATAATTGGAAACGAGTCTCAAGAAAGAATGGGATTAGTAATCAGTGAAAAGGATATTGATTTAATCGAAAAAATAGCCAAACGAGAAAGAGCTCCATTTTATAAAGTTGGAGAAACAACAACTGACAAACATTTTGTTTTTGAGAACAAAAAGTCAGGCGTTAATCCAATGGATTGGGATTTGAGTCATATGTTTGGCTCATCTCCAAAAACAATATTAGAGGATAGTTCTAAGTCGGAGACATTCAAGGCTGTTGAGTATGACGCGAGTAAAACAGAAGATTACTTAAAAAGTGTGCTCCAGTTAGAATCTGTAGCATGTAAAGATTGGTTGACCAATAAAGTTGACCGTTGTGTAACAGGACGTGTAGCAAAACAACAATGCGCAGGCCCACTTCAATTACCATTGAACAATTTAGGTGCTATGGCGCTAGATTATAGAGGCGAAAAAGGAATTGCAACTTCCATTGGTCATTCTCCTATTTCGGCATTAATTGACCCAAGAGCTGGTTCTCAAGCATCAATTGCAGAAGCTTTGACAAATATTATTTGGGCTCCTATTGAAGGTGGTATTCGTGGAATATCCTTGAGCGCAAACTGGATGTGGCCTGCAAAAAACAAAGGAGAAAATGCTCGACTTTATACGGCCGTTAAGGGAATTAGTGATTTTGCTTGTGAGTTAGGATTAAATATTCCTACAGGTAAAGATTCACTTTCAATGGTTCAGAAATACAAAGACGAAGTTGTCTATTCACCGGGTACGGTAATCATTACAGCTGTAGGTGAAATTTCTAATATCAAGAAAATAGTTGAGCCAGTAATTCAAGACATAAATGAATCAACTCTAATATATATTGACTTTTCTGAAGATAACTTTGAGTTAGGCGGTTCTACTTTTGGACAAGTTGTTAATTCTATTGGTGCCAAAACTCCAGGTATTCTAAACGCTAAAAAATTCGCAAAAACATTTGACTACGTTCAAGAATTAATATCTGCAGGAAAAGTACTTTCTGGTCATGATATTTCAGCTGGAGGCATGATTACTACGCTTTTGGAAATGACATTTGCGACCAACAAAACTGGATTAAACATTGATTTAAGTGCATTACGTTCTTCACAGTCGAATTCTAGTGAAGATCTTAAAGTTATTTTTTCTGAAAAATCAGGGATTATCATTCAAGCGAATAATGCCGAGTTGAATGAAATTAAATCTGGGTTTACAACAATTGGTACCCCACATTTCGAAATTGGAAGTATAACTGAAAAAAGAAAAATAGATGTAAAAATAGGAAGTCAACAGCTGAGCTTAGATATTGATTCTTATCGTGATATTTGGTTTGAGACATCTTATTTACTCGATCAAAAACAAACTAAACCAGAGCTAGCAAGTGAACGATTTAAAAACTTCAAAAATCATAATCTAGAGTATAAATTCCCTGCCAATTTTAAAGGAACTTATTCTGAATTGGGCCTTAATCCAAATCGAAAAACTGGAAATGGGCCTAAAGCCGCTATTATCAGAGAAAAAGGAGTGAATGGCGATCGTGAAATGGCGTATGCTCTGCATTTAGCTGGATTTGATGTTAAGGATGTTCATATGACGGATCTAATTTCAGGAGCTGAAGATTTAAGCGATGTCAATATGATTGCCTTTGTTGGAGGTTTTTCTAATTCAGATGTTTTAGGTTCTGCAAAAGGTTGGGCTGGAGCTTTTTTATATAATGCAAAAGCAAAAAGAGCATTAGACAATTTCTATGCAAGAGAGAATACCCTTTCACTAGGAATATGTAACGGCTGTCAGCTTATGGGTGAATTAGGTTTAATACATCCAGAACACGAAGAACATCCTAAGCTTTTACATAATGATTCTGGTAAATTTGAATCTGGTTTCGTAAATATTGATATCCCAGATAACAATTCCGTTATGTTGGGTAGCCTATCTGGAACTAAATTAGGGATTTGGGTAGCTCACGGAGAAGGTAAATTCAATTTACCACAGAGTGAAGACAATTATAGCATTATTGGGAAATACAGCCACACTACCTACCCTGCTAACCCAAATGGGTCTGATTATAATGCAGCTGGTATATGCAGTACTAACGGAAGACATTTAGCCGTTATGCCACACTTTGAGCGTTCATCTTTTCCTTGGAATTGGGGTTATTACCCTGAAAACAAAAAAAACGAAGATGTTAGTCCATGGATATTAGCATTTAAAAATGCTCGAGTTTGGGTAGAAGCTAATTCGTAAGAAATTAAATCTACGACTTAGTAAGAATGAATAGACTTATCTATTAATCTTAAAGTGCAAACCCAACTTGTAAAAAGGATTAGAATTATAGGAATCCATAGTTTGGTTCAAATTCCATAAGCCTGAATAAACATTATATAGTACCTCTTTAATCTTATAAATATTCAAAACCTACCTGCATTTTAAAAGCATTAGTTCTAGCATTAAGTGGCATTGAATAACCCTTTATTCATTTCCTTCCCACTCATTATTGGCAAAAGAACTTCAGTTGGCATATTCAAACTAAGCATGAATAATGTAGTCCTGTAAATTACGATGACGATAGTAAACACCAGCAAAGCAGATATATCATCTCGACATTACGCTCCGCATTAATTGAATATTACTAACGAGATCAAGTATACTAAAACGCAAACTTCGCTTCTATTTGCATTCTTTATTATGCAAATCACAACCAGTCATCCTCCCCGAGGTATTAACTTCCCCCATCTCTGGAAAAGTCAAAACCAAGATCAATCCAAAAAAACTCCTTAATAGCTATTAGTAGCGCTTACTCATTTTTAAGTTCCAATATTTTAATGGTACTAGTTATATCCGTTGTCTGAGTATTCGATTCTTGAGCAGAAATACATCCAATAAACAAAAAGAAACACTACCAACAACAAGCATAACACCTTGATATTTTATCACTTACACAGCATAAAATTATAAATAAAAATAAAAATATTATTTTACAAGTAAAACCTTTTTTTTACCAAAAAACTTAGTACTCTTGCCGACCCGCTTAAGGGGAGGAAGTTCAAAAAAAATACGATTAGCTCTTAAGGTGTCTATTTTAAGTTATAGGCCTAAATATTTAATAAATTCTAATGTTTGTTTTATAACGGAAAATTAGAAGAATTAATTTCTTAAAAAAGGCGGTAAAAAAATTAAACCAAGAAAGTGTTGTTTGTTACAAAAACAATATTACTTTTGCCGCCCCGTTTAAGGGGAGAAAGTTCTAAGAGATTAAAAGTAAGTTTAGGTTCAAGAGTTAGCGATA
>CAWUST010000001.1:0-78201 GCA_963925495.1 uncultured Flavobacteriales bacterium | reverse complement strand
GCCCACAAAAAAACCTAGCAGTTTTCACGACTAGGTTTCCAAAATATTATTTTAAATAAAATTAATCTCTTAAAACAGATCTTGAAATTATGATTTTCTGAATTTCAGAAGTTCCTTCGTAAATCTGTGTAATCTTGGCGTCGCGCATCAAACGTTCCACATGATATTCTTTTACAAAACCATATCCGCCGTGAATTTGAACTGCTTCAATAGTGGTGTCCATTGCAACTTGACTAGCATATAACTTTGCCATTGCACTTGCCTCACCGTAATTCATTTTTTGGTCTTTCATCCAGGCAGCTTTGTAAACTAATAAACGAGCAGCTTCAATATTTGTGGCCATATCCGCCAATTTGAATTGAATAGCTTGGTGTTCACAAATTGGTTTACCAAATGTTTTTCTTTCCTTTGAATAAGCAAGAGCCAGTTCATAAGCTCCTTGTGCAATTCCTAAAGCTTGAGCAGCAATTCCAATTCTTCCGCCTTCTAAAGTTTTCATAGCGAATTTGAATCCAAAACCATCTTCACCAATTCTGTTTTCTTTAGGAACCTTTACATCGTTAAACATAAGAGTATGAGTATCACTAGCGCGAATCCCCATTTTATCTTCTTTTGCTCCAACAATAAAACCTCCCGTGCCTTTTTCAACAATTAAAGCATTAATTCCTAGGTGTCCTTTTTCTTTGTCTGTTTGCGCAATTACAATGTAAGTAGAAGCAGACCCACCATTTGTAATCCAATTTTTTGTCCCATTTAACAAGTAATAATCCCCCATGTCAATGGCTGTTGTTTGTTGAGAAGTTGCATCAGAACCTGCTTCTGGCTCACTCAAGCAAAATGCTCCTGTATTCTCACCACGTGCTATTGGCGCTAAATATTTATGTTTTTGCTCTTCTGTACCGTACAGTTCTAACCCATAATTAACAAGAGAATTACATACTGAAACACAAACCGAACTCGAGGAATCTACTTTAGAAAATTCTTCCATGGCAATAGCATAAGAAACAGCATCCATTCCACCTCCGCCATATTTAGGATCAGTCATCATTCCCATAAAACCTAACTCACCCAATTGGGCAATTTGTTCTTTTGGAAATTTCATATCCCTATCTCTTTCAATTACCCCTGGCAATAAAACACTTTGGGTAAAATCTCTTGCAGCATCCTGTACAGCACGATGTTCTTCTGTTAACTCAAAATTCATATTCAAAAAATTTAAATATTCCTCTAAAATGGGGCGGCAAAAGTACTCCATAATGCGCAAATTTGCTAATCTTGCTTGGCTGTGTCAAATAAACTGAAATACACCATATTGGGAATGATGTCGGGGACATCATTGGATGGTTTAGACCTTAGTTTATGTCAATTTGAATGTGAAAATTCTGATTGGACATACAAAATTCTAGAATCCAAGACAATAGCCTATTCTAATGCGGAAAAAAAATGGCTTAAGTCACAGGAAAGCTGTAATCGAAATAAACTCCAAGAAGAACATGTTTCTTTTGGGAAATTTTTAGGAACTCAAGCTAAAAACTTTATTGAAAATTCAATATTTCCACTGCCAGACTGTATAGCTTCTCACGGTCATACTATTTTTCACAAACCAGAATTAGGAATAACATTTCAAACTGGAGACGGTCAAGAAATAGCAGCCATTACTAAAATAAAAACAATATCTGATTTTCGGCAAAAAGATATTTCATTAGGAGGACAAGGGGCGCCTTTAGTACCTATTGGTGATTTACATCTTTTTAAAAATTATAAATCTTGTTTAAATTTAGGTGGTTTTGCTAATATCTCAATCAAAAACCAAAATAGCATTATAGCTTTTGACATTTGCCCCATTAATTATGTACTCAATAGGCTTGCACAAAAAGAAGGAGCAGAGTTTGACGAGTCTGGAAATATTTCGCGTTCTGGAGAATTGAATTTTGAACTTCTTGACAAACTGAATTCCCTTGATTTTTATAAAACTTCACCCCCAAAGTCCTTAGGACGGGAATGGGTTGAGAATAATATTGAGCCATTATTAGACTCAACTAATATTTCCGACCGCGATAAAATGAGGACCTTTAGTGAACATATTGCTGTCCAAATATCCAAAATTCTCCCTTCAAATACCACAACTCTAGTAACTGGAGGAGGAGCATACAACAATTATATTCTGGAATTAATCATCAAAAAAACCAGTGGAAAAATAAAAATTGGCAGCCAGCAACTCATTGAGTTTAAAGAGGCAATGCTTTTTGCTTTTTTAGCAGCACTTTATTTAACTCGCCAAAATAATTGCCTTGCATCTGTTACAGGGGCTAAACGAGACTGTATTGGAGGTGTAATGCACAATCCTTAATTGCTGTTTTTTAAATACTTAATACATTTTCTTTTCGTTGAAAATTGGATTCAACACAAAAGCTTCATTTATTACATTTGCCTCACAAAAATTGGAAGCATGAAAGACCTCTTAAATCAATTCGAGAATAAAACTCCGGAAATAGTTTTTGAATGGCACGATGCCGAGACAGATGCTGTTGGATGGGTTGTTATAAACTCACTTCGAGGTGGAGCTGCCGGTGGAGGAACTCGAATGAGAGTTGGGCTAGACAAAAGAGAAGTCGAGTCACTTGCGAAAACCATGGAAATTAAATTTACAGTTGCCGGCCCTGCCATTGGTGGTGCAAAATCTGGAATTAACTTCGACCCAAATGATCCTAGAAAAGAATGGGTATTAAGGCGCTGGTACAAGGCGGTTAGTCCACTTCTGAAAAATTACTATGGAACAGGCGGAGATTTAAACGTCGATGAAATCCATGAAGTAATTCCAATGACTGAAGATTGTGGTGTCTGGCATCCTCAAGAAGGTGTTTTTAATGGGCACTTTCAACCTACAGAACCTCAAAAAATTAATAGAATTGGACAGCTTCGAAGAGGCGTTCTAAAAGAATTAGAGGATTCTAAATTCAGCCCTAATGTAGCCCGTAAATATGTAGTTGCTGACATGATTACAGGATATGGTGTTGCCGAATCTGTGCGTCATTATTATAATATTTACGGTGGCAGCGTAGAAGGTAAACGAGTAATTGTGCAAGGCTGGGGAAATGTTGGTTCGGCCGGCGCATTTTATTTGGCACAAAGTGGAGCTAAAATAGTTGGGATAATTGACAGAGTTGGTGGCTTAATCAATGCCGAAGGTTATTCGTATCAAGAGATAATTGACTTATTCAACAATAAGAATGGAAACAAATTGAGAGCTGACAAAATGTTATCTTACGATGATGTTAACGCTAAAATTTGGGATCTAAAGGCAGAAATATTTATTCCTTGTGCAGGTTCTAGAATGATAACACAAGACCAAGTTGACAGAATGAAATCTTCAGGAATGGAGGTTATAGCAGCTGGAGCAAATGTTCCTTTTGCAGACCCAGAAATATTCTTTGGCCCTATTGCTGATTATGCTGATGTTCATTTATCTATCATTCCTGATTTCATTTCAAATTGCGGGATGGCTAGAGTATTTTGTTACCTAATGAAGGAAGATCATGTTGATATGAGTGATGAAGCAATATTTGCTGATACGTCAAATACGATTCGTAAAGCATTATTGAACTCTCATTCAAAAAATTCATCTAAAAACCATATTGCCAAAACAGCTTTTGAAATTGCACTCAATCAGTTAGTTTAGTAATCTGAAACAACTTACCTTATGGAATTTATTATTGTTGCAATATTTATTTTAGGCTATTTGGGCATTACCCTAGAGCACACAACTAAAATAGATAAATTAGCCCCTGCCCTAATGATGATGGCTCTCTCTTGGGCTTGTATTGCATTCGGAATTGACGATTTTGAAAACTGGTTTGACCCTGCTCAACACCAATTAATGGATGGCATGAATGGAACCTTAAGCTTCCTCAATGTTGTTGGAGATCAAAGGCATCATATTTTGGAAGAAACACTTCTACACCATTTTGGTAAGACTTGTGAAATCTTAATTTTCCTTATTGGTGCTATGACAATTGTTGAAATCATTGATCACTTTGATGGTTTTTCGACAATCAGAAAGTTCATTAAAACCAATGATAGAAAGACTTTGTTATGGATCATGGCCATCTTAGCTTTTATTCTGTCTGCAATCATTGATAATTTAACTGCTACCATTGTTTTAATCACAATTCTAAGAAAACTGTTATCTGATAATAAAGATCGAATTTGGTATGCTGGTATAATTATAATTGCTGCAAATGCAGGTGGTGCCTGGTCTCCTATAGGTGATGTTACTACCACAATGCTTTGGATGGGCGGAAAAGTTACCACGCTTAAACTATTTCAATATTTATTCCTTCCTTCGCTTGTATGTATGGTTGTCCCTACTTTTATTGCTAGTTTTCTTCCGGCATTTAAAGGTGAATTTATTGAAGCCCACTCAACAGGAAAAGATAATCCCAAGGGTCCTATCATGTTATATGTTGGTTTAGTTCTAATAATTTTCGTGCCTATTTTCAAAACGGTTACTCATTTACCTCCTTACGTTGGCATGTTGCTATCCTTAGCAATTATGGTACTCTTGGCGGAATTAGTTAGCGCCAGAACTTTTAGCATTCACAATATTGACACACCAGATCAGGGCCACCAGCCTAGCGCAACATTCAAAGCTTTATCTAAAATCGAAATGCCGTCAATTTTATTCTTTTTGGGAATTTTGATGACTGTGGCAGCCCTCGAATCTTTAGGTCTCGTTTTTACTTTTGGACAACAAGTTCAGGGAGCTATGAACAACAATTTATTCGTAATGATTCTTGGAGTTAGTTCGGCTATTATTGACAATGTTCCACTCGTGGCAGCAAGTATGGGAATGTTTGACATGGCTACTTTTGAGCAAGATTCTACTATTTGGCATTTTATTGCATACGCTACTGGTACTGGAGGGAGTATGTTAATAATTGGTTCAGCTGCAGGCGTAGTTGCTATGGGCATGGAAAGAATTTCTTTCTTTTGGTACTTAAAAAATATAGCATGGCTTGCATTAGCAGGTTATATCTCAGGTGCCGCCGTATATGCCATTTTAGTTCTTTAGCAAACACTATTAACACGGCACTGTGAGAAGATTCCATCAAAGAGGATTTTAGCTCATATCAATACAGTCATCTTTGTTTATTAAGATAATTTTATTCTAAATTAAACAAAATGATAAAACCCTTTTTTCTGCAAATGACAGTTGGCGGCGAAGCTGCTGCAGATGTAGCTGAGCAAGTTCCAGTTGAAAAAACTCTTTCTATTCTCGAATTAATAGCAGGTGGTGGTTGGTATATTATGGGACCGCTGGGAATACTTTCCGTGGTTGCTATTTATATATTTATTGAACGATTTTTAGCCATTCAAAAAGCATCTAAACTAGACCCCGCTTTTATGAATAAAATGAAAGATTTTATTTTTGAAGGAAAAATGGAGTCCGCAAAAGATATGTGCCAAAAAACACAAACGCCTTTTGCTAGAATGCTCATGAAAGGAGTAACTCGGATAGGGAAACCACTAGGAGATATTTCGGCTGCAATAGAAAACCGTGGAAAACTCGAGGTTTATACTCTTGAACAAGGCCTTTCTACCCTCGCTACAATTGCTGGTGCCGCTCCTATGATAGGTTTTTTGGGAACAGTAATAGGAATGATTAGTACATTTCATGAGATGTATGCTGCAGGCAATAGTGTTGAAATCTCAAATCTTTCTGGTGGAATTATGCAAGCTATGGTTACCACAGCTGCGGGTCTTGTGATCGGTATTATAGCTTATATAAGTTACAACCTTTTGGTGAGTAAGGTAGACAAGGTAGTACATAAAATGGAGGCTACTTCTATCGATTTTATGGACTTACTTTCTGAACCTGCAAAATAATTGTAGGAATTATTTGTTAATTAAAGAATTTTAATAATGGCAATAAGAAGTAGAAATAAAGTAAGTGTAGAGTTCTCCATGTCTTCCATGACAGACATTGTATTCTTACTCCTCATCTTTTTTATCATAGTTTCAACCATGGTGAGTCCAAATGCTTTAAAAGTACTTTTACCAAAAAGCAATGCAAAAACTACATCACCACAAACAGTTTCGGTTACTATTACTCCTGATTTTACCTACCATATTAATGGGAAATTTGTTTCAAATGAATCGTTAGAGAATGGCATAATTGCTGCTATTGGAGGCGCTGAGAAAAAAGGAATTATTTTACATTGTGATCAAAGTGTTCCTATTGAACACGCGGTTAAGGTAATGGACATTGCAAATAGAAATAAACTTGAATTGGTACTCGCCACACGGGCAAATTAAGAGATGAGTTATTTAGATACCAAAGAAAAAAGAAAAGGATTTGCAGGCACCGTGGGCGTGCATCTTTTATTGCTGGTATTGTTTGCTATTTATGGGCTTAAATACCCCGATCCAATTCCGATAACCGGCATACCCATAAATTTTGGAACCAGTGATATGGGAAGTGGCGAAATACAGCCAGATGAGTCTGGAGAACCTAAATCTGCTGCTTCAGAAGCAGCACCCGAAACACCAAGCGAAGAAGATATTCTAACGCAAAATGACATCGAAACGGTAAGTACGCCTCCTGTAGCAAAAACAGATAAAAAGAAAGTAGAACCAAAAGAAAAAGTTGAAAAATCGGAGCCAGCAAAAGGCCCGGTTCCCGATCCAACTTTGGATTCAGAATTAGATAAGAGATTGAAAGCAAACCCATTTGCAACAAAAGGGGGCTCAGAGGGCAACGACGATAATAAAACCGGTGACAAAGGACAAAAAAACGGAACTAAAGCTGGAAAGGCCTACCAAGGAATACCTGGCGGAGGCGGTAATGGATCCGGTGATTATCGATTAGGAAACAGAAGTGCCATTGCCAAAGTAATTCCTAAATATGAATGTGATGAATATGGAACAGTTATTATGCAAGTAGTTGTTAATCGACAGGGAGTAACTACAGAAGCAAAATTAAAATTGAAAGGGACTACAAACCAAGCTGCATGTCTAGTTAAGAATGCAAGAGAAGCGGCATTAAAAACCAAATGGCAATCTGATCCTTCTGCCCCCGCTAACCAAATTGGCACAATAACTTATCACTTTGAATTGAATTAATTCAATTGTGATCTTCCTATTTTCAAATAACACAATTCTCTTATTTGTTCAACTTACTAGGATATGAATGGGTGAATATATACCATCCTTAATTTTAGCATTTGGTTTTCTAGCTTTAATAATTGCCTTTTGGCTTTTTAATAAATCAAGATTCACTTTTAGCATTTCGTCTTTAGTCGTATCTGGTTTATTCTTCAGAATATACTCTGCCTTAGATCCCTTTCTTCATGCTTGGGATGAGCGTTACCATGCTTTGGTTGCCAAGAATTTAGTGAAACACCCACTTGTCCCTACTCTCTATGACTTACCGTTATTAGATCAAGATCTGTTATGGGTAGGAGGACATATTTGGTTACACAAACAACCTCTTACACTTTGGTTAATCTCAGGTAGTATTTCCGTTTTTGGAAACACCGATTTTGCTATCCGAATTCCATCCATACTATTTTCTACTGCCATGATTTGGCTAACCTATCTGATAGGCAAGTCCTTATTCACTAGAAGAATTGGAGTTTTGGCTGGCTTCTTTATTGCAGTTAACGGTTTAATGATAGAACTTACGGCAGGTCGAGTTGCAACAGACCATGTAGATATATGTTTTGCCTTTTTTATCGAAATTAGTGTTTACTTCGCCATAAAACATTGGCAAAACAAAAAACTTGTTTGGGTTTTTCTAATGTCTTTTTCCGTTGGACTTGCAATACTTTGTAAATGGCTTCCAGCATTAATTGTGATTCCTTTTTGGCTCATACTTACCTACAGTAAACAAAACTGGAAACAGGCTATTTCCTCTCTTATTATCTCTCTTTTTGTAATTGGAGCAGTCTTTATTCCCTGGCAAGTTTACATCCACTTTACTTTTCCTATGGAGGCTACCAACGAGCAATCTATGAATTGGAGACATTTTAGTGAAGTATTAGAAAATCGTGGAGGACCATTTTACTATTTTCTAAATAAGATAAGGATCAACTATGGTGAATTAATTTATCTGCCGTTGATTTGGTTTTTCATTTCTGGAAGAAGACTCTTGGAGAAAAATATTTTTATATCTCTAGGCTTATGGATAATAATTCCTTTGGTATTTTTCTCAATCCCGCTAACAAAAATGCAGGGTTACATTCTTTTTATTGCTCCAGCACTATTTTTAGTGACCGCCTATTTTCTCGAAAATTTAAATTCGATACCCTTATTAAAATCGAAAAAATGGTTACCAAAACTAATTCTCTTTGCATTTTGTTTTTTGGCCATACGGTACTCCTTAGAAAGAATGAAAATTGGATCTGAAAGACTAGAACCGAAGTGGAAGACAGAAATACTGGATATAGCAAAGAATAATGAAGGTAAGAAACTAGTACTCTTTAATTGCCAACATTATGTTGAGGCCATGTATTATACCGAACTTATTGCTTACGATAAAATCCCAAATGAGGCTGATCTTAAAAAGATAAAAGAAGCCAGGTACGACTATCTAATACTTCCTACTAAAAATCGAGAATGACATATCAGGCTACATTAGACTATTTATTTTCACAATTACCCATGTACCAAAGAGAAGGAAAAGCAGCTTACAAAGCCAATCTTGACAATACGTTGGCATTAATGGACATTTTAAAACATCCTTATAAAGAATTTAAAAGTGTGCATATTGGAGGAACAAATGGAAAGGGAAGTACATCTCATATGTTGTCATCTATTCTTCAAGAAGCCGGTTATAAAGTTGGGCTTTATACCTCTCCACACCTACTCGATTTTAGAGAGCGTATAAAAATTAATGGACAAGAAATCCCCGAGGAGGATGTCATTGAATTTGTAGAGTTGTTCAAAAAGCAATTCGAAAATTTAAATCTTTCATTTTTTGAATGGACTGTGGGGTTAGCGTTTTCCTATTTCGCTAAGGAAAAGGTTGACATAGCTATAATTGAAGTAGGAATGGGTGGCCGACTAGACTCTACCAATGTTATAAATCCAGTATTATCTGTCATTACCAATATTAGTCTAGATCATACTCAATTTTTAGGTACAACACTATCTCAAATTGCTCAAGAAAAAGCAGGAATAATTAAATCAAACACTCGCATTGTAATAGGTGAATCCAATGTGGAAACTAAAACAGTTTTCCAATCTAAAGCCAACGAATTAAAAGCGCCAATCCTTTTTTCAGAAGATTTGCATTTCGAAACCATTTACCCATGCGATTTGCTGGGAAGTTACCAAGTCAAGAACCAGAAAACAGTCCTAAGTTGCATTCCTATATTGCAGGAAAACCATTTTGTAATTTCCCAAGAAAATATTGAATCCGGATTTCGAAATACAAGTAAAAATACTGGATTACTAGGTCGCTGGCAGACTTTAAGCACATCTCCGTTGACGATATGTGATACAGCCCACAATCAAAGCGGACTTGAAGGTGTTCTTGGTCAAATAAAGAATTTAGGATTTAAAAAAGTCCACTTTATTCTTGGAATGGTAAACGATAAAGATGTCTCAGAAATCCTACAATTATTCCCTAAGAATGAAGATTACTATTTCTGTAAAGCAAATATCCCAAGAGCTTTGGACAGTAAGGAATTAAAGTCAATCGCTGAAAAAGCAGGGATAATTGGAGAAGATTGCGGCTCCGTTGAAAATGCTATTAATAGTGCGAAGAAGAGAGTAAAAAAAGAGGAATTGCTCTATATAGGAGGAAGTACTTTTGTAGTTGCCGATGTTCTTCGGCTTTACCCAGCTTCTACTTAGTTATTTCCACGCAGAATATGCATTGGAGATACATTCACTAAACTACGGCTATTAATTGCTCCCATAATTGTGACCAATAACACCACACCGAGAAGGATTATTCCTGCAGTAAATAAATCCGGCGAAAAAGGAACTTTAAATAAAAAGACCATTAACATCCAAGTTACAATTAATGAAAAAAGTACTCCAGCCAAAACGGAAAGCAATCCAAGGATTAAAAATTCATAGATATTTATTCTCATCAGTTTACCTGAAACCACACCTAGTGTTCTAAGAACTGCACTCTCTCGCATTCTCTGAAACCTAGTAACATAAAGAGTATTAATTAAAACAATAAGAGCAGTAAAAGCACTAAACGAAAACATAAATTGAATGGCCATTTCGATTTTTGCGCCGACTTCCATTACCGATTCAAAAACCAATTCCAAATCAATAACAGAAATATTTTTAAACTTACTCATTAACTCATTTTGGATATTCATCATTTTTTCCTTCTCTGCGACTCGAGCCGAAACAGCATACATTACAGGTGCACCACCCAACGATCCTTTTGGAAATACAATAGTAAATGCCGCTTTCATTTGAGTGAAATCTACTTTTCGAATCGAAGAGACTTGAGTATTTAATATGGAACCAAAGACATTAAATTCTATTGCATCGCCTAGTTCCAAATTCGCCTGACGGGCAAAGTTTTCTTCTATTGAAATTGGGATAATTCCTTCGGTGTAATTATTTGTCCATTCTCCGCTCACCAGAACCTCATTATCTCCCATAGCCACCCTTTCGGTTACTCGATATTCTCGATTAAACACATTTGCCGGAATAGAGTGAGAGAAATCTTTTTTCCATTCATAAATACTTCTTCCCTTAAACTGGTGAATTCTCATTGGCACAATGGATAAAGGATCAAACACAGTGGCTTCTTTTGATTTTAGAAAGTTTGAAATTGACTCAACCGCCTCATTATCAATGTCAAAAATGATAAGGTTGGGTCTACTCTCGTTTTCTGTTGATTGAAAAGTGCTAATTAATGAAGACCGGATAAAAAACAAATGCAACACTAAAATAACTGAAAGTCCAATTACGCTAATCAATAAAACTGTCTGATTTTGTGGACGGTACAATGAATTTAGAGCGTACTTCCACTCAAACGATTTAACCGATTTAGAAGTCTTTCTTGCCAATTTCCGAAGTAATACGGCTAAGCCCCATAAACTCAACATAAGAACTAACAACATTCCAGTAAACACAAGTGAAATAATTAAATCACCCGCCAAAAACCAAGTAATAACTATCAAAACAAAAAGCTGAATCGTTCGAATAATAATGTTGATTTTACCAAAGTCTTTTTGGCTTTCTAAGTTGCTTCTTAATGCCATCATTGGAGTAGCCATCAATAATGGAATCAAAGTTCTCAACCCAAATAAAACGCTAATTGCAACACCACTCAATATGGAAATCCAGAACATAGAAGCATGGAAGCCATCTGAAATATCTACAACAAAAATGTCTTTGAACAAAGTTGGTAATACCTGCTGAACCCCTAACCCTATTGCGATTCCAAAAAGACTACCAAAAAGCCCCAATGCAATAATCTGTAAAAGAAATACTGTAGCAATTTGCTGGTACTTAAATCCAATACATTTTAAAACAGCAACCGTTTTTTTCTTTTCACTTAAAAATAAATCAATAGCACTTCCTACGCCTATACCACCAATAATAAGTGCGATAAAAGCCGCCAAATTCAAAAAACGGAACAGGTTTTTATACGTTCGTCCCAATCGTTCTCTTCCTGTTTCAATATTTTCAATTCTAAGTCCTTCGTCGATTACCAATTTCTCGAAATTATTGAAAGCCATATTAGCCGTTTTCTCATCCTTCATTTTGAAGTAATAGGATCGTTGAATTCTGCTACCAATTCTCACCAATCCGGTACTATCCAAATCATTTAAAGAAATAAATACAGTTGGCGCTACCGTTGCGGCAATTCCTGATTGACCAGGTGCCTTGGAATGAAATGCGCTAATCTGAAAACTAGAATTTCCAATTTGCAATGAATCCCCTAATTTTAAGCCATATTGTATTGCTAAGCTCTGATTTATTGAAACAAAACCCTGTTCTTTATTAATCCGTTTTGAATCTCCTTCTTTGTCTGTAATGTCACCTACAAGAGGATAATTGGAACTAATAGCACGAACATTAACTAACCGATTTTGTCCTTTATTTTTAAAGACAACCATGCTGGCAAAACTTTTTTCACTAGCATCATTTTCTGATTCTTTTATAACACTTTGAAACAAGGAATCGCTAATGGGAGCATATCCTTTTATAACAAGATCTCCACCCACTAAAGCACATGTTTCCTTGTCAATTTGAGAAATTAAATCTTTCTTAAGGCTACCAGTTGCGAACAAAGCTGCAATACCAATACTTATGCTGAAAGAATAAATAAGTAGCCGAAGCCGATTGTGATTTAATTCAACAAAGGCCAATCGAAATAATCCTGAAAATCTCAAAACGAGGCTTTTTGTACTATTTGATCACGAGTTAGTTTACCCATTTTCAGCTCAATTATTCGTTGGGCTTTATTAGCAAGTTCTAGGTTATGAGTAACCAAAATTAAAGTTGTTCCCTTTTCTCTATTGAGCTCAAAAAGTAAATCTTCAATGTGCTGTCCTGTTTCTTCATCCAAGTTACCCGTAGGTTCATCAGCAAATACAATGGAAGGATTATTACTAAAAGCTCGGGCAATTGCAACTCGTTGTTGTTCGCCTCCACTTAATTGAGAAGGATAATGATGTGCTCGGTCAGCCAACCCAACTTTATTTAATAGTGCTTCTGCAATGACTTTTGTATTGGTTCCACCCTTCAAATCTAAAGGAAGAGAAACGTTTTCTAAAGCTGTAAGAGTCGGGATAAGTTCGAAATTTTGAAATACGAAACCAACATTATCACGTCTTAATTCTGCTCGTTGATTTTCATTCAAATCTTCTATGTTCTTTCCTGCCAATTCTATTTTCCCAGATGTGGGTTGATCTAGTCCTGCGCAAAGTCCTAACATTGTAGTTTTACCACTCCCAGATGGGCCAACTATCGCAACACTTTCGCCAGAGTTTATTTCTAAATTTATGTCAGATAGAACTTCTATTTCTTTGTCCCCGGAAACGAAACGCTGAGTGATTTTACTTAATTTTAAAATGGCCATGCTTTATAATTATGAATTGCAAAAGTAGGATGTGAAAAGATGGCGAAACCTTAAATTTTCTCAATAAATAGAAGGACAATAATGAAATTAATTGTACTCAACTACTTAAGGGGTTCAACCGCCCTATTGATTTAACACCTCCATCGAAAGGACTTTTCGTTCTTGAAAATGAGCAATAAAATGCTAAAATTTATCGAATTAGTTTTGAGACACCAAATAATGTAAATGAATACAAAAACAAGAAGTTCTAAGTACTTGTTTTTCCAAATCCAACTTCATCCTTTATAAATATTTTCTTTGAAAACAGTATTACGAAAATTAGAGAAATATTTATCTATAACGAACAAACGCAATCAGTACTTTCGACTATCGCTCAAGGAAATAATTTAGAATTGGATGTTTCCATGGTTTTCGGAAAATAATGTTTGATCATTATCTTTTTGCCGGAGAAGTATACATGATGGAAGTAAAAATATTGAAGTAATTGTACTTAAAAAAAGAGCATGTTTTTGGTGGGTTATCATTCATCTAGGATTTGCTTATTTAATGGAAATAACTGCTTTGTTGCGTTACTATAATTGAGAGGGCAATCGAACGATAATAATTGTTGGTTGGATTATGCTATTTAACGTGTTCTGTTAGCATTTCTCGCAAATTTTTAATACTCTCATAAGGGTTATCTTCAACGAACATACTGGCCAACCATTCGGGAATAGTTCCTCCAGTTGTTGATCTACCTTCAGTTGATATTTCTGTTCTAGTTTCATTCACCTTTCGTACTTTCCAGTATCCAATAGCCTTTTGCACTCTCACTGTTCCTTCTATTTGTGGAATGTAGTTTGGTAGGCTAGTAAATCTAAAAAATACAGCTCCAGCTTCGGTTTCTTTGTCAATATAAATTTTTAAAACCATATCACGGTTTTCAGTTGGCCAAGGGGTTTCAATAACAAAATGAACAATAAACTCTGTGTTGCCGACCTTATGGAGAACCTCAGATTTAGAACAATCTGCTACCCATTCTTTTCGAAGATGAATTTGGCGCATGTAAGTTACAACCGTATCGAACGACTTTTCTATCATTCCACGGGCTAAGTAAGCTTTTATGGGCCAACCGGGTGCAACTTTTGTATAGACTTCAATGCCGTTTTTATTTTTAGCTATTTCCCAATTTTTTTGGGCAAACAAACTGAGAGGAAAAAAAATCAATAAAAAAGACCTGAATAGAAATTTAATCAGATTTTTTCTAGGATAGTTCAAGTTGTGAAATTTTATGATAATCTTGATTTGATGACTTGTGCCACCATTTTATTATCTGCTTTTCCAGCTAATTTTACCGATGCCATTCCCATAACTTTTCCCATGTCTTTCATGGTACTAGCGCCAGTCGTTGCTATTACAGAGTCTATGACAGCAGTTACTCCATCCTCACTCATTTGAGCAGGTAGATAAGTTTCTATTACTTCAGCTTGACCTAATTCTTCGTCGGCCATATCTCCTCTGTCTTGACCCTGAAAAGCCTCGGCCGATTCTTTTCTTTGCTTTACTAGTTTTTGAAGAAGTTTAATTCCTGCTTCTTCGCTCACATCACCATTGTTTCCTTTTTCGGAAGCAACTAATAACAAGGCAGATTTAACTGCTCTCAAAGCAGCAAGTTTATCCTTTTCGCGTGCCTTCATGGCAGCTTTTATGTCGTTATTTATTTGTTCTACAAGAGCCATATTTAATCTACGTTGTCGTGAAGGAATGAATTATTTGATTTTATATCTACTTTTTTATCCCCGTCTTGATCTTCTGATTCTGAAAGTGTAAATCTAGAAACTTGACTTTCAGATGAAGGTGTTACTTCATCTAAATCAATAGCCCTTCTTTTAAAAGCCGGTTCAGTTTCCAAATTAGCAATTCCTGAAGGCGATTTTAGCATTGAACTTAGGTTTCTCAGTCTAGCCATTCGGTCTTTTATACTCGAATGGCTTTCTTCTGCCGAAAGCTGGGATTCATCTTCAAATTCCTCTTCTTCTTTGGCTGATCCGTCAAGATCATTTTCCAATGGAAAATGATTTTTCGCTTCTGGTTTTTTTATAATTATTTTTTCAATCAGTTTTGCTTGATCCGGTTCTTTTTGAGCCTCAATTTGGTTTTCTTCAATTGATTTTAAAGTGGGCTCTATATTAAACTCGACATCTATAGGCGCATCATCATTAGTTTCTTTGCTTTTCGAGTCGTTTTCTTCGTAATAACCAAAAGTATTGTCTTCTAATGTGTGTCTTATAATTGGTTTATCAGCTTCAATATTGTCAATTGAAGTGTCGTTTTCTGTAACTTCAAAAGTTGGTGTCGGTTCATCTGAATTAGATACGGCAGTTACTTCAGCATCTGCCTCTTCGTATAAATTAATTCTTTTAATATCCGCATCAAGAGCTTCTTCTTTTTTGTCTTGAATATTTGGAGGAATTATTTCTTTAGGCTTAGTTACTTTTTCCTGTTCAAAAATATTTGCTTGTTTTATTTCCGGCCGTTGCATAATTGGCTTAGTCAACTCTGTCTTGACTACATCATCCAATGTTCTTACAACTCTATTCGGTTTTTCATTGACTCCTTCTAAACCTGTATCCGGTGAGGATTGAAAGCCTGTCGCCACGATAGTAATATTAATTTCACCATCTTCTAAACGATCATCTGTGCCATGTCCCCAAATTACTTCGGCTTCTTCATGAGCTCTATCTTCAATGAAATCAGTAATTTCTGAAATTTCATCCATTAAAATATTGTCCATGCCATAAGTTATGTTTAATAAAATATGTGCAGCACCATCTATCTCGTTGTCGTTTAGTAAAGGAGAATTTACGGCGTCTTCTATCGCGACTAAAGCTCGATTTTCACCGCTTGCTTTTGCTGAGCCTAAAATTGCAACTCCGCTATTAGTCATTACAGTTCTTACATCATTGAAATCTACGTTTATTTTACCGGTGTATGTAATTGCCTCAGCAATTCCCTTGGCAGCTGTGGTAAGAACATTGTCGGCCTGCTCAAATGCATTATCTAGCGTTAAATTGCCAAACATTTCGCGGAGTTTATCGTTGTTAATTACCAGTAAAGTATCAACAGATTCTCGCATATTGTGAATGCCTTCTTCTGCTCTCATTCTTCGTTTTTTACCTTCAAATGAAAACGGCATGGTTACAATGCCTACAGTTAGAATATTTAGTTCTTTAGCTGCTCTAGCGATAACTGGAGCTGCGCCAGTTCCTGTACCACCACCCATACCAGCAGTAATAAAGATCATTTTAGTGTTATTACCCAAAATCTCTTTAATGTCCTCAATGCTTTCTATTGCTGCATTCTCTCCGACATTGGCAATAGAACCAGCACCCAAACCCGATGTAAGAGTGGCGCCCAATTGTATTTTTGTAGGAACAGGACTTTGATCTAATGATTGTTGATCGGTATTACATACCATAAAATCAACATCTTTAATTCCTTGTAGGTACATGTGATTCACGGCATTACTGCCGCCACCACCAACACCAATTACTTTAATAATGGATAACTGATCCTTAGGTAAATCAAATTTAATAGACATAATTTCTCAATTTTTGTTATTCGTCTCCTTCCAAATAAATTTTTGCTCTTTCTAAAAAGCGGCTGAGCAAACTACCACGTCGGTCAATATGTCGTTCTTCAAAATTCAAGTTTTCATCTTCCAATTCACCTTCCATTTCTAATGGTGATTCGTTGTTTTCTAATGAAGTTACTAGCTGAGGTTCTATAATTTTTTCTTCTTGTTTTTTACCAGCATTCTCCAATCTTTCTTGGTATTCTAAAAAATCATAACCCTTTAATACAAGTCCAACTCCAGTTGAAAAAGTAGGGCTAGTAATTTCTTCAGTTCCAGCAGCTAAATGTTCTGCTGGATAACCAATTCTTGCGTCCATTCCTGCAGTAAACTCAAAAAGTTGAGTTACATGTTTCAACTGTGAACCGCCCCCTGTAACTACAATGCCTGCAATTAGTTTGTGCTCGAAACCTGAATTTCTAATTTCGTAATAAACTTGTTCTATTATTTCTGTCATTCTCGCTTCAATAATATGTGCGAGATTTTTAACTGAAATTTCTTTTGGCGTTCTTCCACGAAGCCCAGGAATTGAGATAATTTCGTTTTCTAGATTTTCGCTGGCCAAAGTCGATCCGAATTTAAGCTTTAGTAATTCTGCTTGTTTTCTTATAATAGAACAACCTTCTTTTATGTCTTCGCTTATTACATTTCCACCAAAAGGAATTACAGCCGAGTGACGAATTATGTTTTCTTGGAAAATTGCTAAATCAGTTGTTCCACCTCCAATATCCACCAATGCAACACCAGCTTCTTTTTCGTCTTCATGTAGAACAGCTTCGGCACTTGCCAAAGGTTCAAGAGTAATCTCCATCGGTTTTAAACCCGCTTTTTCAACACATTTTACAATGTTTTTAACCGCTGCAACTTGTGCTATAATAAGGTGAAAATTCGCCTCTAATCTTCCGCCAGACATTCCAACAGGGTCAACAATTCCTTGTTCGTTATCAACTATATATTCTTGTGGAATAACTTCAATAATTTTTTCACCAGGTTGCATTACAAGTTTGTACATGTCTCTGCGAAGTGCCTCTACATCTTTTTCTGTAATTTCATCTTCGTAGCTATCTCTGATTTTTACGCCTCGATGTTGAATGCTTCGAATGTGTTGGCCCGCAATTCCAACATTAACCTCACGAACGGTAAGTTCTGATTTTTCTTCAGCTTGTCGAACAGCCTCTTTAATTGCCTCTACTGTTGGTGTAACGCGGGTAACAACTCCACGACTAACACCTGGCGATGGAGCTTTGCCCATACCAAGAATTTCCAGTTTCCCGTGTTCGTTTTTTCTGCCGATTAGCACTGCTATTTTTGTAGTTCCAATATCCAGACCTACTACGTAATCCGTTGTTTTATTTGACATATTTATCGTTTTGTACAGACAACTTGATTTTTAAATTTCAGATTTATTACCGAGTATTCATTCCAACCCGTTCTTCTCAACCCTTTTTTGTAAAAGGTCATTAGATTTTCAAATTTACCCTCTAAATTGGCACTTGACCCAAAGATAATTATATGACCGCCTACTCTTGGAGTGAGTTCAAAATCTCCATTTTCATTTACGAAAATTTGTGATATCTGTGCTTTCCAAAATGAGTTTTTTTCTACGAAGTTTGCCAATAGGAAAAGTGACTTTAATTGATTTGCTCCAGGATATTCTTCTTCGTTTACTTTTAGTTTTTGAATCAAAGCTGTGTTTTGAACAGCACTATTGTTCGTTTTTCTAAAAATTGGATTAATTCGTTTTTCTAGTTTTTCTAAATTATAACCTGTGGAATATGGAATATTAATATCCCCACTCGCAATTAACACTCTGGCAGAATATTGATTACTTAAAGGCATTAAACTTCCTTCTTTATCCAAATAATAGCTTTCACCAAAACGATTGTAAATTCTTATTATAGGTTCTCTTTCTGTAACTTGAATGACCACTTCGCCCGAGATCGTTTTATAAACATTTGCCTTCGAAATTGAGGGTTTATTTGATAACAGAATTTCTAATTGATGAATATCTACTTCATTAATATTTTGGTTTTTGATGCCATATCCAAGGTTCGAGAACAACGTCTTCAGGTTTTCTTGGGTTACAAAGCGCGATTGTGATGGCTGATCAATAGAAATTTGAAGCTCTAAAAAGGATTGTCGCTCTCTTTTAGCGCTCGAAAAACCCATCATACCGGCCATGCCAATTACAAGTAAAAACCACGATAATATGTTGAATATCTTATTCATGCGAGTTCATTTCGCTTATATTTTTCTTAAGGGTAGGTACTAATTCACCTATGTCACCTGCACCTAAGGTCATTATTATTTGTAAATGTTGGTTTTTAAAGAAGTCTTCTTTAAGGAGTTCTTGCTTATTTACTAACTGCCTATTCTTAATATCTATCTGATCCAAAATAAGTTGAGAGCTAACTCCTTCTTTTGGTTTTTCGCGGGCGGGATATATAGGCAGTAGAAAAACATTATCTGCAAGAGTTAAACTTTTGGCAAATTCTGCTGCAAAATCTTTTGTTCGACTAAATAAATGAGGCTGAAACACTACTGTAATTTTTTTTTCGGGATACAATTGCTTCACAGAAAGTAAAACAGAACGAATCTCTTCTGGATGGTGCGCGTAGTCGTCAATATAAATTAGGTCTCTTTCTTTAATGTGAAATTGAAACCGTCTTTCTATTCCCAAAAATGCTTCTAGGGCAATTCTAATTTCGTTTGCTCCTAATCCGAGATAAAGAGATATAGCTGTGGCTACGGTTGCGTTTTCAATATTGTGTTTCCCTGGAAAAACTAGTTTTAGGTTTTCTATTCGGGTTTTGTCGTAGTTGAAATTAAACAAAGAATTTCCGTTTTCAGCATAGATGTTGGTGGAAAAGTAGTCAGCGGACTCATCAATACTGTAAGAAAAACAAGATAGGTCAGGTGGCAATGTTAGTTCAATTCCTTTTTTATAAAATAGTGCTCCGTTTGGGTTTGTTTGTTTAGCAAATTCTGAGAACGTGTTCTGAATATCATCTTTGTTAGAATATATGTCTAAATGGTCGGGATCAGTTGAGGTAATGACAGAAATATATGGCGACAACTTTAGAAATGATCTATCGAACTCGTCGGCCTCAACCACACTTATGGTCGAGTTTGCGTCAAATAAGAAATTGGTTCCATAATTAGTTGATATGCCTCCTAAAAAAGCACTGCACCCTCTTCCGGTATGGGTTAGAATGTGGGCAATCATGGTTGAAACTGTTGTTTTTCCATGTGTGCCAGCAACTGCAATGCATTCGGTGTGTTTGGTTATGTTCCCTAATACTTCTGACCGCTTTTTAATCGGTATATTTTTCTTTTCAAAATGTCTGTATAGAAGGCTACTGTTTTTTATTGCGGGTGTCCAAACAACTAAATCAAATTCTCCTTCAATAAGATCTGGATTTTCTTCATAAATAATTTTGATCCCCTCTTCTTCTATATCGTTAGTAATTCGAGAATAGGTTTTGTCATAACCATGCACTTCAACCTTATTGTGCTTAAAATAGCGGGCAAGGGCGGACATGCCAATGCCTCCCACACCTAAAAAAAATATTCTATTTAAGTTTGTATAATCCAATTATTTATTAATCATTTTGAGCACTTCTTTTGCAATTATTTTTGCGGAATCGGATTTCCCTAAGGCTTTTATATTCGTTCTGAATTTATTCAATTCCGCCTCGTTATTTAATAAAGAAACAACAGCTTTGTAAAGTTTTTGAGGCGCTTCAGAGTTTTTAATAATTATCGCTGCGTCATGTTTAGCAAGTGCTTCGGCATTTTTAGTTTGATGGTCTTCTGCGGCTGAAGGCAATGGAACTAAAATACAGGGTTTTGCTGTTAAGCAAATTTCTGAGACTGCAATTGCACCCGCTCTTGAAATGACTACATCAGCAGCTGCATAAGCAAGATCCATTTTTGTAATAAACTGGTGGACTTTTATTCCTTTGTTTTCAAAATTCTTTGCTGCAGCAAAAATTTCTTCATAGGAAACCTTTCCTGTTTGCCATACGATTTGAAGCCCTGCATCTGAAATATCTTTTATGTGCGGTAACAGGCTATCGTTTATGGCTTTTGCGCCCAAGCTTCCGCCTAAAACTAATATTGTTTTCTTTGATGAGTCTAAACTGAAAAATTGGATTGCTTGTTCCCTTTTTCCTTCAATTTGAACCACTTCTTCTCTTACCGGATTTCCGGTTAAAACTATTTTTTCTTTTGGAAAAAAACTTTCCATTCCTTCGAAAGCAACACAGACTTTTTTTACTTTTTTTCCTAATATTTTATTGGTTACTCCGGCATAAGAATTTTGTTCTTGTATGAGGCACGGGATGCCCATTCTTGAACTTACCCATAAAACAGGGCCACTAGCGTAGCCTCCTGTTCCAATAACCGCGTCAGGTTTAAATCTTTTTACAATTTTTTTTGCATCGATTAAACTTTGAAAAACTTTGAATGGAAAGAGTAAGTTTTTGGCACTAAGGGTTCTTTGAAATCCGCTTATCCAAAGGCCTTCTATTTTGTAACCAGATGCTGGAACTTTTTCCATTTCCATTCTTCCTTGTGCGCCAACGAAAAGCACTTCTATTTCTGGATTTAATTCTTTTAATGCATCCGCAACAGCTATAGCAGGAAAAATATGCCCACCAGTTCCTCCTCCAGATAATATGACTTTAAGCGATGGCATAATCGTCTATTTTTAATTTATTTTTGTTCTCTAATTCTACTCCTCGACTTACGCTCAATATTATTCCCAAACTCAAACAAGTAAACCAAGTAGAAGTTCCACCCATACTAACTAATGGTAACGGCTGTCCTGTTACTGGAACTAAATTTACAGCTACTGCCATATTTATGAAGCCTTGAAATACAAGTAAAAAGCACAGTCCTGTGGCTAGTAATTGCGCAAAACCATTGTCTGTTTTTTGAGAAATTTTGACCGTCCGAAAGAATAAAATCAAGTACAGCATTAAAATAAAAAAACCTCCAAATAGTCCATATTCTTCAATCAAAATGGCATAAATAAAATCAGAATATGGATGAGGTAAAAAATTTCTTTGGTTACTGTTTCCTGGTCCACGACCCGCTATACCACCTTTTGCTATAGCGATTTTTGCTTGTTCAATTTGGTAGTTTCCATTGGTGTCTTTTTTGTTTTCGGAATATCGTTCTATTCTTTTTTGCCATGTTTTTGCTCTCGGAAATACTTCAGGTGCAAATTGTACAACTAAGAATATGGCCGCCGCGGCTACAATTCCAGCTGGAATGAGTGATAAAAAATGTTTGATTGGAGTTCCTCCCATAAACATTATTATCATGCTTGTAAAAAACAATACTGCGGCTGTGCTGAAATTTGCGGGTAGAATTAGGGCGCATACTATTCCTACTGGTATTATCATTGGTATAAATGATTCTTTGAAATTGTGCAGGACATCTCTTTTAAGATAGAGCATACGAGCCAGGTACATTACAAGTCCAACTTTGGCTAAATCTGAGGTTTGAAAGGATTGATTTATTATTGGAATAACGAGCCATCTAACTGCGTTGTTCAAGTTTGACCCTATTAATAAGGTGAGTAGTAAAAGTGGAATAGAAAGGTATAGAAGTAGTTGAGAAATTCTAGAGAAATAGGTGTATTTCATTTTGTGGGTCACAAACATGATTACAAACCCCAAACCTATAAAAAGCCCATGACGGAATAAATAATAAAAAGTGTTGCCTTCGTGATGTTTGTATGCTAGTGTCACTATAGAACTATAAACCAACAGCAAGCTACTTACACCCAAAAGAAGAGCTATAAGCCAAATGGCTCTATCACCTTTAAAGTATGATGCGAATTTTTTCAATTTCGGGAATTCAATTATTGTTTTATAAATCAACGATTATGAGGGGCCAGTCACATTACTTAACTAGCACCTCATAATAATTTACTTCACCTTCTGATGATTAATTTTAAATAAACACAGTTTAATATTATAATCCTCTTACTTCCGTTTTAAATTCTCTGCCTCGTGCTTCGTAATTTTCAAATAAATCGAAACTTGCACAGGCTGGAGATAGAATTACTGTATCGCCTTTTTCCGCAATTTTATTTGCGTATCTAACTGCTTCATACATGGATTGAGTGTCAACAATTATTTTAATATGCCCTTCAAAAGCTTCATGAATTTTGGTGTTATCGACCCCTAGGCAAATAATCCCTTTCACTTTATCTTTAACTAATTCTGCTATTTCGTTATAATCATTTCCTTTATCAACTCCACCCATAATTAAAACAATAGGAGTGTCAATACTCTCTAAAGCATACCAAGTACTGTTAATGTTAGTAGCCTTTGAATCGTTAATGTAGTTTACACCACAAACTTGTACCACGCTCTCTAATCGGTGCTCCAAGCTTTCAAAGTCTGCTAAGCTTTCTCTTATTACTTCTTTTCGAAGATCGAGAATACGACTTGCAACTCCTGCTGCCATAGAGTTGTAAATGTTGTGCTTGCCCTGTAATGCTAATTTTTGAATTGTCATTTTTGTTTCTGTGTTTATTTGAATTATTATTTTATTGTTTTCTAACCATGCTCCTTTTTCCAGTTTTTTGTAAATTGAAATAGGGATTAATTGTGCTTTTGTAGGAAATTGTTTGAGGTAATTTGTAATGTTTTGATCGTCTATATTGTAGATTAAATAGTCTGTTTCTATTTGGTTTTTGGTAATTCTAAATTTTGATGAGATATAATTTTCCATTTTATCGTCATATCGATCTAAATGTTCTGGTGTTATATTGAGTAAAACAGCAACGTGTGGTTTAAAATCAATGGTGTCATCCAATTGAAAGCTGCTCAATTCTAAAACAGCCAATCCATCATTTTTCGTTATTACTTGCTTGGCAAAACTTTCACCTATGTTTCCTCCCATGATAGGATTAAACCCGCCTTTTTGGAGTAAATGCTGGGTGAGGGTGGTGGTGGTGGTTTTACCATTTGAACCAGTAATCCCAATGATATTGCCCGAAAAATACCTAGAGGCAAATTCGATTTCTCCAATTACTTCAATTCCGTGGTTTTTACAATCAATAATCGTCTGGGCCGTTTCTGGTATGCCGGGGCTTTTAACCAATACATCACACTCTAATATATTTTCCATAGAGTGCTTGCCTTCTTCAAATTCAATTTCCTGATGTGAAAGAACGTCCTTGTACTTTTTCTTGATTTTACCAGCGTCGGAAACCAACACTTTAAAACCTTTATTTTGAGCGAGAAGTGCGGTTCCAACACCACTTTCTCCTGCACCTAAGGCAACTAAAAACTTCACTAGCGAAGTTTTAGAGTTACGATTGTGATAATTGCTAGGAATATTCCCACAATCCAAAACCTAGCTACAATTTTAGGTTCTGGAATACCTAGCTTTTGATAGTGATGGTGTAAGGGAGCCATTTTAAAAACTCGCCTTCCTTCTCCATATTTTTTCTTGCTGTATTTAAAATATCCTACTTGAATAAGCACACTTAAATTCTCAATTAAAAAGACTCCGCATAAAATGGGAATGAGCAATTCTTTTCGAATTGCTATGGCGAAAACAGCGATAATTCCTCCAATTGCTAAACTTCCTGTATCCCCCATAAAAACCTGAGCAGGATAGGAGTTGTACCATAAAAAACCAACACACGCTCCTACAAAAGCGGCAATAAAAACCACCAGTTCGCCGGAGTTTGGTATGTACATGATATTGAGATAATCTGCGAAAATGTAATTGCCAGATAGGTAGGCCAAAATGCCTAATGTCACTCCAATAATTGCCGAAGTTCCCGTGGCTAATCCATCCAGTCCATCCGTCATATTTGCCCCATTTGAAACTGAGGTGACTATTAATATCACTAGAGGAAAAAAGACAATCCATGCGTATTTTGCATATCCATGACCTAGCCACGATAAGAGCCATGCATAATCAAACTCATTGTTTTTCACAAAAGGAATAGTCGTTTTAAGGTCTTTGGTGTCTTTCCAAACATAGTTTTTTGGTGCTCGTTCTGATTGGTCTTGATCTTGAACCAAATCCCGCTGGCTGTTGGTTTCGTTAAAATAAACTTTGTGCCTTACTGTAGTGTTATCACTAAAATAAAGGACCATTGCAATAAATAATCCGATTCCAATTTGCCCTACAATTTTGAATTTTCCGGCAAGCCCATCTTTGTTTTTATATTTAATCTTAAGGTAATCATCTAAAAATCCAATTCCACCTAAACCAATAGTTGCAATTAGCATTACTATAATGTAAACGTTGTCTAGTTTGGCAACCAAAAGTGTTGGAATAATTATTGAAGCCAAAATGATTAAACCACCCATAGTTGGAGTACCTTGTTTTGCCATTTGTCCTTCTAATCCTAAATCTCTTACAATCTCTCCGAATTGGTTTTTTTGCAACCAACCAATAATATTTTTTCCGAAAATCATGGAAATGACCAATGAGAGCATGACAGCCATAGCCGCTCTGAAAGTGATATAGTTAAATAGACCTGCTCCAGGAATATTGAATTCATTTAAATATTGAAATAGATAATAGAGCATTACGAAGAAGTGAAATGGGTTAAAAATTCCGAGATTATTTCCATGTCGTTAAAATCAAGTACCTCATTATTAATTATTTGGTAAGTTTCGTGCCCTTTACCAGCAACAAGAATGATATCCTTGGGCTCGGCAAATGCTACGGCAGTTTTTATTGCTTCTTTTCTATCGGTAATTGAAAATGTTTTTTTAATGTCGCTAACATCAACACCGGCTTGCATGTCTTTTATAATTTGATCTGGATTTTCTGATCTTGGGTTGTCTGAGGTTAGAATCACTTTATCGCTTCCTTTACAAGCGATACTAGCCATTTTTGGTCGCTTGGTTTTATCTCTATCACCACCACAACCTATTACTGTAATTACTTTTTCATTTCCACTTCTTATTTCATTAATGGTTTCCAATACGTTTTTAAGGGCATCGGGAGTGTGGGCATAATCTACTATTCCAGTAATGTTACTCTCAGATCGCATGTACTGAAAGCGACCACGAACAGGAGTCAATTGAGAGATTTGTGTAAGAATTTCTAGGTTTTCTTCACCTAAAGTTTCTGCTACTGCGTATGCGCAAAGCAAATTATAGGCATTAAACCGTCCAATTAAATGAGTCCAAACATCTCGTCCATTTATGTTAAGCTGCAGGCCGTCAAAGTCATTTTCAATAACTTTTGCTTTGAAATCTGCCATTGACTTTAACCCAAAAGTTAGATGTTTTGCTTTGGTGTTTTGAAGCATAACTTCCCCGTGAAAATCATCACGGTTAACCAAAGCATAACTGGCGGAACTTAATTCATCAAATAGTATTTTTTTAGCAGAGATATAGTTGTCAAAAGTTTCGTGATAGTCTAAATGATCGTGGGTAATGTTTGTAAAGACGGCAATTTTAAAATGAAGGCCTTTAGTTCGTTGTTGTATTAAAGCGTGGCTGCTTACCTCCATAAAACAATGTGTGCAACCCTCTTCAATCATTCTGGCGAGCAATGCGTTTAATTCTAGTGGGTTGGGGGTTGTGTGTGTTGATGGAATTTCTTCGTGTTGTATTTTATTTACAACGGTAGATAGTAGACCTGATTTATGCCCTAGGTTTATAAAAAGCTGCTGTAATAAAGTTGCTGTAGTTGTTTTTCCATTAGTTCCGGTAATGCCAATTAAGTGCATTTTTTCAGAAGGATTATCATAAAAGTTACAAGCCATTAATGCTAATGCCTCATGGCTACTTTTAACTTTAACATAACAGATATCGTCCTTGATTTCTTCAGGGATAACTTCACAAATAATTGCAATAGCTCCATCTTCTAGTGCTTGTGAAATGAATTGATGACCGTCTACTTGGCTGCCTGGAACGGCTATATATGCAGAGAAATTAGCAACTTTTCTGGAGTCATCTGAAATGCTTTCTAGTGCCACGTTAGTATTCCCAACAACGTTTTCTATATGAACTCTATATAATATGTCTTTGAGTAAGCGCATTAGGTAAATTTTAGTTTTACTATTTCTGCTCCGGTAATTGGCGCGCCGGCCTTGGGTGTCTGTTCTTTAATTACCCCCCTCCCTTCAAATTCTACCTGAATTCCCATGTTTTCCATGAGGTAAATAGCATCTTTCAAATCCATACCCACTACATTTGGAATTATTTTGTTTTTGTATGCCCTGCGGTAAAGTGCAACATTTTTACTGCCAGTACTTGTAATTACCCATGTTCCAGGATCACTTTTCCAGTTTTCTTTAATACCTAATTCTTTATAAACTTTACCTAAATCATTGTAGTTGCCGTTCTTCGAAATTGGAATTGTTGTTCGTGTTGCCAAACCTTCAATATTTTGCAATTCCTTGTGAATATTGATGCTTGTTGCATATACTTTATCTGCTATTTTTTTGAATATTGGGCCAGCAACTAAATTACCGTAGTAAACATCTTTAGAAGGGGCAATAACTACCACAATACAAGTGTACTTGGGCTGGTCAGCAGGAAAGTACCCTACAAATGATGCTTGGTAGCTCATGTTCTTTTTGTTTTTATAGGTTCCTGTTTCGCGGTTGAATATTTGAGCCGTTCCTGTTTTTCCGGCAATTTTGTAATCCGCATTTTTTAGATTTTTTGCAGTCCCATTTTCGACCACACCTTCAAGCATTTTCTTAGCTTTTATTATGGTCTGTTTAGAACATATCGCAGGATTTATTATTTGTGGCTCCATGGTTTGTACTGTTTTTCCCATTTTTCTGATTTCTTGTACAAATTGTGGTTTTACCATTACACCATCATTTGCAATCGCATTGTAAAAAGTTAGAATTTGCAATGGAGTCAACGACACTTCGTATCCGTGTGATATCCATGGGAGAGAAATTCCGCTCCAAGTAGGATCGTTTGCTGATTTTATATGCGGTGTTCCTTCTCCAAAAATCTCTAAATCAAGTTTTTGGTTAAGGTTCATTTTATAAAGTCGGTCAATGAATTTTTGAGGGTTTTTAGCGTAGTTATCATTTATTATTTTGGCAACTCCAATGTTTGATGACTTTTCGAAAACTTGTTTCACCGTAATTGTCCCAAATCCACCAACGTGAGAATCGTACATTTTTTGGTCATAAAACTTATAAACGCCATTTCCTGTTTCAATGCTGTCATCTAGTTCTATATAGCCATCTTCCATGGCAGCTATAAGAGACGCAAGTTTAAATGTCGACCCTGGTTCTGTGCTTTCACCTACGGCATAATTGTATTGTTCCCAGTATTTTCCTTCGCTAGATCGAGTTAGGTTTGCTATTGCTTTTACTTGACCTGTTTTAACTTCCATAAGAACCACACAGCCATGGTGCGCATCCTGCTTTAGCAATTGTTCGAGCAATGCATTTTCAGCAACATCCTGGATGTTTACGTCTATGGTTGTAACTATATCCGCACCATCTTCTGGCTCAATTTCGTTATCATCGTTTACCGGCTTCCAAACTCCTCCAGCTATTTTTTGCTCTAGCCTAATTCCTGAAATTCCGCTTAATTCTTTTTCGTATGCGCCTTCAAGTCCAACTGGTTTTGAGTTTTCTCTGCTGTAACCAATTGTTCGAGATGCTAAAATTTGAAATGGTTTTTCTCTTCTGTTTTTTTGGATGTAAATAAAACCGCCTTTGTACCGACCTTTTCTAAAAAGTGGGAATGTTTTTACTTTTTTAAGTTTAATATAGCTTACCCTTCGAGCGATTAGATGATATCGCGCGCTTCGATTTCTTGAGGAAATCAGCTCGTTTTTCCATTGATTTTTTGACTTTCCCTCAAACGTTTGTGCAAGATGGAAACAAAGTGAATCGATTTCTTTTTTGAAAATTTTGTCGGTTATTGCATCGGATTTTGAATCGAATCGAATTTCATAACGTGGAATTGAAGTAGCTAACAGACTTCCATCATTAGCATATATATTCCCCCTTACTGCCTCTACTTTATTATACTTCAATGTATGCGCAGCTGCTTTTGCTTCCCACTTGTCGCCTTCTATAAAAATTATAATGGAAGCTTTAGAAACTATTCCAGCTGCAAGAAGAAGAATACCGAAGTACACCACGTAAATACGTTTTATGGTGTTCTTTTTATTTTTCATCCCGAATTATTTTTTTTGGTGGTTCGGAAGATTCGAGAAGCCCCATTTCTCTTTCAGTAATAATTCTTGCTAATTCAGATTGCTTGCTTTTGTACATCAATTCCGACTTAATGGTGATGTACTCTGAGCGTAGTTCTTTTATTTCGGTATTTATTTTATTTAGGTTTCTAATGTTTTGTTCCGCTAAAAAACCATTGGATATATATACTAGAGAAAGACCTGCAAGAAAAAGCACATAAGGTAAATGGTCTAAAAATGAATCACGAGTTAGAATGTTTCCATTTAGTAGATCTGCAACAAGGCTCGTGTGCTTTTTAATGCCTTTCAACGCGGAATTCTCTGTTTTTTTCTCCGTCATTTAGTGGGCGTTGCAATTCGTAAACGCGCCGAACGGGCACGAGGATTTCTTTCAAGTTCTTCGGCGCTTGGTATAATAATTTTGTTGTTTACAGGTTGAAGTGGTCGAATTATATTTCCATAAAAATCTTTTTCCAGTATTCCATCAAAATTACCGGTTTTAAAAAAGCTTTTTACCAAACGGTCCTCTAAGGAATGATAAGATATAACCGCGATTCTACCATCTACAGTTAGTATATCTAAGCTTTGTTTTAAAAAATCTTTTAAAACTTCAAGCTCCTGGTTTACTTCTATTCGGATGGCTTGATAAACTTGCGCGAGGTACTTAGATCTTTTTCTCTCTTGGACTAGTTTTTCGCAGATGGAATTTAATTCCTGAGTAGTTTTTATGGGCTTTTCTTTTCTAGATTCAACAATTTTAAAAGCAAGGTTTTTAGCGTTTTTAATTTCACCGTATTGCCTAAAAATTTGGATTAATTTTTCCTCAGAATAATTTTGAATAACTGAAGCAGCTGATAGCTTACTTTCTTTATTCATCCTCATGTCTAACGGCCCGTCAAAGCGTGTGCTAAATCCGCGTTCGGCTGTGTTTATTTGATGCGAAGAGATTCCTAAGTCAGCTAAAACCCCATCAACAGGCAAGGCTTTGTGAAGCTTTAAAAAGTTTTTTAAATACTTAAAATTTTGTTGTACCAAAATAAACCTAGGGTCTACTATCTTGTTTTCAAGTGCCTCTTGGTCTTGGTCAAAAGCGATTAAACGACCATCTTTAAGGTTTTTAAGGATTTCTTTTGAGTGCCCTCCTCCGCCAAACGTTACGTCGACATAGATGCCGTTTTCCTTAATTGCTAAACCATTAATAGATTCGTGTAACAAGGCGGGAGTGTGGTATTTACTCATCTCCAGCAGGACTGATATCCCCCATTACTTCTTCTGCCAAATCCGAAATATTAATTTCGTCGCTTTCAAGCATTGCGCTGTATTGGTCTTTAGACCAAATTTCTACTCGCTCACCGTTTCCGATAACCTTTATTTCTTTTTTTAACTCAGCATGGTCGGTCAATGACTTTGGTAGCAAAACCCTACCCGTTCCATCAATTTGCAAAGGAGTGGCTCCATTGTTAAATTTACGGATAAAAAGAGCGTTTTTACGAATGAACCTATTGAGCTTAGCTAGCTGATTGCTCACTTTTGTCCATTCATGATGCGGGTATAGGACTAAACATTTCTCATGAATGTCTCGGTTAATCACAAAACCTTCATGAATCATAGACTCTAGTTGTTTTCGCAATCCAGTGGGAAGCATTAATCTTCCTTTTGCATCCATCTTGCAATCATATTCTCCTAATAGATTGATCATCAATTTTGTAGCTTTCTTAAATATTTGAGTGTAAAAGTAGAAAAATTTTACCACTTCTTACCACAAAGACCCACTTTTTACCACTTTGTTGAAAACTTTCGATTATTAACAGCTTAAATGAAATTGTTGAAAAGACCTAAAAAATGGTGTTAAATGAGAATGAACATACACTTGTTAAAACAGGAATTTTGAATGCGTTGGATAATTATCAAATTGTTTATTTTTGAAAACCTTACAATGGGGATATAATTAAATGGAATACGAGCTTAAGAAAGAAGGACGTTTTGAATACCTAGAAGAAGGAGAGGGTCCTGTGATTATTTTCCTCCATGGACTTTTTGGTCAATTGAGTAATTTTAAGGATGTAATACCTGCCTTTACCGGTAAATACAAAGTTGTTTTACCGCTATTACCCATTTATACATTGCCTATTATTAGTGCCAATGTTAAAACTATTGCAAAATTTCTACATGAATTTATCGAATTTAAAAAATACGATCAAGTAACACTGGTTGGCAATTCTTTAGGAGGACATACAGCTTTGGTTTATGTTGCAGAACATCCAGAACGAGTTCATTCTATGGCTTTAACAGGTAGTTCAGGACTTTATGAAAATTCCTTTGGTGGTGGTTTCGTAAAGAGAGGGAATTACGAAATGATAAAGGAAAAGGTTGGCGCCACTTTCTATGATCCAACTATTGCAACTAAAGAATTGGTAGATGAATGTTATGAAACCGTCAATGATAAAGGTCGCGCACTAAGAATGATAGGAATTGCCAAATCGGCAATCCGACATAACATGAGTGAAGAATTAAAAAACATGACATTACCGACTTGTTTAATTTGGGGAAAACAGGATAGCGTTACACCCCCAGAAATAGCAGAAGAATTTCATGAAAAACTACCCAATTCCGAATTGCATTGGATTGATAAGTGTGGCCATGCAGCTATGATGGAACAGCCTCAAGAGTTTAATAAGCTTCTTGCAATTTGGCTTGACAAAGTACACAGCTAAAAAACTATGATAATCCGCAATGCTCAATTTGTAAAGAGTAGCAGCAATTATTCTGAATGTCCGCCAGCCGATAAATATGAATATGCTTTTATTGGAAGAAGTAACGTTGGTAAAAGCTCACTTATTAATATGCTGGTAAAGCGCAAGGAACTTGCTAAAACCAGTGGACGACCGGGTAAAACCACTCTAATAAATCACTTTATTATTAATAAAGAAGAGGGTAAGCCCAAAACAGGTTGGTATTTGGTTGATTTACCCGGTTATGGTTTTGCTGCCTCGTCTAGAACCAATAGGCGAAAATGGAAAAGTTTTACTCGTGATTATTTAATCGATCGAAACACGTTGGTTTTTCTTTTTGTATTAATAGATAGTCGTCATGATCCACAACAAATTGATTTAAACTTTATTCATTGGCTTGCAGATAAAGAAATTCCTTTTGGGATAGTTTTTACAAAAACAGATAAACTTGGAAGGAGTGCACTGAACAAAAGCATGGCAACCTACAAGAAAAAACTAAACGAAACTTGGGAGAATTTACCACCGTTGTATATAACCTCCGCTACAAATAAAACTGGCTGCGATGAAATTATTGAATTTATTGGGGAAACGAATAATAATTTAGAAGAACGGAAGTAGCTAGTGGGAAAGTAAGTAAACTTGAATTTGGAACATTAATAAGAAGTTTCACTTGGCTTTTTCAAGTATTTCTTATGTTTAATTAGACCTGCCCCAACAATTCCGCTATCCAAGGCATCAAACATAAGAGGCAGTCTTCCAGTATCTACACCAGCAAAAGAAATCCCATTTTGTTCTAATTTCCTGTCTTTACTTAAATATCCTGGTTTTGGAATTGGCATAGCGTGTCCTAAAAGCTTTATGTAGACTTGCTTTACAAAGGGCTCAAGGTCTATTTTATAATAAGTGCTCATGTAGCCAATTGTTTGCCGTGTTATTTCTTCCGAATCAGATTCTATATTCTGAATAAGATTGTCATAAATACCTGGGTAACAATAGTACGCGGTTAAAACACGGTTTCCTTTTTCGGATTGTACCCTTGAATTTACAAAACCTAAAAACTGGGCATCTTTCGATAAATAATCGTTTTGCCAAAAGCTGGAAAGGTTTGGTTCGTTTTCTAATTCAATATTAATAACTACCCATGGGGCATAAGAAACATCGGAAAATGTTGCATGTGCTTCTGGCAGAAGGTATTTAAGTAAATGCTTTTGACCAGAGTAGACAACATTGTTGCACTGATAGGTAACTTTTCTATTGTTGTTTATTTCCCAAACATCAACAAGCCATTTGTTATTGGTTTTATTGAGAGCCACCACTAAACTTTCCAATTTTAATTGCTCGGGTTTTAGTTGAGCAATCATTTTTTTAATAAAATAATAATTGCCCTCCATCGGCGAGAAAAGCTCAGGTTCTGGTTTGTTAAAATAGGGCCGACACTTGTAGTAATGAATACCAGCCAATGCCGAAATTTCACTTGCACTCCCTCCGTAATCGTCAAGCATTTGGTAATCGATTGCCTCCATAAAATCAGAGGTCACAGGTAAATACTTGTTTAGGTATTCTGCAAAAGTTGTTTGATCTAGCGTATTAAATTCGGGAGAAATATGAGTACTCGGAAGAGGCATTTTACCGCTATAAGCCTGGAGCAATGAAATGAAATTATTTTTTATTTCAGAATTAACCAGTACTGTGGGCACCCATTTGCCATTGGTATAACATTGTTCTTCATTTGAAGCTTTTATCAAATATTTTTTGTCTTGAAAGTCCCACCGATTAAGAGTCGAATTAAATTCAATAATGTTTAATTTTTCAAGAAGTTTTAATCCTTCTTCGCCAAAATTGCTCGGATAGGATAAGTCGTAATGCGCCCCTTGTGCAAACTCATTATTTCCAATGGACACTGCCGACGATGTGCCGCCAAATCGGCTCCCCATTTCGCAAATAACAGACTCTCGCTTAGTTAGTGAGTTAGCTGCTGCCAAACCTGCAATGCCACCTCCTACAACCAATACATCAGTAGTGTAAAGTTTTGAACTGGCTTTGTCTATTGCTTTTCTAGCAAGGTGCCCAATTTTTCGATTCGAATCTATGGTGATGGAATATTTCCTCTTTCCAACTTTTTTATTGTCCAAGGAACATGCAACCGAAAAAGTAATAAGCCCAGCTCCTATCTTTAAAAATACCCGTCTATCCATTTTGTGGTTTTAGCATTTCTTTTAGATGTGGGTTTTTCGCGTTTACTTTCCAAATGAAACCATCCAATACATAGTGAACGACCTGTGGCAACGTTAATAAAGCAAGAAAAAAGGCGACTAATATAGGATTCGAAACTTCTGAGTAATTGAAGAAATTCCCGAATACCCCTCCTTTATCTTGGTTAAATAATAGACCCCAAAAAAACTCTTCACTAAATGCAAAAGCAAAGGATCCCAAAAGTACAGTTGTGGCAAAAACATAAGGCAGGTATTTTGTTTTCGCCTTTTTTGGTTTTGAATTTTGGTAATATATTATGAGAACAAAATAGGGAACACCATGAGCAATTATATTCGTAGTTGTAAACGCAAGGTCTGAATTGAAATAGATTATTCCAATATACCAATTAGCTGCGGTTGTTAAAAGCCAAAGGATTCGTCCAAGAGAAAAACGGATTTTGTTTCCTCTAATTAAAAAAAATTCTTCCAATAGCCAGCCTAGAATTACAAGAAAATAAATAGGAATGAGAAAACTCCACATTTCATTAAAACTATTGGCGAAATGAAAAAAATCATTGTTCACAAACCAATTAAAATCCCTAGCGTGGAAATGCCAATAAATCACAGGAAATAGCATACTGAAGTATAGGACCGCCTTATCGGGCATTAATCTTTTAGCTTGCTTAGCCTTTGTTGGAATAGAATACAAAGCAAAAAAACCATATTGCTGCTTCATGAAGTGGAAAACTGCTAAATAAGCCAGAATTCTCCAAAACCACATACTGGATTCAGAGGCAATTGTAAATAAAATAATAAAGCTTACCAAAGGAATAATCCATAAAATTTTGTAATGATTTCTTCTTTCTTCTTTATCAAAATAGGTTCTAAATATGGTACTCCAAACATGGCTAACGTCAATCAATAAAACAAATACTACCCATACCCAAAGGGGTGTATTAATTGTAAGAATGGAATTGGGTAATAAAAAAAGCACAACCCAAATGACCCAAACTGGAGCAAACAAAGTGGATAGGTCAATATTTTTACTGAATAGCCACATTATAAATAGCGAGTCCAAGTACCATCCAAATAATAACGATACAAGACGGGGTTTTGAATCGTGTTTACTTCCACAGAGTCAGCTGGTCGCAGATCCTTGCCGAAGGAAATCATAAGTTGAATTGCTTCAGGTGTCATCCATTCAGTTTTTACATCATTAAAGGAACTAGCTTTTAGTTCTTCTTTTATTTCATCGCTTGAAAGTGTTTTTGATCCAATTATCCAACCCCACTCTCCAAAGGAATAAACATGATTGTGAATTGGTAAAGTATTAAACCCTGCATTTGCTATCGTTTTTTCAATAGATCGAAACGCTTTGGTTGTGTAATATGGGCTAACCGCTTGAGTTACTATAACTCCGTTTTTGCGCAGTCTCCTGGAGCAAAGTTGGTAAAATTCTTTTGTGTACACTCTGTTTATGTCAATACTCTTAGGGTCTGGAAAATCCAAAATCATTACATCATAAAACTGGTCGGTATTCTCTAAAAATTGGAAAGCATCATTATTTACCACTTTCACTTTTGGGTCATAGTATGCGCTATCGTTCATTTTAGTAAAAATCGGGTTGGACATGCCGATTTTTGTCATTTCAGGGTCGATATCTACTAAAGTTATTTGTTCTACTTGCTTGTATTTTAGAACTTCACGAATAGCACAGCCATCACCCGCGCCTAAAATTAAAACACTTTTGGTGTTCCTGCTCAAATGCATGGCAGGGTGTACCAAAGGTTCGTGATAGAGCCATTCATCAAAAGTACAAAGCTGTTTACTTCCATTTAAATAGAGCCAGTAATGTTCTTTGTATTGGGTGATTGTGATTTTTTGAAAACGGGTTTGCTCAGAAAAAACAACCTTATCACCATACCTTTCTTGCTCACCATGTAAAATAATTTCGTTCGCGCCATAAGCTAGGAAAAGTAGAGTGAAAAACAGAACAGGAATTAAAGCTGTAAATATTTTTCTAGGCAAGGGATTTATATGGTTTCTCAATTTCCAAAAAAGAAATATAGCTACTAAAAAATTAATGCCTCCAAGCACAAAAGGAGTGTGAGTTAACCCCAAGTAGGGCAGTCCTACAAAAACAAAAAATAATCCTCCAATTAAACTACCGTAGTAGTCGTTTTCCATAACACCTGCTATGTTGGTTCTTAGCTCTTCGTTGTTTTCGTTTATTCGTGTAACTAAGGGAATTTCCATTCCTATTAATAGGCCAATGGCAATGGCAAACCCATAAATAAACACGGCAACGTAATTTGTGTAACCCATTACAACATAGCAGCTAAGTGCCGCTGTTGAGGTAAGGAGGGAGAGCGCAAACTCTGCCCATAAAAACTTTTCTAAAATATTTTTTTCAAACGATGCGCTTATTCTGCTGCCCAAACCCATTGAAAAAAGCATAATGGATAAAATCATCGTCCACTGAAAAATGGAATCACCTAAAAAATAAGTGGCTAATGTAGATAGGATATATTCGGCAACAATGCCAGATAAGCCTGTAGCAAAAAGTGCTAGTTTAAGTATTCTGGAACGTTTTGAACCCAAGGATAATAATTTGGAAACAAAGAAAGCGTTTTCTAGTGGGCGCTCGTTTTAAAATCCATAATTTTACGTCATGGCAGAATACATTAGAATAAACTCAAAAAACCCCGACCCCAATGTTATTCAGCACGTCGTAAATTGTTTGCAAAATGGAGGAGTTATAATTTATCCCACGGATACAGTTTATGGTTTTGGTTGTGATGTTACTAAATCAAAAGCTGTAGAGCGAGTAGCATCGCTAAAAGGCATGAAACTAAAGGATGCTAAATTGGCAATTGTAGTTTACGATTTAAGTCAGTTGGCTAAATATGCCAAGGTAGAAACACCTATTTTCAAACTAATGAAAAAAACTTTGCCAGGTCCGTTTACCTATATCCTAAATGCTACGGGAGAAGTTCCCAAATTGTTTAAAAACAAAAAGAAGAGCATAGGATTAAGAATTCCTGATCATGAAATTCCTCGAGAAATTGTAAGGCAACTGGGAAATCCAATTTCTACTACTTCTGTAGTAGCGGAAGATGATATATTGGCATATACGACTGATCCAGAAATGATTTATGAAATTTTTAAAAAGAAAGTTGACATAGTAATAGATGGTGGGTATGGTAATAATATTCCATCGTCAATAGTGGATTGTACGAGCGGTGAGCCAGAAATGGTGCGACAAGGTTTGGGATACTTTGAGGAGTATGGACTGTAAGTTATCCGAAACAACCCAATGTTTATAATTTGAAAAAAGTATTCTTAATCCCTCTTATCCTTCCCGTACTTTTGAACAATACTAGATAGTATGGCCCTCCATTACATTTTTGCAGGATTTTTTATCATCGCTTTTGTCGTAGCTATACTTCGATTAATTGGATATTTCTTTCGTGATTTTTTCCTAGAATGGGGTTGGCAATTTGGTCAAGCCGATTTAAATGTTTTTTCAGCAATAGTCCAGTCTACTTTCGATATGGCAGAAACATCCATTTCAATTGTCGTTTACCTAATGGGTATAATGGCATTGTGGTTAGGTATAATGAAAATTGGGGAAGCTGGTGGAGCAGTGAAAATTATGACTCGTTTGGTTGCTCCTTTTTTCAGAAAACTATTTCCAGAACTTCCAAAAGACCACCCAGCAATGGGAAGCATAATGTTAAATATATCAGCAAATATGCTGGGTTTAGATAATGCAGCCACTCCTTTGGGACTTAAGGCTATGGAAGAACTACAAACTGAAAACAAACAAAAAGATACGGCAACTAATGCACAAATTATGTTTTTGGTGCTCAACACTTCCGGGCTTACACTTATTCCAGTTTCCGTTATGGCATTGCGTGCGGCAAACGGATCCGCTAATCCTTCTGATGTGTTTTTACCCATATTAATTGCAACTTATTTTGCAACACTTGCCGGATTAATTTCCGTTTCTATTTATCAGAAAATTAATTTGTTCGACAAAATAGTTCTTAGTTATTTAGGCGGCATAACGGCTCTGGTTTTGGGTTTTATTTATTGGCTAACCGGCTTACAACAGGACACAGTTTCAGTAATTAGTTCTGTAATTGGGAATTTTATATTAATGGCAATTATTGTTGGGTTCATATCTTTAGCTTTAAAAAATAAAATTAATATTTACGAAACATTTGTAATAGGAGCAAAAGACGGTTTTGGAGTCGCGGTAAAAATTATCCCTTATTTGGTTGCTATGTTGGTCGCCATTGGAGTGTTTCGAGCTAGTGGTGCGTTGGATATTTTGGTTGGTGGTTTGCGTTGGATTGTTGATGCTTTTGGCGTTGATTCTAGATTTGTGGACGCTATGCCAACAGCATTTATGAAACCTCTTAGCGGATCTGGTGCAAGGGGAATGATGGTAGAAACGATGTCTAGATTTGGCGCCGATTCTTTTGCGGGAAAGCTTGCTTCTGTCTTTCAAGGTTCTACTGAAACAACTTTCTATACTCTGGCTGTTTATTTTGGTGCAGTGAACGTAACTCGAACACGTTACACAGTAGTTTGCGGATTAATTGCAGATTCTGTCGGAATTATTGCTGCAATTTTTATTGCTTATTTGTTTTTCGGATAATTATCCAACCAACAATTATTATTGTTCAATTGCCCTATCAATTATAGTAATGCTGCCACAAAGCAGTTATTTCCATTAAATAAGCAACTCCTACATGAATGATGAACCCACCAAAAATATGCTCCTTTTTAAGTGCAATTACACCTAAGATATAACCACCAAAAACAGATCCAATAGTTTCTCCAAGAGGCTTCCCAAAATGTAAAAAAGCATACATACTCACCATGGGCAAAACAGCTTCTTTTCCTAATAACTTAACCATACCAATTACTAGAGCACCTCTAAAAACCAGCTCAACGGATAAAAAACTAATTCCGTAAAGGGGTTCAAAAATTAAATAATAAATTGAATTGTTCCAGCCAAAAGGATAATTCAAATCCCAGGCTTTCATTATTGGATAATTGTCTTGAAAATCGGAAAGGAAGGAAACCGCAAAAACAAGTGGAAACATTATTAAAAGCATCTGAAAATAGGCTTTCAAATTGGCGTTTTTGAGATTAAAACCATAAAAATGCCTTTTGTTTTTATCGAATACCAACCAGAAAATTAATAACGGAAAGATGATAGTAACCCAACAGTTTAATTGACGAACAATATCCAAAACAAAATTATTTTCATAAGCTGTCAAGCTCTCGAAAACCATTTTACGATGAAAATAAAAATACGCAGCAAATCCAACAATTGAAATGAAAAAAGAAGAACGTGCCCAATACCTCCATGATTTAAGAACAGCAGATTTATTATTTAAGAAGAGCTGTGGAATTGCGATTCCATAGTAGGCGAACATGTAAAATAAAGTATACGTGATAAAACTTATAGGTTGGGTATAATAACTATCGAGAATGCCATCCTCGAAATCGAAATAATAATTGAGGCTAATAGTTACAGTCAGAAAGGATAAAAAATATAAATAAAGTCTTGGATTGTAATCTTCTTTTAAATGAACTTTAAGTAGAAGATATATTTCTTTCATGGAAATACTATTTCAATATTTGAAATCTTCCAATCTTCATCTGCTTCTTTAAGTTTAATCACTAGGTATTTGTGCTCCCAATACAATCTCATGTTTTCACCAACATTAAATATTCTACACTCAGCAACTGCTATTGAGTCTCCATTTTTGGTGACTTCCCCTACCTCCACTCCGTCGTGAGGCTCCGTATCACCAGTCCATTGATAAAGATTAGAAAAAGCACAATTAATGTCATCAAAATCATCTAAGTCCTCAAATAACTTTAAAGAGTCGAAAGGAATAGAATTGAGGTTTGCCAAACATGGCTCAAAGTCCCTCTTTAAATTTGGAATGTAATTCTTGTGAAAACCAACTGCAGCCAAATTTGCATCCATTTGAGCAAAATCAAGAGTCGACAAGCCATTCGAATCTGCAACAAATATTGGTTGAAAAGAAGATGTATTCCTGGCTTTTATCTCTAACGAATACCACTCGTAAAAATCAGTTATTACCTCTTCAATCCGGGTCTCGTCAGACTTCAACTTTTCTGTACACGAAATCAGTGCAACGAAATTGAGACCTAAAAAAAGTATTCCAATTATGTGTGGATCAATTCTCTTTATCCTAAATCTATAATTCAAGGTCAATGTTTTATCCAATAACGCCTAACTCTTTACCAACTTTAGTAAAAGCAGCAATAGCTTTATCCAAATGTTCTTTTGTATGAGCCGCAGATAACTGCACTCGAATTCTTGCTTGACCTTTTGGTACTACTGGATAGAAAAACCCAATAACATATATACCTTCTTTGAGTAGTTCATTTGCGAATTTCTGAGCCAAAGAAGCATCGTAAAGCATAATTGGAACAATTGCACTATCACCATCTTTATAATCTAAACCTGAAGCTTTTATTCCCTTTTTGAAATAGTTAATATTACTTTCTAGTTTATCCCTTAATTCTGTAGTTTCATTCAATAAATCGAAAACGGCAATAGAGGCTCCAACAATATTCGGGGCCAGCGAATTTGAAAACAAATAAGGTCTAGACCGTTGACGTAGCAACTCAATTATTTCTTTTCTACCTGAAGTAAAACCGCCCATTGCTCCACCAAGTGCTTTGCCAAGTGTACCAGTTATAATATCAACTCTTCCGATTACATTTTTTAATTCAATACTTCCTCTTCCTGTTTTTCCAATAAATCCAGTGGCATGACACTCATCAACCATTACCATAGCGTCATATTTATCAGCTAAGTCGCATATTTTATCCAACTGAGCTACATAGCCGTCCATAGAAAAAACTCCGTCGGTAACTATAATTTTATTTCTCGCTCCAGAGGCTGCTTTAAGTTGTTCTTCTAAATCGGACATATCGTTATTTGCATAACGATAACGAGAAGCCTTGCACAAACGAACGCCGTCAATAATAGACGCATGATTTAATGAATCAGAAATAATTGCATCTTCAGCTGTCAGTAGCGGCTCAAAGACGCCACCGTTAGCATCAAAAGCTGCGGCATAAAGAATTGTGTCTTCAGTTCCTAAAAAGCTTGTTATTTTTTCTTCAAGTTCTATATGAATATCTTGGGTTCCACAAATAAAACGTACCGAGGACATTCCAAAACCGTGAGAATCCAAGGCTTTGTGGGCTGCTTCAATCACTCGAGGGTGAGAAGACAATCCAAGATAATTGTTCGCACAGAAATTAATTACTTCTTCACCAGTTGACACTTTGATAACTGCATCTTGAGGGGTTGTGATGATTCTTTCTGACTTAAATAATCCGTCCTTTTCAATTTGACTTAATTCAGCCTTTAACTGATCTTTAATTTTTCCGTACATAAACTCTACTTTGGGCGGCAAATATAAATAATGGAAGTGCGAAATAGACTTAAATTGATGTCCCGCTTAAAAGATTATCTCATGACCTAAGGCAATCCTTTTAGAAATGGTGGATTCAAAAATATTAGCTTTTGCTTGGAGGTACTAACGAATAGAATTTGCCAATATTGAATGCTAACATTTAGTATGATTTCCTTAAAAAGAGTTACCGCTAAAGGAAAAAAACCTGAAAATATATAGCCTTAAAAATAAAAAAGCCCTACCAGAAAAACTGATAGGGCTGTCAAAAATATAAAATCTAAAGATTAAACTAAGCCTTGAGCTAACATTGCTTCTGCAACTTTTATAAATCCAGCTACATTTGCTCCTTTTACATAATCTACATAACCAGTTTCTTTATCCTTACCATGTTTCACACAGTCTTCGTGGATACTCTTCATTATGTTTTTTAGTTTTTCATCAACTTCTTCACGACTCCAATTAAAACGTAAAGAGTTTTGGCTCATTTCTAATCCAGAAACAGCAACACCACCAGCATTAGATGCTTTACCGGGTGAATAAAGAACTTTATTATCTACAAATACATTCATAGCACCAGGAGTACAAGGCATATTCGCACCTTCAGAAACTGCAATAACCTTATTTTCAACTATAAGCTTAGCATCTGTTTCTCCTAATTCATTCTGAGTAGCGCATGGCAAAACAATATCGCTATTTATTCTCCAAGGTTTTTCCCCTTCAAAAAATTCAATATCATCGAATGCATCAGCAGCTTCTACAATTCTTCCTCTTCTCGCATTTTTCAATTCCATTACGAAATCCAATTGCTCTCGAGAAAGACCATTTGGAGCATGAATAAATCCTTTGGAGTCAGACATGGTTAAAACTTTACCGCCTAATTCAAGAACTTTTTCAGCTGCAAATTGTGCGACATTTCCAGAACCAGAAATTACAGCTGAGTGTTTAAACACAGACAAGCCTTTTGTATTAAGCATATTTTCTACAAAATATACAACTCCATATCCTGTTGCTTCCGTACGTATTAATGAACCGCCGTATTCTTTTCCTTTTCCAGTAAGAATACCTACAAATTCATTCCTAATTCTTTTATATTGGCCAAACATGAAACCAATTTCCCGGCCACCAACACCGATATCACCGGCAGGTACATCTGTATTTGCACCAATGTGACGACTCAATTCTGTCATAAAACTCTGACAAAACTTCATCACTTCATTATCTGACTTTCCTTTTGGGTCAAAATCAGAGCCACCTTTTCCTCCACCCATGGGTAAAGTTGTAAGGCTATTCTTAAAAACTTGCTCAAATGCTAAGAATTTAAGAATACTCTCATTAACACTAGGGTGGAAACGTAATCCACCTTTATAAGGTCCAATTGCAGAATTCATTTCAATTCGATAGCCTCGATTGATTTGAATTTCACCTTTATCATCCAACCATGGCACCCTAAAGGCAACAACCCTTTCAGGTTCAACCATTCGTTCAAGAATTTTAGCTTCCTTGTACTTTGGGTTTTCTTCAATGTACGGAATTACGGTTTCAGCTACTTCCTTCACTGCTTGCAAGAATTCAGGCTGATGCCCATTTCTTCCATTAATCGATTCCATAAACTCATTAATCTGAGCGTAGTATTTTTTGTTCACTTTCTAAAGAGATTAGTATAAAAACGCGGCAAAAGTAATCAAATTGAACATCATCTAAATACATATTATTAGATGTTATTCAAAAGTGATTCAAGCCATTATTATTTTGCCTGAAAGCTTGAAGTGGTGAAGGATTCTTTTGTGTAATAAACAGTTTGAAATAACTGGTTTTTACGAATAAAACTGTAGGCTATTACCTTCGTAACATAAGTTCCTGAAGTTTTCAGCTTCACTAAATCAGGTTTATCAAAAAACACACCAGCAACGCCCCCAGCAGTTCTCTTTTGGGCAACTAAAACCCCATTTGCAGTTTCAATATTCCAAATAACAGAATCTGCAAATTGGATTTGTTTTGCAGTTCTTAATATATAAGTAGTGTCTATTTTAGTATTAAAAGTGTCAGGAATTATTCCTTGTAATACAGGAAAGCTTTTTGGGATATTCTCTACCATTGGCGGGAATCCATTTCCACCATCAGCAACCCAACGAACTTCATCTCTAAAGTACATAGAAGAATCCGGTGAATGAAATGAATAACTATTATCTCCATTTTGAGTTAGCTGAACACCATTTACAGAAACCCTTCCTACACTTATTAAAAAATCCGTTGAATCATATAGAGCAGCTATTGCTTTACCCCTTATATTATTATACACAGTTGGAGTTGACGTACCATATTCTAAAATATTACGGGAATAAAAATATCCATCCGCGTCTTCAAATTGAGGGTGGTCATCCAGATTTTCTCTATTACCTTGCTTTATTACAACTGCATGACTATAAGTATTGCTCCCATCGCTATTCTCTACAGTTAAGGATACGTTATAAGTTCCTGCCTGTAAGTAACGATGTAAAGGATTTGTTTCTATGGAATTTGGCAATGTATCACCAAATTTCCACGTCTGAGAATCAACAATACCAGCTGTGGTATTTGTAAATTGAACAATTCCTCCATTGCTTTGGACGAAGACAAAACTTGCTCGTGGCGGCTTCTTACAACCTACAATTAAAACAAATGCAGCTAAAAAAGCTGCAAATAAATTAAACAAACGACCTCCAATTCTTCTCATAATTTCGCTGTAAAAATAGGGCTTTTTAGTGCTTTATCTCCACCATCCTATCAAGTCTTTTAAATACTCATAGAATGAGCATTTTAGCTTTTCAAAAACACAATGCAACATGAGTTAATTTTCTTAGTAAGTTATACCATTTAATTTTCTACATTTGCAGCCCGAAAAACGGGTCTATGTCATCTCACGTAAAAATATTTGCTTGTTCTGCCTCCAAAATTCTTGGGGAAAAAATTGCTGCTGCTTATGGAGTAAAATTAGGCCAGGTATCCCTTCAGCATTTTTCCGACGGAGAGTTTCAAGCATCGTATGAAGAAACGGTTCGTGGTGATACTGTTTTTATTATACAGTCTACCATGCCTCCAACAGACAACCTGTTTGAATTGCTATTGATGGTAGATGCTGCGAAACGAGCTTCTGCTAAAGAAGTCGTTGCGGTTATTCCTTATTTCGGGTTTGCAAGACAAGACAGGAAAGACAAACCAAGAGTAGCGATTGGATCTAAACTAATTGCGAATATGCTCACGGCTGCAGGAATTACAAGGTTAATGACCATGGATTTGCATGCCGATCAAATTCAAGGTTTTTTTGATTTACCTGTCGATCATTTATTTGCCTCAACTATATTTCTACCATATTTAAGAAGTTTAAATCTTACTAATTTGTTAATTGCAGCTCCAGATACTGGAGGAACTAAAAGAGCAAATGCATATGCTAAATTTTTAGATTGTGGATTGGCTATTTGTTACAAACAAAGAAAAGTGGTAAATGAAGTTTCCAAAATGACCGTAATTGGAGATGTTAAAGGAAAGGATGTTGTAATTGTAGATGACATAATTGACACTGCCGGAACTTTAACTAAAGCAGCCGACATGATGTTAGATGAAGGCGCAAATACTGTAAGAGCTATTATTACGCACCCCGTTCTATCTGGGCCAGCTTATGATAGACTTACCCAATCGAACATTACAGAGCTAATTGTATCTGATACGATACCGTTAAAACAAAGTCACCCTAAAATAAGGGTAATTACAGTTGCAGATTTATTTAAAGACGTAATTGACAACGTGATTAATAAAGAGTCAATTAGTTCTCATTTTATAATTTAAGAAACAGAATAAACTAGGTTCACTATGAAATCTATATCGATGAGCGGTTCTATCCGCAAAAACGTTGGCGGAAAAGCAACTAAAGAATTAAGAGCAACTGGTATGGTTCCCTGCGTAATGTATGGGGCCGCAGATCCAATCCATTTTGAAATAGATGCTCGGCAGTTTAAGAAATTGGTTTACACTCCAAATGTTTATGTTGTAGACATGAACATTGACGGAGCGGAATACAAAGTGTTTTTAAAAGAAGCTCAATTTCATCCTGTGTCGGATGCTATCTTGCATGCCGATTTCTTTTTACCTGCTGAAGGTCAAAAATTTGAAATGAAAATTCCTGTGAAATTAACTGGAGCTTCTAAAGGTGTTTTAAACGGAGGTCGTTTAGCCCTTATGTACAGGAAAATAAGAGTAAAGGGAGATGTTAATTCGTTTCCTGATTTTGTTGAAATTGACATTACTGAGCTTCGAATTGGAATGGGTGTAAGAATTTCTGAACTTTCTATTCCTGGTTGCGAATTAATTGATTCTGCAAACAACTACGTAGTTAGCGTTAAAACTTCTCGTGCTGCACTTGCTGAAGAAGAAGAAACTGAAGCTGCAACTGCTGAAGGAGATTCTGCTGAAGGAGAAGCTTCTGTAGAAGTTGCTGCCGAATAAATTTACCCATGAAGTTTCTTATCGCAGGACTGGGAAACCCTGGTAGAGAATACGAGAATACTAGACATAATATTGGTTTTAAAATATTGGATGCGCTCGCTGAGCCATCCAATATTTTTTTTAATTCTGACCGGTATGCCGACAAAACAACCACAAAACACAAAGGACGAACACTTGTATTAATAAAACCAAACACTTTTATGAACCTAAGCGGCAAAGCTGTTCTCTATTGGTTAGAAAAAGAAAAAATTCCCATTGAAAGATTAGTTGTTATATGTGATGACTTAGCCTTGCCCTTTGGCAAAATAAGGTTGCGTGCAAAAGGATCTGATGGAGGACACAACGGACTAAAAAGCATTAACGAATTGCTAAACACCCAAAACTTTCCAAGAATGAAATTTGGTGTTGGATCTGAATTTTCAAAAGGTAATCAAGTCGATTATGTACTTGGAAAATGGAACCACGACGAAAAAGAAAACCTAAAAGCTAGGATAGAAATTGGAAGAGATGCCGTCCTATCTCTTGTCACTTCTGGACTCAACAGAACCATGTCGGATTTTAATAAAAGGTAGAAACTCCAAGTTATACCAATTACGAACCAAACCAACCCGTTTTTTCTTTCGAATACTATACGGTTTAGCATTAAGACGGAATATTTGAATTTACAAAAATTTTAATCTAAAAACAAAACCCCACTCCCTCAGCTTCATTCCATCGAAATAGAAATTCACCAGTGAAGTGGGGAAAAATGAATTTAATTCTCTAATAATTAACGGCCAACATCCTCAGCCTCTTTTTTGTCTCCAATGTGTTTTTCTAAAAAGGAACTCATTGCTTCATAAAATTCAAAACGATTTTCTTCATTATGAAAACCGTGTCCTTCATTTTCTTTTACCAAATATTCAACCGAAATACCTCGTGCTTTAAGTGCATTTACAATTTGATCACTTTCATCAATATTTACCCTGGGATCTTTTGCCCCTTGTGCTACAAATAAAGGAGCCTTAATTTTATCTGCATTAAGTGCAGGAGAATATGCGGTCAGCATGGCACTATCAGCTTCTAAATCTCCGACCATTTCATACATCATTTCTAGATAAGGCTTCCAGTATGGGGGTATGGTTTTCATGAATGAAAAAAGATTGGAAACTCCAACATAATCCACACCACAAGCATACAAATCAGGAGTATAACAAAGACCTGCTAGAGTAGCATAACCGCCATAACTTCCTCCGTAAATTGCAATTCTTTTTTCATCTGCAATTCCCTCGATGGTCAGCCATTTTGCTCCGTCTGTAATATCGTCTTGCATGGCCTGACCCCATTGCTTAAATGAGGCTTCCCAAAATTCTCGCCCGTATCCAGTAGAACCTCTAAAGTTCATTTGAAGTACTGCAAACCCTCGATTTGCCAGAAATTGCACCTCCGGGTTAAAGCCCCAATTGTCTCTTGCCCAAGGTCCTCCATGTACATTTACTACTACCGGTAAGTTTTTAGCCTCTTTACCTTTTGGCAAAGTCAAATAACCATTAATGGTAAATCCATCACGCGATTTATACTGGATCGGTTCCATGGGGCACATGTCATTTTCATCTATCCAAGGGGCTACATCCTCAATTTTGGTAAGCTCATCTTTCGCAATGTCATAAAAATAATAAGCACCCAAAGATTTATCAGAATAGGTTCTCACTATTAGCTTGTCTTCGGCCTTATTCGAACCACTAATTCCAATTTCGTAACCGTCAAGCTTCGTTTCTAATTTAGAAAACCAGGATTTCGTTTCCTCATCTAAAAAAGTGCGGTGACTTTTATCTGTTGTGTACCATATGGAGGTTAATACTTTTCGTTTTTTAGAATAGTTTAAACCGCCTACATCTACTTCAGGATGAGAGAATAGTTCTTCTACTTCTCTTGCAGAATCAAGATCAAAAAGTACAATGGCAGATTTGTCTCGGCCAATATTTGAGCTTGCGTAAAGATTTTTATTATCGAAAGTAAAAAATAACGGACTTACCGATTCTTTGAAATTTGTTGTTAGTAGTTGATTCCATTCGTCTTTTTCTGTAGACCGATACAATAGCGACGTATTCAGGCCATCTGTAGTTGTCGCTACTCTTATTTTTCCTTCATGATCGGTTACCCATCCTTGGATATTACCTGGGTTCTCAGCTGCCATTTCCAATTCCCCCGTTACTATGTTGAGGCGATACGGATCGAATATTTCTTTATTCCGTTTGTTTAAAGCAACCAATATATAATCTTCTAATCCATTTAGTTCGTCTAGTAGTTGTGTGGTGGTAGAATCAAATTTTGTGAGTGGTAATAAATTAGATCCATCGATATTTACCCCAAAAAGAGCCCAATTTTCATCCCCTCCGTCATCTTTTAAGAATAAAACCCGATTATTATTCGCCCACATATAACCGGCTATATCTCTGTCGGTTACTTCCGTTATCCGTTTTCCCTCTGGCTCTCCTATCTTCTGAATAAATACATTCATTCGGTTTTTGAAAGGGGCCATATAAGAGTAGTACTCTCCATTTGGCGAAATTTGGTAGCTGCTTTTTACTGGATTTCTAAAAAAGTCTTTTAAATCGTATTTTTTTACTTGCACACTATTTTTTGTTTTTTGTTCTTGAGTATTACTTCCACAAGAAGCCAATAATACTCCTGTTCCAAGAAGTAAACTAGCTTGTTTTAATGCTTTAAGAATATTCATAAGCTAATTTTCAATTGAATTTCAAAAGTATTTTTTTAATAACTGGAATTTACATTTTTGTAAAAAAAAACGTGTGAATATCGAAGGCCTCGTTATAGTTTAATAGGGTTACCCAAACCCATTCAGCACTTTCACCAAATTTGTATTTACGCTCACGGGCGACCAAGTTCCAGATTACTTTATAATTCAAAAATTGACGGTTTCAGGTCGTGTAATTCGAGAAATAAATCGGTGTCAATTTGGCGATCAACTTGCCAATGGGGTCTATTTTTATAGAGTAATAATAAAAGTGAATGGTGAGGAAGTTGAAAAACGAAATACTGCTGCTGACTCTTATTTCAAAAAAGGGGTTGGGAAAATGTACCTCCTTAAATAAGATTTACCCTAATAATTTGGCCCAAATGCACCTTCGATATGCTCGATATCTATTGGGTTTTTCATTACTACGATTATTGCATCAAATCGAGTATCCCCTTCCCAATTTTTAGAAACAACATAATCTTCAGCAACTTCAAACAAATTGTTCATTTGCTTATTAGTAATGATATCTTCAGGGTCGGCATGCTCAAACCTAGATCGGGTTTTCACCTCTATAAAAACCAATTCTTCCTTATCTTGACAAATAATATCTACCTCCATGTGACGTAGCCGAAAATTGGCAAAGAGAACCTTGTACCCCTTTTTTCGTAAATATTTTAAAGCAATTTCTTCTCCTTGCTTACCAAGTTGGTTGTGTTCTGCCATTCATCATTTTAGTTTAAGCCAATCATCATGAAGCCAATAAATCAATTTTCGCTCTTTTTCATTCCATTTGTTTTTCGAATAAAAAATAACTTTTAACTAAGCCGTTTTTGGATTATGTAAACCCTCTAATTTAAAACATAACAATACACGATTCCATTTGTGCTCGTGCTTATTAATTCTAATCTGCCATCTACGTTTATGTCCGAAATAACAGGTTTAGAATTTCCTAAAAATGGATTTCCATCCACCTTTTTACCATAAAAATTATAGAGCCAAATATTATCTCGATTTTTGCTGCCCATTGCCACATAATTTTTAATGGGACTTCGATAAATCCCTGGATGAAAACCAATACTAAAATCTTCTTCAATTTTTAAATCTTGATTTCCGGAACTAGAATACACAACAAATTTATTGTGATCACTAAAAACGTAATCCTCTATTTGATCATTATTAAAATCAGCCATGGTGAAATTATGTTGCGATGAAAAATTCCCAAATTGAAGCAATTCCATTTTTCCCGTTAATGAAAGCCGCATCACATTTCCAGACGAATCGCTTCCAACTATATAAGTAGATTTAGGTTCTTCTCCTTTTTGAATCCTAATATTAGAGTTTTCAGCTAAATAAAAGGACTCCTTAAAAGAAATTCTCGTTTGTCCTTTTCGATTTAAAGCTTGAACTGATCCATCCTTATAAAAAGCCAACAAGTAATCTTTTCCATCGTATTCCAAATAAGTAATTTTTCGGGTCACCATCTTTTTTCCCTGATATTTCCAACCTTTTACAACTTCTCCATTTATGTCATAGCAGACTATAGAACCATCTTTCAATGGTTGTAAAAGTCTATACTTTCTGTTTCTTTCGTAATCCATTAAGGAAAGTTCTGCTGACGCATCTTTTTTAAGAGAGATAGGAAAGCCTTTTACGTCTTTTCCATTTCGGTCTATAAGATAAATTTTATTGCTGGTATTAAAAAGCAATTGAAACTTGTCATTTTTAAATTTATCTACTTTGTAAAATATACTCAAAGCTAGACCCTCAATTTGTCTAGACCATAAAATTCTTCCGGTATTCGATATTAAATAAAGTTTATTATTCACATCCTGAACTATTATTTCTCCCGCCTTAGTATAGTGGTTCTCAAATAATTGCGGCGAAGTAAGCACACTGGTGTCCAATGGAATTTCCCAAAGAGAAGACGTAACTTTTTTATAACTAGGGTTGTGTTTTAAAAAAACACTGTAGTAGATCATGTTATCATTTTCTCGAGTAATTTGAATAGATAGTCCTTCAAATTTTCTAAAAAACTCAAGTTTTCCTTCCACCCAATCCTGCTCGTTTTTATTCAAATAATAAGAAAGAAAATAAGGAGAACGCGCTGGAGAGGCAAAAATGGTAAGATTACTTACCGAAGCCATATTCTCACTAAAAGACTCAAAATGTTCATCTTCCGAAAGTACTTTACCTCCTTTCCAACTATTAATGAGCTCTCTTATCGTAGACAGTTTTTCTCCAAATACTACGTAATCATCTAAAATAATAAAAAAACGATTTTCCATTCCATCGAAAATGCCACCTATATTTTTAGATACAATTCCGGATACACTCATTTCGTAAATGTCTACTTCACGGTATTTGTTTATATATAGAAAATCTGTTGTATTAGGTTCTATTAAATCTACAATATCGTCCATCCATAAGTCTGGATTTTTTAGGCGAAGAATACTCAGCGTTTTGTCAAATATTGCAGATACTGATTCACCATCCACATCATTCTGTATTTCTAAAACGGCCAAACAAACTTCACTTCCTACATTTTTAATGAGAATAGAATCCGTTAACCTTTGAGCCGAGTCATTTAATATAAGTTGCTTTTTTTCGAAATTGGAAAACCAATTATTGGATTTCAGATAATTTTTATATTCAAGAGTAAAATCAGAAAAATTACTTATGCTATAATTAATGAAAAACGCAGTATTTATGGGTAATATGTCGGCAACATTATTTGGACCGGCAACCTGACCTTTAAACACTTCCATAAATTCTTTTTTATTATTTCCGGAAAAGCAGTAGCCATTAAACATCATCGTATTTGGTTTAAGCCACAAGTCTAGCTCTGTCCATTCTGGCAGGCCCATACCATTTTGTAATGAAAAATTATGATGTTTATCAACGAAAGTTGAAAGATGTTTACTAAATGCCTTTTGGTGGACATACCAGTTCACTTTTCTACTACTACCGGCAGTTTCCATTATTCTATTAAAACTTGGCTCATCCGTTAAACTAACCCCGGTATTAAGCTGCCTTACAGCGTCTTCTACCACTATTTCACTAGAACTAAATAAAAAATAACCTTTATAAAAGCATAGAAAAAAAACATTTTCTTCTCTACTGTAGTTTTGAATAATAGCTCCATCATAGTCTTTATGACTTTTAGGCTTTTCTCCAACAATTGGTAAAAACAAGTCTTTAAAAACTTGTTTTTTGTCCATTTCATCCTGAATTATAAAAGATAAAAGCAAATCGCTAGAGCCCACACCGCTTGGCACCATAGCAATTATCACTGGAATATTTTGATAGCCTTGGTATTTTATTGGATTTATATTTACAAATGAATCGAGAGTACTAAAATGTCCTCTCCATTTTGCCCAAACATGACTTCGAACTAGTTCTTCATAAATAATATTAGTTCCTTTTAATGTCGCAAATAAAGTACTGGCATTTCTAATTTGCATTAGCCAAATACTTTGGGTAGGAACTGCAGCATAAAGGTCATTTTTAATTGACTTTTTTTCATTGAATTTGTAAAAGAAAAAAGCCAGTAAAGCCAGAAAACCAGTAAGAAGTATAAATAAAAAAAGTTTTCTAATCATGAATTTTCAAAAGAATGTAAATGTAAAAGAAGAATCTGGGGAAATAGCTTAGTTTATCTATGGGTATTAACAAATAGATGTGTTCAATTTAAAAAACCATTTTCAACATATAAAGACTCATTTAACTTTTGTTAAAGTTAATCCCTTTTCCATTTTAAACTTGCCGATTCAAATTGATAGTGATGAATTGACCTTTTTGTTAGAGAAAAACTAAACCAACAAATCGGCTAAAGCACCTTTTAAATTTTCATGTTTAAACACAAATCCAGCTTCTTTTAGTTTTTGGTTTGAAGAGGCGTTTCCTCCTAAAATAATTTCCTTCGCCATTTGCCCTAAGAGCATTTCTAATAAAAAACCTGGGACATTGGGAAAAATAAGACCTCGATTCAATTGTTTCGCAAGTGCCTTTGTGAACTCCTTGTTTGATGGCGTTTCAGTAGCCACACAATTAAAAACACCACTTATTTCATTGTCCAAAATAAAAAGCATTGTTCGCACCAAATCGTCGATATGAATCCAAGATATTAATTGATTCCCAGAACCAATTGGCGAGCCTATACCTAGTTTAATTGGCATAGCAAGTTTATCAAGTGCGCCTCCATTTTTTGAAAGTACCATTCCTATCCTTAAAGATGTAGGGGTAATTCCAATTTTTAAAAACTTAGAAATAACATCTTCCCACTTTTGAGTTACTTCCGCCAAAAACCCGTTTCCCAAAGGATCATTTTCATTAAACATTTGTGTGCCGTTGTCAAAACCGTAGAAGCCGGTTCCAGAGGCAGAAAGAACTTTTTTTGGTTTATAATCGATTGTTTTAAAAGACTCATATAATAATTCTGCAGTCTTTACTCGAGAATCAATTATTGTTTTTTTCTGTTCACTTGTCCATTTTTTATTTGCTACACTTGCTCCAGCCAAATGAAAAACGACATCAATATTTTCGAGTGCTTTCGGATTTACATAGCCTGATTCATAGTCCCAACGAAAGCCAATGGCACCTTTTGGTGCACTTCCAGATCTACTTAAATTATAAACTTCAAATCCCTTTTTAAGAAGTAATGCGCATAGTTCATTACCAACTAAACCGTTTCCTCCTGTTATTAATGCTCGAGCCATTTCCTTTTAATTACTTTCGTTTTACAAAATTAGATGGATGTCTTTTAACTTACCCGATATTAACATTTACAAAACACGAATAGACGTTATTAAAGATGTGGTGCGCCAAATTGAAAAAGACTTGAATGTTGATATTCCATTAAAATTAAGTGGAAACCCGAACGAGGCCTACCAAGAGCTTTATGATCAAACTTTTCCAAGAATAAAAGAAACCGCAAGCAGGGCACTTTTTTCATTTAAACAATTGCTGTATAAAATTGACGTAAGCGAAAAAAAACTGACCGATGCTTTTCGCGAAAACATCGAAATGGATGAGTTTGAGATCTACACACACCTTATTATTGAACGAGAATTACAAAAAGTAGCAACTCGATTACTTTTCAAATCGACGATAGATAAGTGAGGATATTAATTACCATACTATTTGTTAGCGCTTTTTTCATTGACATTACCAATGCACAAACTTTTCATCTTAAAAACTTTAGGGTAGAACACGGAATGCCTAGTTCACAGGTTTATGACATTGCTCAAGATTCGAATGGCACCTTGTACATAGCCACAGACTTGGGCCTAACTACATACGATGGTTCTTCATTTAAAACTTATTCCAAAGTTCACGGACTCGCTGATAATTCAATATCCAAATTATTTGTATCTGCTTCTGGCGAAATATGGTGTTTAGGACAAAACCGAACATTTTCTCTTTTTAAAGACGATTCTGCATTTGTTTCTAAAAGGAGCGATACCATAAATAAATCAATAGGAGAAGATTTTATTCGATCATTTGCGGCAAGTAAGCGCGGTGATTTAATTCTCGGCATTTCGCAACCTTGTTTTGACAAGAGTTATGCACTAATAATTAATATTGATGGCGAAATAAGCAAAATAGAAAAGCCAAGAGGGTTTTACTTTATTGAAGAATACTCCATCTTTGGAGGGTATGCCTGTCCAGGCAATCCTTCTATTTTGGAAATTGAAACCTCAACTGAAAAGTCGAATTCAGTTTTTGATGCAAGCAGAGGAACCATTCAATCTGTTTGTTCTAGAAACGGAAGGGCTTATGCAGTTACCGACAACCAAATTGTAACCAAAGATAAAGTCCAATCATATTTTTTAGAGGCCACTCACTCGGGTTCTTCTCTAATTGATCGAGACGGAAGTCTATGGGTAAGCACATATTCTGGTGTTTTGTATTTTAAAAATGGTGATTTAACTAAAACACCAATTCACTTTTTAGAAAATGTCTCTATTACTAAAGTTTTTCAGGATATGGATGGCTCCATTTGGATCGGCAGCTCTTCCAAAGGCCTATATCTCATTAAAAACCCATACGTTACCGTAATTAATAAGCTCAATAATATAGTTGAACCAGATATAAATACACTTACTGGAAATGAAAATAAACTTGCATTTTCAGATTCGAGAAACAATTTATATACATCTGATTATTATGGGCAACCGAAATTCATTGGCTCATCATCTTCTAATCTTCATGAGGTTCTTATTCTGAAAAATAACGTCACTTTTTTAGAAGATCAAAAAAGAAAAAAAGTGAACAATACTTTTCCGGCAAGCGGGCTGTCTTCTTTTTTTGGGCAAATATCAGGAATCCAATGGGTCGGCAAAGTTTATGGGTTTAGTGGTTACAAAAATGGAAATGAAGTTTTCAATTCCTCTTCCTTAGATTTCAAAGAACGCGTTCATGCTATTATTGAAGATTCATTAGAAAACATTTGGTTAGGCACTCCTAATGGCTTGTTTTTATTCAATGGGAATAATATTCAATTAATTGAATCGACTAAAGGAATAAGAGTAGATGTTTTAGATTTTTATTTAGGCAATTTAGTTTTCGGTTCACGTGGCAATGGGATAGCTTATTTACGTGGCAATAAATTAAGCATGTTTAGCGAAAAGCAAGGTTTGATAAGCAATTTTGTAAACGATTTGTATGCTTATGGAGACGAACTGTGGTGCGCAACTAGTAGTGGAATTACAAAAATAACTCCCCTAGATACCGTTTCCATAAATAGAAAAGATGGTATTCCATCTGCTGAGGTAAATGTAATTTGGGCTAACCAAAATCAAGTTGTATTTGGCACCAAAAAGGGCCTTGTACTATTAAATAAAAACTACTTTGAGAACGAAACTCGTTTGCTAAATGTAGAAATAGTAGAGGTAAAACTTGGGAACACGAAACTTGATTATAAAAGTGAAACTCTAAAATTGCCATATAAAAAAAATGGTATTTCTCTTTTTCTCAAAGCAACTGATTTTCGAATAGCGAATCCAATAAAATACAGATATCGTCTGTCAAGTGAAAAAAATTGGTCTTATACGAATCAACCTAGGGTTACTTATGCTTCCTTACCACCTGGGGAATGGAAATTCATTTGTTCCGCACAAAATGAAAGGGGGAAATGGGGACCAATAAATGAAACATTACTCCTAAAGGTTTCAACGCCTTATTATTTGCAGTGGTGGTTTATAGCATTATCTTTGATGATATTGGGAGCTTTAATCTGGGTTTTTTTTCAATGGCGTTACGTACAATCAGCAAAAGAAGAACGTATCCAAAACGAGTTGAATGTGCTTAAAATAAAAGCACTAAGCTCTCAAATGAATCCGCATTTTATTTTTAATTCATTAAATTCAATTCAAACATTCTTGATAGATAATGATCTTAGGATGAGTAATAAATACTTAACAAAATTTGCTCGTTTGATGCGATTGATATTAAACAACTCCAACGAAACTTTTGTGCCCTTAAGAGACGTATTAGACTCTCTTGAACTCTATATGGAGTTGGAGCAATTACGATTTGGCGATAAGTTTACTTTTGAAATAAATAAATCATCCAATTTAGAGTTAGAATCAACCAAAGTACCTTCCATGTTGTTGCAGCCATTTTTAGAAAACGCCATTTTACATGGTATTTTACCGAAAACCACAAAAGGAAAAGTATCTATGAAACTAGACCGCATAGATCAGCATAGTATTTTAGCTACTATTACTGATGATGGGGTTGGAAGAGAATTTCATAAAAACAAATTGGGTAAAAAACATAAATCTCATGGTTTAAGAATTACCAAAGAAAGATTGCAAGTTTTTGAAAGCCTAATGGGTAATAAATTCAATTTAGAGATTCATGACCTCAAAAATGAAGAAGGCAAACCGAAAGGCACCGAAATTAAATTAATGCTACCCTGCAGATAAAAACCGCCCCTAAGCAAGACCTTTTTAATATTACTTTGAAATGAATTTAAAAAGGACAACATGAGTAATCAAATTTCTTGCGTAATAATTGACGATGAGCCAAATGCTATTAAAATTCTAAGTAAGTTTATTGAAAGCTACTGTCCTTCATTAGAGGTTTTAGGAACTGCCAATGACATTGATGGTGGAGTTGCAATTATTGAAGAAAATAACCCTCAATTGGTTTTTCTAGACATAGAAATGCCAATGGGAAGTGGTTTTGATTTATTGTCTCGTTTACAAGACCGGGAATTTCATGTAGTTTTTATTACTGCGTACGACCATTATGCTGTTCAAGCAATTAAAAGCCAAGCTATTGATTACATTTTAAAACCAGTAGATATCGACGATTTAGTTGACGCTGTAAATAAGGTGACTAAAAAATTGCACGAACCCAAAAGCGTTAAAGAGGTACTAAGAAAAGTAACTTTAGAAGAAAATGCAAAACTTGCCATCCCTACCTTGTATGGTCACCAATTTTTAGATCCAGAAAATATAATTCATATAAGGGCAGAAGGAAGCTATTCTGTAATTTATACGGAAACTGAAGGTGAAATCATGGTTTCAAAAAACTTAAAGAGCATTCAAAATGCTTTGAAACAAGATTGTTTTTTACGTGTACATCGTTCTCATATAGTTAATCTCGACAAAGTAAAAGAACTTCATAAAAACGATGGTGGTTACTTAGTTTTAAAAAATAACGATAGAGTCGAAATAGGAGCATCAAGCAGACCTGCTATTATGGAGAGGTTGAGCCAACGTTTAAATTTTATTTAAAAACTTACCGTTTAAAAGGCATTAAAGTGTCGTTCACAAAAATATTCCCGACATTCACAAAAAGTGAGGCAACCTTTTGTCCCTTTCAGAGTACTATTGATTTTCAACACAATCAATTATCGTAACCATCAGGTTACCAGTTAACTAACCTTCAACTTTTATTAAACACTTATCCATCAAATTCTTTTTTCTTGAAAAAAGGACTTCAATAGTTCGGAACATTCTTCCCCCATAATTCCAAATTCAACTTTGGTATTTTTATGCAGCACATTGTCTTTTAATCTAGCGTACCCTTTTTTATTGTCACCAGCGCCATAAACTATTTTTCCTAAATGAGCCAACATGGTTGCACCGGCACACATAACGCACGGCTCTAAAGTGACATATAAAGTACACTGAACTAGGTATTTCCCACCTAAAAAATCAGTAGCAGAAGTTATTGCTTGCATTTCGGCATGTGCGGTTACATCGTTTAAACGTTCGGTTAGATTGTGTCCTCGCGCTATTATTTTATTTTCGCAAACTATGACGGCGCCTATTGGAACTTCATCTGCTTCAAAAGCCTTTTTCGCCTCAACAAAAGCTTGTTTCATAAAGTATTCGTCGTTAAAAATATCTTTCATAATCTTCTAAAAACTCAAAAGTACATCTATTAAACAATAGAGCGTTTTCAGTAAAAATAAGCCTAATTCATAGTCCTATCATCCTAGGCAAAACCCTAATTTCGCAATCACAAAAAAACACAGATGTATAGAAGTCATAATTGCGGAGAACTGAGAACAGAAAACATTGGTATTGAGGTAACTCTTGCTGGATGGGTGCAGCGGTCTAGAGACTTAGGAGGCCTTACTTTTGTTGATTTAAGAGACCGATATGGCATAACGCAACTTGCATTTAACATGGACCAACAAGAAGCCCTTTGTTTAGAAGCGCGAAAATTAGGGCGTGAGTATGTAATACAAGCCAAGGGAAAGGTCATAGAACGAGAAAGCAAAAACAAACAAATTCCAACTGGCGAAATTGAAATCTCCGTAATTGAATTTTCAATTTTAAATGCTTCTAAAACGCCTCCTTTTACTATTGAAAATGAAACCGATGGGGGAGAAGAATTAAGAATGCAATACCGTTATTTAGATTTAAGAAGAAACCCGCTTAAAAACAACCTACAACTAAGACATAAACTAGCTATTGAAACTAGAAAATACCTAGATAATTTAGATTTTATTGAAGTAGAAACTCCTGTATTATTAAAATCTACACCAGAAGGAGCTCGTGATTTTTTAGTGCCAAGTAGAATACATCCAGGTGAATTTTACGCATTGCCTCAAAGCCCTCAAACCTTCAAGCAACTTTTAATGGTGGCCGGCTACGATAGGTACTTTCAAATAGTAAGGTGTTTTAGAGATGAAGATCTACGTGCCGACAGGCAGCCCGAGTTTACGCAAATAGATTGCGAAATGACGTTTGTGGATCGAGAAGATATTCTGACAAATTTTGAAAGCTTGGTAAAACATTTATTCAAAGAATTAAAAGGCGTTGAGTTACCCAAATTCCCGAGAATGACCTATGCCGATGCTATCGAGTTTTATGGATCAGATAAGCCGGACACTCGTTTCGAAATGAAGTTTAATGCACTTAATAATTTAGCTCAAAACAAAGGGTTCAAAGTATTTGACGATGCCGAATGGGTTGGTGGAATTTGTGCTACTGGAGCTGCTGGATACTCGCGAAAAGATTTAGACAAATTAACCGAATGGGTAAAACGCCCTCAAATTGGCGCAAGAGGGTTGGTTTATATTAAGTATAATGAAGATGGAAGTTTTAAGTCCTCAATTGATAAGTTTTTTAACCAAAATCAACTTTCTGAATGGGCTACTTTATTGAACGCAAACCCAGGTGACTTAATATTAGTATTATCTGGTGACAAGGCTAAAACACAGACTCAACTGAGTCACCTTCGTTTAGAAATGGGCTCGAGACTTGGTTTACGAGACTCACAATCGTATTCACCAATATGGGTTGTGGATTTTCCATTGTTAGAGTTTGATGAAGAAAGCGGGCGATACCATGCTATGCATCACCCATTTACATCTCCCTTAAAAGAAGATGAGCACAAAATGGAAACTGCACCAGGCGAAGTAAGGGCCAATGCCTACGATATGGTAGTTAATGGAGTAGAGTTAGGTGGTGGTTCAATTCGAATTTTTGACAAAACTTTACAATCAAAAATGTTTGATTTGCTTGGCTTTACAAAAGAAGAAGCCGAGGCTCAATTTGGGTTTTTGATGAATGCGTTTGAATATGGAGCTCCACCTCATGGTGGAATTGCATTTGGCTTTGATCGAATTTGCGCCATGTTTGGTGGCACCGATTCCATTCGCGATTACATTGCATTTCCAAAAAATAATTCAGGTAGAGATGTAATGATTCAATCTCCTTCGCCTATTGCAGAAGGTCAACTAAAAGAACTTGGGCTTAAAATAGAAAGCAAAAAAATATAGCCTACTTTTTATTATTTTGGGGACGAATTATAACTTATTTATGAGAATGAAAAGTGGGCTGTTATACCCTTTATTAATAACGCGCATTTAAATAATATTGTAAAGTCAAAAAATCTGAGAAATTATAGAAGCTTGATCTCCACTTTTATTGACCTCTTATTATACAGTCATAATATCTTTTTCCTTTTCAGAAATTAATTCCTCAATTTTGGTGGTAAAAGTATTTGTGTATTTCTGAATTTCTTCTTCCCCATCTTTTGCCATGTCTTCTGGAAGGCCGTCATTTTTTAGCCTTTTTATTTCGTCATTCGATTCTTTACGTACGTTTCGAATAGAAACTTTTGCATCTTCTCCCTCAATCTTCGATTTCTTGACCAACTCCCTTCTTCTTTCTTCGGTTAAAGGCGGAATATTAATTATAATTAACTCCCCATTATTTTGTGGATTAAAACCCAAATTAGAATTAATAATGGCTTTTTCTATGGGGTCTAACATACTCTTTTCCCAAGGCTGAATATATATCATTCTAGCATCAGGAGTATTCACATTAGCAACTTGACCCAAGGGAGTCATAGAATCATAATAATCCACCATAACACCGTCCAACATGGAAGGTGAAGCCTTTCCCGCTCTAATTTTAAACAGGCCCTTTTTCAAATGATCTATGGAATGATTCATCGAATCTTTAGCCATATCATAAATCATATTTAGTTCTTCGTCCATTATATTTCAATTAACTAAAGTTCCAATCTCTTCTCCTTTAATAACATCCATTAAATTTCCCGGTTTGTTCATGTCGAAAACAATAATTGGTAATTTATTTTCATGACAAAGCGTAAATGCCGTCATATCCATAACATTCAGCCCTTTGTCCATCACTTCTTTAAAGCTAATATTAGAGTAACGCTCTGCCTCAGGATTTTTTTCAGGATCAGAAGTATAAATCCCATCCACTCGAGTTCCTTTTAAGATAACATCAGCATTTATTTCAATAGCTCTGAGTGAAGCTGCAGTATCTGTTGTAAAATATGGGTTTCCTGTACCAGCACCAAAAATAACTACCCTACCTTTTTCCAAATGCCTGATGGCCCTTCTTCTAATAAATGGTTCTGCTATTTGCTCCATTTTAATTGCCGAAAGAAGTCTTGTATAAAGCCCCACACCATCTAAAGCGGACTGCAGTGCCATAGAATTTATCATGGTTGCCAACATACCCATATAGTCCCCCTGTACTCGATCAATAGCTCCATTATCGGATTGTACACCTCTAAAAATGTTTCCTCCTCCTATTACAATAGCTACTTCAACCCCAGATTCTGTTACTTCTTTAATTTGAGAAGCATAGGTATGCAGACGACTATGATCTATCCCAAAATCTTTGTTTCCCATTAAAGCTTCGCCACTCAATTTCAATAGAATTCTTTTGTAATTCATGCTGTTCTTTTGAGGGTGAAATTTAGGACAAAAAAAAGAGAGAACTAATAATTAATTCTCTCTTTTTTAAAGTTTTATGTAACAATAGATTATGCCAATGTAATAAGTTTAAAAGCGCTAACAGTTAAACCATTATCGTTCTTTTCTATGTATTGTTTAACCGAAGTTTTATTCTCTTTAATGAAATCTTGGTTCATAAGAGTACGCTCTTTCATGAATTTTTTTAATCGACCAAAAGCAATTTTATCTGCCATTTCAGCTGGTTTTCCTTCATTAATAGCAAGCTCTTTTCCAATTTCCAATTCTTTTTGCTTTATTTCTTCAGAGACACCGTTTTCATCAACGGCTACTGGAGACATTGCAGCAATTTGCATTGCTAAATCTCTACCTAACTCCGAATTGACTTTTGACAAACCAATAATTGAAGCTGTTCTGTTACCCGGGTGATTGTATGCTACAACGCATTCTGCAGAAATAAATCCAAAATCAGAAATTTCTAATTTTTCTCCGATTTTCCCCATTTGAGATTCAAGTGCATCAGCAACTGACCCTCCATCCAATTTCAAAGAAGCTAATTCTTCTTTTGTAGCTGGTTTTTCAGCAAGAGCCAAATCAGCAATAGAATTTACAAAATCAGCAAAACCATCATTTTTAGCAACAAAATCAGTTTCGCAATTCAATACGATATTGATTCCATTTTTACCATCTTCCGAAACTTTTGCAATTACGTAACCTTCTTTAGCGTCATTATCACCACGTTTAGCGGCAATTTTTTGACCTTTTTTTCTCAATAAATCAATTGCTTTATCAAAATCCCCTTCTGCTTCGACAAGGGCATTTTTACAATCCATTAGACCTAGTCCGGTTTGTTTACGAAGTGTATTAACTTCTTTAGCTGTAATAGCCATAATAAAATATTATTAAATGTTATTGTTATGCTTCAGCAGTTTCTTCTGCAGGCTTAGATACTTCTTTTGTAGCCTTAGCATCAGTTTCAGCTTTTCTTTTTTCCTTAACAGCTTGTCTTTCGGTAAGTCCTTCAGAAATACTTGCGGTAACTATACCTAAGATTTTTCCAATAGATTTTGCTGCATCATCATTTGCAGGAATAGGAAAATCAATTAAATCTGGATCTGAATTAGTATCGACAATGGCAAAAGTTGGAATATTCAGTTTTCTTGCTTCTTGAACTGCAATATGTTCTTTTTTAGTATCAACAATAAACAAAGCAGCAGGCAAACGATTTAAGTCTGCAATAGAACCTAAATTTTTGTCCAACTTTTCTCTTGTTCTATCTAATTGCAATCTTTCTTTTTTGTTAACTCCTGTTGCATCCGGATCAGCCAATATTTTTTCAATATTGCCCATTTTTCTAATTGCTTTTCTAATAGTTACAAAATTAGTAAGCATACCACCAGTCCAACGCTCAGTAATATAAGGCATATCTACTGATTTTGCAGAAGTTGAAATTACTTCTCTCGCTTGTTTTTTAGTAGCTACAAAAAGAATTTTTTTACCTGAGGCTGAAATTTGCTTCAACGCATTACAAGCTTCATCCAACTTCACAATAGTTTTATGCAAATCAATTACATGACTTTCATTGCGCTCCATAAAAATGTAAGGAGCCATTTTTGGGTTCCACTTTCTTTTTAGGTGACCAAAATGCACACCCGCTTCAAGTAATTCTTGATAATTAGTTCTCGCCATAATTATTTATTATAAATATTCTTGGTTTCTGCCAAGCCAGTTATTCCACCACCTTCCGTCGACTCTACTAATAAAAAGAGCATCCCATATCCCGATAAACATCGGGAGGGATTGGATTCTGGACAGAATTCTATCTTTTACTAAATTGAAATTTCTTTCTTGCTTTTTTCTGACCTGGTTTCTTTCTTTCTACCATTCTTGGATCACGAGTCAAACAACCGCTTGTACGAAGAACTGAACGATTTTCTTCGTCTATTTTAACTAAAGCTCGTGCAATTGCAAGTTTTAAAGCATCCGCTTGGCCATGAACTCCACCGCCATTTGCATTTACTTTTACGTCATAATTCCCAGTAGTTTCTGTTAATTCAAAAGGCTTTAAAATTGCTTTTTGATATTCAGCTTGTGGAAAATACTCTGTGTATTCTTTTGTGTTTACAGTAATTTTACCTTTTCCTTCGGTCATATAGATACGAACGACTGAGGCTTTTCTTCTTCCTAATGCATTTGTTACTGACATGCTACTTATTTAATCGTGTTAATATCAAATGATTCTGGCTTCTGAGCTTCGTGTGTATGCTCGGTTCCAACAACCACTTTAAGGTTTCTGTACAAGTCAGCACCCAATTTATTTTTTGGTAACATTCCTTTTATTGCTTTTTCAAGCACTCTTTCAGGATGTTTTTCCAACATTTCTCTAACTGAAGTTATTCTTTGCCCACCTGGATATCCAGTATGACGAATATATTCTTTCTGGTTCATTTTGTCTCCAGACAAAATCACCTTTTCGGCATTGATGACAATTACGTTATCACCACAATCTACATGCGGTGTAAAATTAGCCTTGTGTTTGCCTCTAATAATGAATGCAACGCGAGATGCGAAACGGCCTAATGTCTGATTCTCAGCATCAACTAGCAACCATTTTTTGCTAACTGTATTTTTGTTTGCTGAAATTGTTTTGTAACTTAAAGTATCCAAAGTCTTTCGTTTTGTGTTAATAACAAATAAAACACCCCCTAAAATTGGGTGTGCAAATGTAGAATTATTTTTCTTTTCTCACAAAAGAATGTTTAAGAGAAAATTAACCGCCTTTTATTTTGCTATAAACTTGTCTGTTTATAGCTGTATACAAGGGATATTGCTTGTTTCATTTAAGATGCTTACCACCCCAATATCCCCAACGGACCACAATACTGATTTGCCATCTTGCCCAGTATGAAGATCTAAACACACTTTATTGAGTGCATCCACAAAACCTTGTACTACCCAATTAACCATATCAGTTTGCCCGTTAATTGTAATCGAGTTTCCTTCAGCAAAATATTTCATTTCCTGAGTAAACGATTTTCCATTTAATTTGAGGTCTACCATTACCTTCACTTGGACTTCCGTTTACTTCCAACACTTTTCCAGTAATTTTATTTAAGTTTTCTATTTTACCAAAGAAAAAAGCTCCGATTTTTTTATCCCTTATCTGGATTATTTGAATTTACAGACGCTGTATTTATTTCAAATTCTAATTCATTTAAAATTTTGTATGGCTCCTCAACCGGCCCTCCCGCTTTTACGGTAAATGAATCTAAGGTTCCCTTAACATCTGCTCTCTCTGTGAATTTAAACGCCGTCTACTTTACGATGGTTTATGATACCGATTTAAACATCGTGTTCGTTGGCTACGGAATTAGCTTTTGAAATTTTCCTAACATAATTTTATTTTTTGGGAGGCAAAAGCCTCATTTTATATTAGTATTTTAAGTTTTATTGCTTACTCCAAAGAGTTGCTTGCCTGAATCCATCAATGATTTTTAATTGACCATTTCCAGAAAACTTAAAGACATAACCACTCTTAGTAAAGAAAATTGACTCTTTAAAATGATAAAAAATATAAGGTTCTTTATCTTCTCTTAAAATAACTAAGATATTATCTTTCATCTCAATCTCCAAATCTGTTTCAAATCTACTATCTTCTCTCCCTTCTGTTAATTTATAGTTACCAATAAGTTGTTGTAATTTCAAAGAATCAGTTAATGTATACGTAATGTGTTCTGGCATCTTTATTGTATCACCAATTACCTCTTTTAATTCCTTATACATATCTATTCCAACTAATCTGAAACTGCGAGAAACATGATAAGAATTTCCCATATAATTCATAGTATTATGAACCATAGATTTATAATACGGATTGTGTAAATAAAAATCTATTTGATCCTCACTTACTCTTCCGTTAAATTCATCTACAGAAAACCATGGTCTATTGTACATGTAATCAATATTTTCCCAAACTACTTTCTTAAAATTCTTATTATACTCATCAATATCTGTTTTTCTACTATAAAAATTTTTCAATTTATAAAAAATATTTTCATATTGTTCTGGTACTTCTTCATTAAATTTACTTAATATTTCAAAGCCATCTGAATGAATATTTAGTTGGGTATAAAAAAAATAATTTTGTCAAATGCTGATATCCCATCCTTATAATCTTGTCGGCTTAGTTTATTCCCCATTACATTAGACCATAAAGAATCCCTACGAATATATTGATTAAATATTTTATCTGTTTGTTGAATATCGTTAGATAACTCCTGTTGAATTATTTTAAGAGCTGCAGTAAACTTCTCTTCAATTTGTTGTTTTTCGTTCCACCTATCAATATACAATGCTAAAAGAATTCCTAAAACCAGCATTACAAGTTCGCTTATAGCAAGCAGGAAAATAGTCCCTTTAGTTGGGCTTTTAGATTCTGGTTTTAAATCAGATTCTAATTTCTTTTTAAATAATTTATCTTTTATATATTGAAAGAATAGCATTTAAACCACTCCCTTGATCTAACATAGTATCTGCTACTTTTACAAAGCCTGCAATATTAGCTCCTTTTACATAATCAACATATTCTCCTTCTGTACCATATTTAATACATGAAGAATGAATATCATGCATAATCTGTTTCAATTTAGTGTCAACTTCTTCTCTAGACCAGTTAATTCTCAATGAATTCTGACTCATTTCCAAACCTGAAGTAGCTACCCCACCAGCATTAGAGGCTTTGCCAAGAGCAAATAAGATTTTTGTTTTCTTCAGAAAAGCTTCCTTTTATAGCGTTATTTTCTCCAAAGTATATTCTTGTTTATACACAACTGCAAGAATAGTTAGTGGTCCTTTCTGTTGAATTGCGTCTGAATCTAATTCAACAGAAAGGCGTTCTTCTAGGGGAACTACTTCCGTGCAAGAATTAAATAAAACAAAGAAGCAAAAAGCTGTTGTTAATCATTTCATTTTTTAAAATAAAAAAGGCTGCACAAAGCTGCGCAGCCTAAATTAAAGTTTATTTTAGTTTACTCAACCACTACTGTAATGGTAGCACTCATTTGCTGACCATAACTTTGGTGGTAACCATCAGCAAATTGCATGGTTAAGGTGTGCTCCCCTTTTGGTAAATCTAATTCTGTTTCTAACTGTCCTTTCCCGAAGTGAATGTTTAAAGAGTCAGCGGGTACAACTGTCCCCATATCCAATGCAGAACCATTAATTATAATGTGGTGGTGGCCTTTTCCTTTGTTCAACCCTCCTGCAGCTTCAACTTCCATTCCTTCCACCCCAAATTCAACTTTTAATGGGGAGGTTACCCTTTGACCATCTTTTAGATTAGCAAAAAATACTTTTGCTCCTTCAGGAATTGCAACCGGCTGAGATTCTGCCGCCTTTGCTACCATTTCATCATGAAACATTTCTTTTTCTTCTGTCGCTTTTGGTGCTTCGCTGCAAGACGCTAAAAATACTCCTAGTGCAATTACTAATGTGTTTATCTTTTTCATGTTTATTTGTTTTTAAGATTCGAAATCCAAATATATGTCGGTAATCTTAATCCTATTCAACTTTCATTCTTTTTATTTGCAACACAAAGAAAAGATTAATGAAACACCTTGTATTTTGTATCCTTTTATTTATTTCCGTTTCTAGTTTTGGTCAGAATCCAAAATTGACGGTTTATTTCAATAATCTGAAAAACAGTGATGGCAAAATATTTTTGCTTATTCAAGACGAAGACGAAAAAGACGCCTCTAAACTGGTGCTTTACATCAACAAAAACTCTTCTAAAGTAACCGTTTATTTACCCAAAGGCAAATATGGACTTATTGCTTTTCATGATCAAAATGGAAATGAAAAGCTCGATACCAATTTTATTGGAATTCCAACAGAATATTATGGGTTTTCGAACAATGCCCGAGGGTTTCTAAGCAAACCTAATTATCAAGAAACACTTATTGATCTGAATAAGGATTTATCTATAACTTTTGAATTAAAATGATTTCAGTTGAAAACGCCTTAAAATCTTGTATTGAAAATACCGACTTGGGTATTATTGAAGCCATTAATCTTCAAGACATAAATGGCGGTTTTACGGCAGAAAACATAATTTCTGGAATAAACTTACCCGGTTTTAAAAACTCAGCAATGGATGGTTATGCCTTGTTGTATTCTGATTACAAAAAAGGAGTTCGGAAATTTAAAGTGATTGGAGAAATACAAGCAGGTGATACCAATAAGTACAACTTAATTGAAGGAAATGCCTATCGCATATTTACCGGTGCACCTATTCCATTGAATTGTGATTTGGTGGTTATGCAAGAACGTGTTTTATCCAAAGAAAATGAAATAATCCTTGAAGAAGAAAATTCGAAACCAAACCAAAACATCAGAAATATCGGAGAACAAGTAAAGGTGGATGAACTCGCTTTACATAAAGGATCGTTTCTTGGTTCCGCAACTATCGGTTATTTAGCTTCTATAGGTCAGTCCACTATCAATACTATTTCAACGCCTTCTGTTGCAGTAATATCTACTGGAAACGAATTGGTAGAACAAAAAAAAGAATTAAAATTTGGTCAGATATACGAATCAAATTCTTTTGGTATTGTTTCTCAGCTCAAACTTTGGGGAGTGAAAAACATAGTTACCTCCAAACTAAAAGATGATTATCAAGACACTTTAAATAGAATAAACGAGCATTTAGATACTCAAGATTATTTGATTTTAACTGGAGGTATATCTGTTGGTGATTATGATTTTGTAGGGAAGGCTTTGAAAGAATTAGGAGTCAAAGAAATTTTTTATAAGGTGAAACAAAAACCTGGAAAACCTATTTTCTTTGGACGAAAAGGCAGGTGTCACATTTTTGCCTTACCCGGAAATCCGGCAGCGGCAATATCTTGCTTGCATATATATGTAAAAACCAGTTTAAGAAAATTTAGAGGAGCGAAGGACCCAACAATTGAATTTGTTTCTTTAAAAGCTGGAAACAGCTTTACAAAAAAAGGAAATCGCGCTCAGTTTTTAAAAGCAAAATTGAATAACGACTCCGTGACTATTTTGGAAGGACAAAGTTCGAACATGATGCAGACATTTGCTGTGGCAAATGTTTTGGTTTATTTAGATGAAAACAATCCTGAAATTAAAGCTGGGGATTTGGTGAAAAGCCTCCTGATCTAGATATCTTGCTTTTCAACCCTCGCATTAGAACTAAATAAAAAACACCTGCCAAGTCTCAAAGTCAGCCCGATTATTTTTGCGCGTTTGGCATGAACAGAAGAGGATCAATTCATGTTAAACTTAAAATTTAGGTTCCCACTTTATTTGGTTGTAACAATTCTTTTTCAATTGCATCTTTAAACCCTTCATAAGGCAGAGCACCAGCATGCATCATAGGCTGACCTCGCATAGGTATAAATAAGATACTTGGAATATTTCTAATTCCAAACATTCCACTTAATTCTTGTTCTGCCTCTGTGTCTATTTTATAAATATCTACTTTGCCATCAAATTCTTTCGAAAGATCTTACATAATAGGTGCAACCACCTTACATGGGCCACACCAATCCGAATAAAAATCAATTAATGCTGGTCTTTCGCCTTTAAAATTCCAATCTTTTTCGCTGGAAAAATCAAATACCTTTTCTATAAATGATTCTTTCGTTAAATTCCCCACCATCTCTATCAATCTTAGAACGCAAAAATAAGGAGCACAATGTCAACGAATTGTTGACATTTGTTACGGTTAGTTTTTCCTTTTATTAAATGAGAAATTTGAAAAATGGTTTCTATTTCTTAAAACTAAGGTTTGAAAAATGGAAATCGGGATTGGGTAAATCAATAGTAAAGCCAGTCACTTTACCATCTTTAATTTCGAAATTAGCAAAACCACGAGGTAAAAATTCGTCATTAAAATTAAAAACGAAGGAGTCATCTTCCCAATGTTCTAAGGTAGCGGTGAATAGTTTTTTAGCTGGCTCCAATACCAACTGAAGTCTGGCTTTTCTTCCTTTTCCCAAAATGCTAATTGTCGCATTTCCGTAATAAGTATCGGTATAAGTTCCAGTAAAAGCAAGTAGTTCGGCCTTTATTTGAGTCTCTTTTTTTCGTTCTGAATTTTGTTTTTCTAATTTAGAAAAATCCAAACTATCCTGCATTGCACCATATTTTGAATAAGCCAAACTCCAATCCCTGGCATTCTCTTTGTTGGCTATCATATCCAATATTTCATTCATTAAAGCTGTACAAACCGGGCTCATATCGTTAGTCATAATTACAAATCCCATTTTCTTTTCTGGTACCAATACCACTTTTGTAATATAACCGGGCAAACCACCTCCATGACTTATCACCTTCACTCCTTGGTAGTCCATTAAGAACCAACCCATGCCATATCCTTTAAAATAAGTTCCGTTCTTTTCATCATGGGGACGTACAGACAAGGGGTTATGTACTGACCATATTTTCCTTAATGTTTTTGGCTTTAATAATGTATCTCCTTCGTAGATAGCATTATTAAGTAAAAACATAATCCACTTCTGCATATCCACTACGTTAGAATTCATAGCGGCAGTTGCACCTGAGTTATCGTAATTAATTAATTTTTGTGGTACTCCTTTTAAGTGAGGATACGCAATATTTTGACCTTCTTTGTATTTTGTAATACTGGTATTGGTTTTAAACATTCCAAGAGGTTCTAAAATTCTAGAATTAACAAATTCATCCCAAGACATGCCGCTTGCTTTTGCAATTACCTGACCTGCTGTTATGTACATTATATTTTGATATCCAAAACCTGCTCTATAATCATAACTTAACGGAAGGTGACGAACTCGAGTAATTATTTCATCTCGTGAATAATTACTTCCATACCACAACAAATCACCATCAAATGTTTTAAGTCCACTTCGATGGCACAACAAATCTTCTACGGTAAACATGGCAGTAACATTTTCATCACTTAATTTCCAATCGGGTAAAATGTCTGTTACTTTATCCTTCCATTTTAGTTTACCCTCATCAACCAACATTCCCATTGCTGCAGCGGTAAATGCTTTACTCAAAGATGCAATTCCAAACATGCTCGAGGTATTTACCTTTTGAGCTTCACCTATTTTGGTAACTCCAAATCCTTTTTGAAAAACGACATCTCCATCTTGAACAATACCAATGGCAAGTCCAGGGACGTTATGTTCCTTTCTAGCTTTAGAAACATCAGAATTAAGTTTTCCAAAATCGAGATCCTGAGCATTGCTCAAAAGTGTAAAACCTACTAGTAAAAAAGAAGCAAATAACTTAGTCATAACATTAAATTTAAAGTTTCGAAAATAGGTATAATGAGTTTAAAAAAAGAAAACTAAATGTGTTTTGTATAGCTTATGTAAACTCTAAGTGCCGTTTGGTCGTTTTAAGTTTTAAAAGGGATTTTATTGTATTAATTTCGTATCCTGTTATCGTTTTGAAAAAAGTCATTTACATATTGCTATGTTTATTTTTGGTTTTGCCAATGATTAGTAAATCGACACACATTGTTGGTGGCGAAATGTATTATGAACATTTGGGAAATGGAAAATACAAGATCACCCTAATTGTTTACAGAGACTGTTTTTTTGGGCAAGTTGGTTTTGATGCTCCCGCAAACCTTACCATTTACTCGAACGGCAATACTTTTGAACAGGTTATTCCGATTTACACAATAAAAACAGCTAAACTACCTAGTGATATTTACGACTCTTGTTTTTCGGTTCCTTCTGGAGTGTGCGTTGAGAGGGGGTATTATGAAACTACAGTAAATTTATCACAGCGTTCAAAAAACTACACTATAAGCTGGCAACGTTGCTGTCGAAACAATTCCATTAAAAATATTCCGAATCCGGGAGCTTGGGGGTCTACAATTACAACTACTATAATACCAAGAGATAGCGTTTCTAATAATAGCTCACCAGTTTTTGTGAATAGACCACCCTTGGCAATATGCTTGGGTTCTAAATTTAAATTTGATAATTCAGCAACTGATAAAGATGGCGACTCTTTGGTTTATCAGCTTTGTGAGGCCCTTCACGGAGCTGACACAGTTAATCCTAGACCGGGACAAGCTACACCACCACCCTATCGGCTTGTTCAGTGGAGGCCCGGGTATTCAGCTACAAACCCAATAGACGGAAACCCCGCTTTTAATATTGATATTAAAACTGGGTTGCTTACAGGAATACCCATTAAACTGGGGCAATATGTTTTTACCGTTTGCGTAAGCGAATACCGAAATGGTAAATTTATAGGGCTCACTCGCAGAGAGTATCAAGTAAACATAAAAGCTTGTATATCACAAACAGTTGCTGCTGTATTTGCGCCTTCTAAATGTGAAGGTTTAGATTTAACTTTTGCAAACCAAAGTAAGAAAGCAACAACCTTCGTTTGGGATTTCGGTGTCACTGGAACTAATACCGATACTAGTACGTCTATTATTGGAAAATATAGTTTTCCAGACTCTGGAACCTACAATGTTAGACTAATCGCTAATCCTGGTTCGGGTTGTGCGGATACAGTTTACACTCCTATTACAATTTACCACGGCGTGGAAGCCGATATGCAAAAAATACCAGATAAGTGTATCACCAACCCAGTATTTGATTTTTACGCGGCAGGTAAATTCCGGAATTACACAAATATTAAATGGACCTTTGACCGAGGGGTCCCAAATACGAGCACAGATTTTAACCCCAAAAACATTAGCTTCAAAGATACTGGGAGATACAAGATTGTACTTAGCTATGAGCACAAAGGTTGCCGTTCTAGCATAACACAATATGCCGTTGTTTACCCAAATCTTATCCCTGATTTTTACATTAGAAATAATTCTGGGTGTACTCCATTGCAAGTTCAATTAGAAGACCGCAGTAAAGCTTGGACGGATGTTACTACTATATGGAAAGTGGATAATAAAACCTATACCGATTCTATAAAGCGTTTTACTTTTACAGAGCCTGGAGAATACGTGATTTCTCATCAAGCCTTTACTAATTCTGGATGTAAAGACACCTTGCCGCCACAGTACAAAATAATAAACGTATTCTCGGGACCAACTGCCGGCTTCGATATTTCAGAAACACAAGTCAGTATTTTCGATCCGGTAGTTTCTGTTATAGACAAATCATACAACAGAAAAAACTGCATTCTTTATTTTGGCGATGAAGACGTAACCTCCAACTGCAATTCTGATCATATATTTAGTAAACCCGGAAAATTTAAGGTAAGTCAAATAGTTAAAAATGACAATGGTTGTATTGATACGGCTTCTAAATATGTGGTTGTAGATAACGAGTTTGCTTTTTTCACCCCTTCTACTTTCACGCCGAATAATGATGGGCTCAATGAAGTCTATAAGCCAATTATAGTAGGTGTAAAAGAAATAGAGTTCACCATTTATGATAGGTGGGGTTCTATTGTTTTTGAAACTAATGAACTTCATCATGGATGGAACGGGAAAAAGAGAAATAACTTAGATAAGTGTCCTATTGGGACTTACATTTATAAAATAAGAGCCAAAGATTATTTAAATGAGTTTCATTTCTATTCTGCAAATGTTTATTTGGTGCGTTAATTTTTTGCAAAATCAATGTTAAAAAAATAGAAGCCAACAACAAACAACACTAGCTTAAGTTTCCCATTTTTGAACATTAAGCAAAATCATTGTCAAATATCTTAAAAAAACTAGCGGGACAGACCGCAATTTACGGACTCAGCAGTATTGTAGGGCGTTTCCTCAATTACCTACTTACTCCATTACACACCGGAAAAGAAGTTTTTACCACTGAGCAATATGGAATTATCACCGAAATGTATGCCTACGTAGCATTTTTGGTTATTCTTTTAACTTATGGGTTGGAAACAGCCTATTTCCGATACACCAATAAAAACAAGGCCCAAGAAGTAAATGTATTTTCAACGGCAGTGAGAAGCGTATTTACCACTTCAATGCTCTTTGTTACTATGGCCATTGTTTTCCAACAAAGTTGGGCCGATTTAATTAAGTACCCAAACCACAGTGAATACATTGTTTGGTTTGCTTTGATTGTGAGTATGGACGCATTATCGTCTATACCCATGGCGCGCTTGCGAAGCTTAAATATGCCCATGCGGTTTGCCACAGTTAACTTGGTAAATGTGGGAGTAAACATTGGGCTCAACTTGTTTTTCTTGGCGTATTGTATGCCGCATTATCAAAGCGGTGACACCAATTGGTTGATTGATACTTTTTACAACCCTGAAATTGGAGTGGGATATGTCTTTATTGCTAACCTGATTGCAAGCGGTGTGAAAATAATTATAGTTTTACCTTGGTTGGTAAAACTGCCAGGTAAGTTCGATGAAGTTTTGCTTCGCCAAATGATTGGTTATGCATTGCCACTTTTAATTGCCGGATTAGCCGGTATCGTTAATGAAACCCTTGACCGAATCATGTTAAAATATATGTTATTTGATGATTTGGGTGAAAAGGCTACTATGGCGCAAATTGGTATTTATGGAGCATGTTACAAAGTGAGTATTATAATTACCCTTTTTATTCAGGCTTATAGATATGCAGCAGAGCCATTTTTCTTTTCACAAGAAAAAGAGAAAGGATCTAAAAATACTTATGCCATGGTTATGAATTATTTTGTCATTGTTTGTGCATCTATATTTCTAGGAGTAATGATGTTTATTGATTTAATAAAATATTTTATTCCAAATGAAGAATATTGGGTGGGTCTTCAGGTAGTTCCAGTTTTATTAATGGCAAATGTTTGCTTAGGAATTTATTACAACCAGTCTATATGGTACAAGTTGAGCGACAAAACAAAATTTGGAGCTTACATTGCCATAGGTGCGGCAATTTTAACCATTACCTTAAACTTTATTCTAATTCCTATGTATAGCTATGTTGGTTCGGCATGGGCAACTCTTATTGTTTACGCTGGAATGGTAATAACATCTTATGTTTTAGGTCAAAAACATTTCCCAATCCCTTATAATCTTTCTAAAGTGTTAGGCTATATAGGGTTTGCCATACTAATCTATTTTGTGGGAGTTAACTTACAGGCAAGTTTCCCAAATCTTCATTGGATTATTGCAGTGGTATTTACATTGGGATTTACTCTTAGTTTAGTTACCATAGAGAGAAAATTTACAAAAAAAATAGGCTAAATGAAAGTCAAAGTAATTAATAAAGGCAAGCACAACTTACCACAATACGCCACAACTAATTCTGCTGGTATTGACATACGAGCAAATATAGACTCTCCAATTGAACTTGGTTCTCTAGAAAGAGTAATAATTCCTACAGGTATATTTATGGAATTGCATCCGGGCTATGAAGCTCAGGTGCGCCCAAGAAGTGGATTGGCTGCAAAACATGGCGTTACAGTGCTAAATTCTCCTGGAACCATTGATGCAGATTATCGCGGCGAGGTAGGGGTTATTTTAGTAAACTGTAGTAATGACACTTTTACAATAAATGATGGAGAACGAATTGCTCAACTTGTAATTGCCAAACACGAACAAATTGATTGGCAAGAGGTTGACGTTCTTAAAGACAGCAAAAGAGGTACAGGCGGTTTTGGTCATACTGGAAATTCCTAAATCCAAAGCCTCTCCATTCTGCAAAAATGAAGGTCCTTTCCCAAATCCAGAAAACAGCAATATTAATTCGAAATCTGGATATTTAACATACTCAAATTTTTCATTTAGCACTTTTTACCCAACTGAAAGGAGTCCGCCTAATATTGTTTCATTTAGGGGCAAAATATCGATGTAACTAAAACATTTTAAGTGGCTTGTCTTTTCATTTATTATATTTGTTGAGAAATTAATTTTATTAATTATAAATAAAAAAGTATGAGAAAGTTTTTAGTAGCAATAGCAGTAGTATCCATGGGGTTCTTTTCCTCTTGTGATAAGTGTAAAGATGCGGGTTGTGAAAATGGCGCAACTTGTGAAAAGAAAGTTGGTGACTGTAACTGTCCTGAGTTTTACAATGGTGGTACTTGTAGCAATGAAGTAAGAAATGATTATGTGGGAACATACATTGGTACATCTACAATATCATTCCAGGGGTTCACAAGTATCGAAACAGACACCTTTCCGATTGCGCTTTCTGGGACAGATGCTAAAATATTGGTTATAGATGATGATGTGCTAATCGAGTTAACTTCAAATACTGCCTATAAAGTATCTATTATAGACACCTTAGATGGTGAAGTTGATAGAATAGATGGTACTGGTACTTTTAGTAGTTCTTCATTCACTATGGATGCCACAGTTAGTGGAACCGATCAAGGTGTGACATATACTGGAACCCTTAAATTTACTGGAACTAAAAAATAGTTCTAACAAATTATTAATAGCAAAGGCAGGTTGCAAAATGTAACCTGCTTTTTTTTTGCATGTTTTTTCACGTTTTGAGAATTAGTAAAATTGCCACGATTTGAAATCAAAACTTTAAATATCATATTATAAAAATGTTTGTTATGGCTTACGCGTTAGCAGCATTAGGCTGGAACTATTAAAAAAGCTGATGTTCCGTTTGAATTAATTACTAATAACAAGTTTACCATTGATTGTCGTTCAACATTTGTTGGTGAGGAATATAGAAAAGAAGGAACCGGAGAAATAACTGATTCGATTTTACGATTTAGTACCACTACTTATTATACCTCTTTTGGTTCCAAGCATTCCGCAACCATAACTTTCGAAGAAACAAAAGAGGGTTTCAGAATGATGAATTAATTACCAATTCAATTAATTGTTTAGATTTGTGTTTTAAATTTTTAAAATCAAAAAAAATGAGAAAATTATTTTTAGCAATAGCAGTAGTATCCATGGGGTTCTTTTCCTCTTGTGATAAGTGTAAAGACAAAACTTGTGAAAATGCAGCTTCCTGCGATAAGAAAACAGCTGATTGTTCAAACGTTTGCGTAAACGGTGGAACTAGTGATGCTTCAACAGGTTCTTGTGCTTGTACTGAGTTTTACAATGGTGGTACTTGTAGCAATGAAGTAAGAAATGATTTAAAAGGCGATTATACTGGTACCTTGTCCATACCTGGTGTTGGCAATTTCGGGACTTCTATTGCGGCTTCTAATTTTGGTACAGATGCAACAGCTCAAAGTTTCAAAATAGCTATTACTCTTGCCCCAGGAAGCATAACAAATATTGATGTTAATGGTGTGTTAACTGCTAAAGATTCAGTTATAATGCCCCGTACTTTAGTGCCTTTAACTATTATGCCAGGTGAAACTGAAGGATATGTAAGTGGTACAGGTTACTATTTGAACAATAAATTAATTGCTTTAATGACTATCCAAGGTAAACTGTCTGGATTTTCACTAGGCGCAACTTACAGTGGTGAGAAATAATTATTAAGTTCATAAATTAAAAACCTCCATTTAAAATGGGGGTTTTTTTTTGCCTTATTTTCCGATTGAGAAATAATTGAAACCTTCAAAATTCATTCTTGTTTTTAATGCCAATTACGAAGCAAACTACCCTTTATATTCGTTATTTGTATAAGTGTGTGATTGTCTTAAAAAATCGCAAAGCCAATATCACTTTTATAAGAAATATAAGAGAAGAGTATCGCTTTAAATTTTTTTCTTTAACGAAACAACACTTCTGCTATTTATAAGATGCTTAAATTTGCAATCTTAAGTAAATTCAAAAATAAATCTATGAAACATCTATTATCATTTTCAACTGCCCTGCTTATTGGCTTATTAATTTCTACTACCAGTAATGGGCAAATTAAAACTCCGCAACCTAGCTCAGGAGCTTCAATAAAACAAGATCTTGGTCTTTCTAAAGTCTCTATTAAATATTCTCGTCCTGGAATAAAAGGAAGAAAAATATATGGTGAACTAGTACCTTTTGGCAAAATGTGGAGAACAGGAGCAAATGCTCCAACTAGCATTAAATTTACAAGTGATGTAAGTGTTGAAGGTCAAGCACTAAAAGCTGGAAAATACACCATTCTTACCATACCCGGAAAGGTTGAGTGGACCCTAATTTTCTCAAATAATGCTGACTCAAGACCTGCTTCATATAAAGAGGAAGAAGATGCGTTACGTATTAAAGTAAAACCTAAGTCTTACTCAGAAACTGTAGAAACTTTTACTTTCAATTTCACAGACGTGAAAACAAATGCATTAAACGTACAACTTCTTTGGGAAAATACTTCTGTATCTTTTTCAGTAATATCGGATGTTGAGTCTGCTGTAATGAAATCAATTAATGAAACAATGGCTGGCCCAAGCGCAGGCGATTATTATGATGCAGCTAAGTATTATTATGAAAATGATAAAGATCTAAACAAGGCTTTAGAATGGGTCAATACTTCAGTTGATTTGTCAAAAGAGAAACCTAAATTTTGGGTAATTCATTGGCAAGCTAAAATATTGGCAAAATCTGGTAAAACTAAAGAGGCTATTATTTCAGCTACACTTTCTAAAAAATTGGCTACAGAAGCAAAATACGATTCTTACATCAAGAAAAATGATGATCTTCTTGAGGAATTGAAAAGTAAAAAATAAAATTTATACTTAACCAACTCTCTGTTTTTGAACTTATTGGAATCCTCTTTCTCACTTCTTGTGAAGAGGATTCCGATGGGCTCATTTCTTTCGACAATACTCCTATTGCCTATACTAATAATGGATCGTGAGGTCCAACATTGATTTTTGTTCATGGCTGGTGTATTGAACAGCTCTACTGGAAAAATCAAGTAGCGTATTTTAAGGGAAAACATAGTGTTGTAACCTTGGATTTGTCTGGGCATGGTTTATCTGGTAATACTCGTAAAAACTGAACGCCTGTTAATTTTGCTAGAAATGTTACCGCGTTGAGAGAAGGATGTAAACTTGGGTTTCACATAAAGTACACTAGCCGTGTGGGCCATTACCCTATTATTGAAAATCCTGAAAAACTCAACGAATTGTTGGAAGAAACTTAGGCAGAAATAGCAGAGTCTAAAAAAGCAAAAAGTAGAATTATAAACTAAA